>NZ_BOMI01000051.1 GCF_016862115.1 Paractinoplanes deccanensis
CCCGGTTATGCGCCGCAGCGGCAGCCCGGCCACGCGCCGCAGGGTCAGCCCGGCTACGCGCCGCAGGGCCAGCCCGGTTACGCGCCGCAGGGTCAGCCCGGTTTCGCGCCGCAGGGTCAGCCCGCCGGCGCCCAGCCCGGCGAGGCCGGTTACACCCCGCCCGCCGGCGCCCAGCCCGGCTTCCCGCCTCCCAACGCCGGCGGCTTCCCCCCGCCCGGCGGCGGCGAGGCCCCGCAGGGCTTCGGCACCTTCCCCCAGGAGAAGAAGAAGGGCGGCGCCGGCAAGCTGGTCCTCCGCATCGGCGGCGCCATCCTCGTCGCCCTGGTCATCGCCGGCCTGAAGTTCGGCATCGGCAGCGCCCTCTTCGGCGACAAGGCCAAGGACGCCAAGGCCGGCGACTGCATCTCCTCCGGCAAGGAGGTCAAGGCCGAGGGCACCACCGAAACCGACGCCGACGTCGTCGACTGCACCTCCGCCGACGCCAAGTTCACCGTCGTGGCCCGCGTCGACGGCGAGAGCAACCCCGACAGCAAGTCCTGCGACAAGTACTTCAAGGAGGGCGAGGAGTTCTACGTCTTCGGCAGCACCTCCGGCAGCGGCTACCTCCTCTGCCTGCGCCCGAAGGCCTGACCCTCATCCCGGCGAGGACCCACAGCGGTCCTCGCCGGCCCGCCTCAAAGGCAGACCCCGCAGCGGCGAGACTTCCCGCATCTCCACAAAGTCGGTGTCCCGACCCGTCATCACCCGGAGCAGGCCGGCCAGGTCGTCCTCGTCGACAAGCCGCTGCCACCGTTTCAGGTTGCGCAGGTGTGGCTGCCCGCGTAGGCCTTCTCGAAGGCGTTCGATCTTGCGCAGCACGGCCGGGCGCCACTCGCTCCAGGCCTCGCTCGTCAGGCCGCCGGCGAGCCGGCAATGGAGCTCCCATGAGCGTTCCGGGTTACTCATGCGCCGCAACTCCCCACACTTCTCGCAGGTCGTCCTGCTGGAGGAGCAGCACGACGGCCTCGCGTTCGGCCACGTAGCGGACGTCCTCGACGTCGACGAGGAAGCGGCCCAGGTCGACGCGGAGGTCGGCCTCCGGGTGGCCGAGCAGGATCTGCATCAGTTCGAGGCGGTCCACGACGCCTCCTTCGCGCACGTCGGGCAATGCGGCGTCATCCCGCAGCCGCGGCACCGGCGATCGCCGACGCGCAGGGTGATCAGCCCCGCCAGAAAACCCACAATGAGCGCGGGCGCCACCGCCAAAGCCACGTTCATTTCCACTCTCCCGTGATCACGAATTCGGCCTTCACAGTGTCCAGCCGGCATCGATACGCTCGGAAGCCTCGATGGCCCTTTCTGGCGCTCGCGTGCAGTGAATGACTTTCACGTGTGGATCTGTGGCGGTGGGCGCATGTTCTGTGGCGGGGGTGTGGAACAGTGGGTGAACAGGCAACTCCCTCGGCGTTTCTGCTCGGCGAGCTGCGCCGGGCGCGATTGTCCGCCGGTTTGAGTCAGGAAGAGCTCGGCAAGGCGATCAACTATTCGGGCTCGCTCGTCAGCGCTGTCGAAAATGGTCAACGTCCGCCCGTGCACGAATACGTGGTCGCGGTCGACAAGGCGCTCAGCACCGGCGGCGTCTTCGAACGGCTGCTGAGCGGCCTGGTCAATTTCGATCAAGCGCCGGTCTGGTTCCGCGATTGGCTGGTCATCGAACGGGAGGCCACGCTCATCCGCTGGTTCGAGCCGCTCATCGTGCCCGGCATCCTGCAGACCAAGTCCTACGCCCACGCGATCATCGCGGGCTCCGGGATGACCGACGCGTCAGAGGTAGATCAGCGGGTGAGCTCCCGACTCGATCGGCAGGCCCTTCTCACCGGCGCCACCCCGCCGACCTTCGTTGTCGTCATCGACGAAGGGGTGTTACGTCGCTGCATCGGAACGCCGGCTGTCATGGCCGAGCAGTGCGCTCGTCTCCTCGAAGCCGGGGCCAGCCCGAACGTGCAGATCCATGTCATTCCGGCCTCTGCGGGCATGCATGCCGGCCTCGGCGGCGCCTTCACCTTGGCGAAGTCCAGGGATTTCGAAGCGGCTCACCTGGACAACCCTCTTCGTGCGCAGATTACCGACCGGCGCGATGACATTGATAGCCTTACCCGCAGGTGGGAGGCGGTGCGTGGCGACGCGTTGCCCCGCGTCCTTTCGCTCGCATTGATCGAGGAAGTGGCAAAGGCATGGCAGACCTGAGCGGTGCCGTGTGGCGTAAGTCGGCCCGCAGCGACAACGGTGGCAATTCCTGCGTCGAGGTGGCCAAGAACCTGCCCGGCGTGGTCGGCGTGCGTGACAGCAAGGACCGATCGGGCCCGGCGCTGGCCTTCGGACACGACGCGTGGGTGGCGTTTCTCGACGGTGTCAGGGCCGGGGAGTTCGATCTCCCCGAGTGAGTGCACCCTGAGTGCATCGGCCAACAGGCGGGTGCTGTGCTGTGAGGGTGAGTTCGCCAGCGCGTAGCAGAGAAGACGTCGTCAAGCAGGCGGCCGGGGCCGCGTCTCTCAGCGTGCTCGACGCCGACATCGCGGACTGCTTCGCCTGCCCGCGGCTGGTGGCGTGGCGTGAGGAGGTCGCCGCTACCAAGCGTGCCTCCTTCCGGAGCTGGGACTACTGGGGGCGGCCCGTCCCGGGCTTCGGCAACGCCGATGCGGAGATCGCGATTCTCGGGCTGGCGCCGGCGGCGCACGGGGGCAACCGGACGGGGCGGATCTTCACGGGGGATCGGTCGGGGGACGTGCTGTTCGCGGCGCTGCATCGGGCGGGGCTGGCCAATCAGGCGACCAGCGTCTCCGCCGATGACGGGCTGGCGCTGCGGCATCTGCGGATCTTCGCGGCGGTGCGGTGTGCACCTCCGGACAACAAACCTCTACCCGACGAAAGGGACAACTGCGCGCCGTGGCTGCATCGGGAGCTGAGCCTGGTCCGGCCGACCTTGCGGGTGGTGGTGGCGCTGGGCGCGTTCGCCTGGCAGGCCTGGTGGCCTGCGATGCGGGCGGTCTACGGGGTGCGGCCGCCGGTGCCGCGGCCGAAGTTCGGGCACGGGGCGCACGTGAGCCTGCCGGGAGTGCCCGATCTGCTGGGCTGCTTCCACGTGTCTCAGCAGAACACGTTCACCGGTAAGCTCACCCCGGCCATGCTGGACGACGTCTTCGCGCGCGCCAAGGAGCTGGCCGGTTTGCCCGGTTGATGGAGACAACGTGGACCTCGCTGCGGTGCGTCGCTGGTGGCCTCTGGCCGCCGTCCTCGTGCTGCTCTTCGTGACCTCGCTGGCCGCTACGCGCAGCGAGGCCCAGCTCGACGAGATCGTGCGTGACCAGCCGGTCGACGACACGCCGATCCTGCCGACGACGGTCCCGTCCGCCCAGGCCACCCAGGTGCCCGAGCCCGAGCCGGCGCGCGGCCTGCCCGACTGGGTCGGCACGGTCGCGCTCGTCCTGTTCGGCGTCGTCGCCGCGGTCCTGGTCGGCCTCGTCATCTACGCGGTGATCCGCGACCGGCGGGCGAAAAAAGGGAGAAATCCGAAGAAGCGTAAGCGCGCCAACGACCAGCGCACGGCGGAGGAGCTCGTCGCGGCGGCGCTCGACGCCGGCCTGGAGGAGCTGTCCGACACCGATCGCGACCCCCGCCGCGCCGTGATCGCCTGCTGGGTCCGCATGGAGCAGGCCGCGGCCGCCGCCGGCACGCCGCGCCACCCGGGCGACAGCCCCACCGACCTGGTCGGCCGCCTCCTCAACGAGCAGCAGGTCGACGCCGCGGTGCTCGCCGCGCTGCTCGAGGTCTACCGCCAGGCCCGCTACGCCACCCACACCGTCGACGACCAGATGCGCCGCCAGGCCCGCGAGGCCCTCCAGCGAGTCCGCGCCGACCTCGGCGTCCCGGCCGAGGTGAGGGCCGGATGAGCGCGGCCCGGCCGCGGTCGATGCGCGCGCCGAGGCGAGCGCCCGTTGAGCGCGGTGCCGGCCCGGTTCGGGTGCGCGCGGATGAGAGAGGGGCGCCCGATGAGCATGCGTGACCGCGCCGACTTCGTCCGGCAGACGCACACCCCGATGAGCACGGGCGGCCTCGACGACCTCTTCGGCTACCGCGAGGAGCCGGTCCCGGTCGAGGAGCTCACCCCGGTCGAGAAGCGGCGGTCCGCTCGCTCCTGGTTCCTCGTCAACGTGGCCGTCATCGCCGTGGTCACCGTCGTCGTCGTGGCGCTGCTGCGCTCCTCCGACATCGACATCTCCGTCGTCTTCGTCGTCACCGCGCTGATCGCCCTGCGCCTCGTGGTCCTCGCCGTCCAATGGGTCAAGGCTCCGCCGGTCCCCAAGCGGTCCGCCTCGCGGGGCATGTCGGGCAGGTCGGGCACCGACTCGCTCCGCGCGGCCGTCCGCCGATGGGAGAAGACGCTCCAAAGGGCGCACGACGACCCGGATCAGTACTGGCGTAACGTTCTGCCGGTGCTGGCGGAGCTCACCGACGAGCGTCTGCGGCTCCGCCACGGCATCACCCGCCAGTCGGACCCGCGGCGCGCCCGTGAGCTGCTCGGCGACCCGCTCTGGGCCGCGCTCCAGGGCGGCGAGAAGAAAAGCAAGCCCCGCGACTTGGCGACCTACGTGGACGCGCTGGAAAGACTGTGAAGAAGGGTGCCCCGGTGACCGAGACAGGCGTGCAGGCTCTTCCGCCGTACGAGGTGGGCAGGCTGGCCAATGCCGTCCTCGACTCGGTCGGCAGCGTCGTGGTGGGCAAGCGCGACTCCCTCGAGCTGGTCCTCGCCGGCATCCTCGCCGGCGGCCACGTCCTGCTGGAGGATCTGCCCGGCCTCGGCAAGACGCTGACCGCCCGCAGCTTCGCCCAGGCGCTCGGCCTCGACTTCCGCCGGTTGCAGTTCACCCCCGACCTGCTGCCCGCCGACGTCACCGGCTCCTTCCTCTACGACCAGCGCAAGGGCGACTTCGCCTTCCGGGCCGGCCCGATCTTCACCAACATGCTGCTCGCCGACGAGATCAACCGGACGCCGCCGAAGACCCAGGCCGCGCTGCTCGAGGCCATGCAGGAGAAGCAGGTCTCGGTCGAGGGTGTCACCTATCGCCTCGACCCGCCGTTCCACGTCCTCGCCACCGCCAACCCGATCGAGTACGAGGGCACCTACCCGCTGCCCGAGGCCCAACTCGACCGGTTCCTGCTGCGCGTCTCGTTCGGCTATCCGACCGCCGAGGAGGAGTGGGACGTGCTGCGCCGGCGCATGTCCCGCCGCCAGGAGGAGGCGTTCCTGACCCCGGTCGTCGACTCCGCGACCTTGCAGTCCATGCAGGCCGCCCTCGAGTCGATCACGCTGGAGGACTCGATCGGCCGGTACATCGTGGCCCTCACCTCGGCCACCCGCGAGCACGCCTCGGTGCTGGTCGGCTCGTCGCCGCGCGGCTCGCTCGCCCTGCTGCTGCTCGCCCGCGCGCGGGCCGCGATGGCCGGCCGCGATTTCGTGGTGCCCGAGGACGTCAAGGACGTCGCCGTCCCGGCCCTGGCCCACCGCATCACGCTGCGGCCCGAGATGTGGCTGCGCCGCGTCGACCCGTCGTTCGTGGTCGAGGAGGTTCTCCAGGCGACGCCCGCGCCGGCCAGCGGCGCCCTGCCCACATACGCGACGTGACCAACCTGGAGCTGCGGCTGCGCACCGCCGTCCCGCCGTCCGCGCCGGCCGACGGCGCGCCCGGTCCCGCCTGGGTGCCGACCCGGGCGCTGGGCCGCGCCGTCCTGCTCACCGGCCTGCTGCTGGTGCTCGGTGTCGCCCTCGGCCGCGTCGATCTCGTGCTGCTCGCCGCGCCGTTCGCCATCGGCGCCGCGATCGGCCTGCGCCGCCTGCCCAAGGCGTTCCCCGAGCTCACCATCCGTGCGGACGAGGACTATCTCGTCGAGGGCGGCAAGGTCGACGCCTCGGTCACCGTCAGCAACCCCGACGACATCTCGTACGACCTGGTCGTGGTCCGCGTCCGCACCTCGCGCTGGCTCCAGCTGGAGCAGGCGGACCGCCCGTTCGCGATCACCGTGCCCGCCGACGGCTGGGCCGCGGTCGAGCTGCCCGGCGAGGCCACCCGCTGGGGCCGGCAGGACGTCGGCCCGGCCGCCGCCCGCGTCGCCACCTGTGGCGGGTTGCTCGCGTGCCGCCCGGTGGTCACGCCCGCGCGCGACGTGCGGGTCTATCCGGTGACCGAGCCGTTCAACGCCATCGAGGCCATGCCGGCCGCCGCCGGTCTGGTCGGCGCTCACCGGTCGCGCCGCCCCGGCGAGGGCGGCGAGCTCGCGGGGGTCCGCCCTTTCGCGCCCGGCGACCGGCTGCGGCGCATCGACTGGCGCGTCTCCCTGCGTACGCGTGATCTGCATGTCGCCTCGACCCTGTCCGACCGGGACGCCGAGGTGGTGCTGCTGCTCGACGTGCTCGGCGAGGTGGGCCTGTCCGGCGGGGTCGGCGGCAGCGCCTCGGTGCTCGACACCACGGTCCGGGCCTCCGCCGCGATCGCCGAGCACTACCTTCAGCGCGGTGACCGG
This sequence comes from Paractinoplanes deccanensis, assembly GCF_016862115.1. Lineage (GTDB taxonomy): Bacteria > Actinomycetota > Actinomycetes > Mycobacteriales > Micromonosporaceae > Actinoplanes > Actinoplanes deccanensis. The sequence goes on from NZ_BOMI01000051.1 coordinate 6,559, forward strand.
GTCTCGCTGCTCGAATACGGCGCCGCCGCCCGCCGCCTGCGCCCCGCGGCCGGCCGCCGGCAATACCTGACCGTGCTGGAGTGGCTGCTCGACGTCCGCCCCGATCCGATGGCCGACGACGAGCACGACTTCGGCGCCCACCACGTCTCGTCCGACGCGCTCGTCATGGTGCTGACCCCGCTGATCGATCCGCGGGCCGCCGACATGCTCGCGTCGCTCGCCCAGTCGGGCCGCTACGTCGTCGCCGTCGACACGCTGCCCGCGGGTGCCGCCCCCGAGGTGCGCGACCAGTGGACGCCGCTCGCCACCCGGCTGTGGCGCATCGAGCGCGACAACGTGCTGGGCCGCCTGCGCGAGCACGGCGTTCCGGTCGTCTCGTGGGCCGGCGCCGGCAGCCTCGACCTGGTCCTGCGGGACGTCTCCCGCCTCGCCTCGGCGCCCCGGGGGCACTGACATGCTCGCGCTGCTCACCCGCAAGATCGCCGGCGCGCGCACGGTGCTGACCCGGGCGACCGTGATGCCGTTCCTGGTGCGCTGCGCGATCGCGCTCTGCGGCCTGGTCGCCATGTCGGTCGCGTGGCCCCCGGCGCTGCTCGGCTCGCAGTTCTTCGCCCCGCTCGCGCTGGTCGCCCTCTATCCGGCGGTCGCGCCGCGCGGCCGGGGCGCCACCGTCGCCGCGCTCACCGTGGTGGCCGGCTGGCTCGTCGACACCGTCATGGAGGACGCGCCGGTCGCGCTCTGGCGGGTGCTGACGATCGCCACGGCGCTCTATCTTGGACACTCCTTGACCGCGCTGGCTGCCGTTCTGCCGTACGACGCCGTCGTCAACGCCGATGTCGTGGGCGTCTGGCTGGCCCGTGCGCTCGCCGTTGTCGTCATTTCGGCGGTACTCACCGTAGCCATTCTGGGACTCACCGCCGACCTTGCCGGAAGTGCGTTTTTGGTGGCTACTCTTGTCGGTCTGGCCGGTGCCGCGGGGGCCACGCTCCTCATAGCACGCCTCGTTCGCAGGATGTGAAATGTCCCCGAAATATGTGCGTCATAGCACTTGACAGATGGACTTGGGATAGATCACACCGAGAGGCGTTGCGGCCGCGGAAGCGCGACAATATAAGGCGTGAATCCGCAGCGCATTGTCGTCGTAGGGGCAGGTCACGTCGGGCTCTATGCGGCCCTGCGTCTGTCGAGGAAGCTCAGCCGCCGCAAGGCCGAGATCGTCGTCATCGACCCCCAGCCCCACATGACCTACCAGCCGTTCCTGCCCGAGGCGGCAGCCGGCAACATCGAGCCGCGGCACAGTGTTGTGCCGCTCCGCCGCGAGCTCAAGAAGTGCCGCGTCATCGTCGGCGAGGTCACCAAGGTCGAGCACGCGCGCAAGACGGTCACCGTCCAGCCCATCGAGGGCCCCGCGACCGAGATGGAGTACGACCACATCATCGTGGCGCCCGGCTCGGTCTCGCGCACCCTTCCGATCCCCGGTCTCAGCGAGCGCGGCATCGGCTTCAAGACCATCGGTGAAGCCATCTACCTGCGCAACCACATCATGGACCAGCTCGACGTCGCGGCCGTGACGCCCGACCCCGAGATCCGCAAGGCGGCGCTGAGCTTCGTCTTCGTCGGTGGCGGCTTCGCCGGCGTCGAGGCGATGGCCGAGATGGAGGACGTCGTCCGCGACGCCCTGAAGTACTACCCCGAGCTCGACCAGAAAGAGGTCAAGTTCGTCCTGGTCGAGGCCAGCAACCGGATCCTGCCCGAGGTCGGCGCCAAGATGGGCGCGTACGCGGCCCGTCAGCTCGCCAAGCGCGGCATCTCGATCCGCCTCGAGACGTTCCTCAAGTCCTGCGTCGACGGCAACATCGAGCTGTCCGACGGCGACAAGTTCCGCGCCGAGACCGTGGTCTGGACCGCGGGCGTGAAGCCGTCGCCGATGCTCGACCTCACCGACCTGCCGCGCGGCCCCAAGGGTCACGTCAACTGCCTGCCCACCCTCCAGGTGGTGGACAACGACGGCAAGGTGCTCGACGGCGCCTGGTCGGCCGGCGACTGCGCCCAGGTGCCCGACCTGACCAACCCCGGCGGCTGGTGCTCGCCGAGCGCCCAGCACGCGGTCCGCCAGGCCAAGGTGCTCGCCGACAACATCAAGTCGGTCATCCTCGGCGGCGAGCCCAAGGAGTACCGCCACAAGTACGTGGGCTCCGTCGCCGGCCTCGGCCTCTACAAGGGCGTGGCGCACGTCTACGGCATCAAGGTCCGCGGCCTTCCCGCCTGGTTCATGCACCGCTCGTACCACATGAGCCGGATCCCGTCGTTCAACCGCAAGGTCCGCGTCGTCGCCGACTGGACCCTCGCCTTCGTGCTGCGCCGCGAGACCATCGCGCTCGGCCAGCTGCACCACCCGCGCGAGGAGTTCCTCGAGGTGACCCCGCCGGTGCGGAAGCCGGAGGAGCGCGAGACCGTGGGCGCGGGCACCCGCTGAGGTAATCTCCGTTTCCGCCACCCGGCCGGCAACCTATACGGTGTCACCAGGCCCGCCCGGGTGGTGGAATGGCAGACACGGCCGCCTTAAAAGCGGCTGCCTCGCGCAGGCGTGCGGGTTCGAGACCCGCCCCGGGCACAACATCACATCACGACGCCGCAGGGTCGCTCCTGCGGCGTCGTCGCGTTTCAAGACCAAACGGTGGTACGCCACGCCGCGTCCCCCACCGCAGGATCACCGCCCCCGCGGCGCGGCGCGGCGTTTGCGCAGCTCAAGGCCGCAGCGCGCCTTTCGCGCCACTGCGTGGTGCCATCTTGGCACAACTGTGGTGCCATAAAGCCTTGCGGGTGGCGCCATGGCGTGCCACAGTAGTGCCATGGACTTGACCACGTATGTGAACACCCTCGGCCGCGAGTTCGCCACGCTGGCCGAAGCCGGCGGCGAGGAGTCGCGTGCGCTGGTCGAGCGCCTGACCGGCGCCCTCGAGTCGGCGATCCGCATGACCCTGCTCGAGGCGCTGTCCGCCGCCGCCGACGAGATCACCAGCGACCTGGCCCCCGGCTCCGTCGAGCTGCGCCTGCGCGGCCGCGACCCCGGCTTCGTCGTCACCCCGCCCCCGGCGGCGCCCGCCGCCGAGCCCGCCGCCGCGGCGGACACCCCCGCAAACGCGACCGAGAGCGACCTCTCGTTCGCCGAGGAGGGCCCCGCCGCCCGCATCAACGTCCGCATGCCCGAGCAGCTCAAGGCCGCGATCGAGGAGGCCGCGGCCAAGGAGGGCCGCTCGGTCAACGCCTGGCTCGTCCGGGCCGCCGCCGCCTCCCTCCAGCAGTCCGACCGGCCGCAGCGCCCCGAGCCGCGCGACAACGCCAAGCGCACGACCCAGCGCTTCACCGGCTGGGTGCGCTAGCCGCCTCCCGCTCCGCCGTTCCACTCCACGTCTCTGACCTGCGGAGACGGTTCCACCGACCCGTGAGGTAGGTACTCCCATGCCGAAATTCGACACCCCCGCATCGATCGCCGTCACGCTCGACTACTACATCGGCGACGTGCGGATCGTCGCGAGCGACCGCACCGACACCGTCGTCGAGGTCCGTCCCAGCGACGAGAACGACGAGTCCGACGTGCAGGCCGCCCAGCAGATCAAGGTCGACTACGTCAACGGCGAGCTGCGGGTGATCGGCCCCAAGCGCACCTTCGACTTCTCCAAGAAGTCCAAGGCGGTCGCCGTCTCCATCGAGCTCCCCGCCGGCTCACGGCTCGACGCCCACCTGGTGATGGGCGGCTTCCGCTGCACCGGCCGGCTGGGCGACACCCGCATCAAGAGCACCGGCGACATGTGGCTCGAGCAGACCGGCCCGCTGCGGCTGCACACCGGCTTCGGCGACGTCAGCGTCGACCGGGTCGCCGGTGACGCCGAGGTCTCCACCGGCTCCGGCAAGGTCCAGCTCGGCGAGGTCGACGGCGCCGTGGTCGTCAAGAGCGCCAACGGCGACACCACGATCGACGCCGTCGCGGGCGACGTCCGGGTCAAGACGGCCAACGGCGAGATCGACATCGAGCGGGCCGGCGCCGGCGTCGACGCGAAGACCGCCAACGGCCGCATCCGCCTCGGCCGGGTGGCCCGCGGCTCGGTGTCGCTCGACACCGCCGCCGGCCCGCTCGACATCGGCATCGCCGAGGGCACCGCGGCCTGGCTCGAGCTCAACACCGGCTTCGGCAAGGTCCGCAACGAGATGGACAACGTCAGCAGCCCCGGCGAGGCCGCCGAGACCGTCGAGGTCCGCGCCCGCACCGGCTACGGCGACATCCGCATCCACCGCTCCTGAACCCCCACGGAAGGGAAAGAGAACCATGGAAGGTCAGACCCCGGCGATCCGGGTGCACGGTTTGCGCAAGTCCTACAAGGACGTCGAAGTGCTCAAGGGCGTCGACTTCGAGGTGGCCCGCGGCAGCATCTTCGCGCTGCTCGGGTCCAACGGCGCCGGCAAGACGACAACGGTGCGCACGCTCGCCACGCTGCTGAAACCGGACGACGGCACGGCCGTCGTCAACGGCTACGACGTCGTCACCGAGGCCCGGCAGGTGCGCGAGTCGATCAGCCTCACCGGCCAGTTCGCCGCGGTCGACGAGATCCTCACCGGCCGCGAGAACATCATCATGATCGCCAAGCTGCGGCGGGTCGCCGACCCCGGCAAGCTCGCCGACGACCTGCTCGACCGCTTCGGGCTCACCGACGCGGGCGGGCGGCGCGTGGCCACGTACTCGGGTGGCATGCGGCGCCGTCTCGACATCGCCATGGGCCTCATCGGCGACCCGCCGGTCATCTTCCTCGACGAGCCGACCACCGGCCTCGACCCGGAGGCGCGCATCGAGGTGTGGAAGGTGATCGAGAACCTCGCCGGCGGGGGGACGACGGTCCTGCTCACCACCCAGTACCTGGACGAGGCCGAGAAGCTGGCCGACCGGATCGCGATCCTCCACCAGGGCACGATCATCGTCTCCGGCACCCTGGACGACCTGCGCAAGCTCCTGCCGCCCGCGAAGGTCGAGTACGTCGAGCGGCAGCCCACCCTCGAAGAGATCTTCCTGGCGATCGTCGGACAGAAGCAGGAGCAGCAGCGATGACCACGCACACGATCAGCGACACCGGCGTGATGCTCGGCCGGTCGATGAAGCACATCACCCGCAGCCTCGACACGATCATCACCGTCACGATCATGCCGATCGCGTTCCTGCTGCTGTTCCGCTACGTCTTCGGCGGCGCGATCCAGGCCAACACCGACAACTACACCAACTACCTGATGCCCGGCGTGCTGCTCATCGCGATCGCCAGCGGCATCTCGTACACCGGCTTCCGGCTCTTCAACGACATGCAGGGCGGCATCTTCGAGCGGTTCAACTCGATGCCGATCGCCCGCTCGTCGGTCCTCTGGGGACACGTGCTGACCTCGGTGGTCTCCAACGCCCTCTCGGTGGTCATCATCATCGGCATCGGCCTGCTCGCCGGCTTCCGCTCCTCGGCGGGCGTGCCGGCCTGGCTCGCCGTCGCCGGCATCCTGCTGCTCTTCACCCTCGCGCTGACCTGGATCGCGGTCCTCGCCGGCCTGTCGGCCTCGTCCCCGGACGGGGCGAGCGCCTTCTCGTACCCCATCATCTTCCTGCCCTTCATCAGCTCGGCCTTCGTCCCCACCGACACCATGCCGGCCGCGGTCGCCGCCTTCGCCGAGAACCAGCCGGTCACCTCCATCGTCAACTCGATCCGGGCCCTGCTCGCCGAGCAGCCGGTCGGCAACGACATCTGGATCGCCCTGGCCTGGTGCGCCGGCATCACGATCGTCGCGTACGTGCTCGCGATGCTCGCGTACCGCCGCAAGATCTCCTGACCCTTCCCGGGCCGTCCCGCCGCGATCACCCTGGTGACCGCGGCGATCGGCTATTCCGTGGAGACCTGGACGCCGGGCGACTTCATCCGCGTGTCGAGGCGGAACTCGACCCGCACGGGGTTGATCAGATACCAGCCACGCGCCTGGAAGATCCGGTCCAAGTACCGCGGAAACGTGGACATGACCGGCGGGTCCCATGACATGAAACGCAGAAAATCCTCCTCCGCCATCGACACGACGAAGTGATTGGGCGTGTAATCGAGAGCCGGGCTCCGGTAGCGCTCCGCCGTGCCGACCATCGTCCGGAGGACAGCCACGGCGCTCAGGTTTCGCCGGAGGAAACGCCGCCGAGGACTCGGATAGGTCCGGTCGACCTCGCTCTCGATGTCTCGCACCGCGTCCCGAGGGTCGGGCGAGGCGTCTTCCCATGTGATGGCCGGCGGTCCTCCTACGGGACGGACAGCCGCCGCCCGGTCCGTGGCCTCGGAAAGATAGGGATAGGGCGGAGTGATCTCATCGTCCGTGCTCGGCCTGGAACCCACGGCCTCGCGGGCGGCCGCGGCCACCGCCGCCGCGGTCGGCCGTCGGCTCGGCTCTTTGGCCATGGCCTCCTGCAAGATCGAGCGCATCCGCGGCGGAACGTCGGCGGGCAGCGGCGGTGGGGCATCGTGCTGGTGCATCGACGCGACTTCGTCCGGGGTGGCTCCGGCGAAGGGCGGTTCGCCGGTGAGACATCGGTACGCGATCGCGCTGAGCGCGTACACGTCGGAGGCCGGCGTGGCGACCTCGCCGGAGGCTTGCTCCGGTGAGGCGTAGAGGGCGGTGCCGAGCGGTACGTATTCGGACAGTCCTTCCCCCAGGACTCCGGTGCGGCCGAGGCCGAAGCCGGTGACGACGAGCGTGCCGTCCGGGCGGATCAGAAGGTTGCCCGGATTGACATCGCGGTGCACGACGCCGAATTCGTGAGCGGCCTGCAACGCCTCGGCGGCTTGCGCGACCAGAGCCATGGCGCGATCCGGCGTCATGCGCCCGGCCCGGCTCAGCGTGTGAGAAAGAGCGTCACCCTCGACGTACACCGTCACGAGGAAGAGGAAATGTTCTCCGATGCCGTAGTCGAAGACATCGACGAGCCCGGGATGGTTGATCCTGGCCAGTACACGCGCCTCGCGGCTGAAGCGCTCGGCGAAGCCGGGCTCCCGGGCCGGCGCGGGCGGGAAGACCTCGACGTTGACCGGCCGGCCGAACACCTCGTCGGTGCCGCGCCACGTGGTGCGCTCGCCGCCCACGGTGATCTGCTGGTCGAGACGGTAGCGGCCGCCGAGGACCACCCCTGGCGCGATCAAGCCGTCCCCGGACGGCACCGGGCGGGTGTCCTCGGCGGACTCAGCGGCCAGGCGAGCGGCAGCGGCCATCGCGCCGGCGGATGGCCACCGGTCGGCGGGATCCTTGGCCATGGCCCGCTCGACCAGGCTGCGCACGTTCGGGGGAATCTCGGGGGGCAGCGGAGGTGGCGTATCCCGGACATGCCCGATGGCGATCTCCACCGGCACCCTTCCCGCGAAGGGAGGACGCCCGGACAGGCATTCGTAGGCGATCACGCCGAGTGCGTAGACGTCGGAGACCGGCGTGGCGACTTCTCCGGAGAATTGCTCCGGGGAGCGGTTGGCCTCGAACGGTACCGGGTCCAGCGACGTGGCTATGGCGGTGGCAGCTCGCATGATGCGAGCCGTGACCAAGCCGGTGAGCATGAGGGTGTTGCCGAAGACGATGAGGAAGCTGCCGCTGTGGATGCTGCCGTGCACGAGGCCTTTCACGTGCATTGCTTGCAGCGCGTCGGCGGCCTGCGCGATCAGCGCCATCGTGTCGGTCGGCGCCAGTCGCCCGGCGCGGCTGAGCGCATCGTCGAGGGGTTCGCCCTCGACCAACTTCATGACGAGGAAAGCCCCATCTTGATCAACGATGATGTCGTGGACAGGGACGACGGCGGGATGGCGGATCGTGGCCAGCGCGCGAGCCTCGGTGCGGAACACGTCGGCGAAATTCGGCTCGCCGAGCAGCGCGGGCGACAATACCTGCACGGTTATCGTCCGATTCAGGACCTCGTCGGTGCCTCGCCAGACCTCGCCCAGCATGCTGACGCCGACGCGCTCACGGAGGCGGTATCGCCCGCCGAGCACCATGCCCTCGCCGATGCCGGCCCCGGTCAGTGGCTCGGGTGCGCTCGGCGTTCGCGTGACGGGTGGTGTCAGCCGCCGCACCAACTCCATCGGCATCCAGGCGAAGGGCCGCTCCGCCACCGCGGCCGCCGCCCCACCCTCCATAGTGGCAACCGCCTCGAAGGTCGCGTCGGACAGACCCGCGTTCGCGCTCACGTATTCGGAAACCGCCTGCACCACCTGCCGCATGTCCGAGACGCGCAGCTCGTTGAGCAGCAGGTCGCGCACCCCGGGCCGGAACTCGAAACGATGCAGCGTCTCGTCCGCGCCCACCCGGTGCAGCAGGCCCGACAGCAGGACCTCGGCTATGTGCGCCGGTCCCGACGCGGGCACCATCACCCGCTGGACGAGCCGGATGACCCGCAGGTCGAGGGGCACCGCGGCGAGGCACGTGGCCAGGCGGCAGGCCTCCGGCGACGCCGTGGCGAAGTAGGTGCCGACAAGGGTGGTCGCCTCATCGGGCCGGCGTTCGTCTCCCGGGGTCGCGTCCGGGGCCGACGCCGGTGAGAGAATCGCCGCCGCCATCTCCACACCGCCGTGGGCGGACCCGGCGACGGTCCTCGACCACGACGCGAACCACGCCGGCCGCAGCTCGACGACGGGCACCGGGATCTCGTCGTCCCGCAGGCCGCGCGGGCGCCGCCGCCTTTCGACGAAGGTCTGCTCGCTCGTGAAGGTGCCGGGCCGGAACGACAGGAACGTCCCGTTGCGCACGCGCAGCGCGGTGCGCGGCCAGAGGCGCTCCGGCAGTGGCTGCACGATGGTGACGTATCCGCGCTGGGACCAGGCGGTCAGCACCTTCGCCGCCGACCCGGTGCGCCAGACGTCCGCGGTCGCGTCGGTGAGCACCAGGAACACCCGGCGGCCGGAGAAGTCGACCAGCTCGCTCGGGCTGCGCGTCCCGTTGCCCGACGGGTCCGCCGTGCTCTCCGGGATGATCGCCGGACCGTCCGCTCCGTCGTGCACGAGATGCCAGAGCCGCACGTCGCGGAACGCGCCCAGTTGCCGCAGGGTGGCCAGCAGCTCCTCGGCGACGCCCGTCCACAGGCCCATGGACGGCGCCCGGTCGGCCACGACCACAGCGTCCAGCCAGCGCTCCTGGGCGGCGCGCAGCACGGGGCTGAACGGGCCGCCGTCGGCGATCCGCTGCGCGGTCGCGTCCTCGTCCAGCACCTCGAGGCGGCCGGTGTCGATCCGCCGCTTCAACGGCCGCAGGGCCCGCAGCAGCGCGCCGCGCGAGGGCAGCGCCGGCCCCTGCCGCACGGGGACGGCGCTGCCGGCCACCTCGACCGCCTCCGGCTCGCCGGCAACCGGTACATGCAGGGGCGCTCCTTCGAAGACCGGCTCCTCTCGCAGGCTCTCGACGGCCTCGGTGAGATCCAGCATCGGCTCGTCGTCGGGCTCGTCGGCGAGCGGGGCCACCTCGACGGTGGGCGACGGCGCGACGGGCTGCGCCGGCATCGCCGTACCCAATGCGGTCAGCTCCTCGATCGTGGACGCCAGCCACAGCGCCTCGGCGACCTCCAGGGCCTCCGCGGCCAGGCCGGCCCGGCGGAGCGTCTCGACGAGAGCCTCGGTTCGCATGGTCACACGGTGGAGGAGAGGCTGCGCAGCACGCTGTCGATCAGGCCGCGGCGGTCGGGGACGTCGACGTTCATGGTGAGGAAGACGGCGTTCAGCAATTGGTCGGTGGAGAGCCGGGCCGATTCGCGCTGGGCCAGGAAGTGCTCGATCAGGTCGGCCGAGCGTTGCCGGTAGGCCGCGCCGAGGTGCGACTCGACGATCCGGGCGAGGCGCTCGGCGGTGGGCACCGCCAGTTCGAGCCGGACGCAGCGGCGGAGGAAGGCCGGCGGGAAGTCGCGCTCGCCGTTGCTGGTCAGCACCACGATGGGGAAGGTGCTGCATCGCACGGTGCCGCCGGCGAGCGGCATCGGCTCCTCTTGGCCGTGCACGAAGACCTTCTCGCCCCGCTCACCACCCCGGATCAGCTCCGGTATGGCGAACTCGCCCTCCTCCAGCACGTTGAGCAGGTCGTTTGGCAGGTCGATGTCGCTCTTGTCGATCTCGTCGATGAGCAGCACCCGCGGCCGGTCGAACGGGAGCAGGGCGGTGCCGAGCGGCCCGAGGCGCAGGTATTGGCCGATGGCCGCGGGCGCTCCGGTGGCGCCGGTGTGGGGCAGGTTGCTGTCCTGGAGCCGGCCGATCGCGTCGTACCGGTAGAGCCCCTCCTGCAGCGTCGAGCGGCTGTTGATCGGCCAGCGCAGGACCGGGCCGAGGCCGAGCTCGTACGCGACCGCGTACGGCAGTGTGGACTTCCCCGTGCCGGGCGGCCCGGTGACCAGCAGCGGCCGGCGCAGGAAGAGGGCGACGTTGAGCGCCTCCAGTTCCCGTGCCTCCGGCTGGTACGTGCGGGCCCGTTCCAGGTCGATGGGGTTGCGCTGCCACCAGTCGTCCCCGTCCAGCCGCAGGCTCGGGGCGGCACTGAAGTTGCGCCACGGCGGCGCGGGCGGGAGCTCCCACTCGTGCGGCTCCCCGGATCCCCGGAAGATGTGCCAGTCCGTCATCGGCGATGCTCCGTTCCGTCAGGCGAGTTCGATGAGCGGGGCGTCCGGTTCCGGCCGGCGCTCGGGGTCGTCCCACAGCAGCACCACGCCGGTGCAGGACGGCTCCTCGCCGGCGGCCGCGGCGTTGCGGGTGCGCTGGATGACGTCGGGCAGCTCGCCGAGCTCGCATCCGGCGAGGAGCCGCGAGACGGTACGGCGAAAGCCGGCGCCGGAACACTCGCCGACGTGCCCGCCGGCCTGGTGCTCCGGGCAGGTGTCGCGGCTCCACAACGCGGCCGGCACCCCGGCGTAGAGGGCGACGCCGAGCGCGTCCTCCGCGTACTGCCGGGGCTGCCTGGCCAGGCCGAGCACCGCGATCTCGGGGCGCAGGCGCAGGCCGGCGTCGAGCTTGTCGGGGCTGGGGTCATCGTCGCAGGCGAGCCACTCGGCGCTGCCCGTCCCCGCGCGCAGCGACCGCCAGCGCGTCTGCCACGCGTGCCACGTCTCGTCGTCGGAGAGCCGCTCGAGGTCACGGATCACGACCGGGTTGGTGCGCCCTAGACGCGAGTACCTGCCGACGAGAAGGTTCTCGAAGTCCTCGTCGAACAGGTCGCCGGGCACCACGAACTCGATGCTCGCCCAGCCCTCGAGCCGCTTGAGCAAGGGCCGCAGAAGCCGTACGAGAAGCGCGCGGATGGCCGCCACGTCGCGGCCCTGCCCGTCGTCGCAGTACGTCTTCACGCTGCGCTTGCCGTTCTCGCGCACCCAGAGTGTCAGCAGGTAGCGCGTGCTGTCGAGCGCCGTGGGCACGACCTGCACGATGATCGACGGGCGGTCGCCGGCCGGCGTGTGCGCGGTGGCGGCGTCGCGGCGCCATCTCTCGAAGTCGTCGTACTCGCCTCGTCGCGCCGCCACCCGCACGGCCCATTCACGCAGTGCGTCCGCCACCGGCTTCGGTTCCCGCGCCGCGAGCCGGTGCACGAGCCGCAGCAGCGGGTGCGGCTCGCCGTGCCGGGGAAGCAGATCGGCGAGCAGGTAGCAGAGCTGGCGGACGTCGGTGATCGGCTCGGGCGGAAGCCCGGTGGCGGGCGCCACCGCCTCCGCGTAGAGCGCGCGCAGGTCGGGAGTGTCCTCGAGCCGGGTGATCAGCTCCAGCAACTCCACCTCCTCGCCGGCGTCCAACGTCGGCACGTCACCCGGCAGTGCGCCCTCGGCCAGCCCGCGCCTCAGGACGACCCAGGCACTCGTGGCGTGATGCCGGTCGTGCGCGCGCCACAGGTGTGCCCGCGCGGCCTCGGTCAGGGCACGCACGCCGCGGATGGGCACCAGCAGGCCACCGCGCTCGCTGTTGATCTCGCGGCTCGTCTTGATCACGCCGCAGACCGCGCCCCGGTCGAGATCGAGCACCGGCCCGCCGGACATGCCCGGCGCGATCTCGTCGCCCACGAAGCGCCACATCTCGTCCTCGTCGCCATGCGATCCGGAGAAGGTGCCGTACGCGGAATGCGATTTCAGCTCCGCGCTGTAGACCGACGAGTATCCGAGGAGGAACAGGGGTGTCCGGAGTGGGATGCGTTGTTCGCTGAGCCAGACGCAGTCGTGCTCGGGGGCCCGCGGCACGCTGATCACCGCGAGGTCGGGGTACGGCCACGGCTCGTCCGCCCGGCCGCGCGCCGCCGGCACCGCCTCGCTGACCTCTCCCGCGAGGTGGTGGCCCTGCCACACCACGGTGACCCGGCCGCCGGGAACGACGTGGGCGCACGACATCACTAGGCCGGGCCCGATCCAGAATCCGCTGCCCGCGTCGCCGTCGGCGGTCTCCAGGCGCACCAGGGACCGCCGCAGGTGCCGGATCGCGTCGTCGCGGGGCTCGGTTCGGAACGCGGAGGTCAACGGTTTCGCTCCGGCGGCTCGGTCAGCTCCGTGATGAAGGCACGGAGATCAAGGGCCGCCTCGGACCGGGACCGCGCGCTGACGTCCTGCGGACCGCCGCGCGAGGCGGGCGCGCTGGACAGGGCAGCCGCCCGTACGGCCTGCAGCTTGGCGTCGGTCTCGGCCGCCGCGACGCGCGCCTCGGATGCCTGGGCCGCCTCCGCCTGCGCCTCGGAGCGTGCCTGATCTGCCGCCTGGTTGGCCGCGTCTGCCGAGGCCTGCGCCGACTGCGCGGCCGAGCGGTGCACCTCGCGGCCGAAGAGCCAGCCGATGGCGGTGAACACGAGCGCCTCGACCGCCCCGAAGACGTAGACCCGGCGCTGCCAGACCACGTCGTCGCCGTCGGCTATCCAGATCATCGCGACGACCAGCGCGGCGAAGCCGACGAGCAGTCCCGCGGTCACGCCGAACTGCCGGCCCCACCGCCTGGTCTGCTCCGCGGCCGACGGCTCTGTCTGCTCTTGGGTCACGGCGCTCCTTCGAGGTAGAGGAGCACATGGTCGTCCTCGGACCGCAAGGCGGCAGTCGAGTTGCCGACACCCGGGCGCCCGAAAATGATTCGCCGTTTCATCCGTTCGGGATGACGCTCGGGGGATCGAGGGCTTTTTACGTTGGCTCCATGCGACTCACGCCGGGACGTCTGGTTGCCGGGGCAGCGGCCCTCGCGCTGCTGTCGGGGATCACCGGCGGCCTGCTCGGTGCGGCCGCGTCCGGTTCGGGCGGCGACGGCCGCCCGGCCGCGGCGGCCGCCACCGCCGGCGGTGGATGTGACGTGACCGCGGTGGCGGGGGTGGTGTTCCCGTCACTGGTCACGATCAACGTGCGGCGCGGCGCCGTCAGCGGTCTCGGCTCCGGCTCGGTGCTCGACCAGAACGGCAACATTCTCACCAACGACCACGTCATCGCGCCCGGGGTGGGCGGCACCGTCACCGTGGACTTCGCCCGTGGGGCCTCCGAGGTGCCGGCGACGCTCGTGGGACGCGACCCGGCCACCGATCTCGCGGTGGTCCGGGTCGACCCGGCCGCGGCCACGCTCACCCCGATCGCGATCGGCGACTCCTCCGCCCTGGTCGTCGGTCAGCCGGTGGTCGCGGCCGGTTCCCCGCTCGGGCTCAACAGCACCATCACCGCCGGCGTGGTCAGCGCCCTCAACCGCTGGATCGACGTGGGCCAGGGCGAGGAGCCGGCGGCCCTGGTCAACGCCGTGCAGACCGATGCGGCCGTCAACCAGGGCAACAGCGGCGGCCCGCTCGTCGACTGCTCGGGCCGCCAGGTCGGGGTCAACTCGGCCGGCGCGCAGCCGCCCGAGGGCGGTGGCGGCAGCATCGGGCTCAACTTCGCCATCCCGATCGACTTCGCCCGCTCGGTCGCCCAGCAGATCATCGAGACCGGCCGCGCCACCCATCCGGTCATCGGCGTCATGTCGGTCAGTGTGACCGACGAGATCGCCAAGGCCACCGGCCTGCCGCGCGGCGCCCTGGTGGAGCAGGTCGTGCCCGGCTTTGGCGCCGCGCGCGGCGGCCTGCGCCCCGGCGACGTGATCACCCAGGTCGGCGGCACGGCGGTGAACGGCACCGACCAGATGCTCGTCGCGATCCGCGCCCACCGGCCCGGCGACGTGGTCGACGTCCGCTATCAGCGCGGCGGCGCCACCCGGACCGCCCAGGTGCCGGTCAGCGAGCCCTAGACGAGAGCCCCGGAGACAGGAAAGGCGACGACGTGACCGGAACGGACACCACCACAGGCACGTCCACAGCTCAAAAACTCACCCTGCTGACGATGGTCTCGATGGTCGTCGGCTCGATGGTGGGTGCCGGCGTCTTCTCGCTGCCGAGGCGCTTCGCCGAGGAGACCGGCGTCTACGGCGCGCTGATCGCGTGGGGCATCGCCGGCGCGGGCATGCTCATGCTGGCGTTCGTCTTCCAGACGCTCGCCCTGCGCAAGCCGGAGCTCGACGCGGGCGTCTACGCGTACGCGAAGGCGGGCTTCGGCGAATATCTCGGGTTCTTCTCGGCCTTCGGCTACTGGGCCAGCGCCTGCGTCGGCAACGTCACCTACTGGGTGCTGATCATGTCGACGGTCGGCGCGATCTGGCCCGCGCTCGGCGACGGCGACACGGCGCTCGCGGTCCTGCTCTCCACCGTCGGCATCTGGATCTTCTTCTATCTCATTCAGCGGGGGGTCAAGGACGCCGCCGCGCTCAACCGGGTCGTCACGGTCGCCAAGGTCGTGCCGATCGTGGTCTTCGTCCTCATCGCGCTCTTCCTGCTCGACCCCGAGGTCTTCGCCGACAACCTGAGCGGGCCGAGCTCCTACGGTTCGCTCTTCGAGCAGGTCAAGGGCACCATGCTGGTGACGGTCTTCGTCTTCCTCGGCGTCGAGGGCGCCAGCGTCTACTCCCGGCACGCCAAGCGCCGTCAGGACGTCGGCCGCGCCACCGTCCTCGGCTTCCTCGGCGTCTTCGCGACCTTCGCGTCGGTCACCATCGTGTCGTACGGGATCCTGCCCAGCGAGGAGATCGCGGAGCTGCGGCAGCCGTCGATGGGCGGGGTGCTCGAGGCCGCGGTGGGCCAGTGGGGCATGGTCTTCGTGAGCGTGGGGCTGATCGTCTCGGTGCTCGGCGCCTACCTGGCCTGGACCCTGATGGCGGCCGAGGTGCTCTACGTCGCGGCGAACGACGACGACATGCCCCGGTTCCTGCGCCGCACCAAGCACGGCGACGTCCCGTACAACGCCCTGCTGCTGACCTCGATCCTCGTGCAGCTCGTCCTGATCGTCACCTACTTCTCCGAGGACGCGTTCAACTTCGCCCTGGACCTGACCAGCGCGCTCAGCCTGATCCCGTTCCTGCTCGCCGCCGCCTACGCCCTGAAGCTCGCCCTCACCCGCGAGACCTATGCGGAGCGCCCGGAGGGGCACGGGCGCGAGCTCACCGTGGGCGCCATCGCCGTCGCCTACACGATCTTCCTGCTGGTCGCGGCCGGGCCGAAGTTCCTGCTCGTGTCGCTCATCCTCTACGCGCCCGCCACGCTGCTCTTCGTCCAGGCGCGCCGGGAGCAGGGCCGGCGGCTCTTCTCCGGGCGCGAGCTCGTCATTCTCGCCGTCTCCGTCATCGGCGCCGTGGCCGGCGTCGTGGCGCTCGCGGCGGGCTGGATATCCATCTGAGGGAGTTGTCCATGGCCATCGAACACGGCGTCCACTCCGAGGTCGGCCGGCTGCGCAAGGTGCTCGTCTGCGCGCCCGGTCTCGCCCACCGCCGCCTCACCCCCGGCAACGCCGACGACCTGCTCTTCGACGACGTCATGTGGGTCGAGAACGCCCAGCGCGACCACGCCGACTTCGTCAACAAGCTGCGCAACCGCGGCGTCGAGGTGGTCGAGCTGCACGACCTGCTCGCCGAGACCATGGCGATCCCCGAGGCCCGCACGTGGCTGCTCGACCGCAAGATCATCGCGAACGAGGTGGGCCTCGGCCTGCTCGACGACACCCGCGCGTTCCTGGAGGACCTCAAGCCGCGCGAGCTCGCCGAGTTCCTGATCGGCGGCCTGGCCACGTCGGACCTGCCCGCGGAGTTCCGCAAGTCCGCCTACGTCTCGCTGGCCCGCGAGGCGACCGGCGTCCGCGAATACCTGATGCCGCCGCTGCCGAACACCCTCTACACCCGCGACACCACCTGCTGGCTGTACGGCGGGCTCACCCTCAACCCGCTCTACTGGCCGGCGCGGCACGACGAGACCCTGCTGATGAAGGCGATCTACGAGTTCCACCCGGACTACGTGGGCTCGAAGGTGTGGTGGGGCGACCCCGAGAGGGACTGGGGCCTGGCCACCTTCGAGGGCGGCGACGTGATGCCGGTCGGCAACGGCGTGGTGCTGGTCGGCATGAGCGAGCGAACCTCGCGGCAGGCCATCACCCAGGTCGCCCAGGCGCTGTTCGCGGCCGGCGCCGCCTCTCGCGTGATCGTCGCCGGCATGCCGAAGCTGCGGGCGGCGATGCACCTGGACACGGTCTTCACCTTCGCCGACCGCGACGTGGTCACCGTCTACCCGAACATCGTCGACGGCATCCACCCGTTCACGCTGGTGCCCGGCTCGTGGGGGGTCGACGTGATCGACGAGGAGGGCCGCCGCTTCGTCGACGTGGTGGCCGAGTCGCTCGGCTTCAAGGAGCTGCGGGTCATCGAGACGGGCGGCGACGTGTACGCCTCGGAGCGCCAGCAGTGGGACAGCGGCAACAACGCGGTGGCGGTCGAGCCGGGCGTGGTCTTCACGTACGACCGCAACACCCAGACGAACACGCTGCTGCGCCAGGCCGGCATCGAGGTCATCACCATCGTCGGCGCCGAACTGGGCCGCGGCCGGGGCGGCGGGCACTGCATGACCTGCCCGCTGATCCGCGACGCCGTCGACTTCTAGAACGATGTCCTTCCAGTACGACGCGCTGGTGCTGTTCCTGGCGTTGTTCGCCCTCTACAGCCCGGTCGCGGCCCTCTCGTCGTACCTGCCGATCATCCGCCCGTACACCCATGCGGAGCAGCTGCGGCTCGCCCTGGGCCTGGTCGTCAACGTCACGGTCTTCGTGCTGCTGGCCATCTGGGTGGGCGAGCCGCTCCTGGAGCTGCTGGGCATCAGCACGGCGGCGCTGACGGCCACGGGGGGCATCGCGCTGATCCTGGCGTCCGTGCCCCTCATGACCGGCAAGGCGACCCCACCCGCGCCTGAATCTGCCGCGCCTGTCGAATCCACGCCCGCCGCCGCGCCGGCGCCTTCTTCTTCTGCGCCGGCCGACTCCCTGCCGGCCGCTTCCTCTTCCTCTGCGCCGGCCGGCTCCCTGCCTGTCACCGCGCCGGCGCCTTCCTCTTCTGCGTCGGCCGGTTCCTTGCCCGCCACCGCCGGTCCGCCCGCCGCCGCCGTGCCCGCGTCCGCTTCTTCTGCGGCGGCCGCCGCCGTGCCCGCGTCCGCTTCTCCCGCGGCCGCCACCCCTTTGCCCGCGGCCGCCACTCCTTTGCCCGCCACTCCCGCCGCGCCTGGCCCGACGCACAAATCCGGCAAGTCGGTTTTGTTCACGCCGATCACGTTTCCGCTGACCGTCGGGGGCACGACGTTCGCGTTCGGGGTGGGGGCCTCGGCCGACGTCGGCAGCGCCACCGGGCGA
The DNA here is from genome assembly GCF_016862115.1 of Paractinoplanes deccanensis. Lineage (GTDB taxonomy): Bacteria > Actinomycetota > Actinomycetes > Mycobacteriales > Micromonosporaceae > Actinoplanes > Actinoplanes deccanensis. Next base: position 24,263 of record NZ_BOMI01000051.1, read on the forward strand.
CTGCTCCTGTCGGTCGCGGCTCTGGCGTACGCGATCGTCACGGGTCTGACTCTTTATGCGGCCGGCCACGTCGAGCGCCGGATCTCGCCGGCCGCGGCGGCGATCCTCGACCGCATCGCCGGCATCCTGCTCACCGCGATCGCCGTGGTGCTCCTGACGAACGGATTCACCGAGCTGGCCCTGTCCGCGATCGACCGCTTTCAGTAACTTCACAGTTTCACGTTCAGCTGGTTCACAGCCTCGGGCGGCGCCAGGAGGTGACTCTTGGCCGTACCCTGGAAGAGCACGTCAAGGTGCCATTACCTCGTGCCTCAACCTCAAAGGAGGCTGGACACAGTGAAGACTACAAACCCGGTGCTTTCGCGCCTCGGCCAGGCGGCCGAGCGGGAGCGCACGGCCGGGTACGGGGCGTACGGCCCGCCCGGGGCCGCCCCGGGTTACGGTCAGCCGTACCCGACGGCGCCCGATTACCCCGCCGCCCCGCCCGCGGTGCGCCCGATGACGGTCGACGACGTCGTCGTCAAGACGGTGACGCTGCTCGGCATCACCGGCATCTCCGCCGTCGTCGCGTGGAACGTGGTGCCCGCCTCGGCCACCGGCGCCGCCTGGATCGCGGCCGCCATCATCGGCCTCATCCTCGGCTTCGTCATCTCGTTCTCGCGCATGGCCAACCCGGCGCTCGTGGTGACCTACGCGGTCGTCGAAGGCGTCTTCGTCGGCATGGTCTCCAAGACCTACCAGGAGTTCTTCGGCTACGACGGCATCGTCCTCCAGGCGGTGGTCGCCACCTTCGGCGTCTTCTTCCTGATGGCCGTGCTCTACCGGGCTCGCGTGATCCGGGCGACGCCCAAGTTCACCCGCGGCCTCATCGCCGTCATGGGTGGCCTCTTCGCCGTCATCCTGATCAACCTGGTGCTGTCGCTGTTCGGCTTCAACACCGGCCTGCGCGACAACGGCCCGATCGGCTACCTCTTCAGCATCGTCTGCATCGTGGTGGCCGCGCTCAGCTTCATCCTGAGCTTCAACGAGGTCGAGGAGGGCGTGCGGATGGGTCTTCCGCAGCGCTACTCCTGGGTCGCCGCGTTCGGCATCCTGGTCAGCCTGATCTGGCTCTACCTCGAGATCCTGCGCCTGCTCAGCTTCTTGCAGAGCGACGACTAGCGATCCTCACCCGTCAACGCCCGGCCCGCCTCCCCGCGCGCCGGGCGTTGCCCTTTCCGGCTCGCCTACGGCGCTGCCGCCTTTGGGTCGCCGCTCTGCCGCGTTGCTGATCGGGCCCCCTGCGGCTCCGCTGCCCTGTTGTCCCTGCGCATCGCCGGCCCTCCCGGCTGCCGGGTCGCAGGTCCGTCCGTTGCGTCCTTTTCATGCCGTAGCCACTCGTTGACAGCCGCGCCACCCGCCGGGCCGTGTCGCCCGCTCGGCCGCGCCGCCCACCCACGGCCCCGCCCGTCGACCCAGCGGCGGGGCTTATCCACAGCTGCGGCGTCTATCCACAGGGCGCCCGCGTGATCTCGCGTTTTTGGCAATAATGCCTCTCAGGATGGAGGCCCCCT
>NZ_BOMI01000052.1 GCF_016862115.1 Paractinoplanes deccanensis
GGTGGGCGGGCTCTGTGGTGGGCGGGCTCTGTGGTGGGCGGCTCTGCGGTCGGGGCACGCCTTAGGCTCGTCCGGTGACTGACTTCGCCACCGCCGTGGAGCGGCTTCTCAACCAGGTGCGCCACTGGGAGGCCCCGCGCTGGCGCGCCGACGGCCGCGGCGACCGGGTGTATGCCCTTGTGCAGCGCCTCGCCGACCTGGGCGCCGACGCCGAGGGCCGCCCTCACCGCGTCGTGCCCCGCGAGTCCGACCTGGTGCTGCCCGACCAGTTGCGCGTCGTGGCCGACGACCTGCTCGCCACCGGCCGCGCCGACGACACCGCGCTCGCCGCCGTCGACGCCGTAAGAGCCAGCCTCTAGCTGTAGCGCCGTACGAGCCACCGCTAGCGCCGAAGACGCCGTCTCTAGCGCCGAAGACGCCGCCTCTAGCGCCGAAGACGCCAGCCTCGAGCGCCGAAGGCGCCAGCCTCCAGCGCCGTCCGAACGTCGCAGAGGGCGCCGCACCAAGCACAAACCCCCAGAAACTGAAAACCGCCGAGCCCGGCCGCTCGTGGCAGACCGAACCCGGCGGAAATCCGGGGTGTTACCTAGCTCAGGCGCTCCAGGATCATCGCCATGCCCTGGCCGCCGCCGACGCACATCGTCTCGAGGCCGATGCTCTTGTCGTGCCAGTCGAGGGAGTTGAGCAGGGTGCCGGTGATGCGGGCGCCGGTCATGCCGAACGGGTGGCCCACCGCGATGGCGCCGCCGTTGACGTTCAGCTTCTCGATCGGGATGCCGAGGTCCCGGTACGACGGGATCACCTGGGCCGCGAACGCCTCGTTGATCTCTACCAGGTCGACGTCGTCGATGGTCATGCCGGCGCGCTTGAGCGCCTGCTTCGACGCCTCCACCGGGCCCAGGCCCATGATCTCGGGGCTGAGCGCGGTGACGCCGGTCGACACGATGCGGGCCAGCGGGGTGATGCCCAGTTCGCGGGCCTTCGTGTCGCTCATGATCACCACTGCGGCGGCGCCGTCGTTCAGGGGGCAGCAGTTGCCGGCCGTGACGCGGCCGTCGGGGCGGAACACCGGCTTGAGGCCCGCGACGCCCTCCATCGTGACGCCGGGGCGCGGGCCGTCGTCCGTCGACACCACCGTGCCGTCGGGGAGCGTCACCGGGGTGATCTCGCGCTCCCAGAAGCCGTCGGCGATGGCCTTCTCGGCGAGGTTCTGGCTGCGTACGCCGAACTCGTCCATCTCCTCGCGGCTGATCCCCTTGATCTGGGCGAGGTTCTCGGCGGTCTGGCCCATCGCGATGTAGATGTCCGGCAGCCGGTCGTCCTCGCGGGGGTCGTGCCAGGTCTTGCCGCCCTCGGCGAACTCCTTGGTGCGGGCCCGGGCCTCGGCGAACTTCGGGTTCTCCCAGCCGCCGCCGACGAGCGCGCGGGCCTCGGCCGGGAGCCCGTCGGAGTTGCCCCGCGCGTACCGCGAGACGGTCTCGACGCCGGCGGAGAGGAAGACGTCGCCCTCGCCCGCCTTGATGGCGTGGAACGCCATGCGGGTGGTCTGCAGCGACGAGGAGCAGTAGCGCGTGACGGTCGCGCCCGGCAGGCCGTCGAGGCCGAGCTGGGTGGCGACCACGCGGGCCATGTTGAAGCCCTGCTCGCCTCCGGGGAGCCCGCAGCCGAGGTACAGGTCCTCGATCAGGGTCCGGTCGAGCTGCGGCACCTTGTTGAGGGCCGCGTCGATGATGGTGGTGGCAAGGTCGTCGGGGCGCAGATCCTTCAGCGATCCCTTGGCGGCGCGGCCGATGGGGGACCGGGCGGTGGCGACGATGACGGCTTCCGGCATGGAGTCAATTTAACTCGCGGGTAACTTAGCGGGAAGTACAACTTCGTCACACGGCAGTCACACTCCGGTCATGGCCGCCTTGACCACCGCCGGGTAGAGCGCGTGCGCCCAGACCCGGTATCCGTCGGCCGACGGGTGGAAACCGTCGTAGCAGAGCGTGCCCGCGTCGGCCCGGAACACCGCGCCCGTCTCCTCGCCCAGGTCGACCACCGCGCCGCCGGCCGCCGTGACCGCCTTGGCCTGTGCCTTCGCCATGCGGCGGCCGAGCAGCCCGGCCACCTGGCGCAGCGGGGGAGCGATCGCTCGCAGGGCGCCCAGGTCGGGGCAGGTGCCCACGACGACGCGTACGCCGGCGTCCCGCAGGCGGCGCACCGCCGTACCCAATTGGGCCGCGGACTCGTCGGGGCTGCGCAGGCTCGTCGCGTCGTGCGCGCCGATCAGCACCACCGCCACGTCGGGCCGGTCGCCGAGCAGCGCCCGCGCCACCTGGGTGCCGAGGTCGGACGATCGGGAGCCGGCCACGCCCACGCTGGAGAGCAGCACGTGCCGCTCGCCGGTGTCGGCAGTGCCCTCGGCGAGCAGCCGGGCCAGCTGGCCGCCGACCGTCTCGGAGAGCCACTCGACGCCCACACCGATCGCGGCCGAGTCGCCGAGCAGCACCAGGCGCAGCGGCGGCGCCGACACGCGGCCCATCGACGTACGCAGGGCCAGGCCCATGGTCGGCTTCGCGTACCGCCGGGCCTTGGCGGCGAGCACCTCGCCCACCAGGAGGGCGGCACCGCCCACCGCGCCGGCGAGCAGACCGGTGGCCGCCGCCTTGCCGATCCGTGCGTTCAGCCCCGCCATGTCTCGCCTCCCTGCATCAATGATCCTCTGGGGTCCACCCTACGGCGCTCGGAGCCGAGCGGCCGCTGGGAACCGGGGCCGACCGGTGGCCGAACCAGTGGCGCGGCTCGCCGAACCACGGGTGACGGCGCAGGACGGCCCAGCGGCCTTGCGCGCTCACCTCCGTACCCGCGGCCCGCACGGCCTCGTGCGCGGCCTCCTCCAAGCTGCGGACGCCCTCGGCGCCGGTCAGCGCCGTCCGGTCGTCCTCGCCGAGCGTGGCCATCAGGGTCGGCAGCACCACGGCTGCCGCACGGGCGTACCCCTCAGCGGAGGGGTGGAAACGGTCAGAGCCGAACATTCGCACCGGATCCGCCGCGAACATCGGCCCGAGCAGGTTGCCGAGCGAGACCGTACGACCGCCCGCCTCGACCACGGCGACCGTCTGCGCGGCGGCCAGGTCACGGCTCCACTTGCGGGCCAGCCAGCGCAGCGGCGGCTTGATCGGCTGGATGGCGCCGATGTCGGGGCACGTGCCGACCACGACCTTGCAGCCGGCCGCCCGCAGCCGCCGGACCGCGTCGCCCAGATGGCGGACGGCGCCGGCCCGGTCGGAGTAGTGGGTGACGTCGTTCGCGCCGATCAGGATCACCGCGACGTCGGGCTGGTATTCCAGCGCCGCGTCCACCTGATAGGGCAGTCCGCTCGACATGCAGCCGACAACGGCGAGGCGATGCAGCCGTACGGGCCGGCGCAGCCGCCGTGACACCCCGGTCGCCAGCAGCGCGCCCGGTGTCTCGCGGGGACGGTGCACGCCGTAGCCGGCCGCCGACGAGTCGCCGAGGACGACCATGCCGAGCGGCTTGCCGCCGAACTTCGCGCCGTAGACGCCGTCGCCGCGCGGCGGGGGCGCCTCGGCCATCGGGATCACGCGCCGCGCGTCCGCGGCCTGCCGCAGCAGCAGACCGGCCGACAGGGCGGTCACCCCGGCCAGCGCACCCGTCACGCCGCCCAGGACCCGCCCGGCCAGCTTGATCTTGCGCCAGTCCTCCGCGGTGATCTGAATGGTGCTCACGGGCTCCCTCGCTGTCGTGTCAAAAGGACGCCACTAGGGAATTCGAGGCTAACGCGCGTGCGCGAGAGGTAATCATGGCGCGCCCAAGTCATGCTGGAGTGGCGGAGAGGGGAACATCATGGCGAAAACACTGAAACGTGCGGCGGCCTTCAGCGCCCTGACCAAGGCTCTGGTCTCGGGAGCCCGCGGCGGCCCGTCGCTGAGCAAGCGCATCGCGGCCATCCCGCGCATGCTCAAGGCCACGGCCAGTGGCAAGTACGACGGCGGCATGCGCCTCGCGCTGATGACCGCGGCCACCGTCTACGTCGTGTCGCCCATCGACGTCATCCCGGAGGCCTTCCTCCTGGTGCTCGGGCTGGCCGACGACGCCGTCATGATCGCCTGGCTGGCCGGGGCGGTGCTCGCCGAGACCGAGCGCTTCCTGGAGTGGGAGAGGCAGCAGGACCGGATCGTCGTAGTCTAAAGCGTGCGCTACTACGACAACGTCGTCGACATCATCGGGGACACCCCCCTGGTCAAGCTCAACCGCGTCACCGAGGGCATCGCCGCCACGGTGCTGGCCAAGGTCGAATACTTCAACCCGGGCGGCTCGGTCAAGGACCGCATCGCCCTGCGGATGGTGCTCGACGCCGAGGAGGCCGGGCTGCTCGAGCCCGGCGGCACCATCGTCGAGCCCACCAGCGGCAACACCGGCGTCGGCCTGGCCCTGGTCGCGCAGCAGCGCGGCTACAAGTGCGTCTTCGTCTGCCCCGACAAGGTCAGCGAGGACAAGCGGAACGTCCTCAAGGCGTACGGCGCCGACGTCGTCGTCTGCCCGACCGCGGTCGCCCCCGAGGACCCGCGCTCCTACTACAACGTCTCCGACCGCCTGGCCCGCGAGATCCCCGGCGCGTGGAAGCCCGACCAGTACAGCAACCCGGCCAACCCGCGCTCCCACTACGAGCAGACCGGCCCCGAGCTCTGGAAGCAGACCGACGGCCGGATCACCCACTTCGTCGCGGGCGTCGGCACCGGCGGCACCATCACGGGCGTCGGGCGATACCTCAAGGAGCAGGGTGCCGTACGAGTCATCGGCGCCGACCCGGAGGGCTCCGTCTACTCCGGCGGCACCGGCCGTCCGTACCTGGTCGAGGGTGTCGGCGAGGACTTCTGGCCGACCACGTACGACCGCTCCCTGGCCGACGAGATCATCGAGGTCTCCGACTCCGACTCGTTCGAGATGACCCGCCGCCTGGCGAGGGAAGAGGGCCTGCTGGTCGGCGGCTCCTGCGGCATGGCCGTGGTGGCGGCGCTCGAGGTGGCTCGCAAGGCCGGCCCCGACGACGTGGTGGTCGTCCTCCTCCCCGACGGCGGCCGCGGCTACCTGTCCAAGATCTTCAACGACGACTGGATGGCCCGGTACGGGTTCCTCCGCACCGTCGAGGGCCAGCCCACCATCGCCGACGCCCTGGAGAGCAAGGGCGGCGCGATGCCCCCGCTGATCCACGTCCACCCGACGGAGACCGTGCGCGACGCCATCGACTACATGCGCGAGTACGGCGTCTCCCAGCTCCCGGTCCTCAAGGCCGAGCCCCCGGTGGTCACCGGCGAGGTGGCCGGCTCGATAGCCGAGAAGGCCCTCCTGGACGCCCTCTTCACCGGCCAGGCCCACCTGCACGACACCATCGAGCGCCACATGGGCGACCCCCTCCCCATGATCGGCGGCGGCCAGCCGGTGAGCGAGGCCGTGACCCTGCTGGAAAAGGCGGACGCCGCCATGGTCCTGATCGACGGCAAGCCCGCCGGCGTCCTGACCAGGCAGGATTTGCTGGCCCACCTCTCCTGAGCCGTCCCCTGCAGAGCCGATGCCGCCCGGACCCCCGGGCGGCATCGGTTTCATGGGGGCGTTCGACGCACCGGACCCGACTTAGGGCATGACGTGTTCTCGGCCCGAGGTGTCGCATCGGCCCGGCGCCGTTCGTAGCGAAGATGGGCGAACACAGCGTCCGCCCATGACGAGGGAGCAGACATGGCCGAGTACCTCATCTACTTCAACCAGCAGTGGGTCGGCGACCACACCGAGGAGTGGTTCCGCTCCCGCGGGCCACTTGCCGCGGCGGTCGTGGACGAGATCAAGGCAGCCGGGGCGTACGTGTTCGCCGGAGGCCTGGAGGAGGACGGCCCCGTCTTCAGCGCCGACGCCACGAGCGGCACGTTGATGGTCACCGACGGGCCGTACGCCGAAACCAAGGAGTGGCTGGGCGGCCTGACCGTGGTGGACGTGGCCGACGAGGAAACGGCCCGGATGTGGGCCGGCAAGATCGCAGAGGCATGCGGCTGGCCCCAGGAGGTCCGGCGGTTCGGGCGCGGGCCGCAATCCCGGTGATGAGGGGGCCATCAGGCCGTACGGCCTGATGGCCCCTTC
>NZ_BOMI01000053.1 GCF_016862115.1 Paractinoplanes deccanensis
GGGCGGCGATCAGCAGCGTGGCGGCGACCAGGCCCTTGTAGCCGAACACGGGCTTGCGGCTGAAGACCGGGATGACCTCGGTGATGATGCCGAAGAACGGCAGCGCGACCACGTACACCTCGGGGTGGCCGAAGAACCAGAACAGGTGCTGCCAGAGCATCGGCCCGCCGGTCTCCACGTCGTAGACGTGCGCGGCGAGGACGCGGTCGGCGGCGAGGGCGAACAGCGCGGCCGCGAGGAACGGGAAGATGAGGATCAGCAGCAGGCTGGTGACCAGCATGTTCCACGTGAAGATCGGCATGCGGAACATGGTCATGCCGGGCGCGCGCAGGGTCAGGATCGTGGTGATCAGGTTGACCGCGCCGAGGATGGTGCCCAGACCCGAGACGGCGAGGCCGACCACCCACATGTTGCCGCCGATGCCGGGGGAGTGCAGCGAGTCGCTGAGCGGCGTGTAGGCGAACCAGCCGAAGTCGGCGGCGCCGCCCGGCGTGATGAAGCCGCTCATCGCCGTCAGGCTGCCGAACAGATAGAGCCAGTAGGCGAACGCGTTGAGCCGCGGGAACGCCACATCGGGCGCGCCGATCTGCATGGGCACGATGTAGTTCGCGAAGGCGAACACGATCGGCGTCGCGAAGAACAGCAACATGATCGTGCCATGCATGGTAAAGAGCTGGTTGTACTGCTCGGGCGACAGGTACTGCATGCCCGGCCGGGCCAGCTCCGCGCGCATGAGCAGCGCCAGCAGGCCGCCGGCGAAGTAGTAGAGAACCGACGTGATGAGGTAGTTGATGCCGATCTGCTTCGCGTCGGTGCTGCGGAGAACCCGGGCGAGCGCCGATCCCCTCACCTGCCGGCGTGCCGGATAGGGCCGGGCGACCACCGGTTTCGGGGCGACTGTTGTCATGAGATCCTCGGCAATCACGGAAAGGAAACAGTACGTCACTTTCCGTTATAGGCGTTTCTCGCCTACGGAGGACCTCGGTCGACGAAACTGAACGGGATGGAAGCGGGGAAGTCACCGGCCAGCTCGACGTAGAGGCGGGCGTCGTCCTCGCTCCACTGCACCACGCCGTACGCCTCGTTGGCGAGGGTGTAGGTCGGCCGGTCCTTATCGTCGCGCTCGCCGGTGGGGGAGAGGCTGAACAGGGTCTTGTCGGAGGCCGAGCAGCCGGTGGGCACCAGGTCGGAGGAGGCGCGGCTCTCGGAAGGCTGGATGCCGAGGCAGCGGACCTCGCCCGTGAGGCCGGCGACCGTCGAGGCGATCAGGTACGCGTCGCCGCGGGGGTGGAGCACGAAGACCGACTCGGGAGTGGTGCCGCCGCCCGCCTTGGCCGGGGCGTTCTGGGGCAGGGCCAGGTCGCGGTCGATGTTGGCCATGTGCAGCAGGGTGCGGCGGCGGCCCTGGAGGATGCCGTCGAGGCCGGTCGGCGCGGGCGAGGGTGGCCCCGCGGTCGTCGTCACAACCGGAGGGTTCGCGGCCTCGGAGCCGGGGCGGTCGCGCAGCACGAGCCCCACTGCGCCGGCGGCCACCGCGCACAGCACGACCGCGGCCGCGACCAGCCACGGCCGGCGGCGCCGGGGAGGCGGCACGGGGTCGGGGTCGGGGGCGACGGGCTCCGGCGCCGGCACGACCGTCGGCTCGCCCAGCAGGGCGTCGAGCAGCTCGCGGGCGGTCGGGCGGGCGGCCGGGTCCTTGGCGAGGGCGCGCTCGACGATCGCCCGGAGCGGACCGTCGAGGCCGGTGAGGTTGGGCGGCTGCGTCATGATCCGCATGGCGGTGGCGGTCGGCGAGTCGCCGCCGAACGGGGTGCGGCCCGTGGCGGCGAAGGCGACCACCGCGCCCCAGGCGAAGATGTCCGCCGGGAAGCCGGCCGTGTCGCTGTCGAAGCGCTCCGGCGCCATGTACGCGACCGTGCCGACCATGTGACCGGTGCCGGTGTGGCGGCTGGTCATCTCCGTCGGCCGGGCGATGCCGAAGTCGATCACCTTGACCCCGCCCATGGCGAGCAGCACGTTGGCCGGCTTCAGGTCACGGTGGATCACGCCGGCGCCGTGGATGCCGGAGAGCGCGGTGGCGATGCCGACGGCCACGCCGTGCAGCGCGGCGCCGTCCAGCGGTCCGCGCTGCCGGACCACGGCGTCGAGGCTCGGCCCGTCGACATACTCGACGACGAGGTAGGGCGGATCGTGATCGGGGTCGGCGTCGAGCACCTCGGCGGTCGAGAAGGGCGGCACCTGCCTCGCCCGGTTGACCTCGCTGCGGAACCGGCGCAGGAACTCCTGGTCGGAGGCGAACTCGCGGCGCACCACCTTGACGGCGACCGGGCGCCCGGAGGGGGAGCGGCCGTGGAAGACCGTGCCCATGCCGCCCTCGCCGAGCCGGGCGTCCAGCTCGTAGCGGCCCAGCCGGCGCGGATCGTCGGGCTGGAGCGGCCGGTTCACAGGTCGAACCCTACCGTCAGCTGTCGAGCCGTTCGCTGACGACTTCCGGTCATCACATGTCGCTCCTGCGGGCATACCTCGGGTGACCATCCATCGATAAGGTGGCCCCCATGGTGTGTCCCACCTGCGGGCTAGACAACGACCCCAGCGCCACGGCCTGTGCCCGGTGCAACACGGCGCTGCCGGTGCACGCGACCCCGCCGGACGGCTCGTCGGCGCCGGCCTGGCCGCCGCCGGGTTACGCGGGCGCCTTCACGCCGTCGTCCCCGCCGCCGGGCTACTCGCCCGCCGCTTCGCCCTATCCTCCGCCCGGCGCCGATCCTCCGCCCGGCTATGTGGCGCCCCAACCCGGCTACGCGGCGCCGCCCCCGCCCGGCCCGCCGCCGCGCAACTGGCTGCCCCTGGTGGCCGGCATCTCCGTTCTCGTCCTGATCGCGCTCGTCGCCGGCCTGGTCCTCTACCGCAACAATCAGAAGGACCCGGTCGCCGCCCCGACCACCCAGGCCACCAGTGTCCTCACGACCGATCCGGCGACCACTGCTCCCACGACTCCTCCCACGACCGCCACCACCACGGCCGCCGCCGACCCGCTGCCGCAGGCCCGGGTCGTCGACGACGTGCTCAACCGCAGCAAGAGCAGCCGCGACAAGCTCAACAACGCCATCGACCGCGTCGGCCGCTGCACCGGCCTCAGCGGCGCCCTCGCCGACCTGCGCGCCGTCGGCGACGAGCGCCGCGCCCAGATCGCCGAGGTCAAGGCCGCCGACCTGTCCGCCGTGGACAACGGCGAGTCCATCCGCTCCACCCTGGTCACCGCGCTCCAGCACTCACTCGACGCCGACGCCGCCTTCGTGGAGTGGGCCGAGGCCGCCGTCGACAACGGCTGCGCGAACACGACGAGCCGCAAGGCCGCCTACGCCCGCGGCCTCGCCGCCTCCGACCAGGCCGGCACGTCGAAGACGGCGTTCCTCGCGGTGTGGAACCCGGTCGCCGGGCAGCTCGGCCTCCCGGCCCGCACCCGGCAAGGCATCTAGAGACCGTGGGCGCGCCGATGTTGGTGTTGTGCCAGATCACCGCGGCCGGAGCGAGCAGCCGCTGACCGGCCCGGGCGAACAGCCCGGCCGGTCGGCGGGCACCGTGGCGCTCCAGAGACAGCTGGCCTTTCAGGGTCTGAAGATCGACTCGATCCATTGGCGGCAGCGCAGCAGGGCCCGTTCGACCGGGGTACGCGGCGCGTCTGACTTCGCGTTGGCGCGTTTCGGGCGGACCAGATGCACCCCGGCCTCGGCGCAGAAACGCTCGAACTCGCCCCGGCGAATCCGCGGTCGGCCAGGATTACCCGCCCGCCGGTGATCAGGTGGTGGCCGGCCTCGATCACCCGGGCCAGCGCCCCCGCGCAGACAACAACCCTTCCCTATTGCGGCGTGACCGCACCGCCACCAGCCCAAATCTCGGACTCAACCCTCTAGCGCGCCCCGCTTCAGTTGACCAGCGAGCGCACGTCGCGGACCACCTCCGAGGCGCCGACCGGGTCCAGGCCGGCGAGGTCGCCGCGGACGCTGTGCAGGTGTTGGGGGGCATCCGGCTCCTGCCAGTGGTAGCCCGGCCCGAACCGGAGCTCGATCGTGATGCCGCCCGGCCAGTTCCGCAGCAGGGCGGCGTGGCCGTCGCCGAAGCGCCAGCCGCGGGCGCTCAGCGCGTAGAGCCGGCGACCCTCGATCTGACTGCCGACGACGGCGTCGAGGTCGAGGTCGGCGAGGGTGAACAGTTCGCGGCCGATCTGCGGGAACGGCTGGATGATCGCGTAGTCGGCGAAGATCTCGCCCCAGGCCGCCCGGTCGGTGCGGACGTGCCACGGGTGCGCCACAGCGACCGTCGCGTCCGCGTCGAGCGCCCAGGTCTTGTCGTCGATGTCGGCCGGCGTGCGGTCCTCGGCCACGCGGAACGCGGTCGTCATCCGGCCCCGCTCGTCGAAGGCTGCCCACAGCAGCCGCCGGGTCAGCTGCCAGTGCAGCGGGTGGTCGACGAAGAACCGCCGGAAGTCGGCGCCGGTCCACCGCCGGCCGGTCGCCATCGCCTCCTCCAGGGCCCGGGTCCGCTCCCCGGCGATGGTCTTGACGTCCTTCTTCAGCTCGGTGAGCCGGCGCTGGGCGGCCGGCGCGAGCGTCGCGTCGTCCGTGGCCGCCGGGCGGGGCAGCCGGGCGAGACGCCCGCCCTGCCGGTCGGTGATCGTCGCCTGGAAATGCTCGTCGAAACCGACCGTGAACTGCCGGGGACCGTAGTCGAGGACGAGGCGGCCGTCGCGGTCGAGGCCGAGGTCGGGCACGATCCGGTCGGCCAGCGCCACGGGCGACAGGCCCCGGGCGGCGGCCGCGGCGCTGAGCCGGTCCTCGGCGAACCCGCGGATGCCGGCCGTCCTCGCCTTGCGGGCCAGCCGGGCGAGCTGGGTCAGCGCGAGGTCGGTGCCGATGGCGCCGAGCACGTCCATGCCGGTGCGGACGCGCATGGCGGCGTTGGCCCAGTCCGGGAAGAGCGCGACCAGCGGCGGCACCGTGCTGTCGTCGCCGAGCGCGGCGAGCGCCACCATCGCCAGGTTGCTCTTCGGCGGGTACTGCGCGGCCTGCCACTGCTCGAAGATCGCCCAGGCGAAGACGGCGAGGTCCCGCTCGTCGCAGGCAGCTCGCACCTCGGCGATCCCCGGGTGCGGCTCCGCGATCTTCGAAACGGCGAGCAGCCCGCACAGGTTGCGCACCGCCTCCGGGGAGAGCGGCTCGCCGCCGTCATGCGTGACCACCGCGGGCAGGGTGGCCAGGACCAGCCAGTCCGGCAGGGCGGGCACCCGCATCGGCTTGCCGTCGGCGCGGCGCGGCGGCCCGGCGAGCACCGGCGGTGTGGCGGCGGAGTGGCCTGTCCCGGCCGCCGGCCCGGTGATCGCCTCGACGCGGGCCCGCGCCTCGCCCTCCAGGGCCGGCAGGGTCTGCGCCACCGCCTCCGGATAGGCGAGCACGTGATTGCGCAGCAGCTCGGTGACGGTCTCGTCGGTGGCCTTGGCGGCCAGCACCCGCAACGCCAGGCGCGGGTCGCGCTTGGCGGCGGCGAGCAGCGCCGGCCGGAAATGCTTGCGGTCGACCCGGTCGACGACCAGACTCAGCGCCTCCTCGGTCGGGATCGCGGCCAGTGCGGCGATCGCCTTTTTCACCTCGTCGGCGCCGTCGAGCTGGTAGTTGTTCCGCCACGGGACGGCATCGAGTGCCTGAGCCCAGGCGGCGCCGACTCCGGCGCCACCGGCCGCGATCTCCGCCACCCGGGCGCGCACCGTGGCCGGCAGCGACTCCGCCACGGCCGGCAGCAATCGGGGGTCCGCCAGCACATGGCTGCCCAGCATGGCGGTGCACAGCGGGTTGTCCTCCTCGGCCGCCATCTCGGCGAGGACGCGCAGCGCCCGCACCGGGAAGCGGGCCAGCACCTTCGTCTTCAGCGCGAGACCCGGGCGCCGCCGCGGTCCCGCGAAGCATTCCCGGAACATCAGCCGCAGCGCCTCGTCGTCCGGGACCTCGGCGAGCAGCCGGATCGCGTCCGCGCCGAGCCGGTGCCGGTTGACCCACCCCTGGTCGTTGAGGCGGAACATGTCGCGGTAGAACGGATCATTGAAGACGGGCAGGACGGCGGCCGGCCCCACCCCGTCCAGGATGGTGCCGACCAGGCCGTGGTCCTGGTAGCCCAGGAACTTGTTCTTGATGTTGCCGCGAAGCTGGTCCAGATGATCGACGGAGCCGGCGGCCGCGACCAGGATCCCGCTCAGCGCCCGGTGATCGCCCCAGCTGAAGTCCTCGCCACGGTCGGGCACCCCCGGCCAGCCGGCCGCGGTCGCCGCGCAGTCCTCGTCGACCCAGGCCACCTGGGTCGGCGCCAGGAAGGAGGTCAGGATGCGGCCCACCGCCGACACGCGGTAGCCGGCGAGGATCTCGCAGGCCCGCTCGTACTCGCTGTCGGAGGCGGCCGCGAGCAGACCGCGCATCACGTGGGCGACAGCCACCAGGTCTTCGAGGTCGTCGCCGCGCCACAGCCGCTCGTAGGTCTTCTCCGGCTCCGGGTCGACCGTCCACAGCACACCGTCGGCGATCAGCCGGCTCATCTCCCCGACGGCCCGGACCGCGAACTCGAGCCCGAACCGGGACACCCACGCGTGCACGAGCCGGGTGTCCATCTCATAGATGCGGGGCCGGACCAGCAGGGCGGCCGCCGCGGCCGCCCGCGGATCGGCCTGCCCGCCGGGCGCGCCAGCCTCCCGCCATCCGTCCAGATGCCTCTCGCCGGCGGCGAGCAGCTCAGGATCGAAGATGACGTCCCGATCGCGAACGCGTGCCATCGCCTTCACGACCTTGGGGTCGGCCAGCGAGGCCCGCAACCGCTCGGCGGCGTCGCCGGGAACACCTTGGCGGGGCACCGTCAGCCCACCCCGGCGTGGCCGCAGGTTCTGCCGCCACAGGGCGGGCAGCGTCCAGGAATCCTCGTTCGGCAGTACGAACTTGCGCATCAGGTCTCTCCCCAGGCCGATCTTCAGCGCTGGGAACGCTAGCCCACCCCTACGACAGAAACGGTCCCTCGCTCAGAACGGCCACTGGGTCGCGACGATGGCGCCGATCGCGGCGGCCGCCTCCGCGACCGTCCGGGTGTCGGTGGCGCTTCTCGCGAGGGCCTGAAGGCGGGTCTGGATGCGCGATCGCGCCTGGGGGGTGCCCTCCTGGAGGTCGCCCTCGATGGCTTCCACCTCGCGGCCGGCGTAGGCGGGGTCGGGGTGTTCGGTGCGGATGGCGGTCAGCAGATCGCGGACCTGGTCGGCCGGGGCGGCGTACGTGTTGTGCTGGATGTTGGTGTTGTGGCCGCCGATGTTCTGCTGTCCCCCGTGGATGTTCATGTTGCCGATGTTGATCTGTGGATCAGGCACGGGATCCTCCGGGCGCGTTGTGCTGGATGTTGACGGTGCGGCCGCCGAAGCTCTGCTGGCCGCCGTGGAAGGTGGCGTTCTCGATGGAGACGGAGGCCACGGCGGCGCGGAACTCGGTGGTGTCGACGCCGCTGTCCGCCAGGTGGTCGAGGACCGTCTCGTTGACCACGCGGTCGAGCAGCTTCACGTACTTCTCCGCGTCGAGCACCTGCATGAACTTGACCGTCGGGCGCTGGGAGGCCAGCTCGCGGACGCTGAAGTGGGCGCCGTAGTCGTAGAAGCGGAACTCGTCGGCGCTGCGGCCCGAGCGGGCCATCCTGCTCGGCAGGCGCAGCGTGTCCCAGGCGAGGCGCATCAGGTGTACGGGGCCGAGCACGTTGTCGCGGAGGAAGTTGCTCAAGGTGTCCGCGACCGCGTGGGCCGTGACGCGCTCGGGGCGCACGTTGTCGACGAACTGGTAGAGCGGGCGCACCTGCGGCATCACCGTGCACACGAACTCGGTGTAGAGCATGCCGCCCTCGACAGCCAGGTGGATGAACGCGGTGACGCCGATCCCCGAGTCCTGGGCGGGCAGCACGAGACGGCCGTCCGGCGTACGGATCTCCTTGCCGCTGGCGGGGATCACGGCCCGCAGGTAGTGGCGCAGGCCGCCCTGCGGGCTCGCCATGATGGCGTCGATGGTCTCGGGTGAGGCGAGCGTGCGCGGGGTGCGGGTCTGCGGGTCGATCAGCGGGTCGTCGGCGCGGCGGTTGCCGTCGGCGGCCACGTAGGGCACGACGTAGATGTTCGGGATGCGCTCGCCCGCACGCAGCCGCTCGTCGCGCAGGCCCAGGACGGCGTCGTGCACGCGCCGGTTGAGGGCGGCGGTGTCGAGGGCCACCCGGCCGTCGTCGCCGGCGGACGGGCGCAGGGTGACGGCGAACGACCAGCTGTGCTCGATGAAGCCCGCACCCGCGTACGGATCGGTGTCCTGCACGCAGATGTTGCCCCGCTGCATCGCCGCGACCACGCCGAGCCGCCACTCCACGCGGGGGTTGTGGCCGCGCGGCACGACCGGCGGGACGCCCGGCGCCAATTCGGTGGTGAGGATGCCGTACGCCTGCCGGCGCGACAGGAACAGCGCCGCGCCCATCGCGATCGCCAGGGCGAGCGGCGACACCAGCAGGAAGGTCTGCACGCCGCCGGCGAGGAGCCCGCTCGACGTGGAGCCGTAGTCGTCGAACGGATCGTCCGGCACGGAGAACCCGGCGGACGCGATGAAGCCGGCCGCGACGACCTGGAGCAGCAGGTAGCCCAGGAAGCAGAAGACCAGGCCCGCGAGCGCCGCCAGGCCGGCGAGGCGCATCGCGCGGGGCAGCTCCCGGTACGCCGACGAGCGCAGGAACACGACGATCGCGGCGAAGCCCAGCCAGGCGATCGTGGCGATGCTGTTGGCGCAGAGGCCGGCGATCAGCAGCGCGGTGACCACCGCGTACCGGATCAGCAGCAGCCGCCGGGCGCGGAGGCAGTGCCGCACCACGGGATCGAGGTCGAACCCGTACGAGGGCGGCACCGCCTTGCGCTCCGACTCGACGACCTCGCGGATGACCGCGTTGGCGAAGTCGGGGTCCAGATAGGGCGCTCCGCACAGCTGGCGCGTGGTGTCGTTGAGCGTGGTTCCCGGCACGTACGACGGCATGCTCAGCAGCGGCTGCGGATCGGACATGCCGGGAACCTATCGAAGTTTCACTTCGCGGGTGGGGTCACTTTCACCGTCATCAGTGGCAGCGGCCCGGTGATCTGGGTCTTCACCTCGATTTTCACGCCGGCGCCGGCGACCTTCACCGAGTTCTGCGGGTTGGCGGTGTTGTAGTACCGCAGCGGATCCGAGTCGTCGAAGACCGGGATCGCGCGCTGCCGCGGCACGGACACGGCGGCCCCGTTGCGGTGGAACGTCACCGGGTCGGTCGACTGGAGGCCGAACGTGGCGTCGAACGGCTGGCGCCGGTTGCCGAGCAGCACGCCGTCGGGGAAGACGATCGGCGTGGGGCGCGCGTCGACCGGCAGGGACAGGCCGGTGCCGGGGTGCCGGCTCGTGTTGTTGTTGCCGGCCGCCGGGTTCACATACCAGACGAGCAGACCGTCCTGGTACGGGAAGCGCTCGGCCCAGTCGGGCTTCGTGTCGGCCCAGCCCCAGTTGTAGGGGCCGACCTTCAGGGTCTCGTCGTAGCCGGTGTAGGTGCGGTACTCCGCGGCGTAGTACGAGCCGTCGGCGAGCGGGATCACCACGGCCTGCGGCAGCGCGCTCTCGCCGTTCGCCGCCGTGCCCAGGGTGATGTATTTGCTCGTGCCGGGCTTGACCGTCACGAAGTTGGACCAGCCGAGGAAGATCTTCTCCCAGGCGCCCATGTATCCGGGCGTCGAGCCGATGGTCGGCGCGCCGCGGCCCAGCCAGGAGCCGGCCGACATCAGCGTCCAGAAGCCGGTGCCGTTGTCGCCGCCCGCGGTGTCGTAGAGGTCGGGCAGGCCGAGGTCGTGGCCGTACTCGTGGGCGAAGACGCCGAGGCCGCCGTTCTCCGGCTCGGTCGTGTAGTCGCCGATCCAGATGCCGGTGTCGCCGATCTGCACGCCGCCGGCCAGGTTGCCCTCGGGGCCCGCCTCGCCGGCCAGGTCGGAGAACGCGTACCAGCGGTGGGCCCAGATCGCGTCGGCGCCCTGCGCGCCGCCGCCGGCCTCCTCACCCTCGCCCGCGTGGATGGCCTGGAAGTGGTCGACGTAGCCGTCCGGCTCGTTGAAGTCGCCGTCGCCGTCGAAGTCGTCGCGGTCCCAGACGTCGAAGGTCTTCAGGTACGCGGCGACCTCGGCGGGGGTCTTCCCGGCGGCGATCTGCGCGTCGTACCAGGCGGTGGCGCTGTCCTTGACGAAGTTCCAGTAGCCGTCGGACTCGTCGATCTCGTTGCTGCCGTAGCGGGCCTCGTTGTAGGGCACCTTCACCCAGTCGGAGACGTCGCCGCCGACCGTGTACCGGCCGCCCGACTGCTTGTAGTAGAAGTTCGTCATGGACTCCTTGTTCTTGGCGAACAGGAGCTCCTTGTAGTACGCCGGGGTGAAGTCGGCGCGCCAGATCGTCGAGTTGTCGACCGCCCGGTTGGGCTGCGGGATCTGGTTGTGCAGCGGCCCGGCGGTGCCGCCGGCCGCCGGGTAGGTCGCGTCGCCGAACTCGACCAGGAAGGTGAGGACCGGGTCGGTCTTGGTCTCCTTCTTGCGGTATTCGACGTAGCGGCCCTGGCCGAGCTTGATGACCTCGGACCCGGTCCTCTGCTCGGTCGTCGCCTGGCCGGCGATGAGCTTGCGCAGGGCTTCCGTACGCTCGGCCTCGCGCTCCTCGCCGAGCGGGTGGGGCAGGTTGTCCTCGCCGAGCGAAGCGGTCGGCTCCCTGTCGGCTCGCTCCGGCCCCGCGCCGGGCGCGGCGGCGGCGGGCGTGGCGATGAGGCTCGCCACCACCGCGCCGGCCAGCGCGACGCTGATTCTCTTCCTCAAGAGTCGTGCTCCTTCCGGAATGTTCTTCCCGTGGAGCCATAAAATCTCACATATTTCGATGTAGCAATGGGCTCGAACTTTTCTCAGCCAAGTAAAAAGTTGTCGATGTCTTGACTAAAGCTTCGCGCTCCCGAGGATGAGAGCATGCAGCCGCTCCGCCGGGTCCTCCTCGCGCTCGCCGCCGTCGCCGCCGTCGCCCTCGGACTGCCGCCGTCCCCGGCCGCGGCGCACGGGACGCTCGGGATGTCCATTCCCGCCCAGGGGGCCACGGTCAGCTCGCCACTGGGCAGTGTGGAGCTCTTCTTCACCGAGCAGGTGCCCGCGAACGCGTACTTCGCCATCACCGCGCCCGGCGGCGGCCGGGTCGACAACGGGTGGGAGCACGCGGCGCCGAGACCGCTCGACAAGCCGGTCACCGAGTACTTCATGGTGAACGGGAAGTTCGAGCCGCGGCAGTACACGACGGGCTACCCGGCCCGGGTGCGCGTGGCCCACCTGCCGGAGGCGGGCGAGTACCGCGTCGAGTACCTGTCCCGGGCCTCCGACGGGGACTCGGTGCGCGGGTCGGTGACGTTCAAGTACACGGGACCGGCGACGGCGGCGCCGGTGGGATGGGTGCCGCCGGCGAACCAGGCGGATCCGGCGCTGACCGCGGGGCACGAGGGGGCGCCCGCGTCGGCGCCCGCCGCCGGCGCCCCTCCGGCTTCCGCGGCGGCTCCGCCCGCGGCCGCCCGGCAGGCGGAGGACGGCCGGGGCGGGCTGCTCGCGTGGCTGGGCGGCGGGACGGCCGCCGTCGCCGCGGTGGCCGGCCTGCTGCTCTGGCGGCGACGCCACACCCTGTCCACGGCCCGGCCGTCGCCGAGGGGCGCGACCCGGGACCGGCCGAGGGCTGCCGCCCGCGCCAAGGGGCGCGACCGGCCGAAACGTCCGGGCGGGGCCGTCAGCCCCGCCGCGCCCGCCGACCCGCAGCCGGCCACGGCGGATCGCCGGTCGATCTCACTCGGCCCGCTCGCCGTCGGCGCCGTCGTGGTGGCGCTCATCGGCGGCTACGCGCTGGGCCGCACGACGGCCACGTCCGAGCGCCCCACCCCATCGGCCCAGGCCGCCGCCGCGGTGGCGACCGGACACCAGCACGGCGGCGGCGCCGCCACCCTCGATGCCACCGGCACCACGGTCAGCGCCGGCGGCTACACCTTCCAGCCCGTCCACCGCTCCCAGCCGCGCGGCACCAAGGCCGCCTACTCCTTCCGCATCGTCGGCCCCGACAGGCAGCCCGCCACCCGCTACGCCGTGGTCCACGACAAGCCGCTGCACCTGGTGGTCACCGGCCGCGACCTGACCGGCTTCCAGCACCTGCACCCCACGATGTCCCCGGACGGCCTCTGGTCGGTCCCGCTCACCCTCCCCAAGGCGGGCACCTACCGCGTCTTCGCCGACTTCACCGTCGAAACCCCCGCCGGCGCCACGGTCCCCCTGGTCCTGGGCGCCGACCACCACGTCGCCGGCGACGCACCCCACGCCGAGCTGCCGTCACCCGCCGGCACCGCCCAGGCCGGCCCCTTCACCGTCACCATGCAGGGCGCACCGCGCGCCGGCGCCACCGTGCCCGTCCTGTTCCGGGTCACCCGCTCCGGCACGCCCGCCACCTTGGAGCCCTACCTCGGCTCGTACGGCCACCTGGTCATCCTCCGCGAGGGCGACCTCGGCTACGTCCACGTCCACCCCGACCCCGCCCTCGCCGACGGCGCCGTCAAGGTGGCCGTCTCGATCCCGGCCGCGGCCCGCTATCGCGCCTTCCTGGAGTTCCAGGTCGCCGGCGAGGTCCACCGCGCCGAGTTCACCCTCGACCTGACCTGACCCACGCCCGGATCCTCGTGCGTGGCTTCGCACCCTCACCGGGTGCGCAACGCCAGCTGCTCCCGCCCGCGGCCGGCCGGTTGACCGCAGGCCAGCAGCAAGGCGATCCCCCCGAGCGCCGCCCCGATCACCACCGTGCTCGCCACGCCGAACCCCGACACCGCCAGGCCACCGGCGACGGCCCCGAGCGCGATCCCGACGTTGACCGCGGCTGACAGCGTTGCGGCCGCCACGTCGGAGCGTCCCGGCGCCACCTGCAGGACCAGACCACCCAGCGCTGCCGTGAACGCCGCGAACGCCATGCCGGACAGGGCGATCATGCCGACGGCCACCACCGGCTGCCGGCCGAACATGGACAGGACGAGCAGTGTCACGGTCTGCAGCATCACGGTCGATATCAGGGCAAGCCACGGGTTGCGGTCGACGAACGCTCCGATCGCGAGCATGGCGAGCACGCTGGCGATGCCGCGCGCCAGCAGGATGGCGCCGACGGACGCGGCGGCGAAGCCGGTGACCTCGGTGACGAACAGGGCGACATAGGTGTAGGCGGCGATCGCGCCGGCCGTCGTCAGGATGGCGATCACCACGAGCAGCCAGAACCGCCGGGCGTCGGGAGTCGCGCCATAGGTGGCGTGCCCCTCGCCGGGCCGCGTCGACGGCAGCAGGGTGGCCACCACGACCAGGACCACCGCGCCGAGGCCGGCCACCGCCAAGAACGACGCCTGCCACCCGGCCTTCTCGCCCAGCCAGGTGCCGGCGGGCACGCCGGCGAGCAGCGCGACGTTGCCGCCGGCGAACACCACCGCGACCACCCGTCCGCGCAGGCCGGGCCGGAACAGCTCGGCCGCGGCCGGCACCACCACCGCCCAGAACAGGGCGTGGGTCAGTCCGGTGGCCACCCGGGCCGCCGCTGCTTGCGCGAACGAGGTCGCGAAGACCGTGGCCGCGTTGCTGACGACGAAGCCGGCCAGCAGCCCCGACAGCAACCGCCGGCGTGGGATGCGGCGGGCCAGCACGGTCAACGGGACCGAGGCGATCATCACGACCGCGCCGTAGACGGTGACCAGCATGCCGACTCGGGACGGGGAGATGTCCAGGTCGGCGGCCATGGGGAGCAGCAGGCCGACGGGCAGGCCCTCAGCAGTGCCGTACAGAAAGGTGCCGCCGGCCAAGCCGATCAGAGCACCAACCGCGCGCTTCATGGGTTCACCTCGTTTCCAGCTAAGTTAGTTTTGATGGAAACATGGCACCGGCCGACGCGCAACTGGTAAAGTCCATTTTGATGGAAACAGTGACGCGCATGCGCCTGGTCGGCGGCAACCTCGCCCTCGACTTCGTCAACACGCGGGTCGGTCCACCGGGCGCCGCTCCGGACGACGACGTGCTCACGGGCTATCCCGAGCTGATCGCCTGGGGCAGGTACGCGGGCGACCTCACCGACGCCGAGGCGACAGCCCTGCGCCACCACGCCCGCGACGACGCAGCCGGCGCGGAGACCACCTTTCTGCGCGCGCTGCACACCCGCGACTACCTCGACGCGATATTTCAGGGGCTGGCCGCCGGCCGGAGCCCGGACCCGACCGCCCTGGCCCGATTGCGGGACGACGAAGCGGACGCGATCGCCCACGCCCAGCTCGACCCGGACAGCGGCTTCGCCTGGACCTGGCGGGACGACCACTCGCCGGCGCGCCCGCTACGGCCGGTGGTGCACGCGGCGATCACGCTGCTCACCACGGCCACGACGCAACGCATCAAGAGGTGCGAGGGCTGCAGCTTCGTCTTCCACGACGAGAGCAAGAACCGCAGCCGCCGCTGGTGCAGCATGGAGGACTGCGGCACCGCCGAGAAGATGCGGCGCTACGTCGCCGCACGGCGCAGCCGGCTCATGCGCGAGCGGTCAAGTGACGCAACGCCCCGCCGGCCGTCGGCCGGCCTGCCGTAGCGCGACGACTCGGGCTCCGCATCCACGGGCCTCGTTCTCGCCGCGGCACCGCGCCCAAGCTGCCCAGCGCGGCGCGGCCGTCTGCCTGCCGGCGGTGCACGACCCGGCCTCGCGGCTGTTCAGCGCCGAGGGACTGTACGACCCGGGCCTCGCCCTGCGTCTCGACCCTCCCGCCGAGGCCAACGACGTGCGGGCCGACGGCCTGACGCTGATCATGGCCACCGGCGCGAACCGCGGCGGCAAGTCCACCTTCCTGCGCAGCGTGGGGCTGGCCCAGCTGATGGCGGCCGCCGGAACGTTCGTCCGAACGCGAGGGCTCCGGCATCGCCCGCCGCATCCTCGACGCGATGACCGAAGCGGACATCACCGTCGCGTTCGTCACCCACCTGTACGAGCTGGCGCGGGACTGCTACGACGAGCGCGGCCGGTTCCCCGCCCTGTTCCTCCGCGCCGAACGAGACCGTTCCTTCCGCCTGCGCGGGAGCGCACCGCAGCCCTCCAGTCACGGCGCCGACCTGTGGAACTGAGTGGCGCTCAGGCGCGGCCGAAGCGGGTTGCGGCTAAGACATCGAAACACGTCGCTTTAGGCTCACCCCATGATCCGTGCCGTGGCGTTCGACGTCGGTGAGTGTCTGGTCGATGAGACGCGGGAGTATGGGACCTGGGCTGACTGGCTCGGCGTGCCGCGGCACACCTTCTCGGCGATGTTCGGCGCGGTCATCGCGCAGGGCCGCGACTATCGCGAGACGTTCCAGGTGTTCCGGCCGGGCTTCGACTTAACGGAGGAGCGGGAGAAGCGGGCCGCGGCGGGGAAGCCGGAGTGGTTCGGCGAGGACGATCTTTACCCCGACGTCCGGCAGACTCTGAGCGCGCTGCGTGCGGCCGGCTTGTGGGTCGGTATCGCGGGTAACCAGACGGTTCGCGCGGGCGGAATTCTGCGGTCGTTGGACCTGCCGTCCGACTTGATCGCGACCTCGGACGACTGGGGCGTGTCGAAGCCGAATCTGGGCTTCTTCGAGGCGTTGGCCAAGGAGATGCCCGCGTTGCCGGAGGAGACGGTCTACGTCGGCGACCGTCTCGACAACGACGTGATCCCGGCTTCTCGTGCGGGCTTCAAGACGGCGTTGATCCGGCGCGGGCCGTGGGCCTCCATCCAGCAGCATGAACCTGATGCAGAGCGGGTGCCGACTCTGCGGATCGACTCGCTGGCGGAGCTGCCCGAGCGGATCGCGGCCCTCGACGCTGCAGAGCGCTGAGGGTGGTTCGCCAACGCGAACGCCTTCACGTGCGAAGCCGGCGTCGGCCCGGACTCCGCGGCCGCCATGCGCCGCGGGCTCGACCTGGGGTGATGGGCCTGTTGACCGCTGCTCGCGGCGATCGGCTGGCCGTTGCAGGCATCGACAAGGCATAGTGTGCCGCGGCGTCATTGGCCGACGTCGGCTGGTTGTGCGGAAGGTGGTTGGACGTGACGACGCGCTTACGTGCTCGGTGGGGCCGGGCCGCGGCAATGATCGCGCTGGGCGGGGCCGCGCTCGTGGTGCCGGCGGCGCCCGTGGCGGCTGCTCCCTCGCCCGTCAGCATTGTGAGCGTGTCGGCCGAGAACGTGAAGCCGGGCGACAAGGTTCGCGTGAGGTTTCGCGTCACGAACACCGGGAGCCGGGCCGACACGGCCATCGTGGTGGTCGGTGGCGGCCTGGCGTGCATCGCCGGCTGCCGGGCGGAACCGAACCTCAAGGGCGGGCAGAGCCAGGACTTCCAGGCCACCGTCGTGGCACCCCAGGTCGGCCCGGGCGAGACTCTCGGCCTGAACATCTCGGTCGGCGTGCGGCTCGGCGGGCAGAACAGCTACGCCTTCAAGATGGTCTCCATCAGCGGCGCGGGGGCGCCGCAGCCCGAGGCGGCCAAGCCGCCGTCCGGCGTGGTCGCTGTGACCGGCCGGGTTCGCGACGGCAGTGGCAAGGCGCTCGCCGGCGCGGCCCTGACCGTCCGGGACAGCGCCGGGCACGAATACCGGACGACCAGCGACCGGAGCGGCCGGTTCTCCGTCAAGGCGGGGGCCGGCAGGACGATCGCCAAGGGCCGGATCACGGTCGTCGCGTCCCTGGACGGCTATCGCACCGCCCGCGCGACGGTGCAGGGCTCGGCCGGCGAGACCGCGACCGTGCGGCTGACCTTGGCCGCCGTGGCCACGCCCGCCACGACCTCGCCGTCGCCGACCGCGACGGCGGCTGTGGACGAGGCTCCCGTGCCGGAGACGGTCGCATCCTCGGAGGCACCCCTCGCGCTCAAGACTGTCAGCGACGAGGGCAGCGGCCCGCTGCCCTTCGTCCTGGGCGGCCTGCTGGTCGCCGCCGGCCTGGGCGCGCTGGCCCTGCTGGTGGTCCGCCGCCGGAGGACGCCGGACATACCGGCTCCGCACCCGGCGGCGCAGGGCGGAGCGGGCGTGATCGACGCACCGACGGCGGTGCTGCACATGGGGCCGCCGACCGGCCGGTTCCCCGGCGCGTACGGCGCGAGCTCGCCGGGCGGCCACGATCCGCACGGCAGGCCGGCTCGCTGACGTCCCGTCGCCGTCACTGAGACGGGTCGGCTCGATCATGCGTCGAAGGGTCTAGCATGGGCAGGTGGTGACCGAGCCCGGCGATGGCGACGAGCGGCGGGGTGAAGAGCGCGAGCGCACCCCCACCGCGCGGGAGGCGGCTGCCGATCGGCGGGATGCCCAGGCGGATCAGCGGGAGATCAACCTGGAGGGCCGTGACAGCGAAGCGCAGCGCCGAGAGTCGCTGCTTGTCCTGCGGGAACAAGCGGCGGACCGGCGTGATCGGTGGGCCGATCGGCGCGACGACGCCGCGGATGAGCGCGACGCCGTCGCCGACCTGCGCGCGGCCGAGGCCGACCGGCGGGACGCGGCCGCTGACGAGCGGGACCGGGTGGCCGACGCGCGGGAGCGGCTTGCCGATCAGCGTGAGATCGACGCTGAGCTCGGGCGCCAGGCACTTGACTAGGTCATAGCGCCCGGTCCACCGCGGCTTTGGCCAGGCCGGTGAGGGCCTCCGTGACAAAGGGCGGCAGCGGCGCTGCGGCGAGGGCGGTCAGTCCCGCTTCCGCCCGTACGCGGATCATCTGTTCGATCCGGTCGAGCGCGCCCGTCGCCTTGATGATGGACCGGAGCTCCTCGGCGCCGTCGGGGTCGAGGGACGGGTTGCCGAAGAGCTCCGCCAGGCGGGCCGCCTGGGCGCGGTCGGCGGCGTCGCGGGCCAGGGCCATCATCACCGTCATCTTGCCCTCGCGCAGGTCGTCCAGGGTGGACTTGCCGGTGACCGCGGGGTCGCCGAAGACGCCCAGGACGTCGTCGCGCAGCTGGAACGCGTCGCCGAGCGGGTCGCCGAACTCGGTGAACGCCGCGTACAGCGCGTGCGGCGCACCCGCCAGGCACGCGCCGATCTGCAAGGGGCGGGTGACCGTGTAGCGGGCCGCCTTCATGCGGATGACGGTCAGGGCGCTCGCCACCGAGCCGTCGCCGACGCCGGAGACGAGGTCGAGGTACTGGCCGGCGATGACTTCGGTGCGCATGAGGGCGAACGCCGCGTACCCCTGATGGATCTGCCGGGGTGGCAGGCCGCACTCGTGGAACATCTGCTCGGCCCAGGCGGCGCACAGATCGCCGCAGAGCAGGGCGGTGTTGCGGCCGAACGCGAGCGAGTCGCCCCGCCACGCGTGGCGGTCGTGCAGGGTGGCGAAGAGGCGGTGCATGGACGGCTGGCCGCGCCGCCGGTCGCTGCCGTCGATGATGTCGTCGTGGATGAGCGCGAAGGCGTGGAACAGCTCCAGCGCCGCCGCGGCCCGGATCACCTCGGGGCAGTCCTCGCCCCCGCCGCCGCGCCAGCCCCAGTAGCAGAAGGTGGGGCGCAGGCGCTTGCCGCCGGCCAGGACGAAGCGGCGCAGTGAGTCGAGGGCGCCGCGTGGGGCGCCGTCCGGCCACGCCGGGTCCTGGCGGTCGATGAACTCGGCGAGGGCGGTGTCGAAGCGCCCGCTCAGGGGCAGGCGCGTTGCCTGGAGCGTCATGACGCCAGGCCCGCGAGCGACAGCAGCAGGGCCTTCACCTCCGTGGCGGCGATCTCGTGCCGCACGGCGGACGGGTCGGAACACAACAGCACCGGTCCGTCGTTCGGATCGTCGGGCAACCGGCCGTGCGACCCGCGCACGGCGCGCGCTCCCGCGTCGAGGCCGACCACGTCCATCACGTACCGCAGGCCCAGCTTCTTGCGGGCCACGGCGGTGACCGCGCGGCGCCGGGCGGCGGACGGGTTGGCCGGGTCGAAGAAGAGCTCCGCCGGGTCGTACCCCGGCTTGCGGTGGATCTCGACGACCCGGGCGAAGTCGGGCGCCGCCGCGTCGTCGAGCCAGTAGTAGTACGTGAACCAGGAGTCCGGTGATGCCACCAATACGAGGTCACCCGCTCTCGAGTGGTCGAGTCCGTACTCCGGCTTCTCCGCTTCGGTGAGGACCCGGTCGACGCCCGGGAGCGCCGCGCAGAGCTTGGCGACCGCGGCGACGTCGGCGGGGTCCCGCACGTACACGTGGGCCACCTGATGGTCGGCCACGGCGAAGGCCCGCGACGTCCACGGATCCAGATACTCCATGCCGTCCTGGGTGTGTACCTCCAGCAATCCCTCGGTACGCAGCATGCGGTTCACGTCGACCGGCCGGCTCACGTCCGTGATCCCGTACTCGGAGAGCGCCACCACCGTGATGCCCTTGGCCGCCGCGTCGTCGAGCAGCGGCGCCAGCACCTTGTCGAGCGCCGTCGCGGCCGCGGCGGAACGGGTGTCGGACGGCCCGTACCGCTGCAGGTCGTAGTCGAGATGGGGCACGTAGACCAGCGTGAGATCGGGCTCGCGGGTGCGCAGCAGGTGCCGGGCGGCGTTGACGATCCACTGCGACGACGGCATGCCCGCGCCCGGGCCCCAATAGGTGAACAGCGGGAACGTCGGCAGCTCGTCGTGCAGCGAGGGCGGATACGTGTAGCAGTCCGGCTCCTTGCGCCCGTCCGCGCGGTAGATCGGCCGTGGCGTGATGGTCCAGTCGACGCGCGCGCCCATCGCGTACCACCAGCAGACGTTGGCGACCGTGTAGTCCGGGCGGACCCGCCGCGCCGCGTCCCAGACCTTCTCGCCGCCGACGAGCGCGTTGTGCTGGCGCCAGAGGAACACCTCGCCGAGATCCCGGAAGTACCACCCGTTGCCGACGATGCCGTGCTCGGACGGCAGCGCGCCGGTCAGGAACGTGGACTGCACCGAGCAGGTGACGGCCGGCAGCACCGTGCCCAGCTGTGCCTGGAAGCCCCGCGCGGCAAGGGATCGCAACCGGGGCATGTGCGCCAGCAGGCGCGGTGTCAGCCCGACGACGTCGAGCACCAGCAGTTTGCTCATCGTGCCACCCCCGCACTCGAGAGCAGGTCCCCGGCGAACGCGACCTCGGCCGCGATCCCGTCCGCCAGTCCCGCGTCATCCTTGGGGCGCTGCGATTCCGGCAGCACGCCCCACGTGTACGTCTCGACGTCGAAGTGCTCGCACCGCGGCCCCGGCGCGGTCAGCAGGTGGCGCAGGGCCTCCCGGATCACCGGCACCGTCGACGTCAGCGGCGCGACCGGCGTGGCGTGCAACGGCACGTGGTAATGGATCCGCCACGGTCCGGGCAGCCCGCGGTCGAGCGCCTCGTCGAGGTCGTCGGCCGCCTCGCCCAGCGCCGAGCGGGTCTGATGCAGGAACCTCTGCTCCACGTACGCCCGGAGCACGTCCTCGGCCGCAACCGGGTCGTCCGCCTGGAGCGCCGCGGAGACCTGCACCTTGACCACCGGAACACCGGCCGCCCGCAGCCTTTGCAGGGCCCCCGCGGGCTCCTCCCAGGCGCATGCGAGGTGCGCCAGGTCGAGGCAGACGCCCAGCCACCGCGTGTCCACCCCGGCGAGCAGCGAGGCCGCCTGCGTGGTGTTCTCGATGAGGCACCCCGGCTCGGGCTCGAAGCCGACGCGGATCGTCCGCCCGGTCTCGCCGGCGATCCGGTCGAGCCCCCGTGCGAGCTCGTCCAGGTGCCGCGAGGCGGCCGAGGCGCGCTCGGCGTCCCACGGGGTGCGCCACGCCAGCGGCAGCGACGACACCGAGCCGTACGAGGCCCTGTCCGGCATCAGATCGGCCAGGACCCGCGCGCAGTCCAGGGTGTAGTCGAGCCGTTCGCGCTCGGTCCAGTCGGGGTAGTAGACGGCGTGCTTCACCACGGGCGCCTGGAACGCCTCGTACGGAAATCCGTTGAGGGTCACCACCTCCAGGCCGCGCGCGTCGAGCTCGGTGCGCAGCCGCTTGCGCTTGCCGGGATCGGCGGCGAGCTCGGCGGCGGCCGGCGCGGCCAGCCACAGCCCGAGGCCCAGCACGTCGGACTTGAGCCTGCGGCGGATCGGCAGGGCGTACGTGTCGAGCTGGCCGATGATGCCGTCGAGGTCCTCGGCCGGGTGCACATTGGTGCAGTAGCTCAGATGCATCAGCTGCCTCCGCGCAGGATCGAGTTGCCGGCGAACGTCGCCTCGGTGCCCGCGGCGTCGGAGAGGTCGAGCCGCCCCGACTGCGCGTAGAACGCGACCGGGTTGCGCCATAGCACCTGGTCGACGTCGTCGGCGGAGAAGCCGCCGGCCAGCATCGCCTCGCCGGTCCTGAGCGTCAGCAGCGGATCCGAGCGCCCCCAGTCGGCGGCCGAGTTGACGAGCACGCGCTCCGTCCCGTACTTGCGCAGGATCTCCACCATGCGGTCCGGGGACATCTTGGTGTCCGGGTAGATGGAGAAGCCCATCCACACCCCGGCGTCGCGGGCCGGCTCGACGGTCACCTCGTTGAGATGGTCGAGCGCCACGCGGCCCGGGTCGATGCCCGACTCCTTGACGACGTCGAGGCTGCGCAGTGTGCCGCGCGCCTTGTCCCGGTGCGGCGTGTGCACCAGCGCGGGCAGGTCGTGGTCGAGCGCCAGGGCGAGCTGCGCGGCGAAGACCTCGTCCTCGGCGGGCGTCATCGAGTCGTACCCGATCTCACCGACCGCGACGACACCGTCCTTGGCCAGATAGCGGGGCAGCAGATCGAGCACCGGGCGGCACCGCGGATCGTTGGCCTCCTTGGGATTGAGCGCGATCGTGGCGTGATGCCGGATGCCGAACTGGGAGGCGCGGAACGGCTCCCAGCCGATGATCGAGTCGAAGTAGTCGGTGAACGAGCCGGGGTTCGTGCGCGGCTGGCCGAGCCAGAACGCGGGCTCCACCACGGCGCGCACCCCGGCCTCGGCCATGCGCTGATAGTCGTCGGTGGTGCGTGAGGTCATGTGGATGTGCGGATCGAAGATGCGCATCAGGCCTCCTTCAGCTGATCGAGCAGGGCGAGCGCGTCGGGCGGCATGTCGCGGCCGGCGGCGTGACGTTCGAGGGCGAAGGCGCGCAGCATCGCGCCGAGCTGGTCGTCGGCGCGCTCGGTGAGGCGGTGCACGGACTTCAGCGGTACGCCCATGAAGACGCACTTGAGCACCGCCTGCCGCCACGCCTCCTGGCCGAGACGGTCGCTGTACGGCCCCAGGGCCGCCGCCACGAGCCGGGTGTCGTTGGTGCGCAACGCATCCTCGAGCAGCGGCACACCGGCGTCGCCGATCGGCAGCAGCGGCAGGGCCTTGAGCACGGCCAGCTTCTCGGCCGTGTCCCCGTAGCGGTAGACGTCGGCCACCTGCTCGGGCGGCAGGAACGCGAGCAGCAGCGCGCGGGCGGCCTCATCGGCCGTCCAGCCGTCGGTCAGCGGGCCGCGCCCGTAACGCCGGCCGGCGGCGGGGAAGAGAGCGGCGACGGCGCCCGGGTCGTCGGCGGCGCGCTGCAGGTCCTCGGTCACTTTCTCGTCGCCGCCGAGCGCGGCCCGCAGGTCGTCCAATGTGGTCATGCGACTCCTCCTCGTGCTTCCTCGGCCGCCTTGCGCAGGAAGTCCAGGGACTGCGCCGCGATCGTGGGCGCGGCGTGCGAGTGGCGGGGCAGCTCCACCGAGACGAGCCCGGGGTAGCCCGCCAGCGCCGCGAGCACGGGCGGGAAGTCGATCTCGCCGTCGCCGAACTCGAGATGCTCGTGCGTGCCGCGGCGCATGTCGTCGATCTGCACGTTGACGAGATGCTCCGAGACCGCACGCACACAGTCCGGCACCGGCATCGGCTCCAGGCAGCGGCAGTGACCGATGTCGAGCGTGATGCCGAAGCCCGGCGGCCGGCCCAGAGCGTCGTACAGCCGCCGCCAGTCCGCGATGTCGTTGACCAGCATGCCGGGCTCCGGCTCGAAGCCGAGCGTCACGTCGTTCGCCGCGGCGAACTCGACGATCTCGGCGCAGCCGGCGACGAGACGGTCCCAGCGCTCGGGGGCGCCGATGCCGGCCCAGAACGAGACGGCCTCCGCGCCCAGATCCGCGCCCACCCGCACGGCGCGGCGCAGATATTCGAGGCGGAGAGCCGGATCGTCGTCCATCAAGGTGGGGGAGTGCTTGCGCCACGGGTCCAGCAGAAAGCGGGCGCCGGTCTCGATGACGACGGCGAGGTTGTGCTTCTCCAGGTCCCTGGCCACGGCCGCGGTGCGCCTGGCCAGATCGGCGCCGAACGGGTCGAGATGGTTGGTGTCCAAGGTGAGGGCGACGCCGTCGTAGCCGAGGTCGGCGATGACGGCCAGCGCCTCGGGCAGGCGGTGGTTGGTGAAGCCGTTCGTGCCGTAGCCGAATCTCATGTCGGTGACACCTTTCGCGCCAGGCGGCGGGCGAGCGGGGCGATCAGGGCGACAGCGAGGCCGTGCGCGGGGGCGCCGGCCCGTGCGGTCAGGGCGCCCTGGAGCTGGGGGAGCTCGGTGATGCCGGCGCCCACCGCGGCTCGGATGTGGCCGGCGTCGGGGCTTCTCGCGGCGGTGAGTTGCGCGCGGCCGTAGCCGGCCAGGTACCAGGCGGACAGGGCCGCCGCTGCCACCGAGAAGCGGCTGGTCGTCGCGGCCACCCCTACGGTCCCGGCGAGCGTCGACAACGGCACAGCCGCCGTAGTCCCCGACACCTCATGCCGCGACAACGCCGTCACCGTGTACGTGTGCGCCGCGACGGTGAGCGCCGGCGGCACGGCCCGCCGCACGGGCCCGCCGCTCGCGCCCAGCAGCACGTCGAGGCCCCGGCAGACCGCCATGACGGCCGGCCCGGCCGCGGTGTTCTTCGCCCACAGGTCGTACGCCCACACCGCACCCGCCAGCGGCGCGGCGACGGCGACGGCTCGCCGGCCGCCCGCCAGCGCGGCCACGCCGACCCCGGCGGCGGTCAGCCCGGCGGCCGTCAGCACGGCGTGCCGCGGCTTCACCCGGCCGGACGGGATCGGCCGCCGGGGACGCTCGCGGGCGTCGAGCTCGCGGTCGGCCCAGTCGTTGGCGGCCATCCCGGCCCAGTAGAGCAGGACCGACGCCGCGGCCAGGCCCGCCGTCGACCGGCGCAGCGCGCCCGCGGCGGCCGCGCCCGCGACCACGTCGCCGGGCACCGAGAGGGCGGCCGGCGCCCGGACGAGCTCGGCCAGGTCACGCAGCCCCATCGAGCCCCCGCACGAACGCGACCAGCGCCGCCCATTGGCCGGGCAGGTCGTGGGGGACCTCGCCGATCGGGTCCTTGAAGAAGAACGCCAGCTCGGTGAGGGGCCCGCTGCGCCCGGCGGCGTGTGCGGCCGCGGTGAGGCGGGCCAGGTCGAGCACGAGCGGGGCGGCCAGGGCGGAGTCGCAGCCGTGCCAGGAGAACTCCATGCGCATGCGGGTGCCGAGGAAGCCGCTGAACGTGATGAGGTCCCACGCGGTCTTGAAGTCGCCGATGTCGTCGACGTATTCGATGTGGCTGCTGCCCTGCGGCTGGTAGCCGAGGGTCTCGGCGAGCACCCGCTGTTTGCTGCCGGCCTTCGCCGCGTTGGCGGCCGGGTCGGCCAGGTTGGCGCCGTCGCCGCCGCCGAGCAGGTTGGTGCCGGCCCAGGTGCGCACGCGCAGGTTGCGCATGGCGAACATGGGGGCCAGCACCGACTTCACCAGCGTCTCGCCGGTCTTGCCGTCGTGCCCGGCGTAGGGGAGGCCGGCGGACGAAGCCAGCTCGCGCAGCGCCGGCAGCCGTGTGCCGGTCGACGGCGTGAAGTCCACATAGGAGCAGCCGGCGACAAGAGCCGCATATGCATATAGCGAGCTGGGCGGGAGGATGGCTCCTGGTGACGACAGGGCGTCCTCCAGGTCCGCCAACACGCCATGAGCAGGGTGCGGAACAACCGCCGGCTCGGTCGACGAGACGTTGACGACCACGACGCGCACCAGGCCGCGGCGGCGCCGGAAGTCGTCGATGTCCTCGGCGATGAGCCGGGCGGTCTCGAGCTGGGTCGCCGCCGACGGCACCGGGCGCAGCTCGCGTTCGAGAGCGGCCAGCTTGTCGGCGACGGCCGCCGCCGGGCGCGCGGGGAGCACGCCGGCGGCGACCAGGTCCTCGACCTTCTTCTCCAGGGTGATGTCGCTGATGTCGTGCCCGCCGAAGACCAGGTCGCCGAGGCCCGGCACGGCCTCGCTCGCCAGCTCCGGCAGTTCGGTGACGCAGCCGAGCGGCTCGGCGAGCCCGGCGCGTAGTGCGGTGGCGCCGACCATGCTGGTCACCGCCACAGATCCTCGTGCTCCGATCAACCACACGCCGGTCGTCATCCGAACCTCCTGTTGCTAGTTGCCGTAGACCTCGAAGGTGAAGAGGGAGTAGCCCCACGGGGTGCCGCGGGTCGTGCCGTTGATCCGGACGTATCGCGCCTGCTGGGAGAGGCCGGTGTGGTCGTCCGTTCCGCCGTCGGCGCCGGTCACCGAGCGGGCGGTGGTCCAGGTGCTGCCGTCCAGGGAGGTCTGGATCTGGTACGCGGAGCCGTACGCGGCCTCCCACAGCAGGCGCACCCGCGACACCGTGTAGGTGGCACCGAGGTCGACCCGGATCCACTGCGGGTCGCTGAACGCGCTCGACCAGCGGGTGGTCGTGGAGGCGTCCACCGCGTTGGCGGCCGGGTAGCTCGCGTTCTCGACGCTGGAGGCGGTGGCCGGCTTGTTCAGCGCCACGTTGGTGGCCGGCGGCTGCCCGGTCAGCTCCTTGATGCGCACGTTGCGGAAGGCGGCCGTGTCGGCGCTGCCGTGATTTTGCAGGCCGATGTAGCCGTCCAGGTTGCGGGCCGGGTCGGTGTTGGTGAAGTCGTTGACGAGCCGGCCGTTGAGGTAGACCCGGATCCGCTGGCCCTCGACGAGCAGCTCGTAGGTGTTCCACTCACCCGGCGGGTTGAGCGCGGCATCGCGGGCGGCCAGGTCCGCCGACTTGAAGCCGTAGATGGCGCCGGTGGTGCGGTCGGCCGCGTCGGTGGCGTCGATCTGCACCTCGTAGCCCTGGTTGACGGCCACCCACGGGTCGGCGCCCGGGTTGGGGAAGCCGACGAAGATGCCCGAGTTGCTGTCGCCGGTGAGCCGCCAGTCGGCCTTGAGCGAGTACGACGTGAACTGCTTGGCCGAATACCAGTAGAGGCCCATGCCGCCGACCGACGTGAGCGTGGCGTCGGTGTTGGTGAAGCTGCCCGGACCGGACTGCGACCAGCCGGTCGTGCCGCCGTTGTAGAGCGCGGTGTAGCCGGTCTCGGGACGGCAGTCGGCCTTGGCGCGCCCGGCCGCGTAGCGGATGCCGCCGAGCAGGTGACTGCGGAAGCTCTGCTCCGCGTACGAGGCCTGGGTGTGCCCGAATCCCGTGTACCAGGACCGGCCGCCCTCGACCGTCTTGCACCAGGCGATCGGGTGGTCGGCGCCCATGTTGCCGCCGGAGTAGGTCGACTCGTCGAGCGTGGCCAGCACGTGCGCGTCGGCGCGCGGGTTGGTGCGGTAGTTGTAGAGCTCGTCGGTGCGCGTCCACGCCTGCGGCAGGTGGGCCGTGCTCGCGTGCGCCCGGTCCTCGACCCGCGAGGTGACCTGCTGGATGGCCGGGTGCGAGTGGAAGTACGCGCCGACCAGCTGGCCGTAGAAGGGCCAGTCGTACTCGGTGTCGGCGGCCGCGTGCACGCCGGCGAAGCCGCCACCTCCCCGGATGTACGCCTCGAAGGCGCTCTGCTGCGTCGCGTTGAGCACGTCGCCGGTGGTGTTGAGGAACACCACCGTCTCGTACTGGGCGAGGTTGCCCGTGGTGAACGCGCCCGCGTCCTCGGTGGCGGTGACCGTGAAGTTGTTGGCGGCGCCCAGGTCGCGGATCGTCTGGATGCCGGCCGGGATCGCGTCGTGCCGGAACCCGGCCGTCTTGGAGAAGACGAGAACGTCGTACGGCGCGTCGGCCGCGTTGGCGGGCGACGCGCTCATGGTGCAGGCGGCGGTGGCCATCAGGGCCATCGCGCCGGCCAGGAGCTTGCGCATGGAACCTCCGTTGACTCGGGGGAGGGTGGGCGCTCGCGTGGGGGGACGAGCGCCCACCTCCTTGCGGGGAAGGTCAGCTGCCGTACACCTCGAAGTTGAAGAGCGAGTAGCCCCAGGCGGTGGCCCGGGTGGTGCCGTTGACGCGGACGTAGCGTCCCTGTGCGTTGAGGCCGGTGAGGTCGTCCACCCCGCCGTCGCCGCCGGTCACCGAGCGGACGGTGGTCCACGTGGTGCCGTCGGGCGACGTCTGGATCTGGTAGGCCGAGCCGTAGGCGGCCTCCCATTGCAGGCGCACCCGGGAGATGGGCTGTGACGAGCCCAGGTCGACCCGGATCCACTGGGGATCGGCGAACGCGCTCGACCACCGGGTGGTCGTCGAGGCGTCGACCGCCGCGGAGGCCGGGTAGGTGGCGCTCTCGACGCTGGACGCCGTCGCCGGCTTGCCGAGCGAGAGCAGGTTCGCGGTGGCGAAGGTGAAGCTGTCCACGTCGAAGAGCGCGCCCGTGCCCGTGCCGGCGAAGGTCAGGTAGAGCGACGTGGTGCCCGCCGGTGCCCCGGAGAGGGCGCCGGTGACGTTCACGAACGTGTCCCACGAGCCGGTCGGCGCGACGGCGGCGGAGCCGATCACCGTGCCGGTCGGCGAGCCCGTGCGGATCTGGAGCGTGCCCCCGGATCCCGCGGACGAGACGCGAGCCGTGAACGAGGTGGCGTTGCTCAGCCGGTACGGGTCGAACTGGATCCAGTCGCCGTTGGTGATGTCGCCGACCGTCTGCCCGCCCTCGGCCGTGGCCTTGGCGAACTTGTTGACGCCGGAGGACGTCTTGTAGTGCTCGGCCTGCCGCTTGCGGGGCTGGAGGATGTGCTGGGTGTGCGTGGTCAGCCCGCCCTTGTCGGTGTACGCCGCGTCGAAGATCGGGAAGATGTTCGCCGCGTCGTCGTGCTCGCCGTCGGTCGGGATGGTGATCGTGCCCGAGCAGCCGGTCTGCGACGTGATCTGGTGACCGTGCTGGTCGTGCCCGAGCACGTAGGCCATCGTCACCTTCGAGCAGTCGATCGCGCCGTCCTCGGGGTCGGTGACCGTGACGCTCCACGGCACGCTGTCGCCGAAGGACACGAGCTGGCCGGCGGCCGGGGTGGTGATGGTGACCGCCGGGGCGGTGTTGCCGACGGTGACGGTCACGCTCGCCGTGCCGGTCGCGCCCTGCGGGTCGCGGACGGTCAGCGTCGCGCTGTAGGTGCCGTTCGTCGCGTACGTCTTCGCCGGGTTGGCCGCGGTCGACGTGGTGCCGTCGCCGAACGCCCACGAGTACGTCAGGGCGCCGCCCTCGGGATCGCTGCTGCCCGCCGACGAGAACGCGACGGTCAGCGGGGCCGCTCCGGAGGTCGGGGTGGCGCTCGCGGCGGCGGTCGGCGCCCGGTTGGCCCCGGCCACGTAGTCGTAGCGGTAGAGCGCCGAGTTGGCGTCGCCGTTGAAGTAGCCGGTGCCGTAGTCGAGGACGTAGAGCGCGCCGTCGGGGCCGAACGCCATGTCCATGACCTGCTTGCCGTTCCACGGGAACGTGTCGATCGTGCCGGGCGTGCCGTTCGCGTTGACCACGATCGGCTTGATCCAGCCGCGCCCGAACTCGCCGGCGAAGAACTGCCCGTCGAACGACTGCGGGAACTTCG
Organism: Paractinoplanes deccanensis; assembly: GCF_016862115.1. Taxonomy (GTDB): domain Bacteria; phylum Actinomycetota; class Actinomycetes; order Mycobacteriales; family Micromonosporaceae; genus Actinoplanes; species Actinoplanes deccanensis. The sequence goes on from NZ_BOMI01000053.1 coordinate 28,843, forward strand.
TGGTGGACGGGTTGGCGGCGTTGTAGCGGTAGACCGGGCCGCCCATCGGGGACTCGGAGCCGCCGCCGAACTCGGGCGGCGAGCCGGCGTCGCCCGCGTACCGGATCCAGGAGGGTTGTGCGGGTGGCAGGGTCGTCAGGCCGGTGTTGCGGAACGAGTTGTTGGTGGGCCCGCCCGAGCAGTTGTACTTGGCGCCGCCGGTGTTGGCCGCGAAGTCCCACTCGTTGTAGGTCTCGGTGGCCGTGTTGGTGCCGGTGCAGTAGGGCCAGCCGAAGTTGCCGGGCGCGGTGACCCGGTTGAACTCGACCTGCCCCGAGGGCCCGCGGGTCGCCGAGGTGGTGCCCGCGTCCGGCCCGTAGTCGCCGACGTAGACGGCGCCCGTGGCCTTGTCCACACTGATCCGGTACGGGTTGCGGAAGCCCATCGCGTAGATCTCGGGCCGGGTGTTCGCCGTGCCGGGCGGGAAGAGGTTGCCGGCCGGGATGGAGTACGTCCCGTTGGCGTTCACCTTGATCCGCAGGATCTTGCCGCGCAGGTCGTTGGTGTTGGCGGCGCTGCGCTGCGCGTCGTAGGCCGGGTTGCGGTTGCTGCGCTCGTCGATGGGGGAGTAGCCGGCCGAGTCGAACGGGTTGGAGTCGTCGCCGGTCGACAGGTAGAGGTTGCCGGCTGCGTCGAAGTCCATGTCGCCGCCCACGTGGCAGCACATGCCCCGGTCGGTGGGCACGTCGAGGACCGTGACCGCGCTGGCGGTGTCGAGCGTGTAGTCGGCGTTGAGGGTGAACCGGGACAGGCGGTTGACGCCGGCCCAGGTGGCCCAGGTCGCGGCCGTGCCGGTGGCGGGAGCGTCGCCGGCGGGGGTGCTGAGCGGAGGGGCGTAGAAGAGGTAGATGTGCCGGTTCGTGGCGAAGCCGGGGTCGACGGCGACGCCCTGGAGGCCCTCTTCGTCGTGGGTGTAGACGGCGAGCTTGCCGGACACGGTGGTGGTGCCGTTGGCGTCGGTGCGCCGCAGCGTGCCGTCGCGGGACGTGTGCAGCACCGAGCGGTCGGGGAGAACCGCCAGGCCGATCGGCTCGCCGGTCTCGGCGACGCCCTTGGCCAGGGTGACCTGCTGGAAGTCGGCCGGGTTGATGACCGCGGCCGCTGGGGCGGCGGCCGCGAACGTGAGGAGGAGAGAGGCGGAAGCCATCGCGATTAATCGATGGATTCGGGTCTGATGGTTCACGGAGTCCCTTCCTTACCTGGGGATGAGCGAGGGGGACATCTGCCGGAAACATTCCCGTAGTGCTGCCCACGTTATGAAGTTCGCGTCGGCCCTGTCCAGACTTTTGGATCGACCGACCTAACTTTTACGGCATTCGTCGAAAAGTGCTTCCGGCGCTTCCGGCGTGTTGCTCGGCCGTAACGACGGGCCTCGATGACGTGGCGGAGTTCCGCCATGTCGGTTCTTCGCCAGCTCGCGCCGGTTCCGCAACGGCCGCCGGTGCCCAGAATCAGCCTCGTGGCACGCCTTCCTGACTTCGGCGTGACCGCGCGAGGAGGAGTAGTTGTCCAGTCAGAGACTTCGGTGGCTCACGGGGGCGGTCGCGGCCGTGCTCGTGGCGTCGGCCGTGATCGCGCCGGGGACGAGCATGGCGCTCGCGGCGCCGCGGGCCTTTGTGGACCCCGCGCTGCTGCGGGCGTTCGGCTCGGGTGACCAGCAGACGTTCTTCGTGGACCTGGCCGACGCCGGCCGGCTCGACGGCGCCGAGCTCGACCGGGTGCAGGCGGCGCAGCCGGGCCGGGCAGGACGGGTCGCCCGCACGGCGCGCGTCTACCGCGACAAGGTCGGCCACGCCGCGGAGACCCAGCGCGGGCTCCGGGAGCTGCTGAGCGCGCGCGGGGTCGCGTACACCCCGTTCTGGATCTCGAACACGATCGAGGTGACCGGCGACGCCGCCCTCGTGCGCGAGCTGGCCGCCCGCGCCGACGTGAGCCGCATCGCGCTGCCGGCGGTCGCGGTGACCGTGGATCCGCTGGGTGCCACGGCCGCGAGCGGCGCCGAGCTGCCGTACGGGCTGACCCAGATCGGCGCGGACAAGGTCTGGGACTCCTACGGCGTGCGCGGCGAGGGCGTCGTCGTGGGCAGCCTCGACACCGGCGTGCAGTTCGACCACCCGGCGCTGGTGCGGCAGTACCGCGGCAACGACGGCGACGGCACGTTCACGCACGACCACAACTGGTTCGACGCCACCGGCACCTGCCCCACGGCCGGCGTGCCCTGCGACGACGTCGGCCACGGCACGCACACCACCGGCACGATGGTCGGCGACGACGGTGCGGGGCACGCGGTGGGCGTCGCGCCCGGCGCCACGTGGATCGCGGCCAAGGGCTGCCAGGTGGACGGCTGCACCGAGGAGGCGCTGCTCGCGGCCGGGCAGTGGATGCTCGCCCCGACGGCGGCCGACGGCTCGGACCCGCGGCCGGACCTGTCGCCCGACATCGTGAACAACTCGTGGGGCGGCCCGGACGACGGCAACCGCTTCTACGACGACATCATCGGCTCGTGGACGGCCGCCGGCATCTTCCCGGTCTTCTCCACCGGCAACGACGGCGAGTACGGCTGCGACACCGCCGGCTATCCGGCCGCCAACGCGCAGGCGTACGCGGTGGGCGCGGTCGACCGGGCCGGCACCGCGGCCTACTTCTCCAGCCGGGGAGCGGCGGCCGACGGCTCCACCCGGCCGGACATCGCCGCGCCCGGCGTCGACGTGCTCTCCAGCGTCCCCGGCGGCGGCTACGGGCTCAACAGCGGCACGTCGATGGCCGCGCCGCACGTCGCCGGCGCGGTCGCGCTGCTCTGGTCGGCCCAGCCCAACCTGCGGCGCGACGTGGCCGCCACCCGCGAGCTGCTCGACCGCACGGCGCACGACGTGGACGACGAGACCTGCGGCGGCACGGCGGCCGACAACAACGTCTACGGCGAGGGCCGGCTCGACGCGTACGCCCTGGTGGAAAGCGCGACCGGCGGCCAGCACGGCGGCGTGACGGTGACCGTGACCGCCGGCGGCGGCCCGATGGCCGAGGCGAAGGTGACGCTCGCGTCCGACGTGGTCACCCGCACGGCGCGCACCGGCGCGGACGGCACGGTCGAGCTGGGCCGGGTGCCGGCCGGCACGTACACGCTGACCGTGTCCCGCTTCGCCCAGCTCACCCAGCGGCGCACGCTCACCCTGGCGGCCGGCGCGGACCCGCACGTCGACGTCGACCTGACCGCCGCGGCGCCGTGGCACGCCGTCACCGGCGTGGTGCGCGACCCGGCGGGACGCGGGCTGGCCGGCGCCCGCGTGCGGCTCGCGGACGAGACCTTCCCGGGCTTCGTGACGGGCGGCGACGGCCGCTTCGCGGGGCAACTGCCCGAGGGGTCGTACGACGTGGTGGTCGACTACGGACGGTGGCTCGCGCCCGCGACCGTGGCGGTGACCGTCGACGGCGACGAGTCACTCGACGTGACGCTGAAGGCCAAGACCGACGAGTACGGCTACACGGTCACCGAGTCGCGCTCGCGCTTCACGACCGGCGGCAATCTGGTGCGGCTCACCGGTGACGACGCGTCGGCGACGGCGAGGCTGCCGTTCCCGGTCACCTTCTACGGCAAGACCTACCGCTCCGTGGAGGTGCACACCGACGGCTACCTGACGCTCGGTGACGCGTCGATCGACGGCTTCCGCACCGACCTGGTGCTCGACAAGCGCTCCCAGGTGCACACCCGCACCACCTCGGCCGCCTTCGAGGTCACCTGGACCGGCGCGCTGGTCAAGGGCACCGCGGACCGGGTCGACGTGCAGATCCTGCTGCTGGAGAACGGCGGTGTCACGATCCGGTTCCGGTCGGTCGGCGGGCGCACCGCGGCGGTCGGCATCGCCGACGGCGGCAACGCCTTCCTCTCGTACGCCTCGCCGGCGGACACGGTGAGCGACGACATCGCGGTGACCTTCGCGGTGCCCGGCGCGGGCCTCGTGCGTGGCCGGGTGCTCGATGCCAACGACCGCGAACCGGTCGCCGAGGCCGCGGTGCAGGTGTCCGGCGGCGCCACCCCGGTCACCACCAAGACCGATGCCGACGGCGTGTGGCAGGTGCAGGCGCCGGCCGGCGCGGCCACGGTGGCGATCAGCAAGCCGGCGTACGAGAACGCGGCGGTGCCGGTGCGAGTGGCCGCGGCCGCCGTGCGGGTGGTCGACGCGAAACTGCGTACCCCCTTGTTGAGCGCGCCGCGGAAGCAGAGCGTGACCGTCCGCGCGGGCGCGAAGGCGACCGCCGAGATCACGCTGAGCAACCGGGGCGGCCTGCCGGCGACCTGGGACGCCCGGGAGATCAACTCGCCGGCGCCGCCGGACGGCGAGCCCGGCAAGGTGCTCGGCTCCTTCGGGATCGGCGACCTCTACAACGCGTACGGCGTGGACTGGCACGACGGCAAGGTGCTCGTCACCGACACGTACTTCTGGGGACAGGTCGAGCGCTTCGACGAGCAGGGCACGCTGCTCGGCAAGGGCGTCATCCCGATGAACGGATGGGCGTCCGACCTCACCTCGGTGCCGTCGCGCCACTTGTCCTGCGGGCCGAGCATGTCCATCGTCGGCGACCTGCCGATCGTCTGCTTCGACCGGGAGTCGCTGAAGGTCGTCGCCGAGATCCCGACGCCGAAGCCGGGCACGCTCTACTACGGCCTTGCGTACCGCGAGTCGGACGACACCTTCTACCTGGCCGGCGACGGCGGGATCCGGCACATCGCGGGACTCGGCCACGCGCGGCCGGGCGAGGTGCTCGGCCAGTGCACGCCGAAGGTGCCGTGGACCACGGGCATCGAGCTCAACCAGGAGCACGGCGTGCTGTGGAGCATCAACCAGGACAGCAGCGGCGAGGCGATCCGGGCGCTCGACCCGGACACGTGCGCCGAGCTGAGCTGGATGCCGGACCCCGACGCGGATCCGCTCAGCGGCGCCGGCCTCACGCTCGACTCGCGCGGCGACGTCTGGACGGTCGGCCAGACCCGGGTTCCCGGGCAGGCGGCGGTCTATCACCTGTCGGGGCAGCTGCCGGCGTACAGCGACATCCCGTGGCTGACGGCGGAGAACCCGGCGGGCACCGTCGCCGCCGGCGGGAAGGCGCCGCTGCGGGTCACCGTGGACGCCACGTCGCTCGCGCCGGGCACGTACCAGGCGACGCTGTTGCTGGTGAGCAACGGGGCGCGGGCGGCCTCGGTGCCGGTGACCGTGTCGCTGACCGTACGGAAGTAGTGCGGTGGCTCGTCACAGCCAGTCGTGGCGAGCCACGAAGAAGCCCAGCTGCATGCGGGTTGCGGAGCCGGTGACGTCCATCAGGTGCCGCAACCTGCGCTGGATCGTGCGCAGCGACATGCCCAGCTGGGACGCCACGGCCTTGTCCGGCAGACCCGACATGACCAGCGACAGGATCTGCCGGTCGGCCGGGGTGGGGGTGCTCCGGTGGTCGATCTCGTCGGCGGCGGGGGACAGGCGCAGCGGGGTCGCCCTGTCCCACACCTCGCCGAAGAGCGCGGCGAGCACCTCCACCCACGGGCGGCCCCGCATCACGAACGCCCACGGCTCCGCGGGCAGCTCGCCCGGGCCCGGGAACGACAGCATGCCCACTTGGCCGTCGGCCACCGCCAGCTTCGCCGGGACGTCGGCCGCCACCCGCGCCTGCTCGCCGGCGGCCACGCACGCCCCGATCCGCTGCGCCGCCGTCGGCCGTTCCAGGGTGCGCCGGTCGTACACGATGCGGAACCGCACCCCGCGCTCCAGCAGCTCCATCTCGGTCGGGTTGTCGTGGTAGCCGCCCCGGTACGGCGGCCGGTCGAAGCCCAGCACCTCCTCCTGGGCGCCGCGCAGGACCTGCTCGAAGACCTGGCCGACCGCCGCCGCGCCGGCGACGACCTCTACCCCGCCGTCCTTGCCCTCGCCACCCTGCTGGCTGCGCACCCAGTCGCGCACGCCGAGCCGGGCCTCCTGAAGCTGCCGCATCCGGTCGAGCAGCAGCGAGTCGAGCGCCAGGTCGGGCGGCGTGAGATGCAGCCGCTCGCCGTCCCAGCCGACCAGCCGATGACGGCGCAGCCCCTCGACCGCCTCCGCCGGATCGGCGCCCAGCGCGGCCGCGAGCTCACCCACCGTGGTCGCGCGCCCCGTGAGCAGCTCCACGTAGACCCTCTGTTCGAGCTCGGTCAATCCCAGCGAGGCAAGCACGGGTGAATTCTGGCAGGGGCCCGCGCGCCGCCACCGAGACGTTTGTCACTCGCCCGGGCCGGGGAAGTGGTGGCCTGGCCGGGGCGACGGCGCTCCCAGGCAGCGTTAAACAAGATCACGTAGGCTTGCCCGGCCTGTTGCGCGGGGATGGTTCCCTGTGCCGGCGTGTTCGCGGGTTAATCGTCGAGAAAGGTGGTCTGGAGCTCCGTGTCTGTCGCTAACCGGACGAAAGACCGTAAGTGGCCCAGCAAGGCCGTTCTGCTGCTCCTCTGCGGGCTCCTCACCGGGGTGGTGGTCTCGGCCGCGTCGTTCCCGGCGTTCGCGCTCGGCGGCCTGGTCGCCAAGGCCGGCGCCGAGGAGTTCGCGTCGCTGCCGAGCACCATCGAGCAGCAGGCCGCCCCGCAGGTGACGCGGGTCTTCGCCAACGACGGCAAGACGCAGATCGCCGTGCTCTACGACGAGTTCCGCAGCGACGTGCCGATCACCCAGATCTCGCAGTACATGCAGGACGCCATCGTCGCCGCCGAGGACCACAAGTTCTACGAGCACAACGGCGTCGACCTCAAGGGCATCGCCCGCGCGTTCGTCAACAACAACAACGGCGGGTCCAAGCAGGGCGCCTCCACCCTGACCATGCAGTACGTGCGCATGGCCCAGGCGTACGGCGCGAAGACGCCGCAGGAGGCGATCGACGCGACGAAGGACAGCCCGGAGCGCAAGGTCACCGAGATCAAGTACGCGCTCCAGGTCGAGAAGGACCTGGACAAGAAGCAGATCCTCGAGCGCTACCTCAACCTCGCGCCGTTCGGCAACGGGGCGTACGGCATCTACGCCGGCAGCCAGGTCTACTTCAAGAAGACGCCGAAGAACCTGACGATCGCCGAGGCCGCGCTGCTCGCCGGCATGGTCAAGGCGCCGACCGCGTTCGACCCGACCACCGCCACCGGCTACCCGCAGGCGCTCGACCGGCGCAACTACATCATCGACAACATGGTGCAGCTGGGCCAGATCACCAAGGAGCAGGGCGACGCGGCCAAGAAGACCAAGCTGGCGCGGACGACCAACCGCCCGGGCAACGGCTGCACCAACGTCGCCAAGAACAACTGGGGCTTCTTCTGCGACTACTTCTACCGCTGGTGGATGGAGCAGAAGGCGTTCGGCAGCAACGCGTACGAGCGGGAGCGCCAGCTGAAGACCGGCGGTTACCGCATCGTCACCTCGCTGGACATCAAGGCGCAGACGGCCGCCCGCACCGAGATCAGCAAGAAGATCAAGGACAGGAACAAGAACGCCGTCCTGATCGCCGCGGTGGAGCCCGGCTCGGGTGAGGTCAAGGCGCTCGCCGCCAACCGCACCTTCAAGCTCGACAACGGCAGCAACCCGCTGAGCTCGAACCCGCAGACCCGCAAGTACGGCGCGAAGGCCACCTACCCGAACACCACCAACCCGATCATCACGGGCGGTGGCGACATCAACGGCTACCAGGCCGGCTCGGTGTTCAAGATGTTCACCATGGTGGCGGCGCTGGAGAACGGGCTCGAGCTGAGCCACTCGATCACCTCGGACTACTTCTACAAGTCCCGCTACCCGGTTGCGTTCAACTCGCCGGCGGCCTGCCCCGGCACGTCGTTCTACTGCCCGGAGAACGCGTCGAAGAGCGAGAAGGGCACGTTCAACATGTGGACCGGCTTCGGCAAGTCGGTGAACACCTATTTCGTGCCGCTCCAGGAGCAGGTCGGCGCGGAGAAGGTGGTCGACGTCTCGAAGCGGTTCGGCATGCAGTACCGCTCCACCGACCGTGACCTCATCGCCACCCCGGAGGCGGCGCACCAGTTCGGCGCCTTCACCCTCGGCGTGACCGCGTCGACGCCGCTGGAGATCGCGAACGCGTACGCCACCCTCGCCGGCGACGGCATGTACTGCGCGCCGACGCCGATCACGCAGATCTACGCGTCGAACGGCTCGAAGGTGAAGGCCGGCCAGCCGTCGTGCAAGCGGGCCACCACCGCCGACGTGGCCCGCAAGGCCCTCGACGCGGCCCGCTGCCCGGTCGGCGACCGCGCCCAGCTCGGCAACTGCGCCGGCGCCACCGAGCCGAACGCGTACCGCACGATCAAGCACCCGATCTTCGGCAAGACCGGCACCACCGACAACGACAAGACGGCGTCGCTGGTGGTGGGCTCGCGCAACCTGGTCGTGGCCGGCTACATGGTCAACCCGGACTGGGCCAACCACACCGACCGCATGCCGCACAGCATCGTCAACCCGGTGGTCTACCGCACGCTCGCCGACTACATGGAGGGCCAGCCGAGCGTCGAGTTCAAGAAGCCGGGAGAATAACGGGACGTTTGACGGCGGCCTGCCCGGGTATCGCGCACCGACCACCCGGCAGCACGAGATCAACCAGAGGTCGACATGTCGTTGGAGTACCGGATCGAACGCGAGTCGGGCACCATCACGGTGGTGCCCGAGGGAGACATCAGCCTCGAGACGGTCGATGTGCTCAGGGAGGTCCTGCGCGGCACCGTCGAGGCCACCGACAGCGACCGCATCGACGTCGACATGAGCGGCGTCACCTTCCTCGACTCCAGCGGCATCGGCGTCCTGGTCGCGGCCCAGCGCCTGGCCGCGTCCCGGGGCGCCACCCTGATGCTGCGCGAGCCGACGGCCATGGTCCGCATGGTCCTCGAGATCGCCAACCTCGACGGCATCCTGGTCCGCGACCCCGCCAACGACTGACGGACGCGCGCCTTTGCCCCTGTGGGCGAAGGCGCGCCGTCATGTCCCCATGGCGGCCGTGGGCGGGGGACGGTAGGCCATGACTACCGAGACACTGACCGTTGACGTTGTGGATGAGCACCGGTGGCGGGTTGTCGTCGACAACGGGCCGACCAACCTCGTCACCCCCGAGCTCGTCCGGGATCTGCACGCGACAGTGGAGCGGATCGTCGCCGAGCCGGAGCTCAAGGTGGTGGTCTTCGAGAGCGCGAACGAGCTCTTCTGGGTCAACCACTTCGACCTGGCGCGGATCAAGGACTTTCCGCCGCTCTGGACCGACGCGGTGATCAAGCTGAGCACCGCGCCGGTCGTGTCGATCGCGAAGGTCCGGGGGCGGGCGCGCGGCGGCGGTGACGAGCTGCTGCTCGCCTGCGACATCCGGTATGCCAGCCGGGAGCGTGCCGTCGTGGGCCAGATCGAGGTCGGCACCGGCATCCTGCCCGGCGGCGGGGCGACCGAGCGGCTGCCCCGGCTGATCGGCCGCGACCGGGCCCTCGAGGCGATCCTGTCGGCCGACGACTACCCGGCCGAGCTGGCCGAGCGGTACGGCTGGGTGACCCGCGCGGTGCCCGACGCCGACCTGGACGGCGTGGTCGACGCGCTGGCCACCCGGCTCGCCGGCTTCGACAAGCAGGCCCTGGCCGCCGCCAAGCGGCAGGTCAACCGGGCCACCCTGCCGCCGGAGGCCGACCTGCACGCCGCGTACCAGGAGTTCCTGGCCTCGCTGAGCTTCCCGGGCTACCCGCGGCGGCTCGGCGGCCTGCGCGAGCTCTTCGCCCAGCACGGCCCCCGGCTCGAGGTGGACCTCGGCCCGCTACTCGGCGACATCGCGTAGCGCCGGGGCCACCTCGGTGCCGAGGCGGTGCACGGACGCGCGCACCGCCTCGGCCGGGAGATCGCCCCAGTCGACCAGGGCCTGGACCCGGTCGAACGGCACCGCCTTGTGCAGCAGCCGCAGCTTCTCGGCGATCTGCTCGCTGGTGCCCACCATGAGGTGACGGTCCGGTCGCAGCCCGTCGGCCCAGGCGGCGGGTGAGACCGTGATGCCGGGGCTCTCGGGGCGCTTGGGCCGCAGGAACTCGCGGTAGTGGGGGTAGGCCGCGCGGGCCTCCTCCTCCGTCGCCGTGGCGAGGAAGTGGACCGCCAGCCCCACCCGGGTGCCGCCGGCGGCCCGGTAGAGGTCGACGAGCCGCCGCAGGTCGTCCGGCGTGCCGCCGATGTAGCCGAGGATCAGCGGGAGGCCCGCGGCCCCGGCGCGCAGCACGCTGCCGGGGCTGCCGCCCGCCCCGATCCACACGGGCAGCGGCTGCTGCACCGCGCGGGGCACCACGGCGGCCGGCACCAACGGTGCCCGGTGCCGGCCCGACCAGGGCGCCGTGTCGCCGTCCCGCAGCCGCAGCAGCAGGTCGAGCCGTTCGGCGAAGGCCTCGTCGTACCGGTTGATGTCGACGCCGAAGAGCGGGAACGGGTCGGGGTAGGCGCTGCGGCCCGTCGTGATCTCGGCGCGGCCGCCGCTGATCAGATCGAGCGTCGCGAAATCCTGGTAGACCCGCACCGGGTCGTGCACGCTGAGCACGGTCACCGCACTCGTCAGCCGGATCCGGCCGGTGCGTGCCGCCACGGCCGACAGCACCGGCACGGGCGAGGAGACCAGGAAGTCGGGGCTGTGGTGCTCGCCCACGCCGAAGACGTCCAGTCCCACCTCGTCGGCCTGCACGCCGAGCTCGACGATCCGGGCCATGCGCCGCGCCGGGTCGCCGTGCAGGTCGGTCAGGGTCGAGACGCCGATCTCGATCGTCATGACCGGGTCGCGGTCTCGTCGTCGACGGTGATCCAGCCGTTGCCCAGGTCGGTCTCGCCGATGTGGTAGTAGCGGTCGTCGCCCAGGCGGGTGAACGAGTCGCGCAGCGGCAGGCGGTGCCCGCCCATGGTGATGGTGCCCTCGAAGACGAGGGTGTCGCCCTGCCAGCCCGTCGAGCGCTGGGTGGCGCGGCCGCCGTTGGCGTCGAACCACTCGGCGACGAACTCGCCGGCCTGCTCGTCGTAGCCCCAGATGTAGCGGGCCGTCAGCGGGTCGGGGTTCTGGTCGGTGGCGACCTCCTCGGTGCGCACGATCGTCCAGTGCCCCCGGTCCTCGCGGCTGCCGGTGATGACCATCTCGATCGGCTTGCCGGCCCCGAACGGGGTGTCGTGGAACCGGCCCTCGGCCTTCCAGGTGCCGACGAAGAAGTCGAGCTCGTCCATGCTCATGTCAGTGCTCCTCAGTGAAGTGGAAGGGGTATTCCGTTTCCGTACGCTAGCCTAAACGGAAGAGGTCTTCCAAATATTCGGGAGTGTGATCGATGGCACGACGGGCCGACGCGGAGCGCAACCGGGCGCTGGTCGTCCGGGCGGCGGAGGAGGTCTTCGGCGAGGCCGGGATCGACGTGCCGATGAGCGAGGTGGCACGGCGGGCGGGGGTCGGCATCGCCACGGTGATGCGCAACTTCCCCGCCCGCGAGGAGCTGATCGAGGAGACGTTCCTCGCCGCGATGAGGGACTACGCCACGGCGGCCGCCGCCGCGGCCGCCGACCCCGACCCGTGGCAGGGCTTTCGCGGCTTCCTCGGCTACCTCGTGCGGGTGCAGGGCGGCAACCGCGGCTTCAACCAGGTGCTGACCACCATGTTCCCCGGGGCCGAGCGGCTCGAGGCCGAGCGGCAGGCGGCGCTGCGCGACTTCATCCGCCTGGTCGGGCGGGCCAAGGCCGCCGGCAAGCTGCGCGCCGACTTCTCGCCGCACGACCTGCCGCTGTTCCTGCTGGCCACCTCCGGCGTCGTGCGGCCCGGCAGCGAGGCCCTCGCCGTGGCCGGGCGGCGGCTCGTCGCCTACCTGCTGCGCGCCTGCGAGGCCGGCGACACCGAGCCGCTGCCACCCGCGCCGGGCGCGCGCGAGCTCTACCGCGCGCTCGAAAACAGTTCGCGGGGGCGACCGGCGTGACCCGTTAGGCCATGGTCGTCGCCGCGGGCGGGCGGGGGACCGGTGGCGTGGTTGTACTCGACTCATGCCAGACATCACTCATCAGACCGCGCCGACCCGGTTCGCCGAGGCGGGCGGCATCTCGTACGCCTACCGGCGCTTCGGGTCGGGCGGCCAGGTGCCGCTGGTGCTGCTCCAGCACTACCGCGGCAACCTCGACAACTGGGACCCGGCGCTGACCGACGGGCTCGCCGCGTCGCGCGAGGTGATCCTCGTCGACTACGCCGGCGTGGGATCGTCGACGGGCGAGCCGGCCACCTCGGTGGCACAGAGCGCCCGCCACATCATCGCCTTCACCGAGGCGCTCGGGCTCGAGCGGATCGACCTGCTCGGCTTCTCGCTCGGCGGCTTCGTGGCGCAGGAGATCGCCCTCGTGCGACCCCGCCTGATCCGCAAGCTCGTGCTCGCCGGCACCGGGCCCAAGGGCGCGCCGGGCATGCACGCGTGGCGGCCCGACATCGAGTCGCACGCGCGGGCGCAGGTCAACGACGCCGAGGACCTGCTCTACATCTTCTTCGCGCACACCGAGACCAGCCAGCAGCTCGGCAAGGAGTTCCTCGGGCGCATCTTCGCGCGCACCGAGGACCGTGACGCGCCGACCACGATCGCCGTCCGCGACGCCCAGTTCGACGCCATCATCGAGTGGGGCATCCCGGACCTGTCCGCGCTGGAGCGGCTGACCGGCATCACCGCGCCCACGCTGATCCTCCAGGGCGACGACGACCTCATGATCCCCACCAAGGGCAGCCACACCATGGCCGGGCTGATCCCCGGCGCCCGCCTGCGCATCTACCCCGACGCGGCGCACGCGTCCCTTTTCCAGTACGCGACCCGGGCGGCCGCGGACATCAACGAGTTCCTGGCCGGAGAGGAAGACCGATGACCGAGCTGCTCGACGAGATCCTGGAGACCTACGGCGGCCGCACGGCCTGGGCGGACGCCCGGCAGATCAGCGCACGCCAGTTCTTCGGCGGCGTGCTGTGGGCGATGAAGGGCTGGCCCGGCGCGCTGAACGACGTCCAGGTCACCGTCGACCTGCACCGTGAGCACACCCGCCAGGAGCCGTTCTTCGCCGACGGCCACCACACCGACTTCACCCCGCAGCGGGTCGCCGTCGAGACCGACGGCGGCGACGTGGTCGAGGAGCTGCTGGACCCGCGGGCCTCTTTCGCGGGGCACGAGCTCACCACGCCCTGGACCCGGCTCCAGCTGGCCTACTTCTCCGGGTACGCGATGTGGACGTACACCACCGAGCCGGCCTCGCTGCTGCTGCCCGGCGTCGAGACCGAGGAGATCGGCGGCTGGACCGAGGACGGCAAGAAGTTCCGCCGCCTCGCCGTCACCTATCCGGCCGGCATCGCCACGCACACGCCGCGCCAGGTGCTCTACGTCGACAGCGACGGGCTGATCCGCCGCCGCGACTACACCGTCGACATCGCCGGCCGGGCGCCGAGCGCGCAGTACGCCCTCGACTTCGCCACGGTCGACGGGCTCGTCGTCGCGACCAGCCGCAAGATCTACAGCACCGACGAGAACAACCACCGGATCCCGGATCCGCTGATCGTCTCGATCGACCTGAAGGACGTCACGGTCCGATGAGGACCGGCGGGGCCCCGGGCTACGGCTCGGGGTCCCCCACCACCGAGCGCAGCTGCGCCCGGCTGCTGATCGCCAGCTTGGGATAGATCTGATAGAGGTACGAGCCGATCGTCCGGCTCGACCGCTGCATCACCACCGCGATCTCCTTGTTCGTCATGCCCCGCGCCGCCATCCGCGCGATCCGCAGCTCCTGCGGGGTGAGGACCTCGGCCGCGTCGACGCCCCGGCCGCCGGCCGCCACGCCGGCCGCCCGCAGCTCCACCGCCGCCAGCTCCGCCCACGGCCGCGCACCGGCACGCTCGAAGACGAACAGCGCCTCACCCAGCTGCTCGCGCGCCTTGAGCACCAGCCCCCGGCGGCGCAGCCACGCCCCGTACGCCAGAAGCGTGCGGGCCAGCTCGAGTGGAATGCCCGCCCGCCGTGCCGCCGCGGCCGACCGCTGGAAGTGCGGCTCCGCGCCCTCCTCGTCGAGCAGCGCGCGGCCGCGGGCGGTCAGCGCGCGCAGATGGTCGGAGTCGAGCAGGCCGGCGCCGGTCTCGGCCTCCGCCAGCGTCGCCCGCGCGGCCGCGATCAGCTCCCCGTCGCCGGTGCCGGCCGCCGCCTCGACCAGATCGCCGACGGCGTTCCAGGCGACGACCCGATGGGCCCGCGCCCCGCGCAGCGCGGACCACGCGTTCGCGTACTGCCGCTCGCGGAGTGCCAGCAGGCCCGTCGCCCACGAGCCGACGGCCAGCACCAGCGCCGAATGGCCGCCGGCGCACACGCTCGGGGCCTGCGCCGGGGCGGACGTCCAGGCCCGCGCCAGCGCGTGGGTGGTGGTGGCCAGGGCGCCGAGCACCGGCAGGCCCAGGCACTCGGCGTGCTCGCGCGCCCGGTCCGTGTGCGCCGCGGCGTCCTCCAGCCGGCCGCCGAGGACGAGGCTCAGCGACCGCTCGGCGAGCCGTCGCACCTCGTCGGTGGTGGCCGTCGCGGTGGTCGACATGGCGTCGTCGAGCAGGTCCCACGCCTTCGCGGCGGTCACCGGGTCGTGCAGGGTCTCGGCGGTACGAGCGGCCGCGATCAAGAAATGGCGGGTGGGCCGGCGCAGCTCCGGCACGTCGGCGAGCACCCGCTCGCGCAGCGCCGTGAGGACCCGGGGCAGCCGTTCCCGGGCGCCGGCCGCGCCGCCGAGCGGGTCGGTCCAGCTGCGGCTCAGCGCCAGCACGTCGCTCACCAGCGTCGCGTCCATCGCCGCCAGCGCCGCGTCCACGCTGCGCAGCAGCTCCGCCCGGACGTCCGGGGACACCTCGTGCGTCCACGCCATCGACCCGGCGGCGATCAGCATGCGGGCCGCGGCCTCCCGCTCGTACGGGGACGACGGATCGGTGGCCGCGCGCAGCGTCGCCCCGATCGTCTCGGCCGCCGACCGGCCGGCGAGCCCGTCGGTCAGCACCAGGATCGAGCGGGTGAGCTCGGCCTGTGCCAGCACCGCGCGCGGCGGCGACAGCGACGTCACCTCGCCGATCAGCCGCCACGCCTCGGCGTTGCGCCCCGCCTGCCGGGCCAGCTCCGCCGTGCCCGCGAGCCGGCGGGCCCGCTCCTCGGGGGCCGCGGAGAGCGCCGCGGCCCGGCGCAGGAACCGGATCGCGCGCCGCTCGGCGCCGTCGCCGGACGTGCGGGTGGCGGCGGCCTCCAGCTCGGCCGCGGCGGCCTCGTCGGCGCCCACCGTCAGCGCCGAGCGGTGCCACGCGGCCCAGCCCGGGTCGAGCGCGCCGGTGGCCACGGCGCCGTGCGCGACACTGCGCTCCGACCAGGTGGCCGCCCCCTGCACCGCCGCGCGCACCAGGGGTTGCCGGAACCGCACCCGGTCGCCGGTGATCACGACCAGACCGGCGCGCTCCGCCGGGTCGAGGTCCTCGGGCCGCAGCCCGGCGCGGGCCGCGGCCGACATGAGCTCGCGCAGCGGCTGCTCCTCCGCGCAGGCGAGCAGGACGAGGAACCGCCACGTCGCCGGGGGCAGGGTCGCCGCCTCGGCGAGGAGGCTGGCCCGCAGCCTCCGGGTGACGGGCAGCGGGCCGCCGTCGTCGCCCCGCTCCGACAGGACGGTGGCGAACTCGCGCAGCGCGAGCGGGTTGCCCTGAGCCATCTCGATGACACGGCGGCGCGCGGGAGCGGACAAGGTGGACGCGTGGGACGTCAGGAAGTCCTCGGCCGCGCGCACCGCAAGGGGGCGCAAGCGGATCGCCTCGCCCGGCCACCGCAGGGGAAGCCGCGAAGCGGCGACCAGCAGGACCGGCGTGGTGCGCAGGCGATGGGCGACGAACTCCAGGACGCCCGCGGTCAGCTCGTCGAGCCACTGCGCGTCGTCGACCACGACGGTCACCGGCCGGTCGGCGGCGAGGCTCTCCAGCAGCCGCAGAGTGGCCAGGCCCAGGTGGGCCCGGCTCGCCCCGGCGGGGTCCAGGCCGAACTGCGCGCGCAGCGCCGTGCGGAGAAAGGCCGGCAGGCCGTCCGCGCGGTCGAGGACCTCGTGCAGCAGCTCGTGCAGGCCGGCGCCCGGCTCGGCCGTCTCGCAGCGCAGTCCCGAGCAGCGCAGCACGAGACTTCCGCGCTCCCGCGCGCCACGAGCCACCCGGTCGAGGACGGTCGTCTTGCCCGAGCCGGCGTCGCCGCCGATCACCACCGCTCCGGCGGTCGCCTCCACCCATGCGCCGATCTCCATGAGGCAAGCCTGGTGACGGAGGTCGCGAGCGTGTATAAGTCACGTGACTGAAGGGGCCGGCGGGTGGCGTGCTTAGGCTCCCGTCATGATCGGACGCAAGGCCGAAATGAGCGCCCTGACGGCCGCGCTCGGGTTCACCGAGGGCATCGTCGTCGAGGGTGGCGCCGGCATCGGCAAGACCACGCTCGTCGCCGCCGTGGCCGACGCGGCGCAGGCGCGCGGCCTGCGCGTGCTGCGGTGCACCGGCTTCGAGAGCTTCGCCGTCTTCGGCTACTCGGGCCTGCAGGAGCTCCTGCCGCCGCTGATGCCGCTGGCGGACGCCCTGCCCGGCCGGCAACGGGAGGCCTTGCTGGTCGCCCTCGGCCTGGCCGACGGCTCCGCCCCCGACCCGCTGCTGGTCAACCTCGCCCTGCTCGGCCTGCTCGAGGAGGCGGCCGCCGAGACACCGGTGGTCGTCGTGGCCGACGACGCGCAGTGGCTCGACCCGTCCAGTCTCGCCGCCCTCGAGTTCATCGCCACCCGGCTGCGGGACGCGCCGGTCACGCTGCTGGCCGCCGTGCGCACCGGCAACCCCGTCCTGGCCGGGGCCGGGGTCCGCCGCCTGCGGCTCGGCGCGCTGAGCGCCGGCGAATCGGCCGAGCTGCTGTCGGCCGCGGCGCCCGGCCTCCCCGGCGACCTGCGCGAGCGCATCCTGGCCGAGGCCGCCGGCAACCCGCTCGCGCTGCGCGAGCTGGGCGGCGAGGCCCGGCATCTGGACGCCGGGGGCAGCCTGCCCATCACCCGCCGCATCGAGCGGGCCTTCCTGGGCGACCTGTCGTCGCTGCCCGAGCCGAGCCGGCGGCTGTTGCTCGTCGCGGCCGCCGGCGGTTCGCTCGCGGAGGTCCTCGCGGCCGGGGCCCTGGCCGGCGCCGGGCCGGCCGACCTCGAGCCGCTGGAGCACAACCGGCTCATCGTGGTGGAGCCGGGACGGCTCGAGTTCACCCACCCGCTGGTCCGCTCGGCCGTCTACGGCGCCGCGTCGCTCTCGCAACGGGCGTCGGCGCACCGCTGGCTGGCCGAGGTCGTCACCGACCCGGTCCGGGCCGCGTGGCACCGGGCCTCCGCCACGCCGGGGCTCGACGAGGAGGTCGCCCGGGAGCTCACCGAGGCGGCCGAGGTGGCCCGGAGCCGCGGCGCGCTGCGCGAGGCCGTCGAGGCCCTGCGCCGGGCGGCCGCCCTCTCGCCGGCCGTGCCCGGTCGCGCCCACCGGCTCGCCCTCGCCGCCGAGCTGGCGCGCCAGGCCGGGCTCTCGGTGCTCTGCCAGAGCCTGCTGCTGCAGGCCATGCCGCTGGCCGACGCGTCGGCCGACGCGGTCAACCTCGCCGCCACCGAGCTGCTGCTCGGCATCGAGTACGGCACGCCGGTGCGCGGCGCCGAGCAGGTGATCGGGCTGGCCGCCCGGATACCCGGCGACAACCTCCAGCGGATGCGGGCGCTCAACACGGCCATCGGGCGGGCCTGGGGCTTCGCCCACGATCCGGAGACCATGAGCCGGCTGCACCAGGCCGTGCTCGACCTCGTCGACGAGGGAGTCTGGCAGCGCGACATCGGGCTGGCCATCACCGACCCGGCCGGCCAGGCGCCCCGGGTGCGGCCGCGGCTGCCCGAGCTGCTGGCCGAGGCGCTCGCCTACGCGTTCGTGAACGGCCGCGAGAGCGTGATGGGCAGCAGCCGCAGCCTGTCCATCTTCGTCTGCGCCGCCGAGGCCCAGCAGGACCTCGACACGGCCGGCGAGTGCTGGGAGCTCTTCTGGCGCTTCCACCACTGTTCCGGCACCCTGGCGGACGAGTCGTTCGGGTTGCAGGGGCGTGGGCTCAACCGGCTGCTCCGCGGCGACCTGAGCGGCGGCGTGGCCGACGCCGAGCAGGCCCTCGACCTGGCCCACGGCAACGGCCTCGTCCGCATCGCGGGGCAGGCCGCGGCCATTGCCGCGCTCGGGCACGCGCTGCGTGGCGAGACCGCCGAGGCGGAGAAGCGCATCGCCGACAGCGCCGAGCTCAACGAGAGCCAGCCGTACGCCCTGACGACCGCCCGGGCACATTGGGCGGCCGGGCTGCTGGCCGCGGCCGACGGGCGGCACGCGCAGGCCTGGCGGGAGCTCGCCGAGGTGGCGGCCCACCCGGCGACGGGACTGTGGGCGCTGGCCGACCTGGCGGAGGCGGGAACCCGCAGCGGCCACACCGAGGAGGCCGAGGAGGCGGTCGCCGCGGCCGAGAAGCAGGCCGCCGCGTTCGGCTCGGCGCATCTGTGGGCGATCGTCCATCGCGCCCGGGCGATCGTCAGCCCGGACGAGGGCTCGTACCTGCGCTCGATGGCGAGCGCCGAGGAGGCGGGCAACCCCCTCGAACTGGCCCGGACCCGCCTGGCGTACGCGGAATGGCTGCGCCGCGGCCGCCACATCGTGCGGGCCCGCGAGCCGCTGCAGGCCGCGCTCGCCGAGTTCCGCCGGGCCGGGGCGGCGCACCTGGCGGAGCGGGCGGCCCGCGAACTGCTCGCCACCGGCACGGCGCCCGCCGGCGCCCGCGACGCCGACCGCTTGCAGCTCACCCCGCAGGAGCTGCGCATCGCCGAGCTGGCCGCCGGCGGGCTCACCAACAAGGAGATCGCCGACCAGCTCCACCTGTCGCCGCGGACCGTGGCGACCCATCTCTACAAGGCGTTCCCGAAGCTGGGCGTGACCACACGCGCCCAGCTGGCGCGGTCTTTCAGATGACTCCGTAGCGCATGGCGTGCGCGATGATGTGCGACCGGTTGCGCAGCCCCAGGCGCCGGGTGATCGTGTGGATGATCCCCTTGACCGTGCGCTCCGAGTAGCAGAGCTTCGCGGCTATCTCGGTGGTCTCCAGGCCCTCGGCCATCAGCCGGATCACGTCGATCTCGCGCGGGGTCAGCCCGGCGGCGTTGAGGCCAGCCTCGTCGAGCACCCGCTGCTGCAGGGAGCGCAGGTGCTCCAGCAGGTCGCCGACGAGCGGCGGCGGCAGCATCCCGTCGCCGGCGGCGACGGCGGTCACCGCCCGGCTCAGCCGTTCGGCGGTCACCGCGGCGCGCGGGAGCACCGAGTGCACCCGGCACTCGACCGCGAGCAGCAGCTCCGAGTCGTTGATCTTGTCGAGGACGAGCACCACGGGACGCCGGGTGGCGGCGGCCGAACGGCGCAGCGCCGCCACGACCCGGGCGTCCAGGCGGTCGGCGGCGAAGACCAGCACGTCGCCGCCGGCCTCGTCCTGAGGAAGGACCCGCAGCTCGGGCCGGTCCGCCAGCAGCACGGTCAGCCCGGCGAGGGTGAGCGGGTCGGTCGCCTGCACCGACACGTCGAGCGTCTTGACCAGGGCCTGGGTCATGGGAGTCCTCCTTCGCGGCTTGCTTCGGCAACAGTGCCGCGCGCGCCGCGAGGAGGCATAAGTCAGATCACTGAACCTCGGCGAGCGCCTGGTGGACGGAGCGCACCGCGGCCGATCCCTCGCCGACCGCCGCCGCCACCCGCTTGAGCGAGCCCTGCCGGACGTCGCCGACCGCGAAGACCCGCGGGACGTTCGTCCGGAACAGCGCGTCGGTCTCGACGAAGCCGGACCTGTCGAGCCGTACGCCCTCGAGCCAGCCGGTCGCGGCGACGGCGCCGATGAAGCTGAACAGCCCGCGGCACGCCAGGGGCTCGTCGCGGCCGGTGAGGGTCAGGCTCTCGACGTGGTCGCCGCCGCCGATGCCGCGGATCTCGGTGCCGGTCAGGACCGTGATGCGCGAGTCGGCGAGGATGCGTTCCACCAGGTAGGAGGACATCTTCGCGTACAGGTCGGGCCCCCGGACGATCAGCGTGACGTGACTGGCGTAGCGGGCCAGGTGCAGCGACGCCTGCCCGGCCGAGTTCGCCCCGCCGACCACCGCGACCGGCTCACCGGCGATGCCCTGGGCCTCCAGGTCGGTCGCCGCGTGATAGATGCCGTTGCCGACGAAGTGGTCCCACCGGTCGATCGGCAGCGAGCGGTACGCGGCTCCGGTCGCGACGATCACGGCCCGCGCCGGGATCTCGGTGCCGTCCTCCAGCAGCAGCACGTGCTCCTTGTCGCCCTGGCGCAGCGCCGCCACCCCGCACGGGGTGGCGATCTCGGCGCCGAACTTGAGCGCCTGCACCGCCGCCCGCGTGGTCAGGTCGAGGCCGCTGAGCCCGAACGGGAAGCCGAGGTAGTTCTCGATGCGGGCGCTGGTGGCCGCCTGGCCGCCGGTCGCGACACCGTCGAGCAGCAGCGTGCTCAGCCCTTCCGAGGCGCCGTAGACGGCCGCCGCCAGCCCCGCCGGGCCCGCGCCCACGATGGCGAGGTCCACGGTTCCCCGTCCGATGCTGCGGTAGGTCAGCCCCAGGTGCTCGCTCAGCACGCCCGGCGTGACGGCGCGCATCACGGTCTCCGGGGTGATCGCCACGGGCAGGTCCCGGTCCGTCAGCGCTGCCTCGGCGAGGACGCGGCGGCCCTCGCCGGAGGTGGCGTCGAGCCAGAGGTGCGGCAGCCCTTGCCGGCTCAGGAAGACGCGCAGGGCGAGCCCGCCGGCCGAGCGCGGGTCACCGACGATCGTCGTCGTCTGCTCGGCGCCGAGCCGCAGCAGCCGCCGCCGGGCGAGGAACGCGCGCAGGAAGAGGTCGCCGAGGTCGGTCTGCTGGGCCATCAGCCGCCGGAACTCGCCCTGGCCGATCACCAGCACCGTGCCGGACTCGACAACGGTCACCGCCTGGTTGCGCGTCTGGCCGGTGAGCAGGCTCAGCTCCCCGGCGAAACCGCCCGGCCCGTAGGTGAACGAGCCGTCCCACAGCGTGGCGGTCCGGCAGAGGATGAGGTCGCAGTTCGCCTCGCCCACCTCGTACAGCCGGGTCCCGGCGGTCACGGTCAGCTCTTCGCCGTACGCGGCCGCGCGCCCGAGCTGCTCGGCGGTGAGCCGGGCGGTCGCGGCGGCGGGCAGGTCCTCGATCTCGGGAAAAGACGTCCTGTTCACCCGGCAACGGTGGCAGGCGCCGGTGGCGTCCGTCACCCGCTGAGCGTTCGCGGCGTCACAGGGGCAACGGTGGTTGCCCGCCGCGCCGCTAAGCTCGATCGCGTGCCAGCTCAGAGCGCCTTCTTCGTCGGTCGGGAGCGTGAGCTGTCCCACTTCCGGGAGCTTCTCGCCGAGGTGGGCGCCGGCGGCCGCGCCGTGCTGGTCGAGGGCGAGGCCGGCATCGGCAAGAGCACCCTCGTCGACGCGGTGTCCGGGCTCGCCGCCGAGCAGGGGTTCCGCGAGCTGCGCTGCACGGGCGTGGCGAGCGAGACGACGTCCGGCTTCGCGGGCCTGCACGAGCTGCTCCACCCCGTCCTGGACCGCCTGGCGACCCTGCCCGAGCGGCAGCGCCAGGCGCTCGAGGTGGCGCTCGGCCGGGCCGACGGTCCGGCGCCGAGCCGGCTGATGACCGGCCTCGCGGTGCTCGGCCTGCTGGAGGAATACGCGTCCGAGCGGCGCACTCTCGTCGTCGTGGAGGACGCGCAGTGGCTCGACGCGTCGACGGCGCAGACCCTCGCCTTCGTGGCGCGCCGGCTGTCCCAGGCCCCGGTGCTGATGGTCGTGACCGTGCGGGCCGCCTCGGAGCTGTTCGCCTCGCTGCCGCAGATGCCGCTCGGCCCGCTCTCCGGCGAGGAGTCCGAGCGGCTCCTCGCCGCCCGCCAGCCGGAGCTGCCCGGCCCGGCCCGCAAGCGGATCCTCGCCGAGGCCGTCGGCAACCCGCTGGCGCTGACCGAGCTGCCGCAGGCGGTGGCCCACGCGCCCGGCGCGGCCGCCGCGTGGCTGCCGATGACCCGCCGGCTCGAGCAGGCCTTCCTCGACGGCGCCGCCGGCCTGCCCGAGCGCTCCCGGCAGATGCTGCTGCTGGTCGCCGCGGCGCCCGAGTCGTCGCTGCGCCAGCTGATGGCCGCGGCGGCCGGCGCCGGCCTGACCCTCGACGACTTCGCCCCGATCGAGCGGGCCCGGCTGGCCTGCGTCTCCGGCGACCGGGTGGTGCTGCGCCACCCGCTGGTGCGCTCGGCCGTCTACAACGCGGCGTCGTTCGCCGAGCGGACCGCCGCCCACCGGCTGCTGGCCGCCGCCGCCACCGACCCCGACCGGGCCGCCTGGCACGCCGCCGCGGCGACCCCCGACTACGACGACGAGGTGGCCGCCGCGCTGGAGGGGACGGCCGACCGCGCCCGCGACCGCAGCGCGCAGACGGAGGCGGTCGCGGCGCTGCGCCGGGCCGCGGCCCTCTCGTCGTCGACGGCCGATCGTGCCCGCCGGCTCGCGGCCGCCGCGGAGATAGCCCGGCAGGCCGGCGAGGTCGCCGACAGCGCCCAGCTGGTCGGCGAGGCATGGCCGCTGGCGACCGACGCCGACGTGCTCGCCCACCTGGCGCTCACCGAGGTCGCGCTGGGCGCCAGCGCCGCGGTGCCCGGGCACAGCACCGACGAGCTGCTCGCCCTCGTCGACCGCCTGGCCGGGCCGGACGGCGGCGACCACCGGACGCAGCGGCTGCGCGTGCTCGCCACGGCGGCGACCGCGCACGCCATCCAGGGCCTCCCCGGCGAGCTGCGTGACCGGCTCGCGGCGGCCATCGACGCGGCTGCCGGCGGCGAGCGCGGGCCGCACGTGCTGGTCGGCCGGGTGCTGCTGCACCCCGCCGAGCATGCCGCCGAGGCGCGCGAGCTGCTGCCGGGCCTGCACCGGACGGTCCGCGACTACCTCGCCGGCGGCCCGCCGAGCCGCTCACAGATCATCATCGGGATCGGCCTCGCGGCCCAGGCGGTGCACGACCTGCCGGCCGCGCTGCAATGGTGGAACCTCGGCGTCGACCACTTCCACCGCGCGGGCGCGACCGGCGACGAGGCGTGGACCATGCGCGAGCGGGCCCTGATCCGCATCGGGCTCGGGCAGCTCGACGAGGGCCTGGCCGACGCCGAGATGGCCTTGCGGCTCAGCGTTGACCTCGGGCTGCGCGTCACCGCGGCCGACTCGGCGCTCGCCGCCGCCCGCGCGTACGCGTGGAAGGGCGACAACGCCCGCGCGCTGGCGGCGGTCGAACGGGGCGCCGGCGTCGACCTCACCTTCATCAAGGCCCGCGCCAGCTGGTCGGCCGGGCTGATCGCGCTCAACCAGCACCGCTACGAGGACGCGTGGACCGCGCTGTCGGCCGCGCAGGCCATCGCCACCACCGGGCTGTGGTCGCTGGGCGACCTGACCGAGGCGGCGGTGCGCACGAACCGCGGCGCCGAGGTGGAGCCGCTGCTGCGGCGGGCGGCGCGGCAGGCCGAGTTGTTCGCCAGCCCGTACCTCACCAATGTGGTGCACCGTGGGCTCGCGCAGGTCGCGCCGGAGGGCGGGGCCGAGGAGCACTACGAGGCGGCGCTGGCCACGGCCGGCCGCGAGGCGGGCGCGCTCGAACTGGCCCGCACCCGGCTCGCGTACGGCGAGTGGCTGCGCCGGCGCCGGCGCATCGTCGACGCCCGCGAGCAGCTGAGCGCGGCCCTGCGGGCCTTCGAGACCGCTGGCGCCCACCCGTGGATCGAACGCGCCTCGACCGAGCTGCGGGCCGCCGGGGTCGCGCCCGTCTCGGCGCGGCCGGGCCGGGACGTGCTCGATCAGCTGACCGCGCAAGAGCTGCGCATCGTCGAGCTGGCCGCCGAGGGGCTGACCAACAAGGAGATCGCCGACCAGCTCTACCTGTCGCACCGCACGATCGGCACGCACCTGTACAAGGTGTTCCCGAAGCTGGGCGTCAGCAACCGCGCCCAGCTCAGAAACGTGCTGTCCAGTTCTCGCGCTCGTACAACGGCTTCAGGCCGGCTCTGACCATGTTGGACAGTGACTGGTTGCCGTCGCCCCGCCACGTCTCGGCGTAGAGATGCCGGCATCCGGCCTCGGCGGCGGCCCGCGCGCGGGCGGCGATGAGGGCCGACTGGGCGCCCCGGCCGCGGTGGCCCGGTTTCGTGGCGGCGGCGTTCAGGGCGGCGCTCTCTCCGTGCAGATAAAGGTTTGCCCCCGCCACGATCTCGTCGCCGTCCCAGGCCGCGAAGGGACGCCAATGGTCGCGGCCGGCCGTCGCGGCGAGCATGGCCGTGAGATCGCCGGTGGGCATGCCGAAGGTCTCCAGCACCGTGTCGGCCCACCGCTCGGCGTGGTCCGGCGTCACCGGCGCGATGCGCAGCCCGGTGGGCGCGGCGGCCTCGGCGACCGCCGCGGGATCGCCGCCCAGTTTGACCCACGTGCCGGTCTTCTCGAGGCCGCGCGAGGCGAAGCCGTCCGGCAGCACCGAGGGGATCAGCTGGAGGACCGCCTGCCGCACCCCGTGCGCGCGGTAGAAGTCGAGCACCTCGTCGAGCACGGCGAGCGTAAACGGCTCGGTCACGCCGAAGCCGAGCGCCTTGCTCCAGTAGCCCGACGGGTCGTTCGGCATGGCCAGCGCCACACCGCCGCCGATCCGCGCGGCCGCCACGCCGAGACGAGACCGCGCGGGCTCCGGCGTGCCGGTCTCGTAGGCGTACATGAACTCGGCCTCGGTCAGCTCGATCATCTGGTGAAGACCACCTTTCCGGTGCGCCCGGGAGCGCTCGCGTGCTCGATGGCGCGAGCGTAGTCGGCGAGGGCGTACTCGGCGGCGATCTCGGTGCGCAGGACGCCCTCGGCGATCAGGGCGGTCACGTCGGCGTACACCCGCTCGATCTCCTCCCGGGGCGCGGCCGCGATCCAGTTGTTGAGCCAGAAGCCGTGCACGGTGAGGTTCTTGAAGAGCAGATGCGGCGTGCTGAGCGTGAACGGCTGCTGGCTGAGCGCCCCGAAGCTGACGATGTGGGCGCCCGGCGCGAGGACGGCGGCGAGCTCGGTGACGACCGGGCCGCTGACGCCGTCGAGCAGCAGCCTCGGGCGATCGCCGGCCAGCGCCGCGGCGATCTGCTCCGTGAGCGTGCCGTCGCTGACCACCACGGCGTCGCCGCCCCGCACGACCGCGTCCGCCCGCCGCACCACGTTGAGCGTGCGCACGCCGCGGAGCTTCGCGAGGGCGTTGACGAAGGTGCCCAGGCCGGAGTTCGCCGCGGTCTGGACGACCCAGTCGCCCTCCCGGAGCTCGCCGTACGAGAGCAGCAGGTAGGCGGTCGCCGCGTTGATGCCCGCGGTGGCGAGCTGGGTGACCTCGGCCCTCGGGTCGGCGCGCACCACGAAGCGCTCGGGGACGACGATCTCCTCCTGCCACGTGCCCGGCCGCGGGTTCGGCAGCACCAGCACGAGGTCGCCGGTCCGCACGGCCGTGACGCCCGCGCCGGTCTCGGTCACCACGCCGACGCCCTCGCCGCCCACCGGGGAGGGCAGCGGCGGCCGGACGGCGTAGCGGCCGCTCAGCGTGAGGAAGTCCGACGGGTTGAGCGGCGCGGCCTCGATGGCGACGCGCACGTCCGTGTCGCCGAGCGGCGCCGGCTCGGCCTCGACGAGGGTGACGGGCTTGCCGTACTCGTGCAGTTGAACGGATTTCATGCGGGGGAACGCTATTGCCGATCCCCGGGCGCACGGGCCGCGCGGGCGGCATCGTGCACCCGGGGGCAGCCGGCGCTTCCCGCCGCGCCGGGCCGTCATCTTACGTAGGGCGCCGCGCCGCGCCGCACTCACGATCGACGGCATGGACGAACTCGACCGCGTGCTGCTCGGCCTGCTGGCCTCGACGTCGTCGTCGCGGGCCTCGGTGCTCGACTTCGTCGCGCATCGCCTGCGGACGCTGCCCGACCCTGCCGGCCTGGACGGAGACCCGCCCGTCTCGGCTGGGCGTGACGCGCTCGTCTCGGCTGGGCGTGACGCGCTCGTCTCGGCTTGGCGCGGGTGGGAGGGCGAGACGCGCTCGCTGGCCACCGGTCTGCTGCGTGACGGCTCACCGGAGTCCCGCACCGCCGCCCACCACGCGCTCACGATCCTCGAACTGGGGCTGGGCCGCTACGACGCGGCGCTCGGGCACGCGCTGGCGGTGCGCCGTTGCGGGCCGCCGCCGCTGCGCGAGCAGATCGTTCCCGACCTGCTCGAGGCGGCGACCCGGAGCAGCCACCCCGGTGCCGTGCCGACGGCGGCCCGGGGCGTCGACGTCGGCGTGCTGTCGCCGCTGTGCCGCGCGCTGCTCTCGTACGGTGATGTGGACGACCTTTACCGCCAGGCCCTCGACGAGCTCCGGCACGTGTCGCTCGCCCGCGCCCATCTCCTCTACGGCGAGTGGCTGCGCCGCCGGCGCCGCCGCCGCGACGCCCGCGACCACCTGCGGACCGCCGGCGACATGTTCGCGTCGATGAATGCCGTCGCCTTCGCCCGCCGGGCCGCCGTGGAACTGGGCGCCACGGCCGAGACGGTGGGGGAGCGCGACGGCCTGACCGCCCAGGAGGCTGAGGTCGCCCGGCTCGTCGCCGAGGGACACTCCAACCGCGAGGTGGCCGAGCAGTTGTTCCTCAGCCAGAACACGGTGCAGTACCACCTGGCGAAGGTCTACCGGAAGCTGGGCGTCCGGTCCCGCACGCAGCTGGTCCGCGTCCTTCTCACGCCGGCTGGAACGCCTTGATCACCCGGCGCGCGCGGATGGACTGGACGATCGCCAGGATGCCGTAGAAGAGGCTGAACAGGCCGAATACCTCGGCCAGCGACACCGCGCCGATGTCCGGCCGGATGAAGAGCACGACGCCCAGCGCGATCGAGACGAGGCCGCCGAGGATCCAGGCCGCCCGCTCGCCGGCGCTCTGCCCCTGTCGGAAGGTGAGCGCCACCTCGAGGATGCCGGTGGCGAGCGCCCACGCGCCGATCCAGATGGTCAGCACCAGCGCGGTGATGCCCGGCCAGGCCAGCGCCACGACACCGGCCGCGATCGACAGCAGCGCCAGCAGCAGCCACCCGAACACCGGCCCGGCCTTGTCGCTGCTGAACGCGCGCGCGATCTCCAGCACGCCGGAGACGAACGCGTAGACCGCGAACAGGACGGCGAAGGCCCCGATCGTGATGTCCGGCCACGCCACGGAGACGATGCCGAGGATGACGGCGAGGACTCCGCGCCAGAGCAGGGACGTGGAGAGAGACATGGCGACTCCGTTCACTTTCGTTGGGTTGTCCCCACCGTAGGAACGGAGTCGCCCCGCTCGAATCACTGAACCTCGTAGTCCCGCCTCAGCAGAGGGCCGCGTCCACGGCCTCGGACACGTGCGCCGTCATCTCCAGCGTGGTCGGCAGCGCGGTCACGGCGACCACGGCGCTGCGGCCGTCGCCGGTCACCAGGTTGCGCGTCTCGAAGCCCTGGATGTCGCCGCCGTGCCCCCAGGCGAAGCCGCCGCAGGGCAGCGCGTGGCGGGCGATGCCGAGCCCGTACTCCCAGCCGTCGGTCGGCTCGAAATCGGGCGAGGGAACGGTCTTCAGCATGGCGGCCTGCTGCGCCGGCGCGAGCAGCCGGCCCTGGACGAGCGCCTCGAGGAACGTCCGCAGGTCGCTCGGCGTCGAGATCAGCTGCCCCGCCGCCCACCCGAACGACGGATCCATCCGAGTGACGTCCACCCACGGCGCCCCCGGCGCGACAGCGACATATCCCCGCGGGTGCCGCCCGGCGATGTCCTGCTCACCCTGCTGCGGCCAGTAGGTGTCGCGCAGCCGCAGCGGCTCGATGATCCGCCGCGTGATCTCCTCCCCGACGGGCCGCGCGGTGACCCGCTCGACGATCAGCCCCGCCAGGATGTAGTTGGTGTTGCTGTACTCCCACTTCGCCCCCGGCGTGCCCGCGGGCCGGGTGAGAGCCGCGTCGACGAGCCGCCGAGGGTCGTAGTAGGAGTGACTGAGGCCGACCAGGTCCTGCGGCTCGGTGAAGAGCACGTCGTCGTAGTCGGGCAGCCCGCTGGTCTGCTGAAGCAGCTGCCGCACGGTGATCCGGCGGTCCTCGACCACCCCCGGCAGGTAGTGCGCGACGGTCTGATCCAGCGCGACCTTGCCCTCACCGACCAGCTGCAGCACCACAACGGCGGTGAAGGTCTTGGTGTTGCTGCCGATCCGCACCCGCCCGTCCAGCGGCACGCGCGCGCCGGCCGCATAGTCGCGGACCTTCCCGTTGCTCCGCACGGAGGCGAGCGCCCCCGGAAAACCATCCTGACTGACCAGCGCGTCAAGCCGATGCTGCACCCGGTCACCGGCGGCCGCCGGCCCGGCCAGCGACGCCACAGCGGTGAGAGCCACCAGCGCACCGGCGACGAGAGACACTTTCCGACCCATGAGAACTCCCCAGCCGAATCGATCGAGAACGATTCCAGCCTGGCGGAGCGGTGAGGAGTGATCGATCCCGTCAGCTGCCGTCTTCGGGTACAGCAGGCACTACCGCGGGACGAGACCCGGCATCGCCGAGCGACAAATCCAGGGGCGACCACCTTAGGGTGAATCTTGTATGCCCGGACTACGCTGGAAGTCCGCTAGGACCGTTATCTGCCCTGGTTCTTTCGGTTGTGTAACGGCTTTCGTGCCTCTTTGACGCCGGTGGACGGTACTGTTAAAGTCCGCACGCAGTCACGCGAATTGCCCCGAATGGGAAGGGTTGGTAGCGGAGCTCAATGGCCACATCCGCCGAGGTTCGCACGGTGCTGGAAGTGCTTCGGAGCCATCCGCACAAACAGGGGTGGCAGACTTTCTACGGGGTTCTCCAAACGGCTTTCGTGGACGAAGAGGCGGCCGGCAGGGGCATCCTGACGCACGTTACCGCCGTGCACCACGAGAGCCGTCCGAACGCGACTGCGTCTCACTATGTCTCACTTCTCTGTATCGCATTGAAAGGCGTGATCGGCGATTGGCGTGATTCGCCGGTCCTCGACGAGAGCCTCGACATGTCACAAAGGGTGAAGTTGCTGACCGCAGCGGCCGAGGCTGGTGAAGACGAAATCCTCGATATCGTCCTCACCAAGCAGAATTCCTTTTCCGGCGCTCGGCGGTTCCTCGTTCCACAGATCATCGTCTCCCATTTCGCGCATCGTCATGGGATACGCGTGCGCCTTGCCGATCTTGGCACCGGCGCCGGCCTTCTTCCGCGTCAGCTCAATGACCGCGCGAGCTTCGAGCGATTCTCCCCTGATCTGACCTGGGAGAGCTGGAAGCCCTCATTCGTGGAGGTCGACTACGAGCAGCGTTGGGGGCTCGATCGGACATCCCCCAAGGAGGTCGATTGGTTCCGGCAGTGTTACGGGCCGTCCGCCTACTATGACGACCGTTACGCCGAGCTCGTCTGGGCCTTCGAGCAGGAAGCGGTGAAGGGCGCCGCGCTGCACACCGAGAACCTGGATCTTCTCGACGCCGAAGCGGTCGCCCGCTTCGTTCACGAGCATCAGATCAACGTGGTGACCTGTAGCTTCGTGCTTTATCAATGGAATCCGGCGGTGCGCAAGGACGTGATCAACGCTGTGGTCGGATCCCTCCGGGCGCCCGGTTTGTTCGTGAGCCTGGAGCCGACCGGTGACCTCCTGACCCCGGGCGCCTCCATCCGGGTCTACCTGCCCGGCGACTCGTCACCGATCGAGGTCGGCACCGTCTCCGACGGGCACTGCATCGGCACCGTTGCCGCCGGGCCCGATTTCGATACGTTCCGGCGAGATCACCTGTAGCCGTGTAGCGCCATTCGCTCAACCGCTCGCATGCCGCGAACCATGCCTAAGCTCCGCTGATAGCCGGAATGCGTCCTCCCAAAGGTTCATTGCAGGCCACTCGCGGACGCGCTTGTCGGGACGACAAGAGATCGTCCACACCGGCGCGGAATTGATCGAGAAAAGCGGGCTGGAAGCCGTGCGGTAGCGTGAATTCATGGCGGCGCCGCCGGGGCAATCATTCGAAGACGTCGATCCGCGCCCGCCGCGACCGGAGCGACCAAGGGAACGCGTCCGCCGGTGGTGGAAATCCCGCCATCGGCATCCCTCCCTGCATTTCTGGCTGCTGTTCCAGGGGCTGCCGATGCTCGTCGGCTTCGGGATCTTGTTTGTGCTGAACGGCACTCTCAACGGCTGGCGGCGTTCCTATGACGTCGCTCTCGCCATCACGTCGCCTGCCGACACATCCGTCCCCCAGCTCGCCTGGATATTGTCCTTGGCGGGCTGGATCGTCGCACCAGGAATCGCCGGCGCCGTGGCCGGATACGTGATCACCGCATCGATCGGCGCCCGGCGCAGAACCGACATCAACAGTGCCTTCGCCGAGGACGACGATGGTTGATCGCTTGATTCCCCGACTAGATCATCTCTGCAACAGCTTCAACGTCAGCGCCGACTTCGTCGACAGGTTCGTCAAACAGCACGGCGAGGAGCACTGGGACCTGGCGGAGAAGCACTGGGAGGACATCGTGGCCCGTGTCCTGAACACCGATGCCGTCGATGTGAACGCGTCGCGCAGCCGAGCCGTGCACCAGGCCGTCACCGCGGCCGTCAGACTCCTGGAGGACGAGAGGTTGCGCGACCGCTGTCCCCTCTGCCCGGGCGATCGGAGACCCCCTTCGCGAAGGGCCTGGCTACATTGGTGGAGGCGGTAGACATGATGTCGGAACGGCACTCGGGCCCCTCCGGAAGTTTCCGAAGACTGACTCGCGATCTCCTCGGCCGGGCGCTGCCGGACGAACCCACCGGCGAGCTGGACAACCGGGCCAAGATGATTGCCGACGAGGTCAAGAAGGCCAGACTCCGCGACGGCCTGGCCAGCGGGGTCGAGGAGCAGTCGCTGGGCGGGCCGCAGCTTCCGGGCCGGTTCGCCTTCAACGCCGGGATGGCAGGCCCAGTCGTCGGCGCCCTCGTCGGACTGCTGCTTCTGCCCTACAGCAGTGTTGCGGCCCTGATCGCGGCGGCGATCGGCAGCGGCGTAGCGAGCCTGGCTCTCTACGGTGGCCTCCTGCGGCGCAAGCAGCTCACCGGTGTTGTCGAGGGGGCTCTTCAGATAACGCCGGACACCTTGCACGCGATCGATCCGGGCAATAAGAAGAAGGACGGCGCGCTGCTGCACTACCTCGAGGCCCGAAGGGATTCCGAGGACCTCGTCATCCTGTTGCACGGCCTCGGCCTGGACGCGTCCGACTTCCGTACCTACCTGGCGGAGACGAAGTACCACGCCGTCGCCCTGACGTTGTACGGGTTCAACGTCGACGAGAAGGACGACGAGGACTATTCGCCGATCTCGCTGAAATCACATGCCCGGCTCTTCGCCCTGGCCCTCAAGGAGCTGCAGACCAAGCATCCCGGCAAGCGTTTGTCGCTGGTCGGGTTCTCGGTCGGGGCGGACATCATCCTGATGCTCTCGGATCTGGCCGGCGACGTGCTCCTGGGCCTGGACTTCCATCGAGTCCTGCTGCTGGACCCCAATGTGAACGCGAAGACCACGACGATCTCGACGCGGATGGCCGGCATGAACCGCGAGCAACCCCTGGAACAGCTGCTCGAGGTTCTGAACGCGGCCGAGGGCATCGACGACCTGGTCTACCGCTGCGAATACGTCGTCAAGACCGCCCAGAAGGACATCGCCCAGATTCAGCGGCACGCGAGCGAAATCAGCAGCTTCTGGAGGAGCGATCCAGGAACAGATCTCTTCATCAAATCCATGACCAAGCTCGGCAAGCTGGCCAGCGACATCTATGTCATCTTCTCGCTCGGCCAGAAGGAGCTGCTGGAAGGCTTGCAGGATCGCGCTGGGGAGTGTGGCCTGGGACGGGAGAACTTCCGCTGGGCGGCCTCGGGCCATTTCCAGCTGCTCGACCCCAGTTTCCTCCGCCGCCAGCTTGACCTCCTTCTGCGATGACCAGATCAGGGACGGAGGCGCAGGGCAGGCCGGCGCGATCACGGATCCCTCCCTGGTGGGCTATCGTGTCCGGCGCCGTCGGCGGTCTGCTCGGCATCGTCACCAACCTGTACTCCGCGGAGTTCCTCGAGGCGCTGGAGAACTTCGGAGATCTGAACTCCGCTGTTGTCTCGGTCGTCCTTACCGCTGTCGTCGCATGCGGATCGACGGCGGTCGTCTATCGATGGTCGATCAAACGCCGTCAGCAGAACGGGACGATACGCCGCCAGATCATCATTCCCGCGTCGGCGAGCGAGTTCGCCGACAACGCGGTCGACGAGCTAGTGGTAGGGCGCACCCTCCACTACCTGGAGACCAAGCGAGACTCCGCCGATCTGGTGGTCTTCCTGCCCGATCTGGGACTCGACGCCAACGATTTTCGCGCCTACATGGCGGAGAGCAAGTACCACTGCATCGCGCTGACGTTCCACGGATTCAACGACTTCGAGAAGGACGACGATCGCTACGCGCCCATTTCGCTGGAGTCGCACATCGCGCTTCTCGGTTTCGCGCTCGACCGGCTGCACCGCTCCTCGAGCTGCTCAGGTCGGCGACGACACTCGACGAGCTGCGTTATCTCTGCGAGGACCTGTACAAGATCCTCGACAAGGACGCCTTCCTCAAGGAGCGGCTCGAAGGTCTGCTGTAGTCACCCCCGCGCCGGCGTTGGCCCAGACCGCCAGCTCGCCGCCCGGGAGGCAGACGATCAGCGGGCCGTCGGGGTTGGTGAAGGCCCACGACTCCACGTCCGGGTCGGGGCGGACCTCCAGGGCGGAGCCGGCGGCGAAGGTGACCGTCAGGGCGCCCGATTTGTCGGTGTGGGCGGTCTGGACGGCGTCGCCGAGGAAGGGGGCCAGGGCGTCCTCGTCGTGGGCGGCCGGGGTGACGCTGGTGCGGCCGGCCGGGGTGGTCAGGTGGGCGGCGGTCTCGATCAGGATCTGGCTGCCGCGGGAGAAGCTGAGGACGAGGGCGTCGCCCAGGCGCACGTAGTCCAGGTGCTGGCCGGCCAGGGGGATGAGCGGCGACATGCGTACCTCGTTCGGGGGGTCGTCGGGACCGTGACGGCAGGACCGTAGCGCCAAGTTTCATAAGGGGGCCTTAAAACTTGGGCCGGGATCCGCGGGCCGGTGGGGCGGGCGGACGGGTGCCGGAAAGGATCTCTGCAACATTCCTGCAAATGGATTCCATTGACGCTGAGCGATTTAGCTCTTTATCTTCAGTTAAAGATTGAGCGCGCCGGCGTCATTTCATCGGGAATTCGATCGCGACCAGGAAGCGCAAGGAATCAGCATGCCCAA
This sequence comes from Paractinoplanes deccanensis, assembly GCF_016862115.1. Lineage (GTDB taxonomy): Bacteria > Actinomycetota > Actinomycetes > Mycobacteriales > Micromonosporaceae > Actinoplanes > Actinoplanes deccanensis. The sequence goes on from NZ_BOMI01000053.1 coordinate 62,342, forward strand.
AATTCGATGGATCTCCCTGTCCTCGGTGGTGGCAGCCTCGGCCGTCGTGCTGAGCGCGGTCCTCAGTGGCCCGGCGTACGCGGAGACGCTCTTCAATGACAATTTCGACGACGGGAACGCGAACGGGTGGAGCCGCTCCGGCGGGTCCTGGTCGGTGGTCACCGACGGCACGCCCGCGTTCCGGCAGACCAGCACCAGCGCCAACGCCCGGGTGCTGGCCGGCGCCACCACCTGGGCCGACTACACGGTCAGCGCCCGGGTGAAGCCGATCGCGTTCGGCGCGACGAACCGCACGGTCGGCGTCGCCGCGCGGGTGCGGTCGTCCAGTGACTACTACGCGCTGGTGATCACCGGTGGCGGCGCGGTCCAGCTGCAACGGGTGGCCGGTGGCACGGCCACGGTGCTGGCGACGTACGCGGCCGGGTCCGGTGTCTGGCGCACGCTCGCGCTGACCGTGCAGGGGTCCGGCCTGACCGGGTCGATCGACGGGGTCGCAGTCGTGCGGGCCACGGACTCCGCTTACGGATCGGGGCGGATCGGGCTGGTGGCCTCGTACGCCAGCGCCTCGTTCGACGACGTCGTGGTGGACGCCTCCGGGCCCGGCACCGAGCCGACCCCGACCACGCCGCCACCCGCGGGAACGTGCCGGGTCACGGGCACACCGACCGGTTTCGCGCAGGGCACCACCGGCGGGGCGGGCGGGCCGGCCGTCGCCGTGGACACCGCCGCCGAGCTGCTGAGCGCCATCGCCACCAGCGGCCCGCTCACCGTCTGCGTCAGCGGCATGATCACGCTGCCGGCCGGGATGTACGACGTCACCAGCGACAAGTCGATCGTCGGGGTCGGCTCGACCGCGGGCATCACGGGCGGCGGCCTGAACATCGGCCTGCCGGTCTCGGATGTCACCACGCCACCGGCGAACGCCGTGCACAACGTCATCATCCAGAACCTGACGTTCCGCGGCGCCTCCGACGACTCCATCAACGTGCAGATGTTCAGCCACCACGTGTGGATCGACCACAACGACCTCGCGCAGGGCTACGACGGCCTGATCGACATCAAGCGCGGCTCGTCGCTGGTGACCGTGTCGTGGAACCACACCCACCACCACACCAAGAACATGCTGCTGGGCCACGACGACGACAACGGCGCCCAGGACACCGGCCGGCTGAAGGTCACCTACCACCACAACTGGTTCGACGCGACGCCGCAGCGCAACCCCCGCGTGCGCTTCGGCGAGCCGGTGCACGTCTACAACAACTACTACTTCCACAACACCGACACGGGCGTGGCCTGCCAGAACAACGCCGGGTGCCTGGTCGAGGGCAACTACTTCGACAACGTCGAGGAGCCAGTCACCAACACGTACGCCGGTCCGGCCGGCCGCTGCGTCGCGCGCGACAACGTGTTCGCCGGCGAGTCGGGCGCCCCGGACTGCAGCGGCACCGTGCAGGAGCCGTCGGCGTACTACTCGTACACCCTGGACGACCCGAGCCAGGTGAAGGCCATCGTCACCGCGGGCGCGGGAGTGCTCCGATGAGGCGGCGGACGCTGCTGGCGGCCACCGGCGCGGCCGCGGTCGCGGCGAGCCTGCCCCGCGAGGCGCACGCGGCCGCGGCGGGACCGGACGGGTTCGCGACGGTGCCCGGATACGGCCTCAGCACCACCACCGGCGGCGCGGGCGGCCCGGTCGTGACCGTGTCCAGCCCGGCGGCCTTCCTCGACTACATCAACCGCCCCGGGCCGTACGTCGTGCAGGTCTCCGGCACGATCGCGCTGCCCACCGGGACGAGCGACGGCATGCACCCGGTCGCCTCGCACAAGACGATCGTCGGGCTGGGCTCGACGGCGGCGCTGACCGGCGGCGGCCTCACCATCGGCCTGCCGGTCGACGACGACGTGACCAGCCCGCCGTCCAACGCCGTGCACAACGTGATCATCCGAAATCTGCGGCTCTCCGGCGCGTCGGACGACCTGATCAACGTGCAGATGTTCACGCACCACATCTGGATCGACCACAACGACCTGTCGGACGGCGACGACGGCGCGGTCGACATCAAGCGCGGCTCCGACCTGGTGACCGTGTCCTGGAACAGGTTCCACGACCACGACAAGACGCTGCTGCTCGGGCACGACGACGACAACGCGGCCCAGGACGCCGGGCGGCTGCGGACCACGTACCACCACAACTATTTCGACGGCTCCGACCAGCGGCACCCGCGGGTGCGGTTCGCGCCGCTCGTGCACGTCTACAACAACTACTTCCGCGACAACAGCTACGGGATCGCCTCGACCAACGACGCGGGCCTGTTCGTGGAGGGCAACTACTTCTTCAGCGTCAACAACCCGGGCCGGGTCGACTTCAGCGGGCCGCTGGGCCGCATGGTGCAGCGCGACAACATCCTGGTGGAGTGCAACCACGCGATCGAGGTGCGTGGCACGGTCACCGATCCGAGGACCTTCTATCCGTACGCGGTGGACAGCGCGGCCTCCGTGCCCACCGTCGTGCCGGCCGGCGCCGGCGTGGGAAAGGTGTGATCCGCATGCTCCTCCTGCCAGCAGGCGTCACGGCTCTGCTGCTCCTCAGCCCGGCGAGCGTGCCCGTGCAAGCGGCGGCCGGCACGCCCGACGGGTTCGCCTCGGTGAGCGGCGGGACGACCGGCGGCGCGGCCGGGCCGACGGTCACCGTCACCACCGGCGCGGACCTCGCGCGATACGCCGGCGCGAACACGCCGTACACGATCATGGTCTCGGGCCGGGTGAGCGTGGGCGGCATGGTCACCGTGGTGGCGAACAAGAGCATCCTCGGTGCCGGGCCGACCGCCGAGATCACCGGCGGCGGGCTGCAACTCGGCACGACCACCCGGCCGGGCAACAACGTGATCATCCGGAACATCACGTTCAGCGGCGCGCCCGACGACTCGATCAGCGTCACGAACGGCGCACACCACGTCTGGATCGACCACAACGAGTTCCTGCCCGCGTACGACGGGTCGCTCGACATCAAACGCAAGTCGACCTTCGTCACCGTGTCGTGGAACCGTTTCCGCGGCACCGACAAGACGATGCTGCTCGGCCATTCCGACACGTTCACGGCCGACGTCGGCTATCTGAAGGTCACCTATCACCACAACTATTTCGACGGCTCCCATCAGCGGCATCCGCGAGTGCGTTTCGGCGAGCCCGTGCACGTCTACAACAACTACTACCGCAACGCCGGGCTCTATGGCATCGCGTCCACCGAGAACGCGGGCGTGGTGGCCGAGGGCAATTATTTCGAGAACGTCGCCCACCCGTGCCACTCGACCGGCGGCTACGCCGAGAGCAACCCGGGGCGGCTCGTCCAGCGGGCCAACGTCTTCGTCAACTCCGGCCCGTGCGAGGCGGGTGGCACGGTCGCCGAGCCGGCCGGCTACTACTCGTACCAGCTGGACCCGGCGTCGTCGGTGCCCTCGCTGGTGACCGCCGGCGCCGGAGTGGGGAGGCTGTGATGCACGCGGTCCTCGCCCTCCTGATGGCGTCGGGGCTGGCCGCCGCGGCCCCGGCGGTCGCGGCCGCGCCCGACGGGTTCGCCTCGGTCAACGGCACGACCACGGGCGGGGTGGGCGGCCCGACCGTCACCGTGGACACCACCGGCGAGCTGCTCGACGCCATCGACACGGTCGGCCCGATGATCATCCAGGTCAGCGGCACCATCGCGATCACCAGCAAGCAGGGCGTCCGGCCGAACAAGACGATCGTCGGGCTCGGCACCTCGGCGACGATCTCCGGTGGCGGCTTCGACTTCTACCGCTCGTCCAACGTGATCGTGCGCAACCTGACCTTCGTGGACGCGGAGGACGACGCGATCAACGTGGGCCAGCAGTCGCACCACATCTGGATCGACCACAACACCTTCGCCCGCCCGGTGGACGGCTCGGTCGACATCGTGCGCGGCGCCGACTACGTGACCGTCTCGTGGAACCACTTCGCCGGCACCGACAAGAGCATGCTCATCGGCCACTCCGACGGCGCCGCCTCCACCGACATCGGCCACCTGCGGGTCAGCATCCACCACAACTGGTTCGACGGCTCCCGGCAGCGGCATCCCCGGGTGCGCTTCGCCGACCCGGTGCACGTCTACAACAACTACTTCGACGGCAACGAGCTCTACGGGGTCGCGTCCACCATGAACGCCGGCGTCCTCGTCGAGGGCAACGCGTTCGCCGGCGTCCCGTACCCGTGCTTCTCCACCGGCGGTTACGCCGACAGCGGGCCGGGCCGCCTCGTCCAGCGCGGCAACGTGTTCACCGCGTCCGGCGCCTGCGAGGCGGGCGGCGCCGTCATCGAGCCGCGCACCTACTACAGCTACACCCTGGACCCGCCGGCCTCCGTGCCGTCGCTGGTCCAGGCCGGAGCGGGCGCCGGCAAGCTCTGAGATCAGTCCGGGCGGCCCAGTGGCTTCGTGGCCATCGGGCCGCCCACCAGCCGGTTGACCGGGTCGGCCGGGTCGGGTTCGCCGACCTCGCCGGCCCACGCCTCGGCGTCGTCCTCGGGCGCGTAGCCGATGGCGTCACCGCCCGCGGTGGACCACCAGCGGCGGGTGTTGGCCGAGACGCCCCAGACGATGTGGAAGCCGGTGGCGGTGAGCGCGGCCCGGACCAGCCGGGCGGCGTCGCCGGGGGAGAGCCACGACGCCAGGTCGCGCGGGTGCTCGGGCCGGTCCTTGCAGGAGCCGATCCGCAGGCAGACCACGTGCAGGCCGTACCGGTCGTGGTAGAGCCGGCCGAGCGACTCCATGGCGGCCTTGCTCCAGCCGTAGTACGAGTCGGGACGCGCGGGCACGTCGTCCGGCAGGCCGTCGGCGTGCGGGTGCAGCCCGGCCGCGTGGTTGCTCGACGCCAGGACGACGCGGGGGACGCCGTTCTCGTGGGCGGCCTGCAGGACGCGCTCGGTGCCGCGCACGTTCACGGCGAGCACGTCCTCGAAGGGGCCCTCGCTCGCGATGCCGCCCAGGTGCACCACGGCCGCGGCGCCCCGGCAGGCCGCGCGCACGGCGTCCGCGTCGGTCACGTCGAGCTGCTCGACGCCGTCGCTCGGGTGCAGGTCCGTGGGGCGCAGCCCGGGCAGGCGCTCGCGCAGCATGGTGCCGATGGACCCGGAGGCCCCGGTCAGCAGGATCCGCGCCATGGTGTCGCGGTTCCCGCCGCGCAGGCCGGCGAAACCGGGCCGATCACGAATCGCGCTCCGCCCCGAGCGGCGCACAGCTTCATGGGGCCGCCGGCTTCGGTTGCTTCCGCGTCGGTCGGCGCGCCCGGAGCCGGTGAGATCCCGGCGGACGGCTTCACCCGGGTCGGGCGGGACGCGGCCGCCGGCCCTGCACCGGGCGCCGTCTCGCCGGCCACGGTCACGACGTCGAGGACCGTTCAGGTGCGCTGATCCGGGACCACAGCCCGCAGTGGTGCTCGGCGGCGACGTCGGCCCCGCCGGAGGCACCGGTTGCCAAGATCCGCGTGTACGGGATCGCGGCGCCGGCGCCGAAGCGGGGCCACCCCGCGCGGCCGGTGGCGGCGAACAGCGCCCAGGCACCGACCATCTCGCCGGCGAGCGCCGGTGGCGCGGTATCCGGCAGGTAGGTGACGTCGAACAGGTACGGCAACTCGGCACCGTGGTACGCGCCCCACGGGTAGCCGAGACCCGGGTTCGGGCCGTCGCGCTCGGCGAACTCGTACGCGTAGGTCGGGTTGTGCCGGGCGAGGAGCCGGTTGCCGGCCAGCGTGGGGCACGCCCAGATCCGGTCGGTGGCCACGGCCGCCCAGGCCAGACCGGGCGAGGGGTACGCCGCGACGGGATACTCGGCCAGCACCCGATCCGCGTCGCCGCCGAACGCGGCCCGCAGCACCGCCGTGTACCGCTCGGCGGTGACCGGTCCGGCCAGGTCGAGGGCGGCGACGAAGGCGCGGTGCTCATCGAGGTTGCCGCCGGAGAGCACCGGCACGCGGTGGAACGCCCCGGCGCGCAGCGCGTCCGCCGGCTTCCTCGGCAGCACCGGCGTGCCGTACGCTGGATCGACGAACGCCTTCAGGCCGGTGCCCTCGGTCTCCCGCAGCAGCGTCTCGGCCGGCTGCGACCGCAGGCACGCCGGCGCGTCACCCCGGCACCCGAGCCTCTCCGCGAGCCTCGTGCCCTCGCGGCGAACCTCGGCGACGCTCGCCCACTGCGAGCCCGCAGCGACGTTCGGCAGGAAGAGCTCGGCGGGCCAGTCGGTCAGGCAGGACCCGGACTGGATGATCGCCCGCTGGAACAGCCCGGCCGTGGCCGGCGAGGTCAGCTGGGCGCACACGCTCATGCCGCCCGCCGACTGCCCGGCCAGCGTGACGGTGCCGGGATCGCCGCCGAAGGCCGCGGCGTTGCGGCGCACCCAGCGCAGCGCGGCCTGCTGGTCCTGGAGCCCGAAGGTGCCCGAGCCGGCCAGCCCCGGCAGGCCCAGGTAGCCGAAGACGCCGAGCCGGTAGTTGACGGTCACCACGACCACGCCGCCCTGCACGGCGAGCCGGTGCGGGTCGTAGAGGCTGCCCGACCCGGTCTGGAAGCCGCCGCCGGGCAGGAACACCAAAACCGGGTGGTGGCCGCGCCCGTCGAGCGGCGTCGTGACGCCGACATAGAGGCAGTCCTCGTCGCCGCTGGTCGGCTGCCCGAAGCCCAGCCCGTTCTGCTTGCACGCCGCACCCGGCGCCTCCGCGCTGCGCACACCCCGCCAGCGCGCGACCGGCTGCGGTGCCCGCCACCGGCGCTCACCGGTCGGCGGCGCGGCGTAGGGCACCCCCTCGAAGGTGCGATACCCGTCGTGGACCGTCCCGCGCAGCAGCCCGGCGTCCGTCCGCACGATCTCGGCGCCACCCCGAGCCGGCGCGGGCGCCGGCGCACCACCGGCGAACAGCGCCACCGCGGCGATCACGACAATCAGGATCTTTCCTCGCATGCGACAAGCCTCGCCACCGGCCGGCCCCGCCGGATCAACCGTCCGATGATCGAGCGGTTGATCCGGCCCTCCACTGATCGGTTGATGCGAGCGCTCCGCCGGCGACCGTCAGCAGCCGGCCGCTGACGAGGGACGAGAGCGGCCCGGCGAAGAGCTCACTGCTCGCCGGTCCAGTCGGTGGAGGCGGCCAGGGCCTCCTGCGGCTCGATCTGGGCGAGGCGCTCGCGCAGGGCGGTCGTCACGAACCTGTACGCGTCGGAGCCCAGCACCAGCCGCAGCGGCGCGGGGCTCTGGTCGGCGCTCTCGATGATGCGCGCGGCCATCTTCGCCGGGTCGCCCAGCGGGGGACGGCTGCGGTCCTTCGCGCCGCGCACCATGGCCGCGGGCGTGTTGTCGTAGGCCGACACGGGCGTGGCGAGCTGCAGGCTGTCGAAGCGGAACTCGGTGCGGGCGCCGCCCGGCTCGACGATCGTCGCCTCGATGCCGAACGGGGCCACGTCCTTGGCCGTGCCCTCGATGAAACCCTCGATGCCCCACTTGCCCGCGTGGTAGAGCGACGCGCCCGGGTTCGTCGCCTGCCCGCCGTACGTGGAGATCTGGATGATCCGGCCGCCGCCCTGGGCGCGCAGGTGGGGCAGGGCCGCGCGGACCACCGCGATCGAGCCGAGCAGGTTGGTGTTGAGCTGCGCGATCACCTGCTCGTCGGTCAGCTCCTCGGCGGCGCCGAAGAGGCCGTACCCGGCGTTGTTGACGACGACGTCGACGCGGCCCAGCTCGGCGAAGGCCCGGTCGACCGTGGCGCGCACGGCCGGCAGGTCGGTGACGTCGAGGTTCGCGACCCAGAACCGGTCGCCGTGCTTGTGCCGCAGGTCGTCGACCGAGCCGTCCTTGCGCACCGTGCCGGCGACCCGGTCGCCGCGCTCCAGCAGCTGCTCGGTCATTCGGCGGCCGAAGCCGCTGTTGACGCCGGTGATGAACCACGTCCGCGATGTCATCGTCGTTTCCCTTCGTTCGCGGTTGACGACTACGACTCTGCGGCGGCGAGCGACGGCGTTCCAGACAGAGTTGTTCCTGGTAGTGGCGGGGACAGGCAGCTGGGCGGCGGGCCTCGTACCGTGAAGGCCATGGGTACGAGCAACGCACTGGGCGCTTTCCTGAGGGCGCGCCGCGAGCTGGTGACGCCGGGCGAGGTGGGCCTGCCGGGCGGGGGACTGCGCCGGGTGCCGGGGCTGCGCCGCGAGGAGGTCGCCATGCTGGCCGGCATCAGCGCGGAGTACTACCTGCGCCTGGAGCAGGGCCGCGACCGTACGCCGTCGGCCCAGGTCGTGGAGGCGCTGGCGCGGGTGCTGCGGCTGGACGCGGAGGGCGCCGCGTACCTCTCGGAACTGGCCCGTCCCAAGATCCGGCGCCGCAGGCAGGCACCGGCGGAGCGGGTGCCGGACGGGATCGCGATGCTGCTCGGCACGCTCAACGTGCCCGCGTTCGTGGTGAACCGCTATCGGGACGTGCTGGCGGCCAACGCGCTGGCGGTGGAGCTGTCGCCGCTGATGCGGCCGGGCACGAACCGGCTGGTGGTGCTCTTCACCGACCCGGTGGCCCGCCTCTACCACCCGGATCTGGACGACAACATCGGCAACGTGGTGGCGCAGCTGCGCGCCGAGATGGGCGCCGACACCGACGATCCGCGCCTCCAGTCGCTGATCGGCGAGCTGTCGCTCAAGAGCGAGCGGTTCCGCAAGCTGTGGGCCCGGCACGACATCCACCGGGGCGGCAGCGACACCGGGGTCATCCGCCACCCGCGCGTCGGCGAGATGCGGCTGCGGCGCGAGAAGCTGGCCGTGATCGGTGGCGACGGCCTCCAGCTGGTCGTCTACCACGCCGAGCCGGGCAGCCCGGACGCCGACGCGCTCGCCCTCCTGGCGGTGCCGTCGGAGCCGTACGTCGGCGATCCGGGACAGCGCTGAGTCAGGAGACCGACCAGGACAGGATGTCCTGCGTCGACTTCGTGCTTCCGGTCGCGCCGGTGAATCCGGCCCAGGCGCCGGTCGAGCCGAGCTCGGCGGCCAGGTCGACGGTCTCGGCCAGCAGGTGCTGCCCGTTGACCGACACCGTGAGCCGCCGGGCCGCGGCGTCGTAGGCGACGCCGACGTCGACCGGCTGGCCGAAGAGCGGTGACGCCGTGGTGGCGGCCGCGAGGTGGTAGTCGGGGTTGCCCCGCAGCACGATCGCGGCGTGGTCGGCGGACGGGTCGCCCGGGTTGCGGAAGTCGTCCAGCTCGACCGCGACGCTGTGCCGGATGCCGCGGTAGCCGAGGCCGCCGCCCCAGCCGCCGAGCGCGCGCGGGCCCTCCGACTGGAGCACGAAGGCGACGCCGTCGGCGCCGCGCGTGCCCTCGTGCAGGTGGACGCGGAACTGCGAGCTGAACGACGAGGTGACGTCGACCTGCTGGTTGGACCATGCGGAGCCGGCCTGCCGGTAGCCGCCGCCGGTCAGGCGCAGCACCGGATAGGCCGACTCGCTGGCGGTGGCGAGGCCCGCCGTGCCGTTGAGGCTGACGTCGGCGAAGGGGAACTCGGAGGCGGCGGCGGCCGGTTGCGGCGCCGCGGCGACGGCCGCTGCCAGCAGACCGCCCGTTACCACCTTGCGAATGACAGATCGGGACATTTTTCCGTCCTCCAAATGCGCGGAATTGGCCGGGTAAAACCTAGGTCAATATTGGGCATTTCGTACGGGGAATCGTGCACGTTCAGCGCGGTGCCCGGCGGGCGATCGGCTTCGTTCGCCCGTCATTTGACGTACGGCGGCCTGCCTCTCGCGCGGCATAGTGTGTGAGGTATCGACACATGCGGAGGCAACGAAATGAGCGTCGTTGGAAGCGGCACGATCGAGCTCGGCGGCAAGTCCGTCCACCGCCTGGGCTACGGGGCGATGCGGATCACCGGGCCGGGCATCTGGGGGCCGCCCGCCGACCACGACGAGGCGGTCCGGGTCCTGCGCCGGTCGGTGGAGCTGGGCGTCACCTTCATCGACACCGCCGACTCGTACGGCCCGGAGGTCTCGGAGAACCTGATCCGCGAGGCGCTGCACGACGGGACGGGATACGGCGACGTGGTCATCGCCACCAAGGGCGGGTTCACCCGCAGCGGCCCGGGCGCGTGGGCGGCGGTGGGCCGGCCGGAATACCTGCGGCAGTGCATCCAGATGTCGCTGCGGCGCCTCGGCGTCGAGCAGATCGACCTCTGGCAGCTGCACCGCATCGACCCGCGCACGCCGCGCGAGGAGCAGTTCGCCACGCTGCGCGAGTTCCTCGACCAGGGCCTCGCCAAGCAGATCGGCCTGTCCGAGGTGACGGTCGACGACGTCAAACAGGCACAGGCGGCCGGCGTGCCCGTCGCCTCGGTGCAGAACCGCTACAACCTGGGCGACCGCCGCGCCGAGGACCTGCTGGACTACTGCGAGCAGCAGGGCATCGCGTTCATCCCGTGGGCGCCGGTGGACGCGGGCGCGCTGGCCCGTCCGGGCGGGCCGCTCGACGCGGTCGCCAAGGGCCACCCGGGCACGACGACGGGTCAGCTGGCGCTGGCGTGGCTGCTGCGCCGCTCGCCGGTGATGGTGCCGATCCCGGGCACCTCCTCGGTGGCCCACCTCGAGGAGAACTGTGCGTCGGCGGAGATCCAGCTCACCGATGAGGAGTACAAGGCCCTGACGAGCTGAGCCGGGCGGGAGGTTACGCTTCCCCGTCGGCGCACAGCCGGCGCACAGGACGAGACCCCCCAGGTGTAACCGCATGACCACGTTGCTCGACCAACCGCCCGTCGCGAGCCCGAGGGCGGAGGAGCGGCGTGGCCGCCCGCTGTGGCGCGCCCTGCCGTGGCTGGTTCCCGCCGTCGTCGCCGCCGGGGTGTTGCTGCGATACGACACCCCGGCCGGTCAGATCGCCGTCTACGCCCTCTACTTCGCCGTGGCGGTGGTGCTCCCGGGCACGCTGGTGCTGCGCGCGCTCTACGGCAGCCGCGGCAACTGGCCCGAGGACCTGGGCCTCGGCGCGGCGGCCGGCCTGCTCGTGCAGCTCGCCGGCTGGGCGCTGGCCGCCGCGACCGGGGTGGAGCTGCTGCTGCCGGCTTGGATCGGCGCGGTCCTCCTGCTCTTCGTGGCGGTGCCGCGGTTGCGGCGCCACTGGCGGATCAGCGAGCCCAGCCCGCTGCCGCTCGCCTGGTCGTGGGGGATGGCCGTGGTGCTGTCGCTGGTCGCGCTCTGGGGAGCGATCACCTTCCGCGCCACGCCCCTGCCGCCCGTGACGTTCCAGCTCTACCAGGACGTCTACTACCACCTCGCGCTGGTGCACGAGATGATGCGCGCGATGCCGTTCCAGGTGCCTCAGGTGTACGGCGAGACGCTGCGCTACCACTACCTCTCCGACGCCGACATCGCCTCGGCCAGCATGCTCACCGGCATCTCGCCGGTCACCGTCTACTTGCGACTCTGGCTGCTGCCGATCGTGGGCGTCGCCGTCTTCGTCTTCGCCGCGCTGGCCCGCACGATCAGCGGCCGCTGGTGGACCGGCCCGGTCGCGGCCGCGGCCGCCTTCGCCGGCCGGGCGATCACCTTCAACGGTCCGCTCTCGCCGGTCGGCGGCGGTTCGCCGGTGTCGTTCATCAGTCCCTCCCAGACGTACGCGGTGCCGCTGATCGGTCTGTTCGCGCTCGTCTGCCTCGAGGCGCTGCGGGGCCGCAAGCTGGGCCGCATGTGGGCTGTGCTGCCGGTGCTCGCCGTCGTCTGCGCCGGCTCGAAGTCCAGCGTCCTGCCCCCGCTGTTCGCCGGGGTGGGGCTCGCCGGGCTGGTGCTGCTGCTGCGCCGGCGCGCGATGCCGTGGACGGCTGCCGGCCTGCTCGCCACGATCGCCTTCGGCATCGTGGCGGGCCTGAAGCTCTTCGCCGGAGGAGGTGCCGGCACCCTCGGGTTGCAGCCGCTGGCCACGCTGCGCTCCGTCGATCCGTACGTGGTCACGCTCGGCGACCAGGACGGCATCACGCTCGGCGGTTTCTGGCCGCACGGCGTCGCGGAGGCCGGCGCGACCGGCAAGCTCTTCATCTTCTTCCTGCTGGCCTGGTGGGTCCTGGCCCAGGCGCCCCGGCTTCTCGGCCTGGTCGTGCCCCTTCCCGGGCGCGACATCGCGTGGTGGATGGTCGGCGGGATCGTGATCGGCGGCACGGCCGCATTGTGGCTCTTCTGGCATCCGTCCGGCAGCCAGGGCTACTTCTACCTCGGCGTCATCCCGTTCGCGGCGGTGCTGACCGTCTGCGCGGTCCCGGATCGTTTCCACAAGGCCGCGATCGCCGCCGCGGCCGCCGGCGCGCTATGGGCCGTCGTGGCCCCCCAGACGACCCATCGGCCCGCCGTCAACACCTTCACGAGCTGGGGCCTGGCGCTGGCCGTGCCGTTCCTGATCACCGCCGGGCTGGTCGTGCTGGTGGCCGGCGTCGCGTTCGTGATCTGGCGCCGGCGCGCCCTCGTGGCGCTGCCCACCGCGCTGATGGCCGTCGTGATCGGCGCGGGCCTCGCCACCGGCATCAACAACACGATCACCAATCTGCAATCGCCGAAACCGGCGGTGCGCCCGGCAACGGCCGTCACCGCCGCGGAGATGCGCGCCGCGCTCTGGCTCGACGAGCACGCCGGCCGGGACGACCTGGTCGCCACGAACGTGCACTGCGTGCCGCTGGACGCCGTGAAGTGCAACTCCCGCGCGTTCTGGGTCGCGGCCCTCGGTGGGCGCCGCACCCTCATCGAGAGCTGGGCATACTCGGACGCCGCGGTGGCCGCGCACGGGGTGAACGGCCTCGCGTACTACTTCCAGCCCGCCCCCGACCCCGCGGTCTTCGCGCTCAACCAGCGCGCCTTCGCCCAGGGCGACGCTGCCGACATTAAAAAACTCCGTGAGGTGTACGGGGTGAGGTGGCTCTTCGCCGACAGCCGCGCCGGAGCGATCTCGCCCGCCCTGGAGCGGGTCGCCACCGTCCGCTACCGCGACGGGGCGGCGACCGTCTACGAGCTGGTGCCCGCTGCCTGACTTTTCCCGTCGATGTGCCCTCGGATCACCTCGGCCGACCGGGCCACCCGTTCCGCCTGCTCACGGTGTGCCCGGCCGGTCTCCGCGTCGCCGGCCTCGTCGGCCCTGGTGGCCAGCTCGCCGAGCACGGCGGCCTTCTCCTGCATGGCGCTGATCGCCGTCCAGAGCGCCTCCTCGATGCCCTCGTCGCTGGCGGCGAGGAAGGACTGCGGCGACCACGAATGGCCGACGTGACACACGTAGTGGATGGCCTGGCCGTTGCGGACCTCCCGCATGCCGCCGCCGCACTCGGGGCAGCCGAGGCCCACCGGCGTCCCGGGCTGCGCGATGGCGGACCGGCCGTCTTTCATCATGTCTGTCTCCCAGATCAACGAATCGTCGGGGGCGTCCCACGGCGCCACCGGCCGGCCGGCGTGCGAGGCGACCAGTTTCGCGAGCCCGGTCGCCGGCGCCGCCTCCGCGGCCGGCACGGCGGCGAGCGCGGCGCTGGGCATGCCGGCGAAGCGGGCGTCCTGCGGATCCTGCACGAGCGCGACGCCACCCTGCTCGGCGATCGCCGCCAGCCCCGCCGCGCCGTCGTCCAGGCCACCGGAGAGCACCACGCCGATGACCCGCGGCCCGGCCCACCGGGCGGCGGAACGGAACAACGCGTCCACGGCCGGGCGCACCCGGTTCTCCCGCGGTCCGTTGCGCAGGGCGATCAGGTCGCCCTGGTCGACCACCAGATGCCGGTTCGGCACACCCACGTACACCCGGCCGGCCTCGATCGGCAGCCCGTCGGCGGCGGGAACGACCGGCAGCGCGCAGTCGCGGCCCAGGACGCGGGCCAGCATGCTGGGCAGCTCCGGGGCGAGATGCAGCACCACCAGCACGGCGGCGGGCAGGTCGGCCGGCAGCAGCGGAAGCATCCTCGCCAAGGCGGCGTGGCTGCCGGCGGAGCCACCCACCACAACGAGGTCGCGGCACGGCGTCTCTGACGTCATGGTGTCGGGCTTCCCCGGAAGGGGCGCCCTCTAACGTTCGGGGCCATCGGTCCGCCTTTCACGCGACCACGCGAGTGCGGCGAGCTAGTAGGCGACCGCGTGGAGTGCGGCTGGCTTGTAGGACCGCGTGGGCGGCGAGCTTTCAGGCGATCGCGT
>NZ_BOMI01000054.1 GCF_016862115.1 Paractinoplanes deccanensis
AGAGCTCGGCCAGCCGATGACGGGCGGCGGCCAGGCGCGCGGCCGTCACACCGAGGAAGCGGCGGTGCAGCTCGAGCCCGAGATCGGGATCCTCGGCCATGAGCTTGTGGACGCGGGCCGCGTCCATCTCCACCGCGCGCAGGTCGTCGGCGGCAACCGCACCGAAGCGTGCGCGGCGCGTGCTGTCGGCCGGCGTCCGCGACCGGCCGGGCGGAAGCAGCCACGACCAGCCGACGACGGACCCGGGGCCGAGCCGCTCGATGACGACGTCGCCCCGGCCCGGCACGAAGAAGTCGATCGCGACGGCGCCGCCGTGGACCAGCCAGAACCGATCGGCGGGAGACCCTTCACGGCACAGGCGGCGCCCGGACGCCCGGTAGACCGGCCGGCCCGCCCACGACAGCCGGCGCGTCCAGTGCTCCGGCAGACCGGCCGTGAAGTCGTGCACCGAGATCAGGTCGAAGACTGACGGTGACATCATGTCCTCAGGCTGCCCCGGGCCGGCGCTCCCGCGTAGGGCCGAAGGCCTCGATCAGGCCGAGATCAGCTCCTCCCGGACGGCACCGCGGAACCGGCCGCAGTTGGTGCAGACCACAAAGGAGCGCGCGGGCCGCACCGGAAACAGCGGCACGAAGAAGAGACTGAACTTGGTCGTGCGCCGCACCAGCGTCTGCGCCGCCGTGGCGCCGCAGACCTCGCACCGCCCGAGCCGCGACCCTAGGAGCTTGTCCTTGCTGCGAATCCCGAAAATGAGGAACACCCCACCCACGGTACGGCCGACCGCCAACCCCCGCCCGACTTGCGTCCGCGCGTCTCTCCCTCGCGTCTCGCCCGCGCGTCTCTTCCTCGCGCTTCGCCCTTGCGCCTCGGCCTCGTGTCTCGCCCGCGCGTCTCGCCCGCGCGTCTCTTCCTCGCGCTTCGCCCTTGCGCCTCGGCCTCGTGTCTCGCCCTCGCACCTCGCCCTCGCGCCTCGGTCTCGTGTCTCGGTCTCGTGTCTCGGCCTCGCGT
>NZ_BOMI01000055.1 GCF_016862115.1 Paractinoplanes deccanensis
GGGCGTTTCAGCTGAGCCGCACGGGCAGCTGTTGCAGGCCGCGCAGGAGCAGTCCGGGCCGCCACTCGGGGTGCACGTCCGGGGCGAGGCGGAGACCGGGGAAGCGCTCGATCAGCCGGGCGAAGGCGACGGCCCCTTCCAGCCGGGCCAGCGGCGCACCCAGGCAGTAGTGGATGCCGTGCCCGAAGGCGAGGTGCGGATTGTTGTCCCGGTCGAGCACCATCTCGTCCGGGTCGGCGAAGCGGTCGTCCCGGTTGGCCGCGAGCAGCCCGACCACCACCTGCTCACCCGCGGCGATGTGCTGGTCGCCGATGGTCAGGTCGGTCGCGGCGATGCGGAAGGTGGCGGTCTCGACCGGCGCCTCGTACCGCAGCATCTCCTCGACCGCGGCGGGCAGCAGCGAAGGGTCGGCGCGGAGCCGCTCCCAGCGCTCGCGGCGGCTGAGCAGCAGCCACGCCCCGTTGCCGATCAGGTTGACGGTGGTTTCGTGCCCCGCGATGAGCAGCAGGAAGACCATCGAGGTCAACTCGTCCTCACTGAGCCGATCTTCCGCGTCACGCACCTCCAGCAGCGCGGCGAGCAGATCATCACCCCCGTCCCGCCGGCGTTCCATCAGCAGATCCTGGATGTACGCGACGAGCGCGCCCACCGCCCCACCATGGTCGACGCCCGGCCGCGGCCCGCCGACGATGACGTTGGTCCACGCGCGGAACGCGTCCCGGTCGGCGGACGGCACACCGAGCAGTTCGCAGATGACCTGGATCGGCAGCGGAAACGCGAACGCGTCGATCAGATCCACCTCGTCCCGGCCCGCCATGTCGTCCAGCAGCCCCGCGGTGATCTCCTCGATCCGCGGCCGCAGCCCTTCCACCCGGCGAGCGGTGAAGGCCGCAGAAACCAGCCGCCGCAGCCGCGTGTGATCGGGCGGATCCGCGGCCAGCATGTGCCGGCTGACCGCCGCAATGCCGACCACCGGATACTGCTTCGACAACCGCGGATCACTGAGCGCCCGCTTGGCATCCTCGTACCGGGTGACCAGCCAAGCCTCGTTCCCCGCCGGAAGCCGCACCCGATGCACCGGGCTCTCCTCCCGCAGCCGCGCATAGAACGGATGCGGATCGTCGTGAAAGGCCGGATCAGCGAGATCGAACCGAGCGTCCTGCGTCATGAGCTCCCCTTCCCACCCACCTGCGACCCGTTCCCACGCACCTGCGGCCGTCTCGGTCACCTGCGGCCGTCTCGGTCACCTGCGGCCGTGTCGGTCAC
This sequence comes from Paractinoplanes deccanensis, assembly GCF_016862115.1. GTDB lineage: Bacteria > Actinomycetota > Actinomycetes > Mycobacteriales > Micromonosporaceae > Actinoplanes > Actinoplanes deccanensis. Next base: position 1,267 of record NZ_BOMI01000055.1, read on the forward strand.
CTGCCGCCGTCTCGGCCACCCGCGATCGTCTCGGCCACCCACGGCCGTTCCCGGCCACCCTCAGGTCTCGGCCCGGGCATCCATGACGATGGATGACTCTACCTGTGTGAGGTGACAACCGGTCGAACGACGCATGGTGCCGCCGTGTCACCGATGCAGGCTTGCGCGCATGACCGCTTCCCTGTCCCTGGTTGCTCCCGTAACGGTTGCCCTGCGTGCCACGGATCCGCTGAGCCTGGCCGGCCTGTCCCGCCTGCTCGAGCCGACCACGGACCTCTCCGTCCTGGCGGGAGACGACCCCGCCGCGGACGTCCTGGTCTACGCCACGGACCGGGTCGACGGCCGCGTGATCCCCGCGCTGCGCCGTTCGTGCGTCGAGACCCACCGCCCGGTCGTCCTGGTCGTCGAGGACATCACCCCGGCCGAGTTGCTGGTCGCTGTCGAGTGTCGCGTGGTCGGCGTGCTCCCGGTAGCCGCCGTGACCGCCGACCGCCTGGCCGGCAGCGTCCGAACCGCGGTAGGCGGAGGCGGTTTCCTCCCACCCGGCCTGGTCGGTGCGTTGCTCGGCCACCTCCGCCACTTGCAGGCCGAGGTGCTGGAACAGGCGGGCCTGGCCGCCTCGGGCCTGAAGCCCCGCGAGGTCGAGGTCATCCGCCTGATGGCCGAGGGCCTGGAGACAACGGAGATCGGCGCCCGCCTCCAATGCTCCGAACGCACCGTCAAGGGCGTCATCAGCGCCGTCCTCCGCCGCCTGGCCTTGCGCAACCGGTCCCACATAATCGCTCACGCCATGCGCTACGGCGTCATCTGACCCCGACTGCGGGTGGACGGTCTTGCCGAGCCCACAGCGAGCAACCTTCCGAAGGCAACCGGCCGCCGCAACCGCCCGGCTCTGGTGGCCGGGCGGCGCTCGGTCGGCAACTCCCGGTGACTCCCCGGTCGGTCAGACCTCCCCCCAGTGGGACGACTCGCCGGCCGGAGAGCGATGTTGCGGGACATTCCACGGGTTGTCGTCGCGCAGCGGCTCGGGAAGCAGTTCCGGTGGACAGTCCTGATAGGTGACGGGTCGCAGGAAGCGGTCGATCGCCGCGGTGCCGACCGACGTGGTGGTGGGGTTGGTGGTGGCCGGCCACGGCCCGCCGTGCTGTTGGGCGGGGGTCACCGCGACGCCGGTGGGCCAGCCGTTGAAGAGCAGGCGGCCGGACCGGTCGCTCAGCACTGTGACAAGCTCACGCAGCCACGGCGAGTCCTCGCCCGACCCGGTGTGGACGCCGGCCGCGAGAGAGCCCTCGACCAAGCCGGCGAGCTCCGCGGCCAACGGTGCGCCGGGGTCGTAGCGAACCACGAGCGACAGTGGCCCGAAGGCCTCGTCCAGCAGAGTGTCGCGATGCTCGGCAAGCGTCGCGAGATCCGTCTCCACGAGAGTCGGCGACGCGTCGAGGTCGTCCACCTCGCCCGTCACGACCACCGTGACGCCCGGCGTGCCCAGCACCTCGTCCCGCCGGCGGCCGTAGCCGTCCGCGATCCCGCGGTGGAGCAGCCGGTGCTTACCCGCCGCCTCGAACGCCCCAGCGGCAAGGGCAGCAAAGCCGCCGCCCGCCAAGCCGCCGCCCGCCAAGCCGCCGCCCGCCAAGCCGCCGCCCGCCAAGCCGCCGCCCGCCAAGCCGCCGCCCGCCA
>NZ_BOMI01000056.1 GCF_016862115.1 Paractinoplanes deccanensis
CAAGCCGCCGCCCGCCAAGCCGCCGCCCGCCAAGCCGCCGCCCGCCAAGCCGCCGCCCGCCAAGCCGCCGCCCGCCAAGCCGCCGCCCGCCGAGCTGTCGCTCGGTGAGCCGACGGTCGCCGAGCTGTCGCTGGCCGAGTCGGTGGCCGCGGGGTCGTCGGCGGGCGGGGTGGGGGAGGGGACGAACAGGAGGCCGGGCTTGGTGCAGAGCTGGCCCGCGGAACCGGTGACGCTGGCGGCGAAGCCGGCGGCGATCTGGTCGGCGCGCTCGGCCAGGGCGGCGGGGGTGACCACGACCGGGTTGATGCTGCCCAGTTCGCCGTAGAAGGGGATGGGGTGCTCTCGCTCCGCGGCGATGCGGGCCAGCGCTCGGCCGCCGGCAACCGAGCCGGTGAAGGCTGCCGCCGTGATGCGGGGGTCGCGCAGCGCGGCGACGCCCTCCTCCTGGCCGTGGATCACCGTTAGGGCGTCTGCCGGCAGGCCCGCTTTGGCGATCGCGGCGCGGGCTATCTCGGCTGTGCGGTCGGAGAGCTTCGGGTGGCCGGGATGGGCCTTGACCACGACCGGGCATCCGGCGGCCAGGGCCGAGGCCGTGTCGCCGCCCATCACCGAGAAGGCGAAGGGGAAGTTGCTCGCCGCGAAGTTGAGCACGGGGCCGAGCGGCACGCGGAAGCGCCGGAGATCGGGTCGCGGGCCCAGGACGAAGTCCGGGTCGGCGTCGTCGATGCGTACGTCCAGGAACTCGCCCGCGGCCGCGACCGAGGCGAAGAGCCTGAGCTGCACGGTGGTGCGTTTGAGCTCGCCGCGCAACCGGCCCTCGGCGAGGCCCGTCTCGGCCTGCGCCAGGGGGACCAGTTCGTCGGCCGCGGCGTCGAGCGCGTCCGCGGCGGCGACCAGGGCCCGAGCCCGATCGCGCGGGGAGAACGTCTCGAAACCGGAGGAGGCGGCGGCGCCAATAGCGTCAGTCATGGATAACCTCAGAACGCGAATCCGGTGGGATAGGGGTCGGACGGGTCGAGCATGTACTGGCCGATGCCGGTCACCCAAGCGCGGCCCGTGATGGTCGGCACGACCGCGGGCAGCCCGCCGACCGTCGTTTCGCCGATCAGCCGCCCGGTGAAGCGGCTGCCGATGAACGACTCGTTGACGAAGTCTTGCCCGAGGGCGAGCTCGCCGCGCGCCCACAGCTCGGCCATCCGGGCGGATGTGCCCGTGCCGCACGGCGACCGGTCGAACCAACCAGGGTAGATGGCCATCGCGTGCCGCGACAGCTGGGCGTTCGACCCGGGCGCGATGAACTCGACGTGGTGGCAGTGGTCCACGCCGGCGATCGACGGATGCTTGGGCGGGTCCTGCTCGTTGATGGCACCCATGATGGCCAGGCCGGCGTCGAGGATGTCGCGCTGGCGGGAGCGGTCGAACGGCAGCCCGACGGCTGCGAGGTCGACCATCGCGTAGAAGTTGCCGCCGAACGCCAGGCTGTACGGCACCGTGCCGAGGCCGGGCACGTCGATGCTCGCGTCCAGCCGGTCGCAGTACGCGGGCACGTTCTCGAGCGTGACGGCGTCGGCATGCCCGTCGCTGACCTGCACCTTGGCGACGACCAGCCCGGCCGGCGTGTCGAGCCGGATGGTCGTGACCGGCTCGGTCACCGGGACCATGCCGGTCTCGACCAGGACCGTCGCCACGCCGATCGTGCCGTGCCCGCACATCGGCAGGCATCCGGACACCTCGATGTAGACGACGCCGAAGTCCGCGTCCGGCCGGGTCGGCGGCTGGAGGATCGCGCCGCTCATCGCCGCGTGCCCACGCGGCTCGTTCATGAGCAGCTGCCGGATGCCGTCGAGGTGCTCGATGAAGTGGAGGCGGCGCTCGTTCATCGTGTCGCCGGGGATCGTGCCGACGCCGCCGGTGACGACGCGCGTCGGCATGCCCTCGGTGTGCGAGTCGACAGCCGTGAACATGCGAGACGCACGCATGTCAGACCGCCAGGCTCGCGACGGCCTCGACGGCCCGCTTGGTCTCGGCCTCGATCTGGGCCCGGTGCTCCGGCGTCAGCGCACCGCGCGGCGGGCGGCACGGGCCGCCGTACCGGCCCACGATGTCCATGCTCAGCTTGATGGCCTGGACGAACTCGGTGCGCGAATCCCACCGGAAGAGCGCGACGAGCTTCTCGTACAGCGACCGGGCCTCGGCGACCTGGCCGTCGCGCATGAGGTTGTAGATGCGGACCGACTCGGCGGGGAAGACGTTGGGGAAGCCCGCGAACCAGCCCACCGCACCGTCCACCATGAGTTCGAAGAGGACGTCGTCGGCGCCGGCCACCACGTCGATGTCGCACTGCTCGCGGATCTCGAAGAGCCGCCGCACGTCGCCGCTGAACTCCTTGACGGCCTTGACCTGGGGGATCTGCGCGATCTCGGCGACCAGTGACGGAACCAGGTCGACCTTGGTGTCGAACGGGTTGTTGTAGATCATCATCGGCAGGCCAGCCTCAGCCACGCGCGTGTAGTGCTCGACCACCTGCGACTCGCTCGCCCTGTACATGGTCGGGGGCAGGCAGAGGACACCGTCGGCGCCGTCCTCGGCGGCCAGCTCGGCCCAGTGCTTCGCCTGGTGCCAGCCGGGCCCGTGCACGCCGGCGACGACCACGCCCCGGCCGCCGACGGCTTCCACGGCCACCTGGACCACCTTGCGGCGCTCCGCGTCGGTCAGCGACGAGTATTCGCCGAGCGAGCCGTTCGGCCCGACGCCGTGGCAGCCGTTGCCGATCAGCCAGTCACAGTGCTCGGCGAACTTGTCGTAGTCGACGGCGAGCCCGGCCGGCGCGGAAGGATCCTCGCGGTAGGGAAGGGCGGTGGCGACGATGACGCCGCGCAAGGTGTCGGTCATGAGGGGTCTCCTTGAGTACGAGCCAGTTCGCCGAGGCGAACCAGGCCGGCCAGGGGGCGGTTGGCGGTCCGGCCCGGATCGAGCAGGCCACCGGTCGTGCGATCGAGAAGTTCTTCGACGCTGCGCCCGCAGACGCGGCCCTGACAGACGCCGAGCCCCGCACGGGTGCTCAGCTTGAGGGACCGCAGCCCGCGTGACCCGGTGGCCGCGGCGATGTCGCGCAACTCGCCGGCGGTCACCTCCTCGCAGCGGCAGATCAGCGTGTCGTCGGCGAGCCACTCGGCCCAGCCCGGGCGGATGCCGTGGCCGTCGCTGAGGCGGGTGGCGAAGCGCTGGTAGACGAGGACGTCGCGGCGCTGGGCGGAGGTCGGTGCCGCACCGGCTGCCACTGTGCCGGCGATCGTGCCTTCGGCGAGGGCCAGGTCGGCGCCGCCGATGCCGGTGATCTCGCCGGCCGCGAAGACTCCAGGCACGCTGCTGCGGCAGTCGGCGTCCACGACGACGGTGCCGTCCGGGCCGGTCTGGCATCCGGCGGCCACGGCCAGCTCCGACCGCGGGACGAAGCCGTGCCCGACACAGACCGCGTCGACGGCCACGCGCCGGGATGTGCCGGGAACCGGCGCCCATTGCGCGTCGAGGCGCGCGACGGTCACCTCCTCGACCCGGTCGTGGCCGTGCGCCGCGATGACCCCGGTGGCGACCCGGTAGGGGACACGGTGGCGGACGAGGTCGCGGGCATATCCGGCGAGCTCACCGGCCTTGTGCGAGGCGCTCAGCAGCTCGGTGGGCCGGGCCGTCCACGCGCGGCCGAGCCGGCTCCACCCGCCGGCCTCGAGGACGCCGACCACGCGAGCGCCCGTGCGGATCAGGCTCGACGCGACGGGCAGCAGGAACGGCCCCGCTCCGGCGACGAGCACCCGCCGCCCGACCGCGACCCGCTCCGATTTGGCGAGTGCCTGTGCGGCCCCGGCGGTGAAGACGCCGGGAAGATCCCAGCCCGGGAAGGGCAGGGTCCGCTCGTAGGCCCCGGTGGCGAGCACGAGCGCGCCGGGGTCGAAGACGCGCCGGACCCGATCGGCGCCGTCGGCGGGCCCGACCAGGATGTGCACGGTCGGCGGCCGGCCGTCGTGGCGCTCGGCGAGCCAGACCTGCGCCCCGGTCACGATCTCGACGCCGGTCAGCTCCCTGCGGAGGCCGGTGAACCGCTCCCAGCCGTGGTGCAGCACCTCTTCGCGGCCGGCCGGGCGTTGTTGCGGGAGGTGGCGCCAGTATTGGCCGCCCACATCCTCGGCGGCGTCGAGCACGACGACTCGCGCGCCGGCTCGCCGGGCTGCCGTGGCGGCGGCCAGCCCCGCAGGCCCGGCGCCGATGATCAGAACCTCAGGCATCGGTGCTCACCTCATCTCCGTCGGCGGCGTGACGCTGGCAGGCGCGCACGTCACGCAGCCCGTTGACAGTGACCAGGCAGTCGAAGCAGACGCCGATGCCGCAGAAGACGCCCCTGGGCCGGCCCTGCCGGGCGGTGGTGCGCCAGCTCTGGCGGCCCGCGGCGAGCAGCACTCCGGCGATGGTCTGACCGGCAAGGCCGCGGATCTCGGACCCGTCCACGACGATCGCGATCTCACTGGTGGGGCCCGGCGAGACGGGGTCGTCGGCGGCTTCGAGGCGGGCCGGTCCGGTGGTCGTCATGGCAGTAGTATGTCACACACTACTGGCGAGATGGGAGGCCAATGTGGGCCTTTCCACGGCGAAAGGCGAAGACGGCACATGGGTCTCGCGTCCGAGAAGAAGGTCGGCCAGCAACTCCGCCGTCGCGGCCGACAGCACGATTCCCGCGCCCTCGTGGCCGGTCGCGTGCCACAGTCCCGCCAGGCGCGGATCGGGCCCGATGACCGGCAGATGATCCGGCACATAGGGCCGGAAGCCGCCGTACGCCCGCATGACCGCGACGTCGGCCAGGAACGGGAAGAGCACCATCGCCTTCGCGGCCAGCGCGGACAGGACGCGGGCCTCGATCCGCCCGTCGAAACCGCGCCGCTCCCGCGACGAGCCGATCAGCACGGTGCCGGAGGCCGTCGACTCGACCACGCTGGACGTTTGCAGGGCCGCGTCGTCGGAGCCGACCGCGCCCACGTAGTCGGCGTCGTACACCTTGTGTCTGATCCGTTGTGGCATGCGCGTGGTCACCAGGATCGTGCCGCGGCGCGGCCGCACCGGCAGCATGACGCCCAGGCGCGACGAGACCTCGCCGGACCAGGGTCCGGCCGCCACCACGACATGGTCGGCGTGCAGGTCGCCGGCGGACGTGCGCACCCCGGCGAGCCGGCCGTGCAGCGAGATCGGGCCGAGCACCTCGACCCCCTGGCGAACCTCCGCACCCCGACGGCGAGCCGCGGCGAGCAGGGCCTCGGTGGCGATGGCGGGCTGCACCTGTGCGTCCTGGGGATAGTGGAAGGCCGCGGTGTAGTCCCTGGTCAGATCGGGTTCGAGGTCGTGCGGGTCGACCTCCTCGGCGAGGACTCCGGCGCCGCGCTGGCTCTCGGCGAAACGGCGCAATCCGGCGGCACCCGCGGTGGTCGTCGCGACCACGAGACCGCCCTTCGCCTCGTACTCGACAGAAGGGAAGTCGGGCAGCTCGTCCCTGAGCGATTGCCACAGCGTGAGCGAGCGTTGGGCCAGCACCAGCTCGGGGCCGGGGCCCTTGTCGGAGACCAGCAGGTTGCCCTCGCCGGCGGCCGACGTGCCCCCGGCCGAAGCGGCGCGATCGAGAACGGTCACTGTCACCCCCGCTCCGGCCAGCTCGCGGGCCACCGCGGCGCCGACGATGCCGGCACCCACGACGACAACCCTCATCAGTCGCCACCCTTCTCGGGGCGGCCGCTCCACCACCCGGTGACATGGCCGATGTGCACGCGCATCAGTCCCTCGGCCGCCGCTCCTTCACCTGCCTCGAGCAGGTCGATCAAGGTGTGGTGCTCGGCGGCCGAACGGGACAGCTCGGGCGTGCCCAGCATGGTGGCCAGGCCCACCAGGCGGGTCTGCTGGCGCAGGTCGCGCACCAGGCTGACCAGCCGATCATTACCGGTCAGGCTGAGCAGGTGAAGGTGGAAATCGGTGTCGGCGGCGAGGTAGGACTGCAGGGCGGAGGCCGCCGCACTGTTGACGATCTGCTCCGCCTCGATGCGCAGGCCGGCCAGCGCCGGCCGGTCGAGCTTGCCCGCGAGCAGCCGCATCGGCGGCGCCTCGAGCCACTGGCGGATCTGCACGATCTGCTCGAGCTCCTGCTCACTGACCTCAGTGACGCGGAATCCCTTGTTGCGCGCGATCTCGACGAACCCCCGCTTCTCGAGATTCAGGAGCGCTTCTCGTACGGGCGTAGCGGACACGTCGAAGCGCGCCGCCAGCGTGGGAGCCGTCAGCATGGTGCCGGGCTCGAACTCGCCGGAGATGATCGCGGCCGCCACCGCCTCCTCGACGGTCTGGCGGAAGCTGCCGGTGGTGCGCAGCGGACCGATGAGCGGTGACGTCATATCGGGTTGCCTCCCTCAGTGGTATGTGACATAGTACAGCTCATGTTCAACGCGGACCAGGTGCAGTCGCTCGGCTTTGCCAGAGCCGTCGCGGCGCTGCGGGGCGCCCTGGCCGCCGGTCTCGACCCCGAGAACGAGCCACCGCGCGTACCTATACATACCGGCAACGGCGAGATCCTCGTGATGCCGTCCGCCGACAGCAAGACGGCCGGTGTCAAGCTGGTGTCCGTCGCGCCCGACAACCCGCGCAGGGGTCTGCCGCGCATCCACGGGGTCTATGTGCTCTTCGACGCCGAGACGTTGGTCCCGCGCGCGGTCCTCGACGGGGCGGCGCTCACGGCGTTGCGCACCCCGGCCGTGTCCGCGCTCGGCGTCGACCTGGTCGCCCCGCCCGGCGCGCGGCGCCTCGTCGTGTTCGGCACCGGTCCTCAAGCTCGCGGCCACGTCGAGGCTCTGCGCGCGGTCCGTCCGATCGATTCGGTACGGGTCGTGGGCCGCGACCCGGCGAGAACGGCCGCGTTCGCCGCCGAGGCCGGGGCGACGGTCGCGGATGCCGGCGCCGTCGCCGACGCCGACATCGTGGCCTGCTGCACCACCGCGCGGGAGCCGCTGTTCCCGGGTTCGCTCCTGGGTCCCGAGACCGTCGTGGTCGCTGTCGGATCGCACGAGCCCGGGGCCCGTGAGGTCGACGCCGAGACCGTCGCCCGGTGTGGCGTGCTGGTGGAGTCGCGCGCCGCCGCGCTGCGCGAGGCCGGCGACGTCCTGCAGGCCATCTACTCCGGCGCGGTCACCGCCGACGCGCTCGTCACCTTCGCCGACCTGGTCCGGCGCTCCGGCCTGGTCCAGGCCGACTTGGTCCAGGCCGACTTGGTCCAGGCCGACTTGGTCCAGGCCGACCCGGTCCAGCGTTCCGGTCTCGTGCGGCGTTCCGATCTTGTCCGGGAGGACGTCCCCGCCCGGCCGCGATTGATCAAAACTGTGGGGATGGGCTGGGAGGATCTCGTGATCGCCACCGCTGTCGTGGAGGCCGCCGCATGAGGCTGTCCGCTCTGGTCCTGCCCGACCGGCATCCGATCAGCACGTTCCTCGCCGAGGTGAGCGAGGCAGAGCGTTTCGGGGTGCACACCGTCTGGACGTACGACCATCTGACCTGGCCATTGCTCGCCGACAACCCCTGGTACGGCTGCGTGCCGCTGCTCGCCGCCGCCGCAGTGGCGACCGAGAGGGTGCGCCTCGGCTGCCAGGTGGCGACGCCCAACTATCGCCATCCGGTGCCGTTCGCCAAGGAGCTGATGACGCTCGACCAGCTCAGCGGCGGCCGCATCGACGTCGGCTTGGGCGCCGGCGCGGAAGGCCCCGACGCGCTGGTCCTCGGCGATCCGCCGCGCACCCCTCGTGAGCGTATGGACCGCTTCGCCGACTGGATAGGACTGCTCGACACTCTGCTGCGAGAGCCGATCACCACGGTTCACGGCGAGCGCTACTCGGCGGTCGACGCCCACCAGCTGCCCGGCTGCGTGCAGACCCCGCGGATGCCGTTCACCGTCGCCGGCACCGGCCCGCGCTCGCTCAAGCTGGCGGCCCGCTACGGCCAGGCGTGGATCACCTATGGTCCCTACGGCCCCGCGGTCGAGCCGGAGGAGTGGTTCACCGCGCTGAAGAAACAGGCCGGCCACCTGGACGACGCGCTGGCCGAGGGCCGGTCGATGACGCGCATCGCCCAGTTCGCCGTCACGGTGCGGTGGCCCTTCGAGAGCAAGGACCGTTACGCGGACACCGTCGGCCGTCTTCGGGAGCTCGGCTTCGACGAGATCAGCGTCCACTGGCCCCGTCCCGACGGCCTCGGCGTTCCGCGGGAAGCCCTCGACTTCATCGCGCAGGTCCACGGCGTGTAGGAGGGCACTCCTCGAGGACCAACGCCACGCGTCCCGAGTCGTGGTGGCACGCTCCGGGACCGGAGCTTCGTCGTCTGCGGCGAGCTGCGGCGGGGCGTGGCGCGCGATGCCGTGCGGGCGCCGGCGAGCATTCGCCGAGTCTTATGGCGGGCGCCGGCGAGCATTCGCCGAGTCTTATGGCGGGCGTAAGCATCTGGCCCGGAAGGGCTGTGACACTACCCGTGCTGGTGGTGTTGGGCCTACCCGTGATCGGCGGGCTTGCACCATCGAACGGCGTTCCTGGGATCCGTACGGTCGACGGCAGAGATCGAGGAGGACGTCGTTGCTGGACCATCTGATGCCGTTGATCTCGTCGCCCTGGATCTATCTTCTCGTCTTCGTGTTCGTGGCGATCGACGGGTTCTTCCCGGCCATGCCCTCCGAGGCGGTGGTGATCAGCCTGGGTGCGTTCTCGGCGAGCGGCTCGGGCGGCCTCGCCGCGCTGGCCGTGGCCGTGGTGGCCGGGGGCGTGGTGGGCGACTGGGCTGCCTACCGGCTGGGGCGCGGGGCCGGCCGCCGGATCCGCAGCCGCAAGCTGATCGCGGCGAGGGAGAGAGCCGAGCGTGCGCTCGCGCGCCATGGCGGGGCCGCGATCGTGGTGGGTCGCTTCTTGCCGTACGGGCGCACGGCGAGCGCCCTCACCTCCGGGGCGGTGTCGTTCCCGCCGAGCCGGTTCCGGTTGTTCTCGCTGCTGGCGAGCGTGGCATGGGCCGCCTACATCATCGGGCTGGGCCGCATCGGGGGCGCCACGTTCGCCGACTCGCCGCTGCTCGCGACGGTGTTCGGGCTGGCCCTCGGCATGAGCATCGCCGGCGTGGGCGCGCTCGTGCAGAGACGAGCCGGCGCGTGGACGCTCGTGCAGCGAAGCGCCGGCGCGTGGGCACGCCTGCAGAGCCGACAAGCAGG
>NZ_BOMI01000057.1 GCF_016862115.1 Paractinoplanes deccanensis
GCGAAGGGCAGGGGAGACAAGCAAGCGAAGGGCAGGGGAGACAAGCGAGGAAAGGGCCGAGGAGCCAACCCGGGAGAACAAATCCGGCAGGCATCGCCGAGACACCGGACGGCGAGCTCGTCGAAGCGCGCACCCCCGACGCGTAGCGGCAGCGTCACGTGCGGCGCGATGCCCTGAGGGGCGCCGGCCGCGCGGACCGGCGCCCCAGGAGCTACGAGACGACCGTGCCGGCCTGGACGACCGTGCGGTTGGCCGGGCCGGCCCACAGCACCGACGCGTCCTCGAACGGGTTGCCGTCGATGATGAGGAGGTCGGCAACGCAGCCGGGGGCCACGCGGCCCAGATCGTCGCGGCCGATCAGGGCGGCGTTCACCGAGGTGGCCGACTGCAGGGCCGTGGCTACGCCGTCCACCTCCACCTGGAGGCGCAGGCCCTGGAGCTGTTCCTCCTCCAGGACGCCCATCAGGTCCGTGCCGAAGCCGACCCGCACGCCGGCGGCGCGGGCCAGCTCCACGGCCCTGCGGCCGGCATCGAGGACCTCCCGGTTCTTCCGCTGTGACACCGGCGGCATGCCGAGCGCATCGCCGCGGCGGTCCATCGCGTCGTACGCGGCCAGGGTGGGCACCAGGAAGGCGCCCTCGGCGGCCATCAACGACGCGGTGTCGGCGTCCAGCAGGTTGCCGTGCTCGATGGTGCGGACACCGTTCGCGACCGCGTGCCGGATCGCCTCCGGCGAGTAGGCGTGGGCCGCCACATAGCTGCCCCGCCTCGCCGCCTCCGAGGTGACCGCGCGAATCTCCTCCGGCGAGTACTGCGGGATGCGGATCGGGTCGGTCAGCGACACCACGCCGCCCGACGCCATGATCTTGATGGCGTGGGCGCCGCGCCGGAGCCGGTCGCGGACGGCCACGCGCAGCGGATCCACGCCGTCGACCACCTCGACCGTGTGGGCGTTGCAGCCGCACACGTCCGAGTCGGCCGCGCGTACGTCACCGTGTCCTCCGGTCTGGCTCAGCGCCGCACCCGTCCACAGATAGCGCGGCGACGGGATCAGCCCCTCCCGGACGGCCCGGTCCAGCCCCGCGTCGCCGCCGGACGGGTCGCGCACCGTCGTGAAGCCCCGCCTCAGCGCACCCGCCAGCCGCTTCGCCGCGGCCAGCGCCACATAGCTGAGAGGCCGCGACTCCAGCGACAGCATGTTCAGATCGATGCCGTACGCGTGGCAGTGCGCGTCGATGAGCCCCGGCAGCACGGTCCGCCCGCGCGCGTCGAGCACCCGGTCGGCGTCGGCCGGGGCGCCGCCGCCGACGGCCGTGATCCGGCCGTCGGCGACGTGCACCGAGCCCTCGACGAGATCGCCGTTGACCCCGTCGAAGATCGTCGCGTTGATGATCGACAGCGAGCCGCTCACGCCGGGCTCCCTGCGCACAGCTCCCCACCACGGGACCCGCCCTCCCAGGGGGCCTCCCCATCAGCCATTCTCCTGGAGAGGGGCTTGATCGTGCTGGAGGGCTGTGGATAAGTCGCTGCTGTGGACAACGGGAGCGGGGTCATGCCGGCATCGCGGTGCGCAGTTGGGTGGTGGCCTCGGCGTCGACCTCGAAGGTTACCGGGTCCACGACGACGCCGTAGGAGGCTGCGGCGGCCCCGGCCGAGACGAAGCCGTTGCGGACGTCGGCTGCCACGCGGGACGGGTCGCGTTCGAAGGGGTTGCCGTAGCCGCCACCGCCGCCCGTGTTGTTGACCAGGACGTCGCCCGCGTCGAGCAGGTTGTAGCTGCCGCCGGTCACCTTTTCGCGGTCGGTGCCGGGGTTCAGGACGATGTGGTTGTTGTCGCCCTCGCGGCCGCCCTCGATGGGCCACGGCTTCGTCTTCGTCTTGTAGACGATGCAGATGCCGGTGGACGGCGCCGTGAAGCGGTACGACCTGCCGACCCCCACGCCGCCGCGGTGCTTGCCCGCGCCGCCGGTGTCGGGGCGGTAGCCGTACGACTCGATGAACATCGGCGACTTGGTCTCGAGCACCTCGACCGGGTTGTTGCGGCAGCCCGGCTCGGACAGGTGCATGATGCCGTCCGCCCCGTCGCCGCCCGCGTGGCCGCCGAAGCCGACCGCCTCGTTCGTGGCCTCCAGCCACGCCTCGCCGTTGCGCGGGTTGACGCCCAGCCCCATCATCGAGCACACGTCCCCGCCCGAGCAGGCCGGCACCAGGTCCGGCATGCCCTGCGCGAGCGCCTTCAGCACCACCTCGCCGCCGAGCAGGCCCGTCCAGAGCGTGAACGTCGGCATCGGCGGCACCGCGTGCATCACCGAGCCGGGCTCCGTGATCACCCGCAGCGGCCGGAAGTTGCCCGCCACCACCGGCGTGTCCGGTGTGGTCAACGACTTGAAGATGAGGCTGCAGAACGCCTCCGTCTGCCCGACCGGCAGGTTGATCGGCCCGCGCACGTCCTTCTCGCTGCCGGTCCAGTCGACGATCATCTCGTCGTCCGTGACGGTCACCGTCACGTTCATCTTGATCAGACGGTCGAGGTCGACGCCGTCCTGATCGACGAAGTCGTACGCCGTCCAGGTGCCCTTCGGCAGCTTCGCCAGCGCCAGCCGGGCCAGCTTCTCGCCGTGGTCGTTGATCGCCTCCATGGCCTCCGTCAGCACCGGGGCGCCATATTTCGAGGCGATCTCCTGGGTACGCCGTACGCCCGTGACGCACGCCGACACCTGCGCCTGGAGGTCGCCGATGGTCCGCTCCGGCATCCGGCTGTTGAACCGGACCACGTTGAAGACGTCCTCGTTGGCCACCCCCTCGCGGTACAGCTTGGCCGCCGCGAAGAAGATGCCCTCCTGGTACATGTCCGTCGAGTCGAGCACGTACCCGGCGTCCTTCTGCTTGAGGTCGAGCACGTGGATCCGGCAGGACGCGAAGCCGATCAGCGTGCCGTCGCTGTGGATCGGCGCGAAGACCAGCGGGTCCAGCGTGTGCGCCGACGACCAGTACGGATAGTTGAGCAGGAACACGTCGCCGGGCAGCATCTTGTCGGCGCCGAGGAACTCCACGGCCCGCTTGATGCCGTGGTCGTTGCCGCGGGTGAACACGGCGATGCCGGGCGCGTCGGCGACCACGTCGCCCGCCGCGTCGTGGATGCCGATGCCGTAGTCGTGGATCTCGTAGACGACCGTGTTGTACGCCGTCCGGCACAGGTTGCGGGCCATTTCCTCGGCGGCGGCCAGCAGACCGTGCCGGATGACCTCGATGGTGATGGAGTCGATCATGATGCCGCCTTGATGGTGATGACCATTTCGCCGTGCGAGCCGACCCGCAGGTGGTCGCCGGCGTGGATGACGGTGGTCGCGGTGTGCTCGTGGATGACGGCCGGCCCGGCGATCTCGTCACCGGCCAGCAGGGCCTCGCGGGTGTAGAGCGCGTACGGGACGGCGGGCTCGGCGGCGGAGACGTACACGTCGCGGGTGCCCTCGGCCCGCACGGGGCCGGAGTCGCGCTCCGGCAACAGCGAGAGCGCCGGCTTCTCGACCCGGCCGGTGGCCCGCAGGCGCAGCGTCGTGACCTCGATCGGGTCGTCCATGACGTGCCCGTATTGCCGCTCGTGAAGCTCCGTGAACTCCCGCATGACAACGGCGGCAAGGGAGGTGGGGGCGGGGGAGAGGGAGGTGGGGGCGGCGGCAAGGGAGGTGGGAGCGGCGGCAAGGGAGGTGGCGGCGGGGGAAAGGGAGGTGGGAGCGCCGGCAAGAGAGGTGGGGGCGGCGGCAAGGGAGGTGGGGGCGGGGGCAAGGGAGGCGGGCGAGGTCAGGGCGGCGGCGGGCGAGGTGCCGGCAGGGGGCGTGGCGGGCACGGGGACCGTGACGCTGTGCTCCTGGCCGGCGTAGCGCACGTCGACGCTCCGCGTCAGCACCTGAGCGTCCGCCCCGAAGCCGTCGGCGGCCAGCGCGGCCGCGGCGTCGAGGCCCATCTCGGCGAAGGAGGCCTCGACCTCGGGGGAGTCGAGCGAGGCGAGCGGCGTCACCGCCGTCCGCGCGAAGTCGTGCTGCACGTCCGCGAAGAGCATCCCGAAGGCCGAGAACGCCCCCTGCCCCGGCGGCACGATGACCCTCGGGATGCCCAGCTCGTGCGCCACGTCGACGGCCACCAGGCCGCCACCGCCGCCGAAGGAGAGCAGCGCGAAGTCCTTGGGGTCGCGGCCCACCTCGACCGTGATCGCCCGTACCGCTCCCATGATCTTGGTGGTGGAGATCCGGATGATGCCGCGCGCGAGAGCCAGCGGCGACATGTCCAGTTTGTCGGCCAGCAGCGACAGCGCGTCCAGCGCGGCACGATCGTCCAGCGTCAGCCGCCCGCCGAGCGCCGCCGAGCCGCCCATGTAGCCCACCGCGAGGGCCGCGTCCGTGAAGGTCGGCTGCGTGCCACCCTTGCCGTACGACGCCGGCCCGGGATCGGCCCCCGCGCTCTGCGGCCCCACCTGGAGCGCGCCGGCCCCGTCGAGCCAGGCGATCGAGCCGCCGCCCGCGCCGATGGTGTGGATGTAGAGCGACGGCGTGTTGATCGGCAGGCTCTCGAACTCGGCGCCCTGGTGCAGCACCGGCTGGCCGTCGATCACCAGCGACGCGTCCAGGCTCGTCCCGCCCATGTCGATCGTGATCAGATTGTCCGAGCCGATCAGCTTGCCGAACTCGGCGGCGCCGATCACGCCGCCCGCCGGCCCGGACAGGATCAGGCTGACCGGTTGTTCCCGGGCCGCGCTCGCGGTCATCGCGCCGCCGCCCGAGCGGGTCATCAGGAAGCGCCCCTCGAACCCGCCGGCGGCGAGCTCGCCCTCCAGCCGGGTGAGGTAGCGGCGCACGATCGGCTTCACGTAGGCGTCGAGCACCGCCGTGCTGGTCCGCTCGTACTCGCGGTACTCGCGGGAGAGCTCGTGCGACACGGTGACGACCACGTCCGGCGCGACCTCGGCGAGGATCTCGCGCATCCGGGTCTCATGGGCGGGGTTCGCGTACGAGTGCAGGAAGGCCACCGCCACCGAGTCGTATCCGCGCGACGCGATCTCGGTCGCTACCGCACGGGCCGCGTCCTCGTCGAGCGGCAGGTGCACCGACCCGTCGAAGAGGCTGCGCTCGGGCACCTCGAACGTGTCGTACCGCTCGAGCAGCGCCGGCGGCGGCCGGTAGGTGATGTCGTAGTTCGTGCGCCGGTCGGTGCGGCCGAGCAGGTAGACGTCGCGGAAGCCGGCCGTGCCGATCACCGCGGTGCGCGCGCCCGTGCGGGTCAGCAGGGCGTTGAGGCCGAGCGTGGTGCCGTGGGTGAACATGCCGATGTCGGCCATCGGCGCCCGCGTGGTGCCGAACGCGTCGAGCACGCCGGCGGTCGGCTGGGACGGGGTCGTGGGCACCTTGCCGAACCGGATCTCCCCGGTGGCCGGCGTCAGCTCCACGACGTCGGTGAAGGTGCCCCCGACGTCGATGGCCACGCGGCTGGTGCTGGTCATGGTGTTCGCCTTTCGCCAGAGCGCATGCGGCGGCGGAGCCAGGAAGGCATGCGGGAGGAGACGGCTGTCAGAAGGAGCCGAAGGAGAATCGCCGGTTGGCGCGGCGAGAGGCCGAACGTTTCACGGGGTCAAGAGCCGTGTCAATCGTGAACGGCGGGCACGCCGGCGCCGCGGGACAGCGCCCGAACGGTGCCTGCACAGCGAACGGCCGCGCCGGTGTGCTCGGCGCACATCCGTGGCGGACCGGCCACCGTCAGCATTTGCCAACTCCTGAACCCGTGAGCACCGGGAGGTCCCATGTTCCGCAGCGTTCTCACCCTCCGGGCGGCGTCCGGCAAGGCCGCCGACCTCGAAGCCTTCTACGCGGACCACCGGGTCCTGGAGCGCGCCCGATCGTTCCCCGGGTGCCGTGCCGCCGAACTGTTGCGATCCGTCGACGCCGGCGCCGCGACCCACATCGTCACCGCCGATTGGGACACCGCGGCCGACTACGGCAACTGGGTCGCCGACCCGTGGCGGGCCTCTTTGTCCGAGGGGCTCACCGCACTACTGGACATCCGGGAGGACGAGCCGCTCGTTGGCGGAGTTTTCGAGCTCGTCGAGCCCTCTTCGCAGACAGAGGAGCACCAGTGATACGAGTTGCCCGTTATGTTGGAGCCGGCCTGGCCGCCGCGCTCCTGGTCGCCGGTTGCAGCAAGCCGGACACCGAGGCCGCCGGCAGCGCCGCCACGGCCGCCCCCGCCGGCAAGAAGCTCAGCATCGGCTTCTTCGGCTTCGCCAAGGCGAACTCCTTCGCGCAGGCCACCTGGGCCGGCATCCAGGAGTACGCGGCCGCGAACAACGCCGAGGCCACCTTCCTCGACTCGAACTTCGACGGACCCACCCAGGTCAACCAGCTGCAGGACGCGGTGACCTCCAAGCGGTACGACGTCATCATCGTCCAGGCGAACGACGGCACCGCGATGGTCAACCCGGTGAAGCAGGCCGTGGCCGCCGGCATCCCCACGGTCATCGAGTTCACCCCGGTCGGCGGCAAGTACGACACGGCCGACCCGCAGATCCCCGGCACCATCAACATCATCGACCCGCCCACGGTCAACGGCGACGGCCTGGCCAAGCTCGGCACCGAGGCGTGCGCGTCGATCGGCGCCGCGACCGGCTGCAAGGTGGCCTACTTCCAGGGCTTCGCCAACTACCCGCTCGACACGGCCCGCACCGACGCCGCGGTCAAGGCCCTCAAAGCGGGCGGCGCGTCCGAGGTCATCGCCAACTTCGTCGGCGGATACACCCCCGACAGCGGTCGTACGGCGATGCAGAACCTGCTCCAGGCGCACCCCGACGTGGACGTGGTGATCGGCTCGTCGCAGGCGCTCGAGGGCGCCACGCCGCTCGCCGCCGGCAAGAAGATCACCTTCGTCGGGAACGGCGGCTCGACCCAGGCCTACGACTACGTCAACAAGGGCACCTGGTACGGCGTCTACTCGGTGCCCGAGAAGAAGTCCGGCGCGAAGGCCGCCGAGCTGGGCCTCGCCAAGGCGCGCGGGCAGAGCGCTCCGGAGTCGACCGTGGTCTGCACGACGCTGACCACCTTCAACTGCCTCGGCACCAAGACCACCCTCGCGGGCCAGACGGCCGACTACTCCGACTGATGAGCACCGACGGCAACCGGGCCCCGTCCATCTCGGTGCGGGGCATCGGCAAGAGCTACAGCGGCGTCTCCGTCCTGCGCGGCGTCGACCTCGACATCGCGCCGGGCGAGGTGCACGGCCTGGTGGGCGAGAACGGCGCCGGCAAGAGCACCCTGCTGAAGATCCTCGGCGGGGCGATCCGGGCGGACGCCGGCACCATCGGCTTCGACGGCGAGCAGGTCAGCATCGCCAGCCCTCGCGACGCCATCGCGCACGGCGTCAGCCTGATCTCCCAGGAGGGCGCCCTGGTGCCGGCGCTGTCCGTGCTGGACAACGTCTTCCTGGCCGGCTGGTCGCACCGCGGCGGCCTGGTCCGCGCCCGGCGCGACAAGCGCCGGCTCGCCGAGCTGGTCGAGCTGACCGGGTTCACGGTCGACCCGGACGCGCGGGTCGACCGCCTCCCGATCGGCGTGCAGCAGCAGGTGGAGATCCTGCGCTCGCTGGCCCGCGGCGCCCGGGTCATCGCGCTCGACGAGCCCACCGCGGTGCTCGGCGAGCACGAGAAGGAGAATCTGCTCGGGCTCATCCGGCGGCTCGCCGCCGCGGGCACCACGGTCATCCTCATCTCGCACTTCCTCGACGAGGTGCTGTCGGTGGCCGACCGGATCACCGTGCTGCGCGACGGCAACCTCGTGCGCACCGGGGACGCGGCGGACACCTCGCCGCGCGACCTGGTCGCCCAGATGGTGGGCCGCGAGATCGACGTCCTCTATCCCGACCCCGATCCGGTGCCCGACGGCGCGCCCGTCGTGCTCAGCGCCCGCAACCTTCGCCGCGGCCTGGTGCAGGGCATCGACCTGGAGGTGCGGGCCGGCGAGATCCTCGGCATCGCCGGCCTGGTCGGCAGCGGGCGCACCGAGACCCTGCGGCTGCTGTTCGGCGCCGACAAGCCGGCCGACGGCGTGGTCGAGGTCGACGGCGTGGAGATCAAGCGGGGCGCGCCGCGGCACGCGATGGCCGCCGGGGTGGCGATGGTGCCCGAGTCCCGCAAGGAACAGGGCCTGGTGATGGTCCGCTCGGTCGCCGAGAACGTGGCCCTGTCGTCGCTGCCGGGCCGCCGCGTCGGCCCGTTCGTCCGCAAGAGGGCCGAGGGGGCGGCGGTCGGCGACATCTCGCGGACCGTGGACATCCGCGCCGCGAACCCGGCGGCCGCGATCGAGACGCTCTCCGGCGGCAACCAGCAGAAGGCGCTGTTCGCCAAGTGGCTGCTGCGCGCACCGCGGGTGCTGCTCATCGACGAGCCCACCCGCGGCGTGGACGTGGCCGCCAAGACCCAGATCCACCACCTCATCACCGGCCTGGCCCGCGACGGGATGGCCGTCGTCTGCGTGTCGTCGGAGATCGAGGAGCTGCTCGCGCTCTCGCACCGGGTCCTCGTGCTGCGGCACGGCAGGCCGGTGGGGGAGTTCCCGCGCGGCACCACCCCCGAGACAGTCATCTCAGCCGCGTTCGGCGATCAGGAGGTTCCCACGTGAGCGTGGACGTATCCCCTCAGGCGGTGACCAAACCCCCGGCCGCCGCGAACGTGTCGAGCCTCGCCTTCCGGCTGCGCGACTACGGCATCGTGGCCGCCTTCGTGGTCATCGTCATCGCGCTGTCGGTCAGCACCGACACGTTCCTGACCAGCGCCAACCTCGTCAACCTGCTGGACCAGACGGCGGTGCTGGGCCTGCTGGCGGTGGGCGCGACGGTCTGCATCATCAGCGGCGTCTTCGACCTGACCGCGTCCGCGACGCTGGCCCTGTCGGCGATCATCGGCGTGCAGATCGTCAAGGTCACCAACGTGTACGTCGGGTTCGCCGGCGCGGTCGCCGCGGGCGCCCTGCTCGGCTTCGTCACCGGCATGGTGGTGACCCGCAGCGGCGTCAACTCGTTCGTCGGCACGCTCGCGACCAGCCTCGTCTATCGCGGCCTGGCCGTCATGGTGACCGGCGGCGCGATCGTCTACCCGCTCGCCACCCAGGCCGAGGACTTCGGCATGCTGACCTGGCCGTCGCTGTTCGGCCTGACCTCGGCGACGATCGTCTTCGTCGTGGTGGTGGCGGCGATCGGCGTGATCGTGGCCCGCACGACGTTCGGCCGCCGGCTGTACGCGGTGGGCGGCAACGCCGAGGCGGCGCGGCTCTCCGGCATCCGCGTCGGCTCCATCCACGTGTCGGCGTTCGTGATCAGTGGCGTCTGCTCGGCGCTGGCCGGGTTGATCCTCGCCTCCCGGGCCGGCTCGGCGCAGTCGACGATGGCGACCGGCATGGAGCTGACCGCGATCGCCGCGGCGGTGGTGGGCGGCACGAGCATCCTGGGCGGCGAGGGCGCGGTCTGGCGCGGCGTCGTCGGCGCGCTGCTGCTGACGCTGATCGGCAACGGCTTCAACCTGCTCGGCTGGGACACGATCTACCAGCAGGTGCTCCAGGGCTGCCTCATCCTGTTCGCCGTGACCATGGACCGCTGGCTGCGAAAACGCACACGATAGCGGATTAGGATGTCGCAATGTCGGCACCAACCATCGGGGTGAGTCTCCGGCCCGAGAGGGCATACGCGGCGGTGGTGCACGGCGCCACCGCCGTGCCGGTGGAGCCCGTCGCGCCGGCCCGCAACGACGCGGACGGGGTCATCGCGGCGGCGGTCGCCGAGGCGCGTCGGGCGGCCCCCCAGGGCGCCGACGCGGTGACCGTGGACATCGCGCCGGTGCTGCTCGACGCTCTGCTGCGCCCGGACAGCGAGATCCCGCCCGTGGCGGTGGTGCGCGTCGTGCCGCGCGCCGCCACCGACCCGGTGCTCGCCCAGTCGCCGGCCGCGGCGGTGGAGCGCCGGGTGGCCGGCCGCTGGACCGTCGGCGGCGGGCACGACCTGCTCGGCAACGAGCTGCGCCCGCTCGACCGGCCCGGGCTGGCCCGCATCGCCGCCGAGCTCGCCGCCACCGGCATCCGGCACGTGGCCGTGGTCGCCGCCGGGTCGCAGGCCCGCCCGGCGCACGAGCGCGAGGTGGCCGACGCGATCCAGGCCGCGGTGCCCGGCGCGCGCATCTCGGTGGCGAGCGACTACGGCGGGCAGGGGCTGACCGCCCGCGAGGCGACGGTGGTGCTCGACTGCGCGCTCACCCCGCTGGCCGAGCGGCTGCTCGACCGCTGCGAGCGCACCCTCGCGCGGCTGCCCGGAGACGTGCGCTTGCGGGTGGCCCGCGGCGACGGCGGCTACAGCACACCCTCGCGCATCCGCGTCACCCCGGTCATGGCGTTCGGCGCGACCGACGCGCTGGAGCTGTGCGGGGCCGCCCACCTGGCCGGCCTCGACGACTGCCGGGTCCTGCTCGACCGCGACGGCAGCCCGGCCGCGGGCGAGGTGCGGCACCGGCTCGCCGTCGTCCGCCTGGCCGAGCAGCCCCAGCTCGGCACCGAGCTGGTGGTGCCGACCGCCGCGCTGACGCCGGAGCCCCCGGGGTCGCGGGGCGGCGACGTGCCGGTGATCCGGGCCCCGCACGACCAGCGCCTGCTGGCCTGCGTCGGCGCGGCGATCGCCCGCCCGGCCTCGTGGCTCGACGAGGTGGCGTTCATCGAGTCGGCCGACGAGCTGGAGCGGGTCCGCCGCGACGCCGAGGAGCGCGCCACCGCCATGGTCATGGCCAACGGCGCCGCGCCGGGCACCACCCACATCGCCGAGATCTCCACGGTCGCCGTGCCGTACAGCCCGTCCGGGACGGTCCGGATTCGCGTGCGCGTGGCCGGCGCCCCCGACGACACCCCGGCCGGCCGATGAGCGGCACCGCCGGCTACCTCGGCGCGATGGCGTCGATCAGCGCCGAGGACGTGCCCGCCCTCTACGAGGGGGCCAAGTTCTACTCGCCAGCGGTCGGCGACGCCGGCCGCTCCTCGGTGACGTCGTGGCTGGCCGGGCTGCTGGAACGCAACGGGCCGGTGCCGTTGATGCGCGTCGAGTCGGTCGCGCCCGACACGCAGTGCGTCGCGGTGTGCGTGCTCGGCTCCGGCTCGGCGATGGCCGACCTGCCGCCCGCGGGCGACGAGTTCGTGCTCGCCGTACGCCAGATCGAGCGCCTCCAGAAGGTGCGGTTCGGCGCCGTCTACCCGCTGGCCGCAGCCACGATCAGCGCCCTGGTGCCGGTCGTGACGGCCGCCCAGCTGGGCGTGCCGCTGCTCGACGCGGACGGGATGGGCCGCACCTTCGCGCTGATCCACCACACCGCGATGCACCTGGCCGGGGTGTCGCCGACGCCGCTGGTGGCGGTCGGGCCCACCGGCGAGAGCGTGCTCGTCGAGGTGCTCTCCGGCCCGCGCGCCGATCGCATGCTGCGCGCCAACGTCGACACCGTGGGCGGCTGGGCGGCCCTCGCCGCGTACCCGGTCGATGCCGGAACCCTGCGCCGGGCCGCCCTGCCGGGGACGATGTCGCGGATCACCAACGTCGGCCGGGTGCTGCTGGAGACGACCGACCCGGAGGCGCTGGTGACCCGGCTCGGGGCGATCACCGGCTGCCGCCGCGTCGCGCGCGGGCGGATAGCCGAGCTCGAGCACCTGAGCCGGCAGAACGACGTCACCATCCCGGCCCACCCGTCCAGCCTGGTCGTGGAGGAGACCGGCGGGCTCGGCCGGCAGCTGCGCATCGAGCTGCGCAGCGAGATCGTCGCGGTCTTCGCCGACGGCGCGCTGATCGCGGGCGCGCCCGACCTGATGTGCCTGCTCGACGTCTCGCGCGGCGCGCTCGCCACCCTCGACAGCCTGGAGCCGGGCGACCTGATCGACGTGCTGGTCACCCCGGCCGACGCGGTCTGGTATTCGCCGGAGGGGATGGAGATGGTCGGCCTGGCCTCGCACGGGATCCCGCTCGAGCACCCGAGGCGCCGATGAGAGCGCGCCCGTCGACGTCGCCGATCACGCTGGGCGAGCTGGCCCGTATCCGGCCGCTCGCCGGCGCGGAGCTGCACCTCGCCGATCCGGCCCGCACGGTCGAGCAGGTGGTGCTGGCCGAGACCTTCGACCGGCTGCGCCACTGCCTGCCGCACGAGCTGGTGGTGCTGCACGACGAGGCGGCGACCGGCGGCTGGTCGCTGGCCGCCGCGCTGCACCTCGCCTGGGAGCGCAACCTGTCGGCGGTGGTCGTCTCGCGCACGGTGGCCGGCGCGTCCAGCGCGGCGCTCGCCGAGCGGCTCGCCATGTCGCTGATCGTCGTCGAGGACGACCCGATCGAGGTGGCCCTCCAGCTCGCCGGGCAGGTCAGCGCGCCCGCCGCGGCCCGCGCCCAGCGCCAGGCCCGCATCGCCGAGCTGCTCGCCGAGCAGACCGGCATCCGCGGCGTCCTCGGCGTGCTCAACCGGGAGTTGCAGGGCGTCCCGGTGGCCCTGGTGGTCGGCGAGGTGGTCGTGGCCGGTCAGGCCGCCGCCCTCGCCGAGCGGCCGCAGGCGCGCCAGATCGAGGTGGAGGTGCACGCGGCGGGGGAGCGGTCGGCGGCCCGGCTGGTCGCCGCGGCGCCGGTGCCCGGCCCGGCCGGGGTCGACCAGGTCGCCTCGCTGCTGCGGCTGGCCCGGCCGTCGCTGCAGGCCGCGTGGGCCCGCAGCCGGCTCGACGCGGCCGCCCGCGCGGCGCACGAGCAGGCGGCGTTCGGCCTGCTGCGCCGCCTCGGCGACGGCGAGGCGCCCAGCTGGACGGCGGAGCTGGGCTGGCAGGTGGGGCTGCACAACCGCGCGGTCTGGCTGGCGCCCGAGCGCCCCGAGGGCGAGCCGTCCGAGGAGGTCACCTACCTGATCCGGGCGTCCTGGCAGCGCGGGCACGGCGGCTGGCCGCTGATCGCCGAGGGCGACGGCTGGATCTCCTGGCACAGCGGGCCGGACGCGGACGACGTCGCGGCGCTGCGCCGGGCGCTGACCGGCTTCCGGGACTCGGCGGTCGCGCACCGGCTCGTGGTCGGTGTGGGCCGCGCGCACGAGGGCGTCGGCGGGCTGATGCGCTCGGTGGCCGAGGCCCGGCTCGCCGCGCACGTGGCCCGCGAGGCCGGCGCCGGGTCGGTGCAGTGGTTCGACCAGGTGGGCGCGGCCGCGGCGCTGGCCTGGCTGCCGACCACCGAGATCGCCCAGGTCGCCGACCTGACCCTGGCCGAGCTGATGGCCGCCAAGGACCGGGCGCCGCTGGTGCAGACCGTGCTCGCGGTGCTCGACGCGGGCGGATCGCTGAGCCAGGCGTCCAAGCAGCTCGGCGTGCACCGCAACACGGTGCTGGCCCGGCTCGCGCGGGCCCGGCAACTCGGCCTGACCTACGACGAGCCGGGCCAGCGCCTGGCCCTGCACGTGCTCTGCTACGCGCTCACGACGCTGTGGAGCCGATCCCGTAGCGGGAGCGAGCCGTCTCCGCCGTGATGTTGCGGTCGAGCACGTCGGCGCGGACGTCGTCGGCCGACCGCTCGGTCGGGTCGCCGTAGCCGCCCCCGCCGCCCGTGGCACACCGGACGACGTCGCCCTTCTTGATCTTCATGCCGTTGATCTTGAGGATGCGCCGCTCGTCCGGGCGGCCCGGGTTGATCACAACCTCGGGGCCGACCGCGTCCTCGCCGCCGAACAGCCCCCAGGCGGGCTGCCGCGACCGCTCGAACCACAGCGACACCGCCATGTCGGTCTGCGCCTCGTACTCGCGGATCACGCCGTTGCCGCCGCGCCACCGCCCGGCGCCGCCCGAGTCGGGCCGGATCCGGTACTCGGTGATCCGCCACGGGTAGCGGGTCTCGTGCACCTCGATCGGGATGTCCTTCAGCGAGCCGTTCACGTTGTTGATCAGCGCGCTCTCGCCGTCCGAGCCGTTCCAGGCGCCCCAGCCGCCGACGGTCGCCTCCAGGCTGACGAAGTCGCGGCTCACCCGCGGATCCGTACCGGAGCTCAAAATGATCATCGAGTCGCCGTGCGACGCGCCGGCCACCTGGCCGGGCAGCGCCGGCGCGAGCGCCCGGGCCACCATGTCGATCAGCAGGCCGAGGTGCGAGAAGTACCACTGGCAGGCCGCGGGTGACCGCGCGCCGAGGACGGACCCCTCGCGCACCTGGGTCGTCATCGAGCGGAACGAGCCGCCGTTGCCCGGCAGGTCGGGGCTGACCAACAGCTTGTAGCCGACCCGCAGGGCCGAGACGGCCTGCGAGACGCCGCAGTTGACCGGGCCCACGGTCTGGTCGGCCGACTCGGTGACGTCGAAGTCGATCTCCTCACCGGTCACGGTGATCCGCAACCGGATCGGGACCGGGGTGTCCAGGTCGACGCCGTCGTTGTCGAGCACGCCCTCGGCCGTGTAGACGCCGTCCGGGATCTTCGCGATCACCGCGCGCTCGAGCAGCTCGGTCTGGTGGAAGATCTCGTCGCGCGCGGCCTCGAGCGTGTCCAGGCCGAACCGCCGTACGATCTCCTGAAGCCTCCGCTCGCCCATCTGGATGCAGGCCATCATCGCGTGCATGTCGCCGGTGGTGGGGTAGGGGAAGCGCACGTTCGTGCCGATCGTGTCGATGACCGCGCGCTCCTCCACGCCGCCCGAGACGAGCTTCTGCGGGCCGAGCCGCAGCCCCTCCTGGAAGATGGAGATCGAGTCCATCGAGCCGCCGGGGTCCTTGGAGCCCACGTCGATCCAGTGCGCCCGGCTCGCGGTGAAGCCGACCAGCGTCCCGTCGACGAAGACCGGGCCGAAGATGGTGACGTCGTTGAGGTGCGTGCCGCCCAGGTAGCTGTCGTTGAGGATCCACACGTCGCCCGGCTGCCACACCTCGCGGCCGAAGCGCTCCTCGGTGGCGAGCGTGCACGTCTCCAGGTTGCCCAGGAAGATCGGCAGGCCGGCGGACTGGCCGAGCACCTGGTGGTTCGCGTCGAGCAGGGCCACCACGCAGTCGCCGCACTCGTAGATGATCGGGGTGTACGCCGAGCGGATCAGCGTGGCGTTCATGTCGTCGGCGGCCGCGTTGAGCGCGTTCCGGATGATCTCGACGGTGACCGGGTCGATCATGCGTTCTGGTCCTTCCTGATCACGAGCGAGCCGATGTCGTCGACGCTCACGCTGTAGCCGGGCGGTACGACAGTGGTGGCGGTGTCCTCGACGACCACCGCGGGACCGGTGAAGGTGTGGCCGACGAAGAGGTCGTCGCGCCGTGCCACGATCGCCTGCCGGGGCTCGCCGTCGAAGATCACTTCCCGGACGGCATGGGGGAACTCCGTGCTGGTCGCGGCGGGCCACTTCTGCGGCTCCGGCCTTCCGAGGTCTCCGAAGGCGGCGGTGCGCAGGGCGACGAACTCGATCGGCGCGCCCAGGTTGGCGTGGCCGTAGCGGGACTTGTGCAGGTCGGCGAAGCGCTGGGCGACGTTGGCGAGGAAGTCCTCGTCGTTCGGCTCGTCGGCGCTCGTCAGCGGCACGGTGAGCGTGTACTCCTGAGCGGCGTACCGGATGTCGACGGCGTGTGTCGCCGACCTCTGCTCGGCCGAGACCCCCTCGTGCGTCAACGCCGCCAGGCCGTCCGCCTCCATACGGGTCAGCCGCGCCGACATGTCGGACGTGTTCAGGTCCTGGTCGAGGAAGAAGTACGGCTCGGTCCAGTCCTGCCGGATGCGCGTCTGCAGCATGCCCCACGCCGAGAACGCGCCCGGGAAGCGCGGCACCACCGTCTCGGCGATGCCGAGCTCGCGGGCCAGGAAGACGGCGTGCATCGGCCCGGCCCCGCCGAAGGCGACCAGCGCCGAGTCGCGCGGCTCGATGCCCCGGGAGACCGTGATGGTCCGGATCGCCTGGGCCATCTTGGAGTTCGCGACGTCGCAGATGCCCTCGGCCATCGCCGTGGTGGTCATCCCGAAGACCTCGGCGAGCCCGTCCACCGCCGTCGACGCCGCCTCGGTGTCGAGCGTCATCTGCCCGCCGGCGAAGCCCTCCGGGTCGATGCGGCCCAGCACCAGGTTGGCGTCGGTGACGGTCGGCTCCGTGCCGCCGCGGCCGTAGCAGGCCGGTCCGGGCCGCGCTCCCGCCGACCGCGGGCCGACCCGCAGGCCGCCGGCCTCGGCCCAGGCCACCGAGCCGCCGCCCGCGCCGACGGTGTGGATGTTGACCACGCTCATCAGCATCGGCAGGCCCTCGAGCTGCGCCTCGGCCGACACGTCCGGCTCGCCGTCGACGATCAGCGACACGTCGAAGCTCGTGCCGCCCATGTCCACACCGATCAGATGGGGGCGGCCGGTCTGGCGGGACAGCTCGGCGCACGCGATCGCGCCGCCGACCGGCCCGGAGAGCAGCGTCTGCAGCGGGCGGCGGCGCGCCGACTCGGCGGTCAGGACGCCGCCCGACGACTGCATGACGTGCAGCGGCACCCGCAGGCCCCGGTCCGCCAGCCGCCCCTCCAGGTCGAGCAGGTAACGGCGGACGATCGGGCCCGTGTACGCCTCGACGACCGCCGACGACGTGCGCTCGTACTCCCGCCACTCCTTCGCCGCCTCGTGCGACACCGACACCGTGACGTCGTCGCCCAGCTCCTCGTGCAGGATCTCGCGGGCCCGCAGCTCGTGCGCCGGGTTCTTGTAGCTGAACAGGAACGCGATGGCGACGGCGCCCTCGACCCGCCGGGCGGCCGAGCGGACCGCGTCCTCGTCCAGGGGCACGAGCTCGGTGCCGTCGGCCGCGATGCGCCCGCCGATGCCGAGCACGTCGCGGCGCGGCACCAGCGGCTCCGGCTTGCGGTAGTGCAGGTCGTAGAGCCTGGTCCGCGGGCCACGCGCGATGTGGTAGCTGTCCTCCACGCCCGCGGTGCCCAGCAGCAGCACGGGCACGCCCCGGCGCTCCAGGAACGCGTTGAGGCCCTGCGTGGTCCCGTGCACCAGGAAGTCGATGCCGGCGGGCTCGTCCACCACCGCGCCGAGGCCGGCGAGCACGCCCTCGCTGAGGTTGCCCGGGGTGGTCGACGCCTTGGTGGCCGCGAACGTCCCGCTCTCCTGGTCGTACGTCACGACGTCGGTGAACGTGCCACCGATGTCCATCGCTACTCGATACCGCCCCATCTGTTCTCCCTCGATCGGTCCTCGCAAGCTAGGGGCGGGCGGTGCGGGGAAAGTGTGCGCGCTGCCCAGCGTTCCGCCGCCGCTGCGTGCTTCGCGCACGATCGCCCCCGCGGGCGGCTCTGAAGACTGCGGCCATGACTGTCTTCGCGAAGCGCGACCGCCGGGCCGAGATCGAGGCGGCCATCGATGCGGTGACCTCCTCGGGAACGGCCGATGACGCGGTCGCGCTGGCCCGGCTGCTGACCAGCGCCCCGCCGAACCTGCTCACCCCGGCGGCCGCCGCCTCCTGGGCGTCATCTCTTCCCGGGCTGACCGTCACCGTGCTCGACGCCGCCGAGTTCGGCGCGCTCTCGGCCATCGGCGGGGGCTCCCCGAACGGCCCCCAGATGGTCAGGCTCGACTATCTGCAGGGCCCGCCGCGGGTCGCCCTGGTCGGCAAGGGCATCACCTTCGACAGCGGCGGCCTGTCCCTGAAGTCCCCGGCCGCCATGCAGTCGATGCGGATGGACGTGGCCGGCGCCGCCACCGTGCTGGCCGTGATGGCGGCGCTGCCCGCGGCCGGTTGCCCGGTCCCGGTCACGGCCGTCCTGCCCTTCGCCGAGAACCTGCCCGGCCCGGGCGCGGCTCGCCCCGGCGACGTGGTCACGGCCTGGAACGGCACCGAGATCCAGATCCTGGACACCGACTTCGAGGGCCGGGTGATCCTGGCCGACGCCCTCGCCCTCGCCGCCTCCCTGTCGCCCGCCCTGCTGATCGACCTGGCCACGCTGACCTACCAGGCCGAGATCGCCCTGGGCCCGGAGATCGCCGCCGTCCTCGGCCGCGACGACGACGCCGTCGCCCGCTTCCTGGCCGCCGCGTCCCGCGCCGGCGAGCCGATGTGGCGGCTGCCCTACGACGAGCGCTACATCGACCAGGTCCGCACCCCGTACGGCGTGCGCAACCACCCGTTGCACGACTCCGGCCGTGCGATAACCGCCGCCCTGTTCCTGGGCGAGTTCGTCCCGCCGTCGATCCCGTGGGTCCACTGCGACATGACCGGCCCGGCCTGGAAGGGCGACGCCTCGGCCGACGGCGCCACCGGCTTCGGCGCCCGCACCCTGCTCTCCCTGCTCGCGTGACGGCTGTTACGCCCGTGACGAGGGGCACCCATTTGTTCATCGCGCTTTCGTGGTCCGCCGGAGGCCGACCGAATAGGTTGAGCTTGCAAGCAACGATGAGGGGGGACCATGGGTTTCATCACCACCAATGACGGCGTCGAGATCTTCTACAAGGACTGGGGCTCGGGTCAGCCGATCGTCTTCAGCCACGGGTGGCCGCTGTCGTCCGACGACTGGGACGCGCAGCTGATGTTCTTCCTTCGGCACGGCTACCGGGTCATCGCGCACGACCGCCGCGGGCACGGCCGCTCGACGCAGGTCGCCGACGGCCATGACATGGACCACTACGCGGACGACCTGGCCGCGCTGACCGCGCATCTCGACCTGCACGACGCGATCCACGTCGGGCACTCGACCGGTGGCGGCGAGGTCGCCCACTACATTGCCCGGCACGGCGAGTCGCGGGTCGCCAAGGGCGTCCTGATCAGCGCCGTTCCGCCGATCATGGTGCAGACCGAGGCCAACCCGGGCGGCCTGCCCAAGAGCGTGTTCGACGGCATCCAGGAGCAGGTGGCCACCAACCGCTCGGTGTTCTACCGCGACCTGCCGGCCACCGCGTTCTACGGCTTCAACCGGCCGGGCGTCGAGCCGATCGAGGCGATCATCCAGAACTGGTGGCGCCAGGGCATGATGGGCGGCGCGAAGGCCCACTACGACGGCGTTGTCGCGTTCTCGCAGACCGACTTCACCGAGGACCTCAAGAAGATCACGGTGCCGGTGCTGGTCATGCACGGCGACGACGACCAGGTCGTGCCGTACGCGGACTCGGGCCCGCTCTCGGCGAAGCTGCTGCAGAACGGCACGCTCAAGACGTACGCGGGCTTCCCGCACGGCATGCCCACCACCCAGGCCGACGTGATCAACGCCGACCTGCTGGAGTTCATCCGCTCCTGAGCCGGCCTATCGCGGCGGCCGGCGCGCGGTGAGGAGCACCATCCCGGTGGTCTCGTAACCGTCGCTGGTCGCCACGGAGTCGACCCGGTCGATCGCCAGCTCGTCCGTCAGCGGCGCGAAGACGTCCCGGACGATCGCCGAGTCGACCGGGTGGCCGGGCCACACCGGACCGTCGCCGATCCGGTAGCGGCCCATGTTCTCCATGAACGCGGCGACCAGCCACCCGCCCGGCCGCACCGAGCCCGCGAACGCCCGGCACAGCTCGCCGAACTCCGCCGGGCTCTCGGTCGCGCTCTCGGCCACGAAGTGCATCGAGGCCAGGTCGTACGAGCCGGGCGCCAGCTCGAAGGCGCCGCCGCGCCGCACGCGCACCCGGGCCAGGGCCTCGCCGAGGGTGCCCGGCAGGGCCGGCTGCAAGGCACGGCACCTCCGGTAGAAGACCTCCCAACTGGCATCCGCCCCGTCGCGCACCTGCCGTTGCAGGTAGGCGACGCTCGCCGCGCTCGGCTCCACGGCCTCGATCTCGCGGCTCACCGCGGCGGCCAGCATCAGCGGATACAGGTTGGGCCCGGCGCCCAGCTCCAGCGACCGTCCGAAGTGTCCCGCGGCGAACCGCCGGTAGAACGCCGAGTGGTGGACGAGCACCGCGTCGTCGTCCGGCTGCACGGCCCGATAGAGCTCGTCCACATAGTCGTCCACCGGCCACCGATCCCAGTCGGCGTCCCGGTTGCGCATCTCCATCGGCCGATCATCCGCCTCTTCCGCGGTTCGCGCAGAGCCGCCTCCGCGCTTCACGGAGGTGGCTCCGCGGGCACGATGCGGAGGGTGAGCCGCCGGCCCGCCCCGGCGAGGACGCCGGCGCCGGAGTCGAGCCTGCCCAGCCGGATCAGGCCCGGCGCGGGCACGGTCTGGCCGAGGTCGTCGTAGTAGAGGGCGATGACGCCGGTCGACGGCCAGTAGTAGATCTCGCCCGGTGCCGGGTCGTGGATCGGCGTCTCGCCGGCCGGGTCGAGCGGTTCCGGCAGCGGGCCCGATTTCGCCTGGCCCCACACGTCGCGGAGCGGGACGGTCAAGGGCAGCATCGCGGCGAGCCGGCGCGGCGGACAGCCACTGACGATGGGTGTACTCCCAGGGCATTCCACGGCTCGGCCACCCGTCGTACGGTCGGGGCGTGGACAACCGAGCGGAGGTGCGCGAGTTCCTCACCACCCGCCGCGCCAGGATCACGCCCGCGCAAGCCGGGCTGCCCGACTTCGGGCAGCGCCGGGTGAAAGGGCTGCGGCGCAGCGAGGTCGCGAGCCTGGCCGGGATGAGCGTCGAGTACTACGCCAAGCTCGAACGGGGCGCGCTGGCGGGCGCGTCGGCCGGGGGTGCTCGAGGCGCTCGCGCGGGCCCTGCGCCTCGACGACGCCGAGCGGGCCCACCTGCAGCGGCTCGCCCACGAGGCCGACGGCACCAGCGCCCTGGTGCGCCACCCGGTTCACCTTCCTCGACGGCGCCGCCCGCCGCTTCTATCCGGACTGGGAGCTGGCCGCCGACATGACGGTGGCCAACCTGCGCACCGCGGCCGGCAAGGACCCGCACGACCCGGAGCTGCGCGACCTGATCGCCGAGCTGCGCGCCCGCAGCGACGGCTTCCGCCGCCGCTGGGGAGCCCACGACGTCCGCGCGCACGGTACCGGCGTCAAACAGGTGCGCCATCCCGTGGTGGGCGAGCTCGAGCTCTCGTACCAGAGCCTGGACCTGCGCGACGCCCCCGGCCTGACGATGACCGTCTACACCGCCGAGCCGGGCTCGCTCTCCGCTGAGCGGCTCGCGATGTTGGACATCGCGGCTAGGCCGCCCGCGCGTGCGGCGTCGCGCGCAGGAACGCCTCCAGGCCGGCCAGGTCGTCCGTGTTGATGTGGTCGACGTCGGCGGCGACGAGCTCGCGCCACACGGCCTCGCGCGCCGGGCCGGCGGTGTCCGGGGTGGCCCAGAAGCGCACCCGCCGGCCGGCGGCGTGCGCGTCGCCGACGAACTGGCGCAGCTTCGCGCGTTCGGCGGCCGGCATCGGGCCCACGCCCTGCCAGGTGAACAGGTTGTTCCAGTTGTCGCTGATCAGCGGGATGAGGCTCGCCGGCGCGCCGGAGTCGAGGTCGGCGCTGCGGCCGTCGTAGAACGCGGAGCGCACCCGCTGCGCGGCTATCAGGTCGCGCGGGCGATCACCGCTGATCACGACCGTCACGGCACCGGTCGAGACACGGCCGTTGCGGTAGGTGGTGAGCATGCTCCGATAGGAGCGCAGCACCCGGTCGAGCTCGGTGTAGGTCGCCGCGCCGGTGTTCTTGATGTCGACGAGGAGCTGAAGGGACAGGCGGCTGCCCCGGTAGACCTGCCCGTGGTTGGCGCGCACCCGGCGCAGCAGCGGATCGAGGTAGAGGCTCTGCAGCGTACGGCCGGCAACGACGTCCTCCGGGTCGTGCGCGACCAGCAGCTCGCCGCCGACCAGGTAGATGTCGGCCTCCACGCTGGTGAACCCGTGCGACAGGGCGTCGGCCAGCGGGCGCTCGTGCTCGTAGTCGTTGTGGGCGTGGGCGCGCGGCAACGGGCGCACGCCGTGGCCGCCACCCGCCTGCGCGGCGGCGGGTGCGAGGGTGAGCAGCGCGCACACGGCGGCGACCAGGGTCAGAGCTCTGCGAGTCATGCGGCGAAACGTAACGGCCCATCGTGAATCGTCGATGACGTGCGCATGGTGACAGGCGTAACCCCGTTCGTTCCGAGCGGGGCCGGCGCGCCGGTGCCAGGATCGGGGGATGAACCAGGAGCAGCTGTCGAAGGTCGGGTCGGGCCGGGGTTTCCTCGCGGCGCTGGATCAGAGCGGCGGGAGCACCCCCAAGGCGCTGGAGCAGTACGGTGTGCCGGCGTCGGCGTGGTCGGACGACGACGAGATGTTCGACCTCATGCACGAGTTCCGGTCGCGGATCATCACGGCGCCGTCGTTCACCGGCGACCGGGTGCTCGCGGCGATCCTGTTCGAGCAGACCATGGACCGCGACGTCGACGGGGTGCCCACTCCCTCGTACCTCTGGGACCGCAAGCGGGTCGTGCCGTTCGTCAAGGTCGACGAGGGGCTGGCGGAGGAGCGCGACGGCGTACGCCTGATGAAGCCTTTCACCCGGCTCGACGGGCTGCTGGAGCGGGCCACGGGGCGCGGCGTCTTCGGCACCAAGATGCGCTCGTTCATCGCGCGGGCCGACAAGGGTGGCATCGCGGCCGTGCTCGACCAGCAGTTCGGCTATGCCGAGCGAATCCTCGCGGCCGGGCTCGTGCCGATCATCGAGCCGGAGGTGGACATCCACAGTGGTGACAAGGCCGCGGCCGAGGACCTGCTGCTGGAGGGCATCGTCGACCGGCTCGCGGGCGTGCCGGAGGGCCGCCAGGTGATGCTGAAGCTGTCGATCCCGAGCCGCGACGACTTCTACGCCGGGCTGATCGCCGACCCCAAGGTGCTGCGGGTGGTGGCCCTCTCCGGCGGCTACACGCAGCAGGAGGCCGACGAGCGGCTGGCCCGCAACCACGGGCTGATCGCCAGCTTCTCCCGCGCCCTCACCCAGGACCTGCGCCGCGACCAGAGCGACGCCGAGTTCGACGAGGTGCTGGCCAAGGCCATTGCCGCCATCTCCCGCGCGTCGGGCACCTGAGAGGAAGCCGCGCGGGAGATCATCCGTTGGTCGGCGTCGGCATCACCGTTTCGGATGATGTCGCCAAGAGTTCAGCGGAGCATCATGGTCCGGTCTGATCGAGAAAGTGTGACCATGTTCAAGACAGTTGCCGCCGACTCCCGCTCGGCCACCGCGCACGAGATCGCCGCCCTGCTCCGCGCCCAGTACGTGGCGAGCGGCGACCGCGCCTACCTGCACGCCGCCGCCATCGCCCTCGGCCAGTCGGCCCCGGGCAGCACCAGTGCGCCGGAGCCGCAGCCGGCCCGCTGAGGGCGACTCTAGCGGTCCGCCCGGACGGGCCGGGACAGCGTCGTGATGATCCGGTCGATCTCGGTGAGGGCGTACGAGGCGAGCCCGCGCTGTGCCTCCTCGGCCGCCGCGCCGGTCTCCTCGAGGTCGCCGAGGACCACGATGTTCTCGTCGTTGAGCGTGGCGGCGGGCGCCGTGTAGTTGAAGCTGCCGGCGATGACCAGCCGCTCGTCGATCACCATCAGCTTGTGGTGGACCTTGCGGACGCCGTTGCCGGGAGCGTTCTCGAACAGCTGCGCGCCCGCCTCGCGCAACGGCCGGGTGGCCGCCCACGCCTGGCTGCCCTGCGCCCGGTCGAGCACGCCGCGCACCGCGATGCCCGCGCGCAGCAGCCACGCCATGGTGTCGTCGATGCCGGACGACTGGGCGAAGGTGAACATCGCGAAGTCCACCCGCTGCCGGGCCTTGAGCATCTGCTTCATGATCTCCATCTCGGGGCCCTGGTGCGGCGCGAAGATGGGCTTGACCCGCAGCTGCCCGAGGCGGAACTCGGCCGGCCGGGGTTCCCGCCGCTCGCGCAGCTCGCCGAAGGTGCCGCTGCGCAGCCGTTCGAACTCGCGCTGGTAGAGCGCGGCGGCCGTGCGGCCGCGCAGCACGAGGACGTGGTTGAGGTTGTTGCCGGGCTTGGCCTGCCCGCCGGGCGGGTTGGTGCCGGTGTCGGTCAGCGTGAAGTTCGCCGAGCCGGTGAGGACCGCGGCGGTGGGCTCGCCCGGGTCGCGCACGATGAACTTCTGGTGGAAGATCTTCGGGTTGAGGTCGGTGATCAGGTCGACGCCGCCGCGCAGCAGGGCCGCGTGGATCACCCGGTTGACCTCGTTGTCGCCGGCCAGGCTCCACGGGTCGGCGGCGGGCGGGTCCTCCAGCAGGTAGTCGCCCTCGAGGACGATCTGCACGCGCACCTTCTGGGCCTTGGCGGCCAAGATCTCCTCGGCGATCGCGCGGGAGTCGAGCTCCTGTACGGCGATCAGCAGCGACGTCGTGGCGCCGCCGATGAACTCGCGGATGACCCTGTCCAGGTCGTCCGGCCCGCCGAGCGCGGGCGGCCCGGCGTAGAGCTCCACGTTTCCCAGGTCGATACCCATGCCGCCAGTGTTCTGGCGATCGTGAGCGGCCGCAGTCGCGTCGGTGACTGATGCGCCTATCGAGCACGGAAGGCGGCTCGGTAAGCCTCCGGGCCCACGCCGCGCGCGCGGCGGAAGTGGCGGCGCAGGGTGTCGACGCTGCCGAAGCCGCATCGGCGGGCGACCGAGGCGATCGTGCCGTCGGCCCGCTCCAGCAGCTGCTCGGCACGGCGCACGCGCTGCTCGCGCACCCACGCGGCGGGAGTCGCACCGGTGGACGCGGTGAAGTGGCGGATGAACGTGCGCGGCGACATCGCGGCGCGGGCGGCGAGCGCCCCCACCGACAGGTCGGCCTCCAGGTGATCGGCGGCCCAGTCGAGCAGCTCGGCCAGGCCAGGCCCGGCGTTCGGCGGCGTCACCGGGCGGCGGGAGAACTGCGCCTGGCCGCCGCTGCGGTGGGCCGGCACCACCATCTCGCGGGCCACCCGATTGGCGACGTCCGCGCCGTGCTCCCGGCGGATCAGGTGCAGGCACAGGTCGATGGCGGCCGACGCGCCCGCGCTGGTGGCGATCGGGCCGTCCACCACGTAGATGCGGTCGGGGTCGACGGTGACGGCCGGGAAGCGGGTGGCCAGCTCCTCCGCGTACTGCCAGTGGGTGGTCGCCGTCCGCCCGTCGAGCAGGCCGGTCGCGGCGAGCGTGAACGCGCCGGTGCACAGCGCCGCCACGGTCGCGCCCCGGCCGGCGGCCCGGTGCAGCTCCGCCACGAGCTCGGCGGAGGGCGGCGGCACGGGCGGGGCGGCGCCGGTGACGATGATCAGGCCGGCGCGGCGGAGCCGGTCGAGCCCCGCCGACGGCGTCACCAGGAAGCCGGTCGAGGTGCGCAGCGGGCCGGGCGCCGCGGCGCACACCTCGTACCGGTAGCGGGGCAGCTCCGGGTCGGCCCGCGGCAGCCCGAAGATCTCGCTGGCGATGCCGAGCTCGAACGCCGGCACCGGCTCGCCGACGACCACGGCGACCTCGTCCGTCATGCCCCTCAGGATGGCACGAACTGCGGCACGGATGGCAAATCTGCCACCTCGACGCGGGTACGGCAGAGCCATGAGCTTCGTCGGACCGCTGATGATCGTGTACGTCGTGTGGGGCTCCACCTATCTGGCGCAGAAGGTCGGGCTGGAGGGCGTGCCGCCGCTGACGATGAACGCCGTCCGCTTCCTGATCGCCGGGGCGCTGCTCTACGCGTACTGCCGGTATCGCCGCATGCCGCACCCGGACCGCCCGCAGTGGCACGCCGGCGCGATCCAGGGACTGCTGCTGCCGGCGGCGGGCACGGGTGGCGCGGCGTGGGCCGAGCAGTGGCTCTCCTCGGGCATCACGGCGCTGTTCCTGGCCAGCATCCCGCTCTGGATCGTGCTCGGCCGCCGCGTCGCCGACCACGAGCGGATCACCTGGCCGGTGGCCCTCGGCCTGGCCGCGGGGTTCGCCGGCGTGGCGACGCTGGCCCGGCCCCAGGGCGGCGGCGACGCGGTGGCGATCGCGGTCGCCCTCGCCGGGGCGCTGTGCTGGGGCCTCGGCACCGTCTACGCCGGGCACGCGCCCCGCCCCGCCTCGGCCCTGATGGCCAGCGCCGTCGAGATGCTCAGCGCGGGCGCCGTCCTGGCCGTGCTCTCCGGCCTCACCGGCGAATGGTCCCGCATCGACGTGACCGCCCGCGCGGCGCTGGCCGTGGGCTACCTGATCGTCTTCGGCAGCCTGGTCGCCTACACCGCGTACACCTGGCTGCTGGACCACGTCGCGCCCCGGATCGCCGGCACGTACGCCTTCGTGAACCCGGTGGTGGCCGTCCTGCTCGGCTGGTGGCTTCTCGGTGAGCCGCTGACCGCGCGCACGCTGCTCGCCACCGCCGTCATCGCCGTGGGCGTCGCCCTGATCGTGCTGGCCCCCGCCCCGCTCGACCAGGACGAGCGCGCCGCGGCGGGCGCGCGTACGGTGAACGACCGTGCGGGATGAACTGCCGGAGGACTGGCCGCGGCCGCCCAGGTCGGCGCGCAGGGTGCTGACCGCCGCCGGCCTGGTGGTGTTCGCCCTGCTCCTGGTGTTCGTCACGGTGGGCGCCGCCGCCGACGGGGACGCCGGGGCGGCGTTGCTCCTCGGGGCCGGCGCCGTCCTGCTCGCGCATGTCGCGGGGTTGTCGGTCAGCCTGCTCCGGCGTCCCCGCGCGGCGGTGGGCGGCCCGGCCGAGGGCGTCACCGATCAGGGCGAGAAGGGGCGCGCGTTCCGGTACTCGCGATGGCCCTACTACTGGTTGTCGGTGACGCTGGGCGCTGCCGTCGTCCTCGCCGCCGGATACGCGGTGCTGCTCGCGCTCGGCGGCACGACGGCCGGGTTCGTGGTGGCCGCGCTCCTCGGCGGCGTGGCGCTCTTTCTCGGGTGGTTCCTCGTCGTGCTGCTGCGGCTGGCGCCCGGCGTGATCGTCGTGACGCCGACCGGCGTCTATCACCGCTCGCTGGT
Source organism: Paractinoplanes deccanensis (assembly GCF_016862115.1). Classification (GTDB taxonomy): domain Bacteria; phylum Actinomycetota; class Actinomycetes; order Mycobacteriales; family Micromonosporaceae; genus Actinoplanes; species Actinoplanes deccanensis. Next base: position 26,831 of record NZ_BOMI01000057.1, read on the forward strand.
CCTGGAGCACTTCGTGCCGTGGCACGCCGTGACCGGCGTCGAGGCGCAGGGGCCCGAGCCGCTGCTCGTGGTCAAGGCGATGCCCACCCCCGACATGCGGGTGCGCCGGCACACCGGGCGGCTCGGCGCCTTCGAGGGGCAGTTCCTGCCGTTCCTGGTCGCCCGCGCCTTCTGGCTCGGCGGCAACGCCGTCCCCGCCTACGAGGCCCTGCGCGAGCTCAGGCCGCCGCGGGCTGACGCTGCCTGAGCAGGTCGTCGATCGCCTCGGCGGGCAGCGGGCGGGCGAAGTGGAAGCCCTGCGCGTGCCGGTAGCCGAGCTGGTGCAGGCGCCGGGCCTGCTCCGCGGTCTCGACGCCCTCGGCCACTGTGCGCAGGCCCATCGTCTCGGCGATGCCGGTGAGGGCGGTGACGATGGCCTCCTGCTCGGGGGTGCCGCCGAGGCCGTCCACGAAGGACTTGTCGACCTTGATGGCGTCGACCGGGCAGGTGCGCAGCAGGCCCAGCGACGAGTGGCCGGTGCCGAAGTCGTCGAGGGCGATGCTGACGCCCAGCGCCGACAGGGCCTTGACCGTGGCCAGGGCGCGGCCGCCGCCGAAGACCGCCGTCTCGGTGATCTCGATGGTCAGCCGGGACGGGGGTACGCCGTGCCGGGACAGCGCGGCGGCGACCACGTCGGGCAGGGCCGGGTCGAGCAGCTGCCGCGCCGAGACGTTCACCGCGACCGAGCGCAGGCCGGGCCACGTCGCGGCCCGGGCGCAGGCGGTGTCGAGGATCCAGGCGCCCAGCTCGACGATGAGGCCGGTGTCCTCGGCCACCGGGATGAAGTCGGCGGGGGAGACGACCTCGCCGGTCGGGCGGCGCCAGCGCACCAGCGACTCGACGCCGTCGAGCTCGCCGCCGGGCAGCGCGACGACGGGCTGGTAGAGCAGGTGGAACTCGCCGTCCGTCAGGGCACGGCGCAGGTCGGCGGCGAGCGTCGCCCGCTGGCGCAGCTCGCACTCGAGGGAGGCGTCGTAGCGGACGACGCGGCCGCCGGCGGCCTCGCGCAGCGCGATCTCGGCGTCGCGGTAGGAGTCGCCGATGCCCACCGAGACGTCGACGATCATGTCGTGACCGGCGGCGCGCAGCGGCTCCGCGGTGGCGGCGACCAGCCGCGCGGCGAAGTCCGTCGCGCCCGGCAGGAGCACGCCGAACTCGTCGCCGCCGATCCGGGCCACCACCGCGCCGGGGCCGGCCAGCTCGGTGAGCCGCCCGGCGAACGCCACGAGCAGCGCGTCGCCCGCCTCGGGCCCGAGCCCGTCGTTGATGGCACGGAAGTCGCGCAGGTCGATCATCACCACGGTGTGGCCGGGCGCGACGGCCTCGGTGAAGTGCCGCCGGTTGTACAGGCCGGTGAGGTCGTCGTGGGCGGCCCGGTGCGCGACGGCGCCGAGCAGCCGCGCGTTCTCGGCGAGCGCCACGGCCTGCCGCGCCACCACGAGCAGCAGCAGGGCCACCGTGCCGGCCACCTGCGCGGTGCCGAGGTCGCCGGTGCGCACGTACACGGTCGCCAGAAGCACGCTGGTCAGGCCGGTGGCGACCAGCGGGACCGCGGTGCCGCGGCGGGACGACTGGTGCGACACCGCGGCGGGGCCCTCGGAGCGCGCGGCCAGCACGCCGAGCAGGCCCACGAACGGCAGCACCGCGGCGCTGCCGTTGAGGTGCGGCCACGGCAGCAGCAGGGTCATCAGCACCGTGGAGAGCGGCCCCGCGATGCCGACCGGGGCCAGCCACCACAGGGCGGCCCGTGGCACCGGGCTCTGCCCGGCAGACATGATCTTGACGACGACCACGATGCCGGCGACCGCGATCGCCATCATCGCGATGTTCAGCCACCAGGCGGAGCCGCTCACGCCGAACCGGTCGATGAACCAGCCCTGGTACGCGGACGCGCCGATCCCGGCGGTCACCGCCACCACGGCCACGTCGAGCACGGCCGTCGTCAGCCGGCTCCGGCTACGGCCGCCGCCCGGCAATCGGAGCAGGGCCGCGATGGCGAGGAGCGTGCCCACCACGTACAGCAGAAGGGTCCTCGCCCCGATCGGCGGCATGCCCGACCAGGTGGTCGTGGCGAGGTCGGCGACCTGGCTGACCGCGGCCAGCAACACCGCGGTCATGGCGACCATGACGCGGCGCCAGAACGTCCGCAGGGAGCCCTCGGCCGAGGCGGTGGCGCTGCGATAGGCCGCGACCGCCAGCGCGAGCCCGGAGACGGCCGGCACCCACACGAGGAGCCACGAGAACGCGACGTGGGTGCCGACCGCGATCAGCACGATCTCCGCCAGCGCCGCAGCGACCGCCAACGGCGTGTACCAGGCCCTGGGCATGGTGGCTCCTCCCCTCATGGGGGAGTGATCGGCGCCGGAGCGGCCGAGCTGAGCGAATCTCAGGCCGCGGCGCGCACGTCCGGCCCCGGCTCCGGCCTCGGCGGCGCCTCGGGCCCGGCCTTGGCGTCGATGAACTCGTGCAGGCGCTGCCACTCGGTCTCGAGCACGGCGCCGTACGCCCGGGCCTCGTCGACCAGGTCGCGAGCCCGCGCGTAGTCACCGGCACCGAACGCGGCACTCGCCGCGGCGTTGGCCTGCCGTCCCTGCTCCCGGCGTATCTCGTTCCACTCCGCCGCGCTGCGGGCGGGCCCGGCCGGCGCCTTCTGGCGCTTCAGCCAGGCGAGCTCCTCCTCGCTCGCCTTCGTGATGCGCCCCACGTACGAGGGCCCCCACTGCTCCAGCGCCAGCAGCAGTTGCCGCTGCCGGATCGCCGCCCGCCGCCGGTCCAGGTCGTCCGCGTTCATCGTTCCCCCCTGAAGATCATCAAGGGGATCCATTTCCCCGGCCGCCGCGCGACTAACCGTGCCGTGCGACACGACCCGGTAACGGTCCGCCTGCCCGTACGGGATTTAAGGTTCTTTAATGTGCGGCGCTCATCCGGGGCCGTCGATCACCCCGTAGTTGTCGATCGAGAGAGCCCGACAGCTTCCGAGGAGCGATGCGATGTACCGGACCCGCCGCAGCACGATGTCCCCGACGACCCGCAAGGTGGTGCTCGGCGCGTCCGCCGTGGTGCTCGCGGGCGGCGCGTTCGCCGTCGGCACCGGGCTGAGCAGCGCGGGGGAGAACTGCGCCGGGCTGGACCAGGCGCTGCGGCAGAACCTTCAGTTCATCGCCGGGCAGCGGGCGGCGCCGGACGCGCAGTCGCAGGCGCGCATCGCCAACCGGCAGGCCGTCGTCGACCTGATCAACCAGCGGCGTCAGGTGGCGGGGTGCGACGCCGACGTGGCCGCCGAGGTTCCCGCGGCAGCGCCGGCAAATCCGGCGAAGCCGACGACGGCGGCCCCCGCGGCCCCGCCGGCCGCCGGGGCCGGCGAGGTCGTCTGCAAGGGCTCGACCGTCACGCTCTCCGGCGAGGCCGGGGCGCCGTTCGCGTCGAGCGGCACCTTCCCGATCGGCACGACCCTCAAGGTGACCAACCTCGACAACAACAAGAGCATCACCGTCAAGGTCGAGACCACGTCGGGCAGCTGCGTCCTGCTCAACAACGCCGCCTTCGAGCAGATCCGCGAGCCCGGCAAGTTCCTCGTCCGCCGGGCCGTGATCGAGCGCGTCGGCTAGTTACTTGCCGAGGTCCTTCAGGTCGACGACGTCGGCGGCGGCCGGCACCTTGAGATCGGCGAACGTCTCGCCGTACTCGGTGAACGCCAGGCTGCCGTCGGCGGCAGTCGGGCCGTCCAGGCGCAGCGGGTAGGGCTCGCCCTCGGTCGCGACGTAGAGGACGCCGCCGTCCTTGCCGTCCGCCGAGTCGGTCAGCGCGATGGCCTTCTTGCCGTCGACCTGCTTCGTCTCGCCCTTGGCGACGGTGCCCTCGTTCTTCAGGGCGTCCTCGATGTTCGTGATGCTGAACATGTCGGCCGAGCTCGTGTCGGACGGGTCGACCTTGACCCAGCGGTCGCCGATGGCCTTCGCCACGGTCTTGCCCTCGGCGCCCTGCGCGGTCCAGAAGGCCGGGTCCGGCCGGAAGAAGCGCTGCTGGCCCACCGCGAGCAGTTCGATCTTGCCGTCCTTCGTCGTGACGTGGCCCACGACGTCCTCACCGGCGATCTTGAGGTCGATGGTGGTCTTGTCGCCCTCCTCGACCATGCTGCCCGCGACGTGGTAGGACTTGGCGTCCTTGAGCGCGGCCCGCGCCTTGTCGAGGATCTCCTGCCCGGTGAGCGCCTCGACCCCGTTGCCGGTGCTGGTCGACGACGCCGCGGCCGGGCTGTCCTTGGCGTCGCTGTCGCCGTTGCCGCCGCAGCCGCTCAGTGCCACTGCCGACGCAAGCACGATCGCGGTGCCCGTTATCGATCCGATCTTCATGATCGTCATCCCCGTTTCTCAGCCATTTCTCAGCGGCGACCAAGATAGCCGGGCCTGACGCCGGGTGCCGCATCGCCCTACGCTGGCCGGCATGCGGATACTGGTCGTGTCGGCTCCACTACTCGGTCATGTCTTTCCCCTTGTCCCGCTGGCCCGGGTGCTGCGCGACGCCGGCCACGACGTGCTCGTCGCGACGGCCGGTGACGCGCTCGCCGTCGGCCAGGCCGGGCTCGCCGTGCACGACGTGGCGCCCGGCTTGCGCTTCGGCCCGGTGGCGGCCCGGGTCGCGCTGCGGCACCCACTGCTCGCCCGCTCGGAGATGGCCGGCCGCGCCGGCACCCGGATGGTGGGCAAGCTCTTCGCGGCGGTGAACGAGCGGATGGCCCGCGGCCTGGCCGAGGCTACCGCACGCCATCAACCCGCTCTGGTCGTCCACGAGCCGCTCGCCGTGCCGCCGCGCGGTGTCCCCGCGGTGCTGCACGAGAACTCGCTGTACGACGGCCCGGCACTGGTGTCGGCGGTCGATCCGCAGGCACCGCCCCCGGCCGCGATCATCAGCATCGCGCCGCCCAGCGTCCTGCCGGGCCGTTCCGGGTTGCCGATGCGGGCGGTCCCGTACGCGGGGGAGGGCGCCCCGCCACCGGAGCTGACCGCGCCGCCGCGCCGCGCCCGCGTGCTCGTCAGCCGCAGCACCGTGCCGGGGCCCGGCCGCGACCGGCTGATGCGAACCGTCGTGGCCGCGGCCGCCGAGGTCGACGCCGACTTCGTCCTGCTGCGCCCCGACGTCCGCGGGCCCCTGCCGGCGAACGTGACCGCGACCGGCTGGGCGCCGATCCCGGACGTGCTCGCCCAGTGCGCCGGCATCGTGCACCACGGCGGCGCCGGGACCACCCTCGCCGCCCTGCACGCGGGCGTCCCGCAGCTGGTCACGAACGGCCCCGGCGACCGCCGCCACAACGCCGGCCTGGTGGCACGGCGCGGCGCCGGCCTGGCCCTGGACGAGCGTGACATCACCCCGGCCGCCCTCACCCGGCTGATCACCGATGGTTCGTTGGCCAAGGCCGCGGCCGAGGTTCGCGACGAGATGGCGGCCATGCCCGGGCCGGAGACGGTCGTCGAAGTGCTGGCGCGGCTTGGCTAGCCTCAGATCATGTTGACCGCGGAGAAGAAGAGCATGTGGCGCGGCCAGTACAGGATGGTCGCCGACGGCCGCGAGGTCGCCGTGTGGGACCCGTCGTGGTGGCGCACCGGCGGAGACTTCGAGGTCGACGGCCGCGCCTTCGCCGTGCGCTCGAACGCGTGGGGCAGCCGCTTCCGCATGCTCGACCAGGCCGGCGGCGAGGTAGCCCACGTCGAGCGGGCCGGCCGCAAGAACTGGTCGGTGCACGCGGGCGGCCGCGTCTACGAGTTCCGCCGCACCTCACTCTGGGGCAACCAGCAGGAGCTGCTCTCCGCCGGCATCAAGGTGGGCTCGCTGCGCCGCACCAGCGCGTGGTCCGGCGAGGTCGAGGCCGACCTGCCCGGCATGCCGCTGCCCGTCCAGATCTTCGTGGTGGGTGTGCAGATCGCGCTGTGGCAGGCGTCGCAGGCCGCGGCCGGCGGCTGATCACCGCCGGCGATAGTCCTGCGGGCTGACCCCGTACCGCCGCTTGAACGCGTTGCTCAGCGAGAACGCGCTGCCGTACCCCACCTGGCGGGCCACCGCCTCGAGCGTCGCGTCGCCCTGGCGCAACAGGTCGGCCGCGAGGGTGAGACGCCAGCCCGACAGGTAGGCCATCGGCGGCTCGCCCACCAGCTCCCCGAAACGCCGCGCGAACGAGGCCCGGGAGACGCCCGCCGTGCTCGCCAGGGCGGAGACGGTCCAGCCGTACGCCGGATCGCCGTGCACGTGGCGCAGCGCCGGCCCCACCACCGGGTCGGCCTGCGCCTGATGCCACCCCGGCCGGCCGGGCGAGGGCGTCGCCAGCCACGACCGCAGCACCGACACCAGCACCAGGTCGAGCAGCCGGTCGAGCACCAGCTCCTGGGCCGGCTCGGTGCTGTCCATCTCGCGCACGAGCAGGTCGATCAGCGCGCGGTCGCTCGGCTCCACCGGCCGCACCAGCACGCTCGGCAGCGCGTCGAGCAGCCGCCGGCTGACCTCGCTGTGCATCTGGTAGGTGCCGCTCACCATCACGGTCGCGCCGTCCGGCCGCGCACCCCACGTCCGCACGCCCTGCCCCGTCATGCGCAGCTCCGTGCCGTCCGCTGCTTCGCAGCGTTGCCCCGGATGGATGACCACCTGCGGTTTCCGGCCTGGCTGATCACCTAGTTCGTACGGGGATGAGCCGCTCACCACCGCGACATCCCCGGGCCCGATCCGCGAGCCGGCCTCGCCCGCGCGCATGATCCACGCGTCGCCCCGCGCCATCGTGATGACCGACAGCGGCGACTCGTCCTGGATCCGCATCCCCCACGGCGGGTCGAGCACCGACCGCAGCAGGAACGCTCCGCGCGCCCGGGGCCCGTCCAGCAGTCCGCTCAGCGCGTCCATGCCCGACACCGTACCGGCCGCCCCGGTCACGGCTGTCCGGTGCCGGACAGGCGCGCAGGCCGAGCAGGACCGGGACGCGCACGCCGGCGGCACTTGCCCGCTCCCGGCGATCAGGCCGGGTCCCACACTCCGGTGGCCGCGCACCGGGCCGCGTATTCGGCGAAGCCCCGCGCCGGCCGCCCGAGCGCCTCCCGTACCCCGTCGGCCGTGCGCACGTTCCGCCCGTCGAGGATGTGCCGGAACATGTCGCCGAGCTCCACCGGCAGGCCCGCTTCCCGCAGAACGTCCCGATACCGCTCATGGGTGATCGGCGTGTACCTGACGGTCCGCCCGGTGGCCCGGCTCAGCTCCGCCGCCACGTCGCCGAAGGTCAGCGCGCGGGGCCCCGTCAGCTCGTACCGCCGGCCCTGATGTCTTTGATCTGTCAGCGCCGCCGCCACCACGTCGGCGATGTCCTCGGCGTCCACGAACGGTTCCGGCACGTCCCCCGCGGGCAGCGTGATGTCGCCGCCGCGCACGGCGTCCACGAGGAAGTCCTCGCTGAAGTTCTGCATGAACCAGGCGCAGGTCACGATCGTCCACCCGGTGCCCGCGTCCTGAACCCTGCGCTCGGCCTCCTGCGCCAGCTCCTCGCCCCGCCCGGAGAGCAGCACCAGCTGGCCGGCCCCGCTCTTGGCGGCGAGCTCGGCGAACGCCCCCACCTTGTCCGCGGCCCCCGGCAACCCCAGATCGGGATAAAAGGTGATGTACGCGGCCCGCACCCCGTCGAGCGCCGGCCCCCACGTCGACTCGTCGTGCCAGTCGAACGGCGTGGCACTGCTCCGCGACCCGACCCGCACCTCCACGCCGAGCCGCTCCAGGCGCTCGGCCACCCGCCGTCCCGTCTTGCCCGTCCCACCGATCAGAAGCGTCGTGTTCGTCATGCACTCCAGTACAGCGGCGCGCGGCGAGACGCAGAATGCCCAGAACTCGCAACGACATAAGCGAAACGCTCGCCGCCGCTACTTCCGCAGGGTGGCGATCGCCGAGTTGCCGAGGTCCGCGAGCAGGGCGGCCGGGTCGTCGTAGACGGCCACGGCGCCGGCCTCGGTCAGTTCGCCGCCCGAGGTGCCGCCGCAGGCGACGCCGATGCACGGGATGTCCAGCTTGGCGGCGGCCCGCACGTCCCAGACCGAGTCGCCGACGAAGACGGCGGCTCGCGGATCGATGCCGGCCTGGTCGATCGCGGCCTGGAGGATGTCGGGCGCGGGCTTGCTCTGCTCGGCGTCGGCGGAGGACGTGGCCGCCGCGATCACGTCGTCCGCGTCGAGCACCCGGCGCAGCTGTCGCAGCTCCGGCGCCTTGGCCGACGAGGCCAGCACGACCGCGAGGCCGCGCCCGGCGACCGCGCGCAGCAGCTCGGCCGCCTTCGGCAGCGGGCGCAGCCGCTCCCACCAGGCGCCGTAGAGGACGTCGTGTGCGTTCGAGGCCTGCTCGTCGCCGTCCCGGTCGCGGTCGGTCCCGAGCAGGTGATCGAGCAGCTTGTCGGAGCCCATCCCGATGGCCCGGTGGATCCGCGCCATCGGGACGTCCTCGCCGAGCTGGCGCAGCACCTCCCACCAGGCGACCGTGTGCAGGTAGGTGGTGTCGACCAGGGTGCCGTCGACGTCGAAGAGAACACCGGATCTCATGGCTGCCGGGTACCCATGATCTTCGCCGCGAACACTCCGCCGCCGTGCCGCCTGTGATCTGCGCCGGGTCGGCGGGCATCGGGCGGGCGCTGATGGCAGGCTCGGGCGATGGAACATCAGAGATGGCCGCGGCTGCGGGTGACCGACTGGGCCGACACGCGCGACACACTCCAGCTGTGGACGCAGATCGTCGGCAAGGTCCGGATGGCGCACGCACCGGCGGTCAACCACTGGTGGCACGTGACGCTCTACCCGAGCGCGCGCGGCCTCACGACGTCGGCCATCCCGCACGGGGACGGATCGTTCGAGATCGAGTTCGACTTCCTCGACCAGGTCCTCCGCGTCGCCACGAGCGACGGCCGCTCCCGCACGGTCGCCCTGGAGCCCAAGACCGTCGCGCGGTTCTACCAGGAGACCATGCTCGCCCTGGCCGAGCTCGGCATCGAGACGGTGATCCATCCCGTGCCCAACGAGGTCGACCCGGCCATCCCCTTCGCCGAGGACGAGCAACACAAGTCGTACGACGGGGAGGCCGCGCGCCTGTTCTGGCGCCAACTGCTCCAGGCCGAGCGCGTGATGAGCCGTTTCCGCTGGGAGTTCCTCGGCAAGACCAGCCCGGTCCACTTCTTCTGGGGTGCGATGGACCTGGCGCACACCCGCTTCTCCGGCCGCGGCGCCCCGCAACATCCCGGCGGCGCCCCGAACTGCCCGCCGTCGGTCATGCACGAGGCCTATTCGCACGAGCTCGCCAGCTTCGGGTTCTGGCCCGGTGGCGGCGAGGAGGGCGCTTTCTACGCGTACGCCTATCCGGAGCCCGACGGCTACAGCTCCTATCCGGTACGCCCGGAGGCGGCCCACTACGACCACGACATCCGGGAGTTCCTGCTCCCGTACGAGGCGGTGGCCTCCGCCCCCGATCCGGACGCGGCCCTGACCGAGTTCCTCCGATCCACGTACGAGGCCGCGGCCGCCCTCGCCAAGTGGGATCGCGCCGCGCTCGAGCGCTAGCGTGCGGGTATGACATCGGGGGAGGGCCTGGGCTCTCGCGTCAGGGACGGCCTCGGCTCTCGCTTTGGGGGCGGCCGTCGGTCGGGCGGGTCGCTGGAGGCCGCGGTCCTCGCCGAGCTGTGGCGGCGCGGCGAGCCGGCCACGGTGGCCGAGGTGCGGACCGCGGTGGGTGGTGACCTCGCTTACAACACCGTGCAGACCATCCTGATCCGGCTGCACGCCAAGGGCGCCCTGCTGCGCCGCCGGGCCGGCCGCGGGCACGTCTACTGGCCCGCGCGCGACGAGGCGACCACGGCGGCCGCCCAGATGAACGCCGTGCTGGCCGGCCGCCCCGACCGGCAGGCCGTCCTGCGGCAGTTCGCCGCCTCGCTCGACCAGGGCGACGCCGAGCTGCTGCGCGCCCTGCTCGACGACCCGGCCGCGAACTCCTACAGCGTGTAGGTTTGCGCGATGGGCCCGTCCTTCCTCGATCCCGAACGGCTGATCTCGGCGTTCGGCCTGATCGGGCTCCTCGCGATCATCTTCGCCGAGTCCGGCCTGCTCGTCGGCTTCTTCCTGCCCGGCGACTCGCTGCTGTTCACGGCCGGGCTGCTGGTGGCCGGCGGGACGTACCTGCACCAACCGCTCTGGCTCGTCTGCCTGCTCGCCTCGGCCGCCGCCGTCGCGGGCGACCAGTTCGGCTACGCCTTCGGCCGCCGCTTCGGCCCGGCACTGTTCCGCCGCCCCGACTCCCGCCTGTTCAAGCAGCAGAACCTCACCCGCGCCCGAGCCTTCTTCGCCCGGCACGGCCCCCGCTCGGTGGTGCTCGCCCGCTTCGTCCCCATCGTCCGCACGTTGACCCCGATCGTCGCCGGCGCCGGCCACATGCACTACCGGACCTTCCTCACCTTCAACCTGATCGGCGGCACCGGCTGGGCCTGCGGCGTCACGATCCTCGGCTACTTCCTGGGCCAGGTCGCCTTCGTGCGCTCGAACATCGAGCTCATCCTCATCGCCATCGTCCTGGTCTCCCTGATCCCGGTCGGGATCGAGCTCCTGCGGGCCCGCCGCCGAACGGCCACCCGCGAGTAGCGCTTCTCCTTCGCTCGGTTTTCGGTCCCCCGCGCTGTCATGGGACACGAGGGCGGGCGCTCGGTGTGTGCCCCCAACCCCGGGCGTCCGCCCGTTCCAGCCCGCCGGCGAGAGGAGCGAAGCCATGAGCATCGAAGGTCTGGGCCCGGTGCCCCGCGGTCCGCGGTTCCTGTCTCCGGGGGTTGCTTCCGCTCCGGGCCCTTCGTCTGCCAGCACTTCGGCTTCGGCCGCTTTCCGGCGGTCCGCGTTCGCGTCGGCCGATTCGCCGCTGACGGCTCTTCCTCGGGCCGCTTCGGCGCCGGCCGCATACGCGCCGGCCGCATACGCGTCGGCCGCTTTGCCGTCGGGTGCTGCGACGCAGTCGGTGCCGGCGAAGGGGTCCGTGAAGATGGCGGCCGGACTCCTGGCGGTGGGCCTGGCTTTGGCCGTGGGCGCGGGCGGGGTGGCCGGCTACGTGGCCGGCCGTGACACCGGCTCGGTGGCGGCGGCTCCGGTGGCCGGGGTGCCGGGCGACCTGGTCGGCGCGGCGGCCCGGGTGCTCCCCGGGGTGGTGTCGGTGCGGGCGGGCAACGGATCCGGGTCCGGCTTCGTCTTCGACGACCGCGGGCACATTGTCACCAACCACCACGTCGTCGCGGCCGGTGGCACGGTCGCCGTGGTCGGCGCGGACGGGCGCAGCCTCACCGCCACGGTCGTCGGATCGGATCGGGCCAACGACATAGCCGTCCTGCGCGTGGACGCGTCGGCCGATCTGCCGCCGCTGGCGCTGGCCGGTCCCCGTACCGCCAGGGTTGGTGAATCGGTCCTGGCGGTCGGCTCGCCCTTGGGGCTGTCCGGCACGGTGACGGCCGGCATCATCAGCGCCCTCGACCGCCCGGTGCGCCTCGGCGACGGCGCGCGCCGAACCGCCGTCCAGACGGACGCGTCCATCAACCCCGGCAATTCGGGCGGCCCCTTGGTGAACGCCCGCGGCGAGGTGATCGGCGTCAACACGGCCATCGCCACCCTCGAAGGCGGCGGCAACATCGGCATCGGTTTCGCCGTCCCGATCGAGCGCGCCCGCCAGGTCGCCACCGACCTGATCGGACGTGGATAGGCATCGGCCGCCTGCCATGTAAGGCCGCCGGCTCACTCACTGCCGCCTTCGACGTCCGTCGCGGGACGGGCCGAGGCCGCCGGCTTCGGTGGCGGTCTCCTGCGCCGACCGTGCGACGCGGGTGTCCGTCACCAATAGGCGCTTGTCGTCCTCTGTTCGGCGCCCCGGCTGAGGGCGAGGATCGCGTAACCGAAGGCGACACAGCACGCCTGCACGGTCACCACGAAGACGATGTAGACGGCCGTGGCCTGCCAGTTCGACGGCTGGTAGTGAATGCTCGCGAACATGATGGGCTCTCGGAAATCGTGGTGCATGGCGCCGTACCAGATGGCGCCGAAAATGCTGGTGCCCACATCACCGACGGTCATCAAGAACCACAAAAGGCCCCACAGAACGGACCGGAAGGCCTGCTTGAGCACGGGAAGAAAAACGGCGAAGCCGGTGAGAAAAAGCCCCACCACCGAGGCGACAACATAGTCCGGCGCGTCTTCCGCCCCGATCGAGCCGGCGATGGACTGGATCGAGAACCACGCGTCGATCACGCTCAGCACAAAGCCGAACGGCAGGATGGCCCAGGCCACGCGCGAACTCACGACCACCGCCCATAGAACAAAGCGAACACCGCGACAACCGCAAGAAACGACGCCGCGAGCCCCAAAATGATCGGCACCTTCTGCTGCGCGATCATCCGCCCGATCGGCGGGTGGTGCGCGCCCATCGGGTCGCTCGGCTCGCGCTGCCCACCTGGCGGGCCGGGCGGTTCGTTCATGCTCGGTGGGGCGCTGGGCTCGTGTTGCCGAGAGAGGGCCGGTGGGGCGAGCGCCTCGAGCTTGGCGACCAGGGACTCGGCGCGGAGCACGGCATTCTCCAGCCGCGCCACGAGCGACTCCGCGGTGTTCGGATCCGGCACCTCAGGCTCCTTTTCGATCATCTTGAGGTCACTCGCGGAACACCAGGAACAGCCAGACCGCGCAGCCGGACAGAAGCACCATGATGTAGGCGTACTCCGGCGCGCCGAACGTCCGTCTTTCCTGGATGAGGCGCATGTAGCCGACCAGCAGCCCGGCCGCCGTGAACAATCCGAGGAAGTAGCCGACGATGTCGGCCAGGTCTCCCTTGACATCGCTCTCGCCGGACCGCTCACTCGCCAGAAGCGCGAGTCCCCATATGTCCATTGAAGGCACAATGGCACAAGATCCCAAAACGCGGATTGGCCCTAATGGCCTATTCGGGGCCGGTCACCCGTTAACCGAACGGACCACATATTCTCCCTGCTCCGCCACCCCTCGGCCGCGTGCCCCAAACATGAAAGAGAATCAAAGGCGCAGGCGGACACGTCGAATGCGGTCGCGACACTTCGCCGTAACCGCATCCGGCGATCTCGAGTGGTCCCGCCTCCGCGGCGTCGTCAGTCGCCGTCCGAGAAGCGCGCGTACTTGGCACGGAACTTCTCGATGCGCCCAGCCGTGTCGAGCACGCGGCTGCGACCGGTCCAGAAGGGATGGCTGGCGGCCGAGATCTCAACGTCGACGACCGGGTAGGTGTTGCCGTCCTCCCACTCGATCGTCTTGTCGCTGACCGCAGTCGACCGCGTCAAGAACTGATAGCCGGCACCACGGTCGCGGAACACGACATAGCCGTACGAGGGATGAATGTCCTTCTTCACAGGTGATCCTCCAGGGTAGAAGCGGAACGGAGTGTTCCGTTCCGCAGGCGGGTCGCGCCCTGGCAAGGGCGTGAAACGGAGCGTTCGGCTTCCGGGCGGTGCAGGCGCCGATCGGGCACCGGAACGGACTGTTCCGTTCCGTGCGGGCTTGGGGGCGCGGCGGACCGGATCGGAGTGTTCCGTTCCGTGCGGGCTTTGAGGGCGCGGCGGACCGAAGGGGCGGTTCCGTTCCGCAGTGGATTGGCGTCGGGGTGGGGGAACGGAGTGTTCCGTTCCGTGTGGGTTTGGGGGCGCGGCGGATCGGATCGGAGTGTTCCGTTCCGTGCGGGCTTTGGGGGCGCGGCGGACCGGATCGGAGTGTTCCGTTCCGTGCGGGCTTGGGGGGCGCGGACCGAAGGGGCGGTTCTGTTCCGCAGTGGATTGGCGTGGGGTAGGGGAACGGAGTGTTCCGTTCCGCGAGGGCTTGAGGGCCGGCGGATCGGATCGGGCTGTTCTGTTCCGGCGGTGGCTTGGCGGGCGTGGGGGAACGGACTGTTCCGTTCCCGGTGGGGTCAGGTGGCTAGGCGGGCTATCAAGCCGTGGCGGGGGGCGAGCAGGTGGGCCAGGAGGAAGGCGGCGGTCAAGGTGAGGACGATGGTGCCGCCTACGGGGAGGTCCCAGGACCAGGAGAGGTACAAGCCGATGGCGGCGCAGGTGGCGCCGATGGTGGGGGCCAGGGCCATCATGGCGGGCAGGCGGTCGGTCAACAGGCGGGCTGTGGCGGCCGGGGTGACCAGCAAGGCCAGGACGAGGATGTTGCCGATGGTTTGGACGGCCATCACGACGGCCAGGGTGACCAGGACGTAGAGCACCAGGTCCAGCCAGAAGACGCGCAGGCCCAGGGCGCGGGCCATCTCGCGGTCCAGGGTCACGGCCACGAACTCCTTGTGCAGCAGCAGCACTGCCAGCAGGACGGCGATGGTGGCGGCGGCTACCACGTACAGGTCTCGGTCGGGGATTCCGGTTATGGAACCGAACAGGAACTGCTGGAGGGAGCCGGCGTAGCCGGGGGCGCGGGAGATGACGACGATGCCCAGGGCGAAGGCGGCGACGAAGAAGATGCCGATGACGGAGTCCTCTTTGAGGCGGCGGTTCTGGGCGAAGACGGCAACCAGCAGAGCGGTGACGACGCCCGCGACGGTGCCGCCCAGGACGAGGCTGCCGGAGAACAGGAAGGCGACGGCCAGGCCGGGGAAGACCGCGTGGGCGACGGCGTCGCCGATGAAGGCCATGCCGCGCAGGACGACGTAGCAGCCGACCACGCCGCACATGATGGCGGAGAGGGTGGCGATGGTGAGGGCCTTCGGCAGGAAGGCCAGGTCGGGGTTGGCCAGGTCGGCGAGGAACTGCAGGGGAGACACGGTCACGCTCCGAAGCGGCCGGGGGAGAGTGCGGCGGCAGGCACCGTCACGCTCCTACGAAGCTGGACAGGGACTTGAGGACGTGGCTGCCGGGCCCGACATCGAAGGTGCGCATCCAGACTTCGGGGTCGTTCAGCTCGGCTGCGGGAGCGGAGGCGACGACGGTGCGGTTGAGCAGGATCAGGCGGTCGCAGGTGTACGCGGCGGCGGCGAGGTCGTGGGTGGCCATGACGACGGCGCGGTCGCGGGCGATGGTGGTGAACAGGCCGGTCAGGGTTTCCTGGGCGGGCAGGTCGAGGCCGGTGAACGGCTCGTCCAGCAGCAGCACGGGCGGGGCGAGGACGAGGGCGCGGGCGACGAGGACGCGTTGGCGCTGGCCGCCGGAGAGCTCGCCGACCGGTCTTCGGCGCAGGTCGGCGAGATGGACCTGATCGAGGGCGTCCCAGGCGGCCTGCCAATGGCGGGCGCGCGGGCGGCGGAACAGTCCTATGTGGCGCACCAGGCCGCTGAGGACGGCGTCCTCCACCGAGGCGGGGAAATCCCAGGCGAACTCGTGGCGCTGGGGGACGTAGCCGGCGGGGGAGCCGCCGCGGCGCACGGGGCGGCCGTCCACGGCGACCCGGCCATGGCGCAGGGGGACCAAGCCCAGGGCGGCGCGCAGCAGCGTGGTCTTGCCGGCGCCGTTGGGGCCCAGGAGGCCGAGAAACTCGCCGGTGTCCACGCGCAGGGTCGCCTCCCGCAGCGCGGGGCGGCCGCCCAGGTCGACGCTCACGTCCGTCATCTCCAGGGCGGCGGTCATCGCGCGGCCTCCCGGTCGCGTTCGGCGCGGCGGCGGACCGTGCCCTGCCGTACGGCGAGGGCGGCGACGGTCACGGCGAGCAGCACGCCGGCGGTGGCCAGGAGTGGGAGCTGCCACGGACGGCTGGGGGGATCGGACTGTGCCGCGGCCTGCGCGGACATCGAAGGCAGGGGCTGGGTGAACGCGGCCGTGCGGGCCGAGGCGGGGTCGGTGGTGTCGCCGACGGCCAGGCGCAGCACGGTGCTCGCGGTGGCGGTGGAGCCGTCGGCCAGGTCGGCGCTGATGTCGACCGCGAGCAGGTAGCTGCCGGGCTCGCCGAAGACCCAGTTGGCGTGGGTGTGGGTGTTGGTCTCCACCCAGATCGGTTGAGGGTAGGGCTTTTTCGAGCTCCACAGCACCTGGGGCGCGCCCAGGTTGCCGGACTGGAGGAAGACCGAGAACGTGCCGGGGCCCTGCACGCCGCGCAGGGTCATGGTGACGCCGCGGCTGATCGCCTTCAGGACGCCGGGATCCTGCGTGTTCCAGCCGATCCAGACCACGCCCTGGCGCTCGGTCTGCGGCACCACGTGCACCTGCTTGCCGGGTTTCTCGCCGAGGAACGCGTACGCCTCGTCGTCGGGCACCGGCTGGCGCGCGGTGTCGCGTACCCGTAGGACGGTCTCCGCCGGATCGCGCCAGACCGACGGCACCGCGTGGTCGTCGTGGATCTGGATGGTCCAGGTGCCGTCGCGGTGGCGCGGGCCGATGTCGACGTGGCCGGTCTCCAGGACGGCGTTTCCGCGCGCCTGCTGCTGGTCGGCGTCGAGCGTCTGCTCGAGCCCGCCGGAGGGCGCGGGCACCGTCGGTGTGGCGGCGGCCGCGGGAGTGGCGAGGGAGGCGAACGCCAGGACGGCGGCGGCCGCGAGGCGCGGTAGCGAGAAAGGCAAGGGGAGTCCTCGTCAGGTCAGGCAGCGGGCAAGGGAATCGGCGTTGAAGCGCATCATCGCCACGTAATCGGTGACCCGGTCGTCGAAGGCGTCGCCGTAGATGTCGCAGACGCGCACGCCCTCCTGGCGCGCGACCTCGACGAGCGTCGACGATCGGGCGCGCAGGTTCGGTTCCAGGAAGACCGCGCGCACGCGCAGGTTGCGCAGGGTCTCGGTGAGGCGCCGCCGGTCGGCCAGGCTCGGTTCCACGGCGGGGTTCGGGGTGACAAAACCCGCGATCACCATTCCGTACGCCTTCGCGAGGTAAGCAAACGCATCGTGCGTCGTCACCAGGTACCGGCTCGGCGCGGGTATCGCGGTGATGCGTTCGCGCACGTAGTCGTCGAGCGCGGTCAGCTCGCGCAGGTATCGGTCGGTGTTCGCCCGGTAGGTGGCCGTGCCGGCGGGATCGGCAGCGATGAGGCTGTCGCGGATCAGTTCGGCGTACGCCTGGGCGTTGCGCACGTCCTGCCACAGGTGCGGATCGATCTCGCCGTGCACGTGCCGGCCGAGAACCGCCTGCGGCAGTTGGTAGACGCGCGTGCCGGGCCGGCCGAGGAAGCGCAGCCCCGGGCCGGCGGGCACCTCGCGCAGCGCCTTGGCGGGCACCTCGATGACGGTGCGGGCCGGATCGAGCCGTTTGTCGTCGGCGAGCAGGTGGATGTCGCCGCTGTCGAGGTCGGCGGTGATGTCGGTGTGGCCGCCGCGCAGCACTGTCGCGCCCGCCATGCCGGGCACGGTGTGCGGGTCGACGCCGACGGCGAAGGTGAGCGTCCGTTCGCCCATCGGCACGGGCCTGCTGTCGGCGCTGACGGCCAGTTGCGCGCGCAGGGTGAGGCGGTAGGCGCCGGCCTCGCTGAAGGCCCAGCTCATGTGGGTGTGCGCCTCCGGTGGCAGGACGGCGGTGTCGTCGCGGTAGCCGTTCGCCGGGTCGAAGCCGTCGCCGGAGTCCACGAAGACGTCCGGGTTGCCGAACGACTCGGTCAGGTAGGCCGTGAGCCGTCCCGGCCCGTCGGCCGCCGTGGCGGTGAGCCGGACGTCCGAGGTGCGGTCGGCGCCCAGGTGTGCGCCGTCCCCGTGCACCCGCAGGCCGAGCCAGACCGTGTCGAGCGAGACGTCCTCGACCAGCGGGATGATCTCGGCGGCGTACTTGGTGGCGCCCTCGGCGAGCGAGATCTGCTCGACGCCGTCCGGGAGGTTGGCGTCCAGGGCCTTGATGACGTTCTGCGCCTCGAGCAGCAGGTAGTTGCTGAAGGCCAGGTCGGCGTAGACGATGTTGCGGACGTCGCGCAGGGTCGGCTCGTAGGCGTGCGCGTCGGCGCTGTCCGGGACGATCGAGTCGACGAGGACGCGCTCGCCGCCGACGTTGCGGACGAGGTCGGCCAGGATGCCGGTGGTGGTGACGACCTGGACACGGCCGTCGGCGTCGCTGAGGGCGGGCGGGGGCGAGCAACCGGCCACGGCGCCGAGCAGCATCGTCGCGGCGAGCAGGCGTTTCATGAGACTCCGGGTACGGTGGGCGTGGGCCCGCTCCAGTTGCGGTGGAGCGGGCCCGCGCGCTTACGGCAGGACGGTGAAGGTGAACGCCTTCGCGCCGGTGGTGACGGTGGCCCCGGTGCTCGCGAGCCGGCCGGTCACCTCGAAGGTGACGGTGTAGGTGCCGGGCTGGGTGAAGCCCCAGTTGGCGTGGGCGTGCACGTTGCGCGCCACGGTCCGGCTGTCCGGCAGGCCGTCGCCGGAGTCATACAATGTGGACGGTGTTCCCGCCGAGACGGTGTAGACGCTGAACGCGCCCGGGCCCGTGACGGAGGCCAGCTTGACCGTCACGGAGTTGCCCTGGAGCACGCCGCTCGGGATCTCGAGTGTGTTCCACCCGGCCCAGAGCAGCCCGGCGGTGCTCGCCTGCGGCAGCACCCACGCGGTCGAGCCCGCGGCGCCGAGGAACGACCAGGCGCTGCCGCTCGGCACGGTGATCTTCGAGGCGGCGGGCACCTGGAGGACCACGTCGGCGGGGTCGCGCTCGACCTCGCTGCCGCCGGTGCCGTCGTTGACGCTCAGCGAGAGCGCGCCCGCGGCGTAGTCGACGTCGAGGACGTCCACGTGCCCGCTCGTGAGGGTCACCGGGGCAGCCCCGGCCGGAGCGGCGGACAGGCCGAGGACGGCGGCGGCGGTCAGCAGCGCCACTGCGGCCCTCACGGCTGCACCACGATCCGGTAGACGGCCGGCTCCGACGTCACGGTGGCGCCCGTGGCGGCGAGGGTGCCGGTGGCGCGCACCTTGATGAGGTAGGTGCCCGCCTTCTGGAAGCCCCAGCTGGCGTGCTGGTGCGCGCCGGCGGCGAGCGGGAACGCGTCGGGCAGGCCGTCGCCGCTGTTCACCAGGATGTGCGGCGTGCCGACCGCGTCCTCGGTCCAGACGGCCACGCGGCCGGGGCCGGCGACCCCCTCGACCCGCGCGGTGACCGTGTCGCCGGTGAAGACGCCGGCCTCGATCTCCTCGGCGGACAGGCCCGGCCAGAGCAACTCCTCGTTCTGGATCTCGGGAAGCACCCAGACGCGGGCGCCGGGCGCGCCGAGGAAGCCGAACGCGGTGCTGTCCGGGACGGTGGTGCGGGCGGCCCGCTTGACGAGCAGCACGACGTCGTCGACCTCGCGCTCGACGTCCGGTTCGACGGTCTCGTCGTGGACGCCGATCTCGAGGGCGCCGTCCTCGTAGGCCACGTCGACGACGTCCACGTGGCCCGCGCTGAGAACGACGGGGGTGGCGTACGCCTGCGCCGGCACGGCGGTGGTCAGCAGCGCGGTGGCGAGCACGCCGCTGCCGAGCAACAGGCGGAGGGATCTGTGCAAGGTGGTCTCCTTGTGATGGGTCCGGCCGACGTCGACCGGATCGATCCGAAGCTTAATGGTTTTCATTTTCATTAGGAAGGGTCGGGTGTGGACGCAGGGTGTCGCCGGCGGCGGGCGGCGATGACCGCGGCCGTTCCGGCCGCCAGGAGGAGGGCGCCGCCGCCGGCTACGGAGACGACGTTCGCGCCGGTCTTGGCGAGGTTGCCGCCGCTGCCGGCGTCACCTGCCGCGGCGTTGCCGCCGGAGGCCGAGCCATCGCCCGATCCGGTCCCCGAGCCACTGCCCGACCCGGTCCCCGAGCCGCTGCCTGAGCCGTCACCCGAACCATTGCCCGAGCCGTTGCCGCTGCCGTTGCCGTTGCCGCTGCCGTTGCCGTTGCCGTTGCCGTTGCCGTTGCCGCTGCCGTTGCCGTTGCCGCTGCCGTTGCCGCTGCCGGGGTCGGGGTCGGTGGTGTCGCCGACGGCGATGGTCAGCGTCCGGGTGTCGGAGACCGTCTTGCCGGCGGTCGTGGTGGCGGTCATGTCCACGGTCAGCCGGTAGCGGCCGGCCTCGGTGAACGCCCAGTTGCCGTGTGCGTGCGTGTTCGGGGCGATCGCCAGCTGCTGCGGCAGGCTCTTGGCCGAGTCGAAGACGACCTCGGGCGTGCCGAACGAGCCGGTGAGGAAGAGCTTGAACTCGCCGGGCCCGTCGACTCCGCGCAGCCGCCAGGTGACGTTGCCGCGGGTGCCCTGCACGACGGACTCGTGCTGGGTGTTCCAGCCCGGCCACACGATGCCCGCCTGCTGCGACTGCGGCAACAGGTAGACCTGCTCGCCCGCCTTGCCCAGGAACGCGTATCCGGCGCCGGACGGGACCGCGATCCGCGCCTTGTCGGTGACCTTCAGGACGACATCGGCGAGCTCGCGCCAGGTCGGGGGAGTGGTCGAGTCGTCCTTCAGCCTGATCCGCAGCGCGCCGGCGTTGAGCTGGGGCCCCATGTCGACGTGCCCGTCCGAGATGACCCTCCGAGAGGCCGCGGCGGCGGTGGAGCCCTGCGCCCTCATCGGGGCCGCAGCCGCACCGGCCGCCCGCTCGGACGTCACGGGGCCTTGGGCGGTGGGCGCCTTGGCTGCCGAAGGAGGGGTGGGGGCAGGAGCGGTGGGTGGCGGAGCGGACGCGGGCACAGCGATGGAATAGGTCGCGTCGTCCTGCGACACCCCCGACTCGGTTCGGGCCTTGGCGCGCAGGGTCACCCGGTATTCGCCGGGAGCGCCGAACGCCCACACCACACCGCCGAGGCGCCGTCCCGCCGGAAGCTGGACGCTCCGGCGGCCGTCGCTGTCGAGCAGCAGTTGGGGCCGCCCCCAAGCCGACAACGTATAGGCCGCGAACGCGCCCGGTCCCTCCACGGAGGCCAGGTCGAGCGTCACTGTGCCGTCGCTCACCCTCCCCGGAGCAACCCCGGTCGTGTCGAAGGCCGGAAGCCGAGACCCGTCGTCCCGCAGCGCCCACACCGAGGTGCCGGGCTTGCCGAGAAACGCGAACGCCGAGTCGCCCGGCACCGCACCGACCGGCCCCGCCTGCGCGGTGAACCGCAGCGATGCGGGATCCGCCGCTGTGTCTTGCGAGCGGAATCCCAGCCGCAGCCCGCCCTGGCCCAGCGACAGGGCCAGAAGGTCGGCACCGCCGTCCACAGTGGGCTGGTGCGGATCGGCGAGGGCGGGGGCGGCCGGCAGGAAGGCCACAAGTGATGCCGTGGCCGTCACCACGGTGGTCCGGAGGCCCTTCATGAGCTCCCTTCCTTGTCCAGGACGTGATCGGAGCCGCGCCGATCCGGCGCGGCGGCCTGGTCGCGGCCTCGCTGTTCGGCCTCGGCGATGGCGGCTGCCAGGCGGATGCGGCGGCGGCGCCGGTTCAGGAGCCGGCCGGCCACCAGGGCCGCGGCGAGGGCGAGCAGCGCCAGCTGGGGCCACGGCACCAGCCAGACCGTGCGGCGTGCGGCGCCGGTCGAGGGGGAGGCCGCCAGCGTGACCTGCGAGCGGAACAGCGGCGGCACCGAGTCGAGCCGCACGGACGTGCGTACCGACCCGCCCGGCAGGATCTCGGCGACCGGCGCGCCTGCCGCGGTCGTCGCGCCGATACCGAACGGGCCGGCCGCCCGGGCCGACGGCCGCGCGCTCAGGCGTACGTTCCCCGTGTTGGCGATGGTGAATGTGGCGGTGAGCCGCGGTAGCGCGAGCGGATTCCACGGCGTCGAGGTCGTCAGGTGTACGTCTGTGATGCTCAGGGCCGGGCGCACCGGCCCCGTCACGCGCAGATAGACGCGCGTGCCGACCCGATGGTCCACAGTGAATGATTCGCCGGTGCCCGAGGTGAGCGAGGCGACCACCCCGGCCGCGTGGTCGCCCGGAGTGGCGTTGGCGGGCACGGTGAGGGTGAGCGGCACGATGACGCGGGACGACTTCGGCAGCGTGACCGTGGTGCGGCCCAGCCGGATCCAGCTGCCCGCGCCCGTCGGCTTCGTGGTGCCGGCCAGCAGGTCGAAGCCGCCGCCCGCGGTGGTGAAGGCGTCGCTCGCGTACAGCCGGAGAGTCAGAGGCCGCGCCGAGTGGTTGGTGACCGCGACGTGGTCGGTGAGGGTGGCGCCGGGGTCGAGTTTGTAGTCGAGGGCCGGGCGGCCGTTCGGGCCCTGGGGACCCGACGGCGACACCGACCAGGTGAGCGGGTCGTTGCCGGGTGCGGCGTTCGCGGGCGCGGGAACCAGCAGCAGGGCCAGGACGGCGGCGGCGATGCGGGTGTGCATGAGAGGGTCTTCCGTCCGCAGGTCGCGGGGCGGCCAGGGGCACAGCGGCCGCCCCGCGACGTCATCAGATGGCGGTGAGGGTGAGCGTGCCGGTGTAGGTGCCGGCCGCCGTGTCGGTGGGAACGCTGAGCTTCAGTGCGGCGTCGAGCTCGGCGGTGCCGAGTCCCTTGCCCGCCGGCGCCGACGCGAGGACCGCGCTGCCGCCGAGGCCCGTGCCGGGCTGCCCCGCGACGTACGGGACGGCGACCGGCCCGGCCACCACGCCCTGCTGGCCGCCCTGCCGGGTGACGGCCGGCGTCCAGCCCAGGTAGCCGCCCGCGAAGGCCGTGCCGTCGTCGCCCTTGAAGCCGTCGGGCACCTGCCCGGACGCCGTCCAGCCCGGCTTGGCCCGCCGGGTGTCGGTGACGGTGACCGGCCGCAGGGCGCCGGAGGTCTCCCACCGGTCGCCGGAGGCGGACAGCGTGGCGGCCGGCAGCGCGACGGACCGGTCCTCGGGGTCGACGCTGAGCACGAGGGCGCCCTCGGCCGCGCTGATCGTCGCCGTGACCGACTTGGTGGCGCTGCTGCCCTCGGGCGGGAACGCCACCCAGAGCGTGACGAGCTCGCTGGTCGCCGCCACGGTCTCGCCGTCGTAGAGCTTGACGAGGTAGTCGGTGCCGTTGAGCGCGCGGGTGGCGGTGAAGCTGTAGGACGCGCCGGTCTCGCCCTCGATCGGCGCGTAGTCGTCGCCGCCGGGCTTCCTGCTGAACCACTGGTACTTCGTCAGCGCGCCCTGCGGCGTCTGCACGGCCTGCAGCGTGACGGTGTCGCCGGCCTGGTATTCGTCGGCCATGCCGGACACCGCGAGGCTGAGCCCCTGACGGTCGCCGACGACGAACCGGTAGTCGACCGGGCCGGTGCTCACCGCCGCGCCGTTGGTGAGCGTGGCGTCCGCCTGGAACTTCAGGGTGTACGCGCCCGGCTGTGAGAACACCCAGCCGGCGTGCGCGTGGGTGTGCACGGGCACGTCGAGCCGGTCGGGCAGGCCGTCGGTGCTGCGGAACTTGATGGCTGGCGTACCGAGGGAGTTGGTGTCGAACAGCGTCACGTCGCCGGGGCCGTCGGCGCCGACGAGGCTGATGGTGACCTTGTCGCCGGCGAAGACGCCGGAGCTGAGCTTGGTGGTGTTCCAGCCCGGCCAGAGCAGGGCGGGGTCCTGGACCTGCGGCAGCATCCAGATCTTGCTGCCCGGCTCGCCGAGGAAGGCGAAGGACGGCAGGTCGGGCACGGTGGTCTCGGCGGCCGGCAGCACCTGGAACGTGACGTCGGCCGGGTCGCGCACCACCGACGGGCTCACCGTGTCGTCGTTGACCTTCAGCCTCAGCGCGCCGTCCTCGTAGTGCACGTCGACGGCGTCGGTGTGGCCCTTGGACAGCACCACCGCCTCGGCCGCCAGCGCCGGCGGGGCGCCGAAGAGCGTGGCGGCCGCCAGGCATCCGGCGGCCGCGACCGCGACCCGTACGCGGGGTCTCTTCACGCATCGTCTCCTTTCGGTCCATACATGAAAACGGGTCTCGTTTTCAACGCGGGGACCGTAACATGGACGATGCTGTTATTGGAAACGGTTTTCATTGTATGGTGACGCCCATGGCAAAGAGCACCGACATCCGGCCCGTCATCAAGCTGCGCAGCACCGCGGGCACGGGCTACACCTACGTGACCCGCAAGAACCGGCGCACCAACCCGGACCGCCTCGTCCTGCGCAAGTACGACCCGATCGCCCGCCGCCACGTCGACTTCCGCGAGGACCGCTAATCTCCTATCGGCTATATATGTGTTATAGGTCTCTTGGCGGGGTCAAACCGGGTGCGGCGTCCTTACGATCAGCGCCGTCCCACCCGCACCGCCCCGCCAAGAAGGAACCGTGGTCGTCGACATCCCGCTCGCTCCGGCGCGGCATCCCCTGCGCAGGCTGCTCGCCGATCGCTGGGCGGTGGCGGGCGGCGCCACCATCCTGGTCCTCCTGCTCGTCGCCGTCGCCGCGCCGCTGCTGTCCTCGGTGGAGGGTCACGACCCCTACACGTACGACCTGAGCGCGCTCGACGACTCCGGCAAGCCGCTGGGCCGGGGCGGCGGCATCAGCGGGGACCACTGGTTCGGCGTCGAGCCGATGACCGGGCGCGACCTGTTCGCCATCGTGGTGCACGGCGCGCGCACGTCCCTGCTCGTCGGTGTCGGGGCGACCCTCATCGCCGTCGCGATCGGCGTGCTCGTGGGGGTCACGGCCGGCTACTTCGGCGGCTGGTTCGACCGCGTGCTGAGCCGGATCACCGACGTCCTCCTCGGTTTTCCGTGGCTGGTCTTCGTCATCGCGCTCGGGGCGATCGCGCCTGCCCGCTTCCCCAAGCAGCTGCTGCTGGTCCTGGTGATCGGCCTCTTCGGCTGGCCGGGCATCGCCCGCGTGGTCCGTGGCCAGACCATGGCCCTGAAACAGCGGACCTTCGTGGTCGCCTCCGCCGCGCTCGGCGCGGGCACGGGCCATCAGCTCCGCCGCCACTATCTGCCGAACCTGATGTCGACCATCATCGTCTACGCCACCATGACGATCCCGGGGATGATCGGCTCGGAGGCCGCCCTGTCGTTCCTCGGCGTCGGGGTGCCGCCGCCCACGCCGGCCTGGGGCCGCACCATCGGCGAGGCGATCGCCTGGGTGCAGACCGATCCGATGTTCCTGGTCTTCCCCGGCGCCGCGCTCTTCCTGGTGACGCTCGCCTTCAACCTGTTCGGCGACGGTCTGCGTGACGCGCTCGACCCGAGGACGGCCAAGCGATGAGGACCCTGCGCTTCGCCGGCTTCCGCCTGCTCGGCATGGCGAGCACCCTGCTGGTGATCAGCTTCCTCACGTACGCCGTCTTCTACGTGCTGCCGGCCGACCCGGCGCGGCTGTCCTGCGGCCGTCCGTGCACCCCGGAGCGGCTCGCCGAGGCGAGCGCCTTCATGGGCTACGACAAGCCCTGGCTGCAGCAGTATCTCGACTTTCTCGGCGGCATCTTCACCGGCCGGCACTTCGGCGCCGGCCAGGCCGCCGTCGACTGTGCCGCGCCCTGCTTCGGCTACTCGTTCCGGCTCAACGAGCCGGTCACCCAGCTCATCGGGGAGCGGGCACCGGTGACCTTCTCGATCGCCGTCGGCGCGGCCGTGCTGTGGCTGCTGCTCGGCGTCTCGTCCGGCGTCGCCGCCGCCGTCAAGCGTGGCACCCTGCTCGACCGGTCGGCGATGGTGTTCTCGACCATCGGGGTCTCCTCGCCGGCCTACCTGGTGGGCCTGCTCGGCATCCTGCTCTTCGGCTTCACGCTCGACATGGTGCCGGTCGGCGGCTACGTCCCGCTCACCGAGAGCCCGGTCGACTGGCTCTGGCACCTCGTCCTGCCGTGGTGCGTGCTCGCTCTGATCAACGCGGCCCTCTACGCCCGGCTCACCCGAGGCCAGATGATCGAGGTGCTGGGCGAGGACTACATCCGGACGGCCCGGGCCAAGGGACTGCGCGAGCGCCGCGTGATCGGCCGGCACGGGCTGCGCAACGTGCTCATCCCGGTCGTCACCGTCTTCGGCCTCGACCTGGGGCTGCTGCTGGGCGGCGCGATCATCACCGAGCGCGTGTTCAGCATGCAGGGCCTCGGCGCGCTGCTCATCGAGGCGGTCGGCACCGTCGACCTACCGGTGATCGTCGGCATGACGCTGTTCGCCGCCTTCCTCGTCATCGTCGCCAACTTCGCCGTCGACCTCGTCTACGGCGTCCTCGACCCGCGAGTCTCGCGGTAGTGAAAGGAAATCCCCCCAGTGATCAGAAGAACGGCCGCTGTGGCGCTGACGGCGCTGCTCACCCTCGCGGCCTGCGGCGCCAACTCGGCGGACGACAAGAAGGAGAGCGAGGGCTCGGCGAAGGGTGGCAAGCTGACCATCCTGACCGCCCAGACCGACATCAACTTCGATCCGGCGAAGAGCCAGAACCTCGCCATCACCACGCTCGGCCTGGTGCTGCGCCGCCTGACCACGTGGGACGTGCAGCCGGGCAAGCCCGCCCAGGTGGTGCCCGACCTCGCCACCGACACCGGCACGAGCAGCGACGGCGGCAAGACCTGGACCTACACGCTCAAGGACGGCCTGAGCTACGCCGACGGCTCGCCGATCACCAGTAAGGACATCAAGTACGGCGTCGAGCGCTCGTTCGCGCCCGAGCTGTCCGGCGGCCTCGGCTACCACAAGGGCCTGCTCGCCGGCGGCGACAAGTACAAGGGCCCGTACACCGGCGGGGAGCTCTCGTCGATCGAGACGCCGGACGACAAGACGATCGTCTTCCACCTCGACGCCGCGTACGGCGACTGGCCCTGGATCGTCTCGATGCCCGCCTTCACGCCGGTGCCCAAGGCCAAGGACGACCCGAAGACGTACACCCAGAAGCCGGTGGCGTCCGGCCCGTACGAGATCGAGACGTACCAGCAGGGCTCCGCGGTGACCCTCAAGCGCAACCCCAAGTGGGACGCGAAGACCGACACCGTGCGCACCGCGGGCCCCGACCAGATCGTCTTCCAGCTCGGCCAGGACACCACCGTCGCCGCGCAGCGGCTGATCGCCGACGCCGGCGACGACAGGAACGCCTTCGGCGCGGGCTTCGTGCCCCCGGCCCAGCTCGTGCAGGTGCAGTCGAACCCGTCGGCCAAGCAGCGGCTGGTCACCTCGGACGCCGGCGCGCTGGCCTACCTGGCCCTCAACACCCAGCGCGGCCCGCTCAAGGACGTCAAGGTGCGCCAGGCCGTCGAGTACGCGGTCGACAAGAAGGCGTTCCAGGTGGCGTCGGGCGGCGCGACCGGCGGCGACATCGCCACCACGCTGATCACCCCGGGCATCGCCGGCCGTCAGGACTACGACCTCTACCCGGCCGGCCCGTCCGGCGACGTCGCCAAGGCGAAGCAGCTGCTCGCCGAGGCCGGCCGGACGAGCCTCGACTTGACGCTGCTGTCGGAGAACGACTCGGACAGCCTCGCCAAGGCCCAGGCCATCCAGCAGGGCCTCCAGCGGGCCGGCATCAAGGTGACCATCAAGCCGGCCGAGGAGTCCACGGTCACCGACACCATCACCGGCGACAAGGGCGACTACGACCTGACCGTCAGCAGCTGGCAGCCGGACTTCCCGAGCGCGAACGGCAACATCCAGCCGCTGTTCCAGTCGAGCGAGATCGGCGGCGGTGGCTACAACATCTCCCGCTACTCGCAGCCCGAGGTGGACAAGCTCATCGAGCAGGCGCTCGCCGAGACCGACGCCACCAAGGCGCAGGCGCTCTGGGCGCAGGCCGACAAGCGCATCCTCACCGACGCGCCGGTCGTGCCGCTCATCTACACGAAGAACTCGTTCCTGCACGGGTCCGGTGTGCAGAACTTCTTCGTGGCGGCCTTCCCGGCGTACCCCAACTACCTGAAGGTCTCGCTGAAGCAGTGACACTCCTGTCAGTGGAGGACCTCTCCATCGCGTTCGAGGCCGAGGCGACCCGCGGTGTGGCTTTCGAGCTGCGCCGCGGGCGCGTCCTGGCCCTCGTGGGCGAGTCCGGCTCGGGCAAGAGCGTCTCCGCCATGTCGATCCTGGGCCTGCTGCCGGGCACCGCCCGGGTGAGCGGCAGCATCACCTTCGAGGGCGAGCAGCTCGTCGGTGCCGACCCCGAGCGGCTGCGCGAGCTGCGCGGCGGGCGGATCGGCACGGTGTTCCAGGAGCCGATGACGGCGTTCAACCCGGTCTTCACCGTCGGCAACCAGATCGCCGAGGCGCTCCGTACGCACGACAAGCCCGCCAGCCGGCAGCGCGTGCACGACCTGCTCGGCCTCGTCGGGCTCGACGACCCGCGGCGCGTGGCCCGCTCGTACCCCCATCAGCTCTCCGGTGGCCAGCTCCAGCGCGCCATGATCGCGATGGCGATCAGCTGTGACCCCGTGCTGCTCATCGCCGACGAGCCGACCACCGCGCTCGACGTGACCGCGCAGGCCGGGATCCTCGCCCTGCTGCGTGACCTGCGCGAGCGGCTCGGCATGGCGATCCTGTTGATCACCCACGACATGGGGGTGGTGGCCGGTCTCGCCGACGACGTCGTGGTGCTCGAGAAGGGCGTGGTGGTGGAGCGCGCGCCCGCCGGCCGGCTCTTCGCCGCTCCCGAGGACGGCTACACGCGGGCGCTGCTGGACGCTGTGCCCCGGCTGGGATCGGCCACCCGCGAGGCGATCGAGCCTTCCGGGGACACGCTCGTGCTGACCGACGTCGTCGTCGAGTACTCCGGGCGGTTCCGCGCGGTGGACGGCGTCTCGCTGACCGTCGGCGCGGGCGAGATCCTGGGCCTGGTCGGCGAGTCCGGGTCGGGAAAGTCCACGATCGGCCGGGCCGTGGCCGGTCTCGTGCCGGTGACCGCGGGCACCGCGCTGGTCGGTGGCGCGGACATCGGCCGGGCGGCCCGGCACCCGTGGCGCCGCGCGGCCCAGCTGCGGCGCATCCGGTCGGGCATCGGCATCGTCTTCCAGGATCCGGCGTCCTCGCTCAACCCGCGGGTCACCGTGGCCGACAGCATCGCCGAGCCGTTGGTGCTCCATCGTGACCTGGACGCCGCCGCGCGCGGCCGCCGGGTGGCCGAGCTCCTCGACGCGGTGCGGCTTCCCACGGCGTTGCGCGATCGCTACCCGTACGAGATGTCAGGGGGTCAACGGCAGCGGGTCGCGATCGCGCGTGCGCTGGCGCTGAACCCGCCCCTGCTGATCGCGGACGAGCCCACCAGCGCGCTGGACGTGTCGGTGCAGGCGCGCGTGCTGGAGCTGCTGCGGTCGTTGCAGGACGAGTTCGGCTTCGCCTGCCTGTTCATCAGCCACGACCTGGCCGTGGTCGAGCGGCTGGCGCACCGGGTGGCCGTGATGCACCGCGGCACGATCGTCGAGCAGGGCCCCGCGCCGGACGTGCTGCGCGCGCCGGAACACCCGTACACCCGGCGCCTGCTCGCGTCGGTGCTCGTGCCGGACCCGGCCCACCGGGGCTGATCGTCCGCGGCGGGCCGGGCCGTTCGTCAGTGCTGGTGGAGCAGGCTGTGCGTCCGGCTGATCTGCGCCCACGACTTCGGGGCGGCCGGGGCTGTGCGGGCGAGCGTGGTCGCGACCACCGGCTTGGACGGGGTGGAGAGCCACGCCTCGAACAGGGCGCCGAGGTCCTCGCCGGAGATCTTCTCGGCCAGGCCGGTGAACTGCTCGGTGGTGGCGTTGCCGTAGCGGTGCTCGGCGGCCCAGGCGCGCAGGATCTCGAAGAAGTCGTCGTCGCCCACCGCCAGGCGCAGCTGGTGAAGCGTCATCGCGCCGCGGTCGTAGACGGCGTCGCCGAAGAGCTGGGCCACCCCGGGATCGGCCGGCGCGGTCGTCCAGATCGGAGCGTCGGGCGGAGAGGTCGCGTACAGGTAGTCGAAGATCTCCTGGGCGGTGCCCTCGTCGTTCCTCTCCGACCACAGCCACTCGGCGTAGGTCGCGAAGCCCTCGTTGAGCCAGATGTGCCGCCAGTCGGCCACCGAGACCGAGTCGCCGAACCACTGGTGGGCGTTCTCGTGCACGACCACCGAGGTGTTGGAGCCGCGGGTGAAGAAGCGGGTCGAGTAGTTCGGCCGGGTCTGGTTCTCGAGCGCGCAGCAGAGCGTGTCGGGCGGGGCGACGACGCCGCCGCGTGCCTCGAAGGGGTACGGGCCGAAGAGCGTGGTCTCCCAGTCGGTGATCTCCGCGGTGCGCTCCACGCTGGCCTGCGCCGCCTCGCGCAGCTCCTGGGTCATCAGCCGCGAGTACGCGTTGTAGACGGGCCGGCCGCTCGCGGTCGTGTCGGTCGTGACGTCGTACTGCCCGACGGTCATGAACGTCAGGTAGGCTGCCTGCGGCTTGAGCGAGCGCCAGCTCCAGCGGGTGTAGCCCAGCGTCTCCCGCACCGGCGGGCGGGGCATGACCCCGTTGCTGATCGCCTCGACGCCGTCGGGCACCGAGATCGAGACGTCGAAGGTGGCCTTGTCGGTCGGGTGGTCGTTGCTCGGGTACCACCACCAGGCGATCTCCGGCTCGCCGATGGCCATGGCGCCGTCGGGCGTGCGGATCCAGGCGGTGAAGCCGGCCGCCACCTTGGTGGACGGCACGCCCGAGTACCGCACCACGATCGTCATGGCGCCGCCGTCGCTCACCGGCCGGGCCGGGGTGACGACCAGCTCGTGATCGCCCTGCCGGGCGAAGGTGGCCGGGCGGTTGTTCACCAGCACCGACGACACGTCGAGCACGAAGTCGAGGTTGAAGCGGCTCAGGTCCTGCTCGGCGGTCGCCAGGATCGTGGTGGTGCCGGTGAGCAGGTCGGTCGCGGGGGTGTAGCGCAGGCGGACGTCGTAGTGGGACACGTCGTACCCGCTGTTGCCGTAGTCCGGGAAGTAGCTGTCGCCCACACCGGGGCCGCCGGGCGCGGGCGCGGCATGCGCGGCCACCCCCGTACCGGCGAGGGTCAACGCTGTGGCGGTCAGCGCCACGAGCAGTCGTCGCACGGGACTTCCTTCCGTCGGCGGAAAGAGACCCGGCGAAGTATCGAAAGACGTCGAAAGATCGCCGCCCCGTCGGCGGCTACCGGCGGAGGCCGGCGAGACGGCGGCGGAAGCGCTCGGCCGTCGTGTCGCGGCCGATCTCGACGCTGACCCGCAGACCCTCGCGCAGGGCGGCGGCCGCCTCCTCCTCGCGGCCCGCGGCCAGCTGGGCGTCCGCGAGGCCGTCCAGGTTGCGCAGGACGAACTGCCACAGGTTGGCTTCGCGGGACAGCCTCAGGCCGCGCTCGTGCACCTCGACGGCGGTGCGCCAGTCGCCGAGGGCGGTGTGGTCGAGCCCGATCGAATAGAGGACGTCGGGTACGAGCGACGCCGCCGCCTCGGGGCTCAGCCGGTCGTAGCTCGCCAGCAGCCGTTCGTGCCGCTCCAGCGCCTCGGCGGGCCGGCCGCGCAGCCGGTCCAGGTCGCCGAGGGTGGCCAGCGCGGTGCCGGCGCCCTCCAGGTCACCGGCCCGCTCGAAGAGGATCCAGGCGCGCTCGGCCACGTCCGCGGCGTCGTCGTACTCCTTGCCGGCGAAGTGGATGTCGCTCAGCATGCGCAGCGCCCACGCCTGCTGCACCGGATCGCCGGCCTCCTCGGCGACGGCGAGCGCCTGCCGGGCGTACCCACCGGCGATGTCGAACCGGCGCCCGATCGCCGCCGCCGCCCACGAGAGGTGGTTGAGCTGGGTGGCCTCGGCGACGCGGTCACCGACGGCGGCGGCGCTTTCCCGGGCGAGGTTGAAGACCTCCTCCCACCGGGTCCAGTCGGTCCAGCGCTCGGAGAACCAGTGCATCGCGTCGGCCGCGCCGATGACCTCGCGGTGCCGGCCCGCCGCCGCGGCCAGGCGCAGCGCGCCCACCCAGTTGTCGCCCTCGGCCTTGAGCCACTCCTCCGCGGCGGCGGCGCCGGCGAACTGCCCGCCGCCCTGCGCGCCGGGCTCGAACCAGTTGCCGGCGGCGGTGGCGGTGGCGACCAGCCACGCCGCCATCGGGCCCTCCTCGGCACGGTCCGCCGGGCTCAGCCGCTCGCGGGCGAAGAGCCGGAGCAGGTCGTGGAAGCGGTAACGCAGGTCGGCCGACGACTGGAGCAGGGCCAGGTCGAGCAGCTCGTCGAGGGCGTCCTCGGTCTCCTCCTCCGGCAGGCCGGCGAGCACGGTGGCGAGCTCGATGCCCGCGTCCGCGCCGGGCACCAGGGCGAGCCGGCGAAAGACGGTCGCCGCCTCGGCGGACAGCTGCCGGTACGACAGCTCGAAGGCACCCGCCACACCGCGGTCGCTCTCCCCGGCGAGCCTGCCGGCCAGGTCCTCCAGGTCCCACTCGGGCCGGCTCAGCAGCCGGTTCGCGGCGATCCGCAGCGCGAGGGGCAGATGGCCGCACAGCTCGGCGACGCGCGGCACCGCCTCGCCGGCCCGGTCGCCCACAATCTCGCGGAGCAGGGTGGCGGACTCGGCCTCGGTCAGCGTGTCCAGGTGGACGCGGCGGACCCGCTCCAGCCCGGCGAGCACCCGCCGGCTCGTGACGAGGGTGAGCGCGGCCGCGTCGTCGTGCAGCAGCGGGCGCACCTGAGGCTCGCCGGCCGCGTTGTCGAGCACGATCAGGGCCGGCTTCTCGCGTACGACCGACCGGTACAGCTCCTCCCGGTCCGCCGGCTCGGCCGGGATCTCGCCGGGGGCCGTGCCGAACGCCTGGAGCAGCTGCCCGAGCGCATCGGCGGCGCTCGGCGGGCTCTCGTCCAGGCCGCGCAGGTCGACGAGGAACGTCCCGGCCGGATAACGACC
This sequence comes from Paractinoplanes deccanensis, assembly GCF_016862115.1. GTDB lineage: Bacteria > Actinomycetota > Actinomycetes > Mycobacteriales > Micromonosporaceae > Actinoplanes > Actinoplanes deccanensis. The sequence continues at coordinate 59,434 of NZ_BOMI01000057.1, forward strand.
GGCGAGCCGCCGGGCGGCCTGCGCCGCGAACGTGGTCTTGCCGACTCCCGGCGCGCCGGTGACCACGACGACCGGACCGCCCGGCCGCTCGACGGCGGCCAGCTCGGCGGCCCGGCCCACGAAGTCGCCGGCCACCCGTCCGCCCAGGTCGTCGCCCGCCGCCGGCGCGGCGATCTCGACACCGAGCGCGCCCGCGAGCAGGGCCAGGGTCCGCGCCTGCGGCCGCCGGCTGCGCCCGCGCTCGATGTCGCCGATGCCGCGCACGCTCACGCCCGAGCGCTCGGCCAGCTCCTCGACGCTCAGCCCCGCCGCGTGCCGGGCCCTGCGCAGGCGCTGCCCCAGCGGCTCGCGGTCGGCCACCTCAGCGCCAGCTGTGCTGCGGCTCGTACCCGAGGACGCGGCGCGCCTTGTCGATGGAGAGCAGGGTCTCGTGCTCGCCGAGCTCCTTGGTCACGGGCACGCCCGGATAGACCTCGGCCGCGAGGCTCGCCGACGACCGGCTCATCACCGTGTCCGCGTTCGCGATGATGAAGACCTCGACGCCCGGATTGTCGTAGGCGAGGGCCTTGCGCACGGCCTGCGCGCCGTCGCGGGCGTCGATGTAGCCCCACAGGTTCCACTTGCGCAGCCGGGGGTCGTGGTCGAAGGAGGGGAACTGCTCGTAGTCCGCCGGCTCCATGACGTTCGAGAACCGCAGCCCGATCATCTTGAGCGTGGGATCCCACCGGCAGAACTCCGCCGCCATGGTCTCCTCGAGGTGCTTGGCCAGCGCGTACCGCGACTCGGGGCGGGCCGGGTATTCCTCGTCGAGCGGAATGTACGGGGGCGGGGTGTCGAACGGGATGCCGAGCAGCGTCTCGCTGGACGCCCACACCACGTTGGTGATCCGGGCCGCCTTCGCCGCCGCGAACACGTTGTAGGTGGCGGTGATGTTGTTGTGGAACGTGGCGGCGTTGCCGGTGATCCCGGGAGCCGGGATGGCCGCGAGATGCACGACGGCGTCGATCCGGTCGTACCGGTCGTCGATCGCGGTGAGCGCCTCGACCGTCTGCCCGTAATCGGTGAGATCGATCCGAATGTCCGGCCGCTCCGCCGCCGCATCCAGATTGATCACCTCGTGACCGTGCTCCCGCAGATCGGCGACTACGGCCCGGCCCAGCTTGCCCGTGCCCCCGGTGACGGCGATCCGCATCTGGCCTCCCCTAGAACGACATGCCAGCCGTCAAGATAGCCCGCGGCCCGCGCCGCCGTTCCCGCAGCCTCTGCCGGGTCCCCGCCGAGCTCGAGCAGGCGACGACCCGGCAGCCCCGCACCGTCAGACGGGCTGGCCGATCGGGCGGATCGTCACCGTGTTGAGGTCGACGCCGTCCGGCCGGCCGAGCGCGAAGCCGATCGCCTCGGCCACCGCGTCCGGGCTCATCGCGATGGGCGGGGCCTGGCCGTGCCAGAACGCGGTGTCGATCATGCCGGGGTTCACCACCGTGACCCCGACGCCGCGGGTCGTGGCGTGCAGGCGGAGGTTCTCGGCGAAGCCGACCACCGCCCACTTCGTGGCGGAATAGAGGTTGCCGGGGCTGTTCTTGATGCCGGCCACGCTGCCGAGCAGCACCAGCCGGCCGTGGGACCGCTCGAGGTGGGGCAGGGCCGCCTCGGCCAGCAGGGCCGGGCCGAGCACGTTGGTGAGCACCATCGGTGCCCACAGCCGCGGGTCGCCACCGTCGAGGACGCCGGGACTGCCCGGCCGGAAGTGATCCGGCGACGCGCCGCCCGCGTTCGCGACCGCCGCGTCGAGCGACCCGAAGCGCTCCACCGTGCTGGTGACCGCCGCGTTCGTGGCGTCCCAGTCGGCGGCGTCCGCCACCAGGCCCAGGACGCGGTCCGTGTGGCCGGTCTCGTCGAGGAAGGCCGCGAGGCGGCCGGGGTCGCGCCCGGTGACGGCGACCCGGTGGCCGCGCCCGAGCAGGAGCCGAGCGGTCGCGGCGCCGATCCCGCTCGTGCCGCCGGTGATCAGGACCGTCTTGAGTGAGGTGTTCATGGCGTTCACTCTGTGACGCGGCGCGGGCCCGCGACAGATGCTCCGGAAGGTGGGGACGGCATCCCCTGGCAGCGGCGGCACCACCCGGGGAAGCTGTACGTATGCCGAACACGAGGTACTCCGAGCTCGGTGGCTTCCTGCGCTCGCGACGCGAGCGGATCCGCCCCGAGGAGGTCGGGCTCGCGCCCGGCCCGCGGCGCCGCGTCCCGGGCCTGCGCCGCGACGAGGTCGCCGTCCTGGCCGGCGCCTCGGTGGAGTACTACACCGAGCTCGAGCGCGGTGCCGGCTCGCAGCCCTCCGACCAGATGCTCGCCGCGCTCGCCCGCGCCCTGCGCCTGAGCCACGACGAGCGCGACCATCTGTACCGGCTGGCGAACCGCCCGATCCCGCAGCGGGGCGGGACGGCGTCACACGTCCACCCCGCGATGCTCGACCTGCTGACCCGCATCGACGGCACCCCGGCGATGGTGAGCACCGACCTGCACACCGTCCTGGTGCAGAACCCGCTCGCCGTCGCGATGCTCGGCGACCTGTGCGCGCACCGCGGCCGCGCGGCGAGCTTCCTCTACCGGTGGTTCACCGACCCGGCCTCGCGGCAGATCTACCCGCGGGAGGACCTGGCCCCGCAGTCACGCTCGTTCGTCGCCGACCTGCGCGCGGCGGTCGGGCGGCGCAGCCCGGGCGACGCCGAGGCGGCCGAGCTGGTGGACGAGCTGCTGCGGGAGTCGCCGGAGTTCCGGTCGCTCTGGGCCGGCCAGGAGGTGGAGGTGCGCCGGGACGAGCGCAAGCGGATCCTGCACCCCACCGTCGGCCTGCTCGACCTGCACACCCTGAGCCTGTTCAGCGAGGACGGCCGGCAGCGGTTGCTCTGGTTCACCCCGCGTGCCGGCACCGACACCGCCGAGAAGCTCGCCCTGCTGACCGTCGTGGGCACCGAGGCGATGCCGACCGTTGCCGGCTAAGGCGTGTTTCAGAAATGGTTGCCGGTGAAGGTCACGGCGTGGCGGTGATCGATGACTGACGAGGCCTCCGGCAGATGATTCAGCGACCAAGCTAGAACTTCATACTGGAGACCTCGTGGCCACCTTAGACCGTGTGTCGTTAGGGGTTGTTGCTCGTCAGCAGGTTGAGGCGATCGGCGCGGCGGTAGCAGATCAGAGCGCAGGCCAGGCGCGGGAATCCGAGGAAGTGGGAAGCCTTGCGTTCGTAGCGGCGGGCCAGGCGGCGGAACCGGGTGGTCCATTCCAGACCGCAGTTCATCCCGGTCCTGCGCCGTATCAGGGTGACTCGCCTCGGGATCGGACGGCCCCGCACCAGCCCCCGCGTTCGACAAGGAGCTCTACCGGCTACGCCACGCCGTTGAGAACGGCATCGCCCGACTCAAGCGCTACCGCGGCGTCGCCACCCGATACGACTCGCCGTCCGTTACCAAGCCGTCCTGACCATCACCATCATCGGCGAGTGGCTCTGACCAGGTCATGAAACACGCCTTAGGTCAGCGCTCGTCTCGGTGGGGGCCGGTGGCCCAACTGCGGAACTGGTGAATGGCCTCGCCGAGGTTGAGGGGTCCGCAGGCGGCCTCGAACCGCTCGTCGGCCACCCGGGCGATGAACCAGTCGTGCTCGCCGCGGTGCACCTCACGCCTCGCGAACGGGCGGCCTTCCAGGGCGGTGTCGCGCAGGTCCACTCGCAGGGACCAGCCCGGGTTGTCGAGCGTGTCGATCGACACGCCGTACTCGTGTTCCCACTCTCCGTCGCACTGGGTGGCGTACCAGCCTTGGAGCCAGGTGAGCGCGTCAGGCGTCGGCGGGTCGAGGTCGGCCATCGGGTCATGATGCCGGGCCTGCCGGCCGGGCCCTGGGTGGGGCTCGGCCGGCAGGGCGCCGGACCGCTCAGTGCGTGGCGGAGACCGCCACGTCGAAGACGTGCATGATGCCCTTGTCGGTGGACTCGGGCAGGATCACGGCGTCGACGGTCTTCGTGGTGTCGAGGGTGGCGGGGGTGGTGGCGAAGACGCGGAAGGTGCCCGTGCCCGCCGTGCCGTTGGCGTTGTTGCGGCCGTTCAGGGTGATCAGGGCCGTGGGGTCGGCCGCGGCCCAGTCGGCGAACGTGACGGGGACCTGCTGGGTCGTCCTGTCCGTGTAGACGACGGTCGCCGTGCCGGTGGCCGGGCCGTTGGTGGACAGGCCGAGGAACGACACGGCGGTGGCCGGGCGGTTCGGCAGGTCGACGCGCTGGCCGTGCGGGATCCAGTTGTCGGGGGTGCCGGGCTCGGCGGTGGGCCAGGTGAAGGCGATCCCGGTGTCACTAAGCGGCAGCGACGCGCCGGGAGTGGCGCCCGCGGCGGCCAGGGCCTCGCGGGAGAACGACCAGTCGCTCAGGTCCATCGAGCCGAGGTTGCCCTTGCCGTCGGGGGTGGTGCCCACGTTGTTGCGGGCGTCGGACCCCTGGGTGTACGAGGGCGGCACGTCCTTGGCCGCCGTGCCCCACGTGCCCGGCGTGGCCGCCATCGTGAAGTCGAGCCGGCCGCCGGTGCGCACGAAGCGGGCGTCCAGCCAGTTCGCCGTCGTGCGGGCGCCGTTGACGCGCAGCGCCGACACGTACCGCTTGCCGTCCCGCACGCCGGGAGCGGTGATCCGGATGCCGCCGAGGACGTCGCCGACCGGGTCGATGGTGATGCTGCTGTACATCGGGGCGCTGATCACCAGGTCGCCGGTGCCGTAGATCGCCGGGTAGACGCCGAGGTTCGCGAAGACGTACCAGGCGCTCAGTGAACCCTGGTCGTCGTTGCCGGGCAGGCCCGACGGCGTCGTGTCGTACATCTCCGCGACCGCGCGGTAGAGCGCGTCCGTGCCCTTGGCGGGCGCCTGCAACCAGTTGTAGACCCACGGGGTGTTGAAGGCCGGCTGGTTCGACAGGTAGTTGCCGGTCTGGGTGTACGCCCCGGCGTCCAGCTGGGCCATCAGCGTGTCGAGCTGGGCGGTGGCCGCCGCGACGCCGCCCCGCTTGGCGATCAGCGTGCCGAGGTTGTGCGGGACCAGCCAGCCGTACTGGTAGCCGGTCGACTGGTTGAACTGGCCGCGGCCGGCACCGTCCTCGCGCACCCGCAGGTCGAAGGTGCGGTCGAAACCGGTGCGCTCGCGCGGGCGGATGTGCTGGGTGACCGGGTCGAAGACGTTCATCCAGTTCTGCGCGCGGGCCATGAAGAACGCCTCGTCCCGGTCGGACCCGAGGCGGCCGGCGAGCTGGGCGACGGCGAAGTCGTCGATCGCGTACTCCAGGACGCGGGACGTCGCGAAGTCGCCCTTCCGGTTCTCGATCATGCCGGTCGCGAAGTACTGGTAGGCGTCCGAGCGCGAGGTCGAGACCGCGGGCAGCTTCTGGGTGGCGACCATCGACGCGAGCGCCGCCCGGCGGTCGTAGCCGGTGATGCCCATGTCGTCGAGCGTCGCCAGGATGACCTGGTAGTTGTCGCCCTGCATGCGCGCGTTGCCGGGCGCCCACGAGCCGCGCTGCTTCACCATGTCGACGATCGACTGTGCCATGTCGTTCGCGACCTTCGGGAAGGTCAGCGCGATCAGCTGCGCCTGGCTGCGGTACATGTCCCAGCCCGAGCCGGCGAAGTTGAGGTTCGCGTAGAAGTGCCGGCCCCGCTGCACGAGGTGCACCTGGTTGTCGTACCCCAGGTATTGGCCGTTGACGTCGTCCCGCACGTTGGGGTGCAGCAGCGAGTGGTAGAGCGCGGTGTAGAACGCGGTTCGCCGCGCATCGGTGCCACCGGCGATGTCGATCGTGCCGAGGGCCTGCTTCCACTGTGACGCCGCGCGGGCGCGTACGGCCTCGAAGCGGGTCTTGCCCACCTCTTTGTCGCGGTTGGCGGCGGCGTTGGCCACGCTGACATAGCTGAAGCCGGTCTTGGCGGTGACCTTCGCGCCGTCGGCGAAGGTGATCCAGGCGCCGGTGTCGTGCCGGTAGTCCACGCTCGTGTCGGTGGTGCTCTTGATCGCGTGGGTGGAGCCGGCGGTCATCTCGGCGTCGTTCCAGGTGCCGTAGGAGGCGAACGGCTGGTCGTACGTGGTGGAGAAGTACGCCTTGTAGTAGTTGCCGACGTCGCACACGTCGACGCCGTACATCCAGCCGCTGACGGTGCGCGTGGCCGGGTCGATGGTGACCTCGCTGCCGAACGAGCGGTTGTTCTGCCCCGACACGTCGAGCAGGAGCGTCGCCTTGCCCGGGAACGCGAACCGGCTCACCGCGGTGCGCGTGCTCGCGGTCAGCTCGGTGGTGACGCCGTTGTCGAGGGCCACCTTGTAGTAGCCGGGGTCCTCCACCTCGTTCGCGTGGCTGAAGCTCAGGTAGTACGGCTTCACGTCCACCGACGGGTTCGTGGGGATCCTGCCGTCGACGAGATCACCCGCGTACGGGATGGTGGGGAACTCGTAGCCGCCGTAGCGCCCCGTGCAGCCCGTGCCCGAGTAGCGTGTCATGCCGAAGCCGCGGATCAGGCCCGCCGTGTACTCGTAGCCGCCCTTCTCGCCGACCAGCGCGTTGCCGGCCTTGTAGGTGGTCGGGCTCGGCTGCACCATGCCGAACGGCACCGCGGCGCCCGGGAACGTGTTGCCGTACGCGTCGTTGCTCTTGTTCTGCGTCGTGTCCATCTCGGTGCCGATGAACTGGTTCACCGCGTCGAACGGCGACAGTTCCCGGTGCGCCTGCGCGGGCGCCGCGAGCACAGCGGTCGACAGGAGCGGCGCCAGCGCGAAGGCCAGATACCGTTTGCGCATTCGTGTTCCTTCTCGTGGGGTATCGATCAACTACGAAGCATCGCTTCCGCAGAGGACCCCCACATGACCGGAAACCCGACTAAAGATCAACATCAAGTCGAACGGCTTGTGCACCCAGCAGGTCGTCGACGCCCACCCGCACCGAGTCGAACCGGCCGCCCTCGGGCAGCGCGGCCTCCGCCTTCTCCCGGTCCCGCGCCGCGCCCTCCGGGTCCCCGCCGATCAGCAGCGCGAGCGCCCGCAGGTCCCACAGGTCGTGGTCGGCCACCGGCTGGCGCAGCCAGCAGTCGCCGAAGTCGCCGACGGCCTGCTCGGCGTAGTGCCGGGCGGTCTCCGGCTCGCCGCGGTGCGCGGCCACGACCGCCAGGCGAACCCGCGCCACCATGGACAGCGCCGGTTCCAGGCGCATCGCGGCCTCGTAGCCCTTGACGGCCTCGTCCAGGCTGCCGCCCTCGCTGCCGGCCACCACCTTGCGCAACTCGACGTCGGCCGCGCCGAGCGAGAGCCGCCCGTCGTCGCGGCACGCGGACATCGCCTTGCGGTAGGTCTCGGCCGCGGTGGCGAAATCGCCCTGCCACACGTACGCCCGCCCGAGCCCGTCCCACGCGCCGGCCGCCGCCTCGTCGCGCACGAGGGCCTCCCGGTACGCCTTCACCGCCTCGCCGTAGGCGGCCTGCGCCAGGTAGATCGAGCCGAGGGTGACCAGCGGAGAGGCCAGTTTCGGCTGGCGCTCGTGAGCCTCCTGGGCGGCCTCCAGGGCCTGCGCGTGCCGTCCCTCGGCCAGCGCGACCCGCGCCAGGCCGTCGAGCGCGTAGGCAACCGCGGCCGCGTCGTCACCGGCCTGGTCCAGGGTCATGTGGAAGTGCCGGGCGGCCTCGGAGTAGTCGCGCAACCGCTCGTAGGCGTCGCCGATGCTGTTGCGGGCGTAGGTGGCCCGCTCGTCGATGCGGAGCGCCCTCTCGTTCTCGGCGATCGAGGCCGCGTAGTCTCCGCGGGCCGCCAGGACGTCGGCGATGCCGTGCGGGGCGTACGCGTCCGCGGGGTTGATCTTCAATGCGGCCTCGTGCATCTTGCGCGCCAGGTCGAGGTCGCCGAGGGCCAGGAGCGCCTTGCCGATGCCGTCGAGCGCGTACGAGTTGTCCGGATCCCTGCTCAGCGCCCGCTCGTGCGCGTGCAAGGACTCCTGGAACATGCGCGCCCGGCGGTAGGCGTCACCGAGCTGGTTCCACCCCCACGGCTCCATCGGGTTCTCCTCGGCCGCCTGCCACAGGCTCTCGCGCTCCAGCTCGCCGCCGTCGTCGAGGATCCGGGCCGCCCGGGCGCGACCGTCCCAGGCCACCGCGTCACGCGGGTTGGACCGCACGGCCTTGTCGAAGGCGTCGAGTGCCTCGTCGGCGCTGTGCCGGTCGAGGTGCAACTCGCCGAGGTTGCGCCACACGTACGCGGCGCAGTTGTCGATGTGCAACGCCCTCTCCAGGACCTCGCGCGCCCGGTCCAGGTCACCCTGCCGGCGGTACGTGTCACCGAGACTGCTCAACGTGTACGGGTCGTCCGGGCGCAACTCGAGCGCCCGCTCGTGCGAGCCGACCGCCTCGCGGTACCGCCCCAGCGCCGCCTGCACCTCGCCGAGACCGTTCCAGGCCTGGGCGAAGCTCCCGTCGTGGCGCAGCGCCTCGTTGTAGTGGTCGAAAGCCTTCTGATAGCGGCCCCGGCGCGCCTCCAGGTTGCCCAGTCCGCACCGCGCGTGCGCGGACGTCGCGTCGATCAGCAGCGCTCGGCCGTACGCCCGCTCCGCGTCGTCCCACCGATGCTGCTGGAGGTAGGCGTTGCCGAGCCCGGTGTGCGGCGCCGGCGAGACCTTGCGCTCGGCGGCCTTGCCGTACGCCTCGATCGCCTTGACGTAGTCGGCCAGCTCCACATAGGTGTTGCCCAGCCAGTTCCACGGCGCGAACGCGCACTCCTCGCGGGACGGACGGTCCCACAGCTCGGACGGCCGCAGCTGGGTGGCGAGCCGCAGCATCTCCTCGGCCTCGGCGAACCGCCGCTGCTCGAAACAGAGCATGCCGACGGCGTTGCAGATGATCGCGTCCAGCGGATCCGAGCGGCGCGCGCGCAGCAGCAGCGCTTGCGCCGAGCCGAGGTCGCGTGCCTGGAGGCAGCAGACGCCGAGGTTGTAGACCAGCCCGCGCACGTCGGGCTGCCGCTCGTCGGCGGGCGGGATCCGGCCGGCCTCGTCGACCGCCGCCCGAAGGCTCTCGGGCTCGTCGTGCCGCTGGAAGTCGTGGTAGTGCTCCAGGGCGCGGGTGAGGTGTGCGAAGCCGGCGTTGCTGAGGCCCTTGTCGCCCGGCGTGAGCTCGTAGGCGATGTGGCTGGCGGCCGCCGCGACCAGCTTGTTGTAGCTCTGCCACGCGTCGTCCCACGGCTCGGTCAGGGTGAACTCGTGCGGCGTGGCCTTGCGCGACCGGCGCACGTGCACGGTCAGCGTCAGCGTGTCGTCGCGGCGGTAGAGCCGCCCGATGATCGCCGGTCCGGATCTCGGCAGGGGCCAGAGCTGCTTCACGGCGAGCAGCATCGACCCGAGCGGCAGGCTCGCGCCCGCGACGTCGACGGTGCCGATGGCGGCCACCGCGTCGGCGCGCCCGCTCGGCGCCAGCGGGGTGCGGACGCTGGGCGCCATGGTCTCGCGCCGGCTCAGCACGGCCGGTTGCAGGCTCACCGACCGGGCGGCGGCCCGGTGTTCCGGCGGCCGGGCCCCGGCCGCGTGCACGGCCTCGATCCGCTGGAGCTCGCCCGCGATCGACTGGGCCAGCGGTGCGCCGTCGAGCTGCTGGTCGCCGGTGGCGTTCTCGAAGGCCATGCCCATCGGCTGGGACATCCAGACGATCAGCCCGGCGGCCAGGAACAGCAGCAGCAGGATGCCGCCGAACTGGAGCAGCGCGAGAGCGGCGTCGCGGAACTGGCGCAGGCCGTCGCGGCGCCCCTCGTCGGTGAGGACGACGAGGACGGTGAGCAGGCCGGCGCCCGCGAGCAGCGCCACCATGGTGCGAACCAGGAGCCGCCCGCGCCGGGTCCAGCGAAGCGTGTCCCGATGCAGGGTCACCACGGCCGCAGCTTAGTGAGGGCGGCCACACCTGCCGCAGCGTTGTGGCCTCGATCCGACATCGGCGAGCCGGCGCATCCGAGTCGAACGACTCGTGCCGCGCCGGTCCGCCGGGAGCGATCATGGCGGCATGGAGAAGATCATGGCCGCCAACCGGGCCTATCTGAGCCGATGGGGCGCCGAGACCGGGGACCGGCCGCTCACCTATCGGAGCGGGGTGCCGCACCCGACGCTCAACGGCGTGATCCGGGTGTGCGGCCTCACGGCAGCGGAGGCGTACGAGAAGGCTCGCCCCCGCCTCGCCGGCGTCCCGTGGGTCTGGTGGGCCGGGCCGGACAGTGACCCGGGCATCGCGGACGGCCTGGTCGCGCTGGGTGCCCGCGAGCTCGGGCGGCTGCCGATCATGGCGGTGGAGACGTCCGAGGTGGCCCCGCCGGGGTTGCCGGTGGAGGAGGCGGCCGATCCGGCGGAGTTCGTCGCCGCGTACGCCAAGGTCTCGGGCATCCCCGAGGAGGGAGTCGCCGCTGCGGTCGAGCGGGAGAGGACGTTCGGTCCGGACGTGGCGCGGCTGGTGCTCCGGCGGGACGGGCGGATCGCCGGGACGGCGGAGGTCTGGTTCAGCCACGGCATCGCGACGCTCTACTTCGTCGGCACGCAGGCGGAGCACCGCCGCCGTGGCATCGGCGCGGCGGTGACCAGGGCGGCTGTGCGGCTCGCCCACGAGCGCGGAGTGCGCACGGTCAGCCTCACCTCGAGCCCGATGGGTGAGCCGCTGTATCGGTCGCTCGGCTTCCGCGCGGTGGGGGAGTATCGCCTGCTGGCGTTCTGAGACACCCGGCGGCCACCGCCACCAGCACGGCCGGGACCACGGCGGCGGCCCAGGTGGCGACGTTCGCCAGCGCCGCCGTCGCCGCCGCGCCCGCCACCAGCGACATCAACGGCACGAGCGCCGGGCCCGCCTTGCGCAGGTCGCCGGCGAGGGCCGTGGCAAGAGCGCCTGTCATGTACGTGGTGGAGGCGCGCAACCGGAGCCCGACCACGCTCTGCCCGCCCATCGCCAGCGCCGCCACCGCCAGCAGCACGCGCCGCGCGCCGGCTCCCGGATCGGCGATCAGGCCACCCGCCAGCACGGCCAGCAACCCCAACTCGGCCAGCAGCGGCACGGTCACCGTGGCCGGCAGCAGACGCCACAACAAGACGCCCAGGCCGTACGCCGTGACGGCGATCGCCACCGGCACGATCCGCGACGGCTCGGCCGTGCCCACGCCGAACCCGAGCGTCACCAGGTTGCCGGTGACGATGCTCGCGAACGCCCCGCCCAGCACGGTCAGCGCCAGCAGATCCGTCGCCCCGGCGGCGGCCGCCAGCGCCACCACTCCGGCTCGTTGCCTCATGGGCCGAGTGGATACCCCGGCGGCCGCCCGCCCAGGCGAAACGTGATCAGGGGCGCAGGGTCTCCTGCTCGACCGTGTTCTCCGTCCGGGCCGCGCGCGCGGCCGGTGTCGGGTTGTCGGCCGTCTGGTGCAGGCCCGGGGCGCGGTCCTCGATGACGAACGTGGCCCGGGTGTGCACCGGCGCGCCGGGCGTGGTCACGTACGGCACGACCCGGAAGTCGGCGGTCATCGAGTCGGGGGTGATCGTCGTGCGCACGTAGCCGCGCTGATTGTTGTAGAAGCGCAGGTGCGGGTTCCAGGCCGCCCACGGGTGGTTGCCGGAGGGCACGTCGGCGCCGTTGCCGGTCGAGGTGATGGACGAGCAGACCAGCTCGGTGCCGACCGTGCGCGAGGTCGGGTCGGCGTAGTCCAGCTTCAGCTCGTCGGCCCAGTGGGCGTGCACGTCGCCGGTGAGCACGACCGGGTTGCGGACCCCGGCGTCGACCCAGCCGCGGGTGATGCGGTCGCGTGAGGCCGCGTACCCGTCCCAGGAGTCCATGCTCGTGACGACCTGCGGGCCGGAGTTGTTGTCGCGCTGGCCGAAGAAGACCTGCCGGCCGAGGACGTCCCAGCGGGCCGACGAGCGGCGGAAGCCGTCGAGCAGCCATTTCTCCTGCTCCGCGCCGGTGATCGAGCGGGCCGGGTCGTACGCGGCGGCGCACTCCTTGTAGCCGTCGCCGCAGGCCTGGTCGTCGCGGAACTGGCGGGTGTCGAGCATGTGGAACGTGGCCAGCCGGCCCCAGTGCAGCCGCCGGTAGAGCTGCATGTCGATGCCGCGCGGGATCGAGGTGCGCCGCAGCGGCATGTTCTCGTAGTACGCCTGGAAGGCGGCGGCCCGCCGGGGATGGTGTAGACGCCCGCCTGGTACTCGTACTGGTAATCGCCCAGGTGCAGGATCAGGTCGGGCTCGTCCTCGGCGAGATGGCGGTAGGCGGTGAAGTAGCCGTGCTCGTACTGCGAGCAGGAGGCGAACGACATCGCCAGGGTGCCGCCGGCCGCCCAGAGCGGCGGCGCGGTGCGGGTGCGGCCGGCCGGTGAGACGTAGCGCTCGGCCTTGAAGCGGTAGAAGTACTCCCTGCCGGGCAGCAAGCCGCCGAGCTCGACATGGACGGTGTGCGCCGACTCGGGCCGGGCCGCGGTCACGCCGCGCCGGACCACCAGGCGGAAGCGCTCGTCGGCGGCGAGTTCCCAGGCCACCGGCACGACGCGCGAGGGCATGCCGCCGAGGCCGTCCTCGGCGAGCGGGGTGGGCGCGAGGCGGGTCCAGAGCACGAAGCCGTCGGGGTCCGGGTCGCCGGAGGCCACGCCGAGGGTGAACGGGTCGGAGCGCAGCGGTCCCCATAGATGTATCTGGATGAATGCGCTGCTTACGGCGCGGCGAACCTGACCGGAACGGCCGGAACGGCTGACCGAGTGACTACTTACGCACGGACCGTAGTCGATCTATGTTGCTGGATATTTGCCGTCATCGAAGGGAGTGCATCGTGCGAAGACGCCTCATCGGCGCGGCCGCCGTCGCCGTACTGCTGGGAAGTTTCGCCCTGTCCGCCCCCGCGCAGGCCGGTGGCACCATCAAGGACCTGCCGCGCGCGGTCACCCTGGCCGGGCTGCTCCGGCACCTCGTGGCCTTCCAGGCGATCGCCGACCGCAACAACGACACCCGTGCCTCCGGCACACCCGGGTACGACCGCAGCGCCGACTATGTCGCCACGCTCCTGAAGCTCGCCGGATACAAGGTCACCCGGCAGCCGTTCGACTTCAACTACTGCACCGACGACGCGTCCACGTTCACCCAGAACACGCCGGCCCCCACCACGTACGTCGACCAGGAGGACTACGACGTGCTGGACTGCTCGGCCGGCGGCACGGCGACCGGCGCGGTGGTGCCCGTCGACCTGCAGCTGACCACCCCGAACACCAGCACCTCCGGCTGCCAGCCCACCGACTTCCCGGCCGCCGTGTCCGGCGGCATCGCGCTCGTCCAGCGCGGCGGCTGCCCGTTCGGCCAGAAGGCCGCGAACGCGGAGGCCGCCGGCGCGATCGGCGTCATCATCATGAACCAGGGTGACTCGACGGCGCCGGACCGCCAGGACCTGTTCGCCGGCACGCTCGGCGCCCCGGTCGGCATCCCCGCGATCTCGGTCTCGTACCCGCAGGGTGTCGCCTTCGCCGGCACGGCGAACCTGACCGTCACCATCACGGTCGAGGCGGAGGCGGAGGTGCGCGGCACCGAGAACGTCATCGCCGAGTCCCGCTGGGGCGACCCGAACGAGGTCGTCATGTCCGGCGCCCACCTCGACTCCGTGCCGGGCGGCCCGGGCATCAACGACAACGGCACCGGCAGCGCGGGCATCCTCGAGGCGGCGCTCCAGGCGAGCAAGCACAAGACGAAGAACAAGCTGCGCTTCGCCTGGTGGGGCGCCGAGGAGGCGAACCTCGTCGGCTCGACCTACTACGTGAACAACCTCACCGAGGCCGAGCAGGCCAAGATCGCGCTCTACCTGAACTTCGACATGATCGGCTCCCCGAACTACACCCTCGGCGTCTACGACGGCGACGACTCGGCGGCCACCGGCGCCGGCCCCGGCCCGGCCGGCTCGGCGCAGATCGAGGAGGTCTTCCTGAAGTTCTTCGCCAAGCGGGGCGAGGCCACCTCGGCGTCCGACTTCACCGGCCGCTCCGACTACGGCCCGTTCATCGCCACCGGCATCCCGGCCGGCGGCCTCTTCACCGGCGCCGAGGTCATCAAGACCGAGGCCGACGTGGCCCTCTGGGGCGGCGTCGCGGGCCGGCAGTTCGACCCGTGCTACCACGAGGCCTGCGACAGCCTGACCCCGGAGAGGGACGGCGCGGACGCCGCCGTCTACCGGCAGCTGCGCCAGGAGTACCGCCTGTTCGGCAACGTCAACACGTACGCCTTCGACCTGAACGCCGACGCCGTGGCCACCGCGATCGCCACCTTCGCCCAGGACACGTCGTCCCTCCCGCCCCGCCCGGCCGTGACGGCGGCAGCCGCAGCCGCCCGCACGTCCGGCGAGGCCCTGCTCGGCTAGCGAACACGGTCTGCCGGCCGGTCCCAGGAGTGGGCCGGCCGGCAGGTACCCACGGGTCACCGTCGTCGTGGTTGAATGGCGGGCCGCTGCATTGATGGTCATCAGCGGTTTCACGGGGGAGATGTTCGTGAGGCGTAGGCAATTTCTTCTTGGCGCGGTCGCGGTCTCGGCCGGTGTCCTGGCGGCGCCGTCGCCGGTGACGGCGGCGCCGGTCCTGGTGACGGCGGCTCCGGTCCTGGTGACGAACCCGGCGCAGGCCGACCGGGATTTCGCGCGCTGGCTGTCGGTGCACGACCCGCGCGAGGGCGTACGGTCGGCGGCGCGCTCGGCCCTCGACACCGGCGGCGCCACGGCGTTCCTCGCTTCCGGGTACGCGTCCGCGGTGGACCGCGCGGCGCGGGCCCGCACGGGGCACCTCGACTTCGCCAACCGGATGGCGGCCGAGCACACGCCCCAGTCCTACCCCTGGGTGCATGCGGCGGCCCGGCGCGCGGCGATCGGCACCGACGCCGAGCTGGCGGAGTTCGCCGCCACCGGATACCCGGCGGCGTTGCAGAAGGACCAGGCCAAGGTGCCGTACGACGACGGCGCGGCCCAGGTGACCGACGAGGACCGTGATCTCGCGGCGAGCCTGGGCGGCGTCCCGCTCGGTGCCACGGTGCAGGAGCGCGCCGCCGACCTGACGACCGACGCCGGGATCGCCGAGTTCCTGCGCCACGGCCTGCTCAGCGCCGCCGGTATCGACGCGGACACGCACCGCGCGCAGTACGTCGCCCACGAGTGGGCGCAGTGGAACGAGGCCCGGCAGCTGACCCTCCAGGCCCTCGCCGCCGAGGAGTCGGGCGACCCGGACGCCGTCGCCTGGGCCTGGCAGACCGTGACCACCCGCTTCCCCCGCCAGCCGTCCGGCTGGTCCGAGCGCGAGCGCCTCGCCCGCAACCGAGCGGACGCCTGGGCCTGGCTCGCGGCCGGGGCCACCCGTTCGGAAACCCTGCTCCAGGCCTCGGCCGTACGCGAGCAGTGGCTGTCCGAGACCACCACCGCCACCGAGCGCAGCACCTGGTGGACCGAGCTGCTCCGCTACGCGCTGTCCGCCGCCTGATCGTCGCCTAGGCTCCTGGCATGCCCAAGATCCCGATGCCTCAGCAGCTCCTCGACTTCCTCCGGCAGCCGCATCCGGCGGTGATGGCCACGGTCGCCGCCGATGGGCGGCCGGTGACCGTGGCCACCTGGTATCTGGTGGAGGAGGACGGGCGGGTGCTGCTGAATCTGAGCGCCCAGCGTGCCCGTCTCAAGCATTTGCGCGCCGATCCGCGGGTCTCGCTGACCGTGCTGGCGAGCGACGACTGGTACACGCACCTCAGCCTGCAGGGGCGGGCCGTCTCGATCACCGACGACGAAGGGCTGACGGACATCGACCGCCTGGCCGTGCACTACACCGGTGAGCCGTACGCGAACCGGGAGAGTCCCCGGGTCAGCGTCCAGGTCGAGATCGACCGCTGGCACGCGTGGGGTGACCTTCACGACGTCAGATGACAGCGATGGTCCGGGGTGCCCGCTCCGCCCGGCTGAGCGCGCGGATCACGGCGCTGGTGCCGTGCCGCCGGGTGGCCAGCCGGGCGAGCAGGGCGATCACCGTGTCGAGGCCGTCCGGTGGGAGGGCGGGGCATGCCACGCCGAGGCTCGCGGCCAGGTCGTCGCAGTGCACGGCCAGCTCCAGCAGCCGGGTGACCAGGTAGTCGTCGAGCGTGAGGGACCATGGCCCCCACGGGAGCTGGATGACCCGGTCGGGCGGCTCGTACGGCAAGCGCCTCGCCAGCTCCTCGAGGGCCGCACCGGCCGCCGTGGCCACCGCCGCGTGCCCGGCGGCCGCGGCCTCCTCGGAGGCGCGGCGGATGAAGGTGTTGACGTCGCTGTCCAGGTCGCCGTCGGTCCACGTCGAGCGGGCGAAGTGCTCGGCCAGCGAGACCCGCTCGTGGACCACCGGCGCGTCGAGCACCGGGGGCACCTGGACGAGCTGACCGGCCAGGTGGGCGGCGAGCGCGCCGACCCGCATCCTCGCCAGGGCGCTCGGCTCCGCCCAGCGCTCGGCCACCGCCGGATGGGCCAGGAAGGCGCAGGTGGCCGCGGCCGACGCGAGATAGAGCTCCCGGACCGTCACGCCACCAGTCTGCGGACGGCCGGACCCACCCCTCAAGCCTCGGGGCGTACGTCGGCACGCGCGCACGATGGGTTGGCACTGTCAATCGGGTGAGCGGACAGCCCGTTCCGGCACTCTGCCGATGAGATTTGCCCTGCCCACGCCGGGTACGCTGCGGCGCGGGGGGATGTGATCTCGTGGCGGAGGAGATGCTGCGCGGCCGGCGGCGCGAACGGGAGGAGCTCGACCGGCTGCTGAGGGACGTGCGGTCGGGGCGCAGCCGTGCCCTGGTGCTGCGGGGCGAGGCCGGCGTGGGCAAGAGCGCGTTGCTCGACCATCTGGCCGGTCAGGCCGAGGGGGTACGAGTCGAGCGCGCCGCCGGCGTCGAGCTCGAGTCGGAGATCACCTACTCGGCTCTGCAACAGTTGTGCGCGCCGCTGCTGGCGTCCGTCGACCGGCTGCCGGCGCCGCAGCGGGCGGCCCTCATGACGGCGGTGGGCCTGGCCGCCGGCAAGCCGCCCGAGCCGCTGCTGGTCGGCCTCGCGGTGCTCGGCCTCTTCTCGGAGGCGGCGTCGCAGCGGCCGCTGCTCTGCATCGTCGACGACGTGCAGTGGCTCGACCGCATGTCCGAGCTGATCCTCACCTTCGTGGCGCGCCGCCTGGACGCCGAGTCGGTGGCGCTCGTCTTCGCGGTGCGCGCCCCGGCCACCTCACCCGCCGGTCTGCCCGAGATGACCGTCGAGGGGCTCGCCGACGCCGACGCGCGGGTGCTGCTCGACTCCGCGCTGCCGGGGCCGGTCGATTCCCGCGTACGGGACCGGATCGTCGCCGAGACCCGGGGCAACCCACTGGCGCTGCTGGAGCTGCCGCGCGGGTTGTCCGCGGCCGAGCTGGCGTTCGGCTTCGGCGGGCTGAGCGCGGCGCCCCTGGCCGGCCGGCTCGAGCACAGCTTCCAGCGCCGCATCGCCGCGCTGCCCGCCGACACGCGCAAGGTGCTGCTCGCCGCGGCCGTCGAGCCCGTGGGCGACGTACACCTGCTGTGGCGGGCCTTGGATCTGCTGGGGATCGGGCCCGAGGCCGCGGTGCCGGCGGAGACCGCGCAGCTCATCGACCTGAGCCGGCGGGCGCGTTTCCCGCATCCGCTGGTGCGTTCCGCCGCGTGGCGTTCCGGCAGCGCCGCCGACCTGCGCGAGGTGCACCGCGTCCTGGCCGAGGTGACCGATCCGCAGACCGACCCGGACCGCCGTGCCTGGCATCGCGCGCACGCCGTCGCCGGCCCCGACGAAGAGGTCGCCGACGAGCTGGAGCGCTCCGCCGACCGGGCCCGGGCCCGCGGCGGATGGTCGGCCGCCGCCGCGTTCCTGGAACGGGCCGCCCAGCTGACCCTCGACCCGGACCGCCGGGTGTCGCTGCTGCTCGCCGCCGCGCGGGCCCACTCCGACGCGGGCTCGTTCGCCCAGGTGCCCGAGCTGCTGGGCGCTGCCGAGATGGGCCCGCTGCAACCGTTGCAGCGAGCGCGGGTGGAGCAGGTGCGCGCGCACGTGGCGTTCGTGCTCAACCCGGGACGCGAGTCCGGGCCGCCGCTGCTCGAGGCCGCCCACCAGCTGCGCGACCTCGACCCGGCGGCGGCGCGCGAGACCTACCTGACGGCGATCGGCGCGGCCGTGCACACCGGGCGGGCCGACCCCGAGCTCCTGCCGTCGGTGGCGCGGGCCGCCGCGCAGGCGCCGCCCGGCGACGACCTCGCCGGCCTGATGCTGACCGGGCTCACCGCCTGGGTCCTCGACGGCTACGAGGCGGCGGCGCCCGCCATGAACCGGGCCGTCGAGGCGATGACCGCGATGCCCGACGAGGACCTACGGCTGATCTGGCTGGCCGCGCCGATGGCGTACGAGATGTTCCGCTTCGACGTGCTCGACCAGATCACGTCCCGGGCGGTACGGGTGGCGCGCGACACCGGTGCGCTGTCGCTGCTGCCGAACGCGCTCGCCCTGCGCGCCGGCGTCATGCACTACCTGGGGCGCCTCGACGACTCGTCCAGCCTGGTCGACGAGGCCGAGGGCCTGATGCGGGCGACCGGCAGCGCGCTCCAGCTGTCCGGCGCGGTGCCGCTCGCGGCCTATCGGGGCCGGGAGCCGTACGCCTCGCAGCTCGTGAACGCCATGTTCCGCGAGGCGTCGTCGCGCGGCGAGGGCTGGTCGCTGGGCATCGCCGGCTATTTCAAGGCCGCGCTGCACAACGGGCTCGGCGACTACCCGGAGGCCTTCGAGGCGGCGCGCGAGGCCGCCTCGTACCCCGATCTGGCGATCTATCACTGGAACCTGGGCGAGCTGGTCGAAGCGGCGACCCGCACCGGAGCGTCCACAGTGGCCGCCGACGCCCGCGAACGGCTGTCGCTGCGCACGTCGGTCACCGGCACCGACTGGGCCCGGGGCGTTCAGGCGCTCGCCGACGCGCTGGTGCTCGCCGACGAGGGCCGGTTCCGCGACAGCATCGCGTACTTCTCGTCGGCCGGCATGGGCATGCAGATGGCCCGCGCCCACCTGCTCTTCGGCGAGTGGCTGCGCCGCGAGGCCCGCCGCTCCGAGGCCCGCGCGCAGCTGCGCACGGCCCACGACGCCTTCACCCGCATCGGCGCCGAGGCCTTCGCCGGCCGGGCCGCCCGCGAGCTGGCCGCGACCGGCGAGACCGTGCGCGCCAAGGCCCCCGGCACGGCCGAACAGCTCACGTCGCAGGAGACCCAGATCGCCCGCCTCGCCGTCACCGGCCGCACGAACCCCGAGATCGGCGCGTCGCTGTTCCTGAGCCCCCGCACCGTCGAGTGGCACCTCCGCAAGATCTTCACCAAGCTGGGCATCACCTCACGCCGCGAGCTGGCCGCGGTCCTGCACTTCTAGGCTTGGCCGTCATGGAGAACCGGAATCCGGCGCTCGCCGCCGCCGAAACTGAGGTGTCGAGCAGTCACCCGGCCGGTATCTTCACCGGCATGCCGACGCTGTCAGGTGCCCTCGTGACCCTGCGCCCCGCGACCGAGGACGACGTCGCCGCGCTGACCCGGATCCGGGCGACGCCCGAGGTGCGCGAGCGGTGGGACGACGGCCCGGTCGCCGAGGAGCTCGCCGATCCCGACACCGAGGTGCTGGTCGTGTTGTACGAGGACCGCGTCGTCGGCGCCGTCCAGTGGAGCGAGGAGAGCGACCCCGACTACCGCCACGCCGGCATCGACATCTACCTGGCGCCCTCGGTGCACGGCCGCGGCCTCGGCACCGACGCCGTGCGCACGGTCGCCCGCCACCTCATCGACGACCTGGGCCACCACCGCCTCGTCATCGACCCGGCCGCCGACAACCACCCCGCGATCCGCTGCTACGAGAAGGCCGGCTTCCGCCCGGTCGGCATCATGCGCCGCTACGAACGCGGCCGCGACGGCACCTGGCACGACGGCCTCCTGATGGACCTCCTCGCCGGCGAGCTGACCTGACGGCCGTCAGCGCGGCGACAGGCCCAGCAGGCGGGCGGCGTTCTCCTTGAGGATCTTCGGGCGTACGGCGGGCTTGATGTCCAGGGTGGCGAAGTCGGCGAGCCAGCGGTCCGGGGTGAGCACCGGATAGTCGGAGCCGAAGAGCACCTTGTCCTGGAGCAGCGAGTTGGCGTAGCGGACCAGCTGGGGCGGGAAGTACTTCGGTGACCAGCCGGACAGGTCGATGTGGACGTGCTCCTTGTGGGTGGCGACCGCCAGGGCCTCGTCCTGCCACGGGAAGGACGGGTGGGCCAGGATGATGCGCAGGCCGGGGAAGTCCACCGCCACGTCGTCGACGAGCATGGGGTTCGAGTGGCGCAGCCGGATGCCGCCACCGCCGCGGACGCCGGCGCCGATGCCGGTCTGGCCGGTGTGGAAGAGGGCGGGGACGCCGAGCTCCTCGATGGTCTCGTAGAGCGGGTAGGCGAGGCGGTCGTTCGGGTCGAAGCCCTGCAGGCTCGGGTGGAACTTGAAGCCGCGCACGCCGTGGCGGTCGACCAGGCGGCGGGCCTCGAGCACGCCGGCGCGGCCGCGGTGCGGGTCGATCGACGCGAACGGGATGAGCACGTCGGGGTGCTCGGCGCAGGAGTCGGCCACCTCCTCGTTCGGGATGCGCGGATGGCCGGTCAGATGCTCCGCGTCGACGGTGAAGACCACGGCCGCCATGCGCCGGGCGCGGTAGTACGCGGCCATCTCGTCGATCGTCGGCTGGCGATGCCCGTGTGCCTTGAAGTACGCCTC
Organism: Paractinoplanes deccanensis; assembly: GCF_016862115.1. GTDB lineage: Bacteria > Actinomycetota > Actinomycetes > Mycobacteriales > Micromonosporaceae > Actinoplanes > Actinoplanes deccanensis. Next base: position 80,240 of record NZ_BOMI01000057.1, read on the forward strand.
GGAGGCGGCCAGCAGCTCGCCGCTCAGCGACCTGTGCCCGTCCCGGCCGACCTCGGCGTGGGTGTGCACGTCGATGGCCTCGAGCGCGCCGACATCCAGAGCGTCCATATCGCCTCCCGTCGATCGTCATCGTCGGCGCCGGTCTCGAAGGCTGTCAATGGATGACGATCCATATCCTCAAGCTCTCAATCGAGTGCGATTCAGTATTTGTGCCCGTCCGGGGCGCGGGCCTACGTTGGCAGGATGAGCTCGGCCTATCTCTACGCCGCCGTCCGTACGCCGTTCGGCCGCTTCGGCGGCGCCCTCGCCGAGGTGCGCCCCGACGACCTCGCCGCGACCGCGCTGCGTGGTGTGCTCGACCGGGCGCCCGGCCTCGACCCGGCGGCGATCGGCGACGTGGTGTGGGGCTGCGCCAACCAGGCCGGCGAGGACAACCGCAACGTCGGCCGCATGGCCGTGCTGCTGGCCGGCCTGCCCGCCGAGGTGCCGGCGACCACCGTCAACCGCCTCTGCGGCTCGTCGCTCGACGCCGCGATCATCGGTTCCCGCGCGATCGAGACCGGCGACGCCGACGTGGTCGTCACCGGCGGCGTCGAGTCGATGACCCGCGCGCCGTGGGTTCTGCCCAAGCCGTCCCGGGCGTTCCCGGCCGGCAACGTGACGGCGGTGTCGACCACGCTGGGCTGGCGCCTGGTCAACGACGCCATGCCCAAGGAGTGGACCGTCTCGCTCGGCGAGGCCAACGAGCTGCTGGGCGACAAGTTCGGCATCTCCCGCGTACGTCAGGACGAGTTCGCCGCCCGATCGCACAACCTCGCCGACGCCGCCTGGGCCGCCGGCTTCTACGACGACCTCATCGTCCCGGTCCCCGGCGTCGAGCTGGCCCGCGACGAGGGCATCCGGCCCGGCTCCACGGCCGGGAAGCTGGCCGCCCTCAAGCCGTCGTTCCGCCCCGACGGCACGATCACCGCGGGCAACGCGTCACCCCTCAACGACGGCGCGTCGGCCGTCCTGCTCGGCTCGTCCGCCGCGGCGGACCAGATCGGCAGCGCCCCGCTCGCCCGGATAGCCGGCCGCGGTGTCTCCGCCGTCGAGCCGCCGATGTTCGGCTACGCCCCGGTCGCCGCCGCCGACCGCGCCCTGGCCCGCGCCGGCATCACCTGGGACGACGTCGCCGCCGTCGAGCTGAACGAGGCGTTCGCCGTGCAGTCGCTGGCCTGCGTGGACGCTTGGGACATCGACCCCGCCATCGTGAACGCCAAGGGCGGCGCCATCGCCATCGGCCACCCGCTGGGCGCCTCGGGCGGCCGCATCCTCGGCACGCTCGCCGCCCGCCTCCGCGAGTCCGGCGACCGCTGGGGCGTGGCCGCCATCTGCATCGGCGTCGGCCAGGCCCTGGCGGTGGTCCTGGAGAACGTCGCGTAGAAGCCGCTCATCCGCGCCGGACGAGGCGGACGGCGGGCCGCGGCCGTACCTTGGCGATCATGGACGCGTACGTCTCCACCGGGCATCTGCCGTCGCCCGAGCAGGTGCGTCTCGCGATCGACGAGGCGTACGAGAAGTTCCGCACGGTGACCGAGGGCGCGCCCTCGCACGTCTATCCGGCGCCGGCCCGCGTGCCCGTCGACCTCTTCGGCATCTGCGCGGCCGGCACCCGCGGCGGCCGGTACGCGGCGGGCGACGCGGACCACGGCTTCACGATCATGAGCGTGGCGAAGCCGTTCGTGTTCGCGCTGGTCTGCGAACAGCTGGGCGCCGAGACGATGCGGCAACGGCTCGGCGTGAACGCCACCGGGCTGTCCCGCTTCGCGGGCCGCCCGCTCGAGACCGATCAGCAGACGTACGCGTCCGCGTCCGCCACGAACCATCGCAACCGCGCGCTCGCCGACCTGCTCCCGACGTACGGAATGCTCGGATGTGACCCGATGGAGGCGGTCGGCCTCTACATGAGGCAGAGCGGCGTCAACCCGATCACCAGGGAACGCGTCGTGGAGTCGCCGGGCAAGGGTGCGCTGTCGACCGTCGCCCCACCCCTCGACCGGTACGGCAACAGCGTCCGCGGCCAGCTCGCGGCCCGCTATCTGGCGACCCGGCTCGGCCTCACCCTCTTCGCCTCGGAACCGGCGTCGTGACCTGGGTGGCCGTTCGCGGGCACAAGGTCTATGTCCGCAAGGGCCGCGAGGTGCCCGGCTCCACGCCGATCGTGCACGTCCACGGCTTCGCGATCTCCGGCAGCTACATGCTGCCCACCGCGCGGGCGCTCGCGCACCGGGCCACGACGCTGGTGCCCGACCTGCCCGGCTACGGCCGCAGCCCGGCGTGGGGGCACACGCTCGGCATCTCGTCGCTGGCCTGGGCCCTGCTCGAACTGCTCGACGCGCTCCGCCTCGACCGGGTGGTGCTGGTCGGCAACTCGATGGGCGGCCCGGTGTCGCTGGAGGTCGCGCACAGCGCGCCCGAGCGGGTGGCCGGCGTGGTGCTGGCCTCACCGGCCGGGGGTGAGCACAACCAGCCGCTGACCCGCGCGCTCGTGCAGCTCGCCCGCGACGTGCCCCGGGAGAGCGGCCGCATGGTGCGGGTCGCGCTCCCGGACTACCTGCGCTTCGGCCCGGTCAACGCCGTGCACCTGTTCGGCGAGCTCGTGCGGTTCCCGTCGCTCGAGCGGCTGCTGCGCACGCCGGTGCCGACGCTCGCGGTGCTCGGCGGCCGCGACCCGTTGATGCCGCCCGAGCACCGGGTTCGGGAGTTGAGCCATCTCGCCCCGCCGCACCTGAGCGTCGCGGTGATCGAGGGGGCGGCGCACGCGATGAACTTCAGTCACCCGGCCGAGCTCGCCCACGTGATCGGATGCTGGCTCGACGGGCAGGCGGGCTGACTACAGGTGGGCCGACAGGAACGCCGCCACCATGGCGACGTTGCGCGGAGTGTCGAAAGCCGGGTCCTCGTGGGCGGCGCCGCCGAGCAGGATCAGGGTGGAGTCGGCACCGGCGTCGACCAGAGCGTCGTGCAGGACCGTGGACTGGGCCGAGGGGACCAGGCGGTCGCGGTCGCCGTGCATGATCAGGAACGGTGGGGCGCCGGCGTGGGCCAGCCAGCGGGGGCTGGCGGCTCGGGCGGCCTCGACGTCGTCCAGGGGGCTCGCCAGGCCGAGCAGGTCGCCTTCGGGGCTGGCCAGGTAGCGGGGCTCGACCGGGCCGCGCGGGGCGGCGCGCACCAGGTCGGTGGTGGCGAACCAGGCGACGGCGGCGGCGATCGGCGGCGGGGAGGTCAGCGCGGCGGCGGCCGCCAGGTGGGCGCCGGCCGACGCGCCCCACAAGGCGATTCTCGTGCCGTCCGCCCCGTACCGCTGGGCGTTGTCCCGAAGCCAGGCGACGGCGGACTGCACGTCGTGCAGCTGGGCGGGGTATTTGGCTTCGCCGCTGAGGCGGTAGTCGACGGAGGCGACCGCGAGGCCGTGCCGGGTGAGGGCCTGCTGGCGTGCGGGATTGTCCTGGCGGGAGCCGACCTTCCAGGCGCCGCCGTGCAGGTAGACGACGACCGGGGGAGCGGCCGGCGCGTCGGGGACGTGCAGGTCGAGCAGGAGTCCGCGGTCATACTCGAGACCAAGGTGACTCGTCAATGCTGTTCCTCAACGACGGCGGGTTTCGTGACGGCCGGCGGGAACTTGCGCAGCACCCACTGTTGCTGGCCGAGCGTCACCAGGTTGTTCGTCACCCAGTAGATCACGACGCCGATGGGGAACAGGACGCCCGAGACGAGCAGGGATGCCGGAATTCCGTACAGCATGAGCCTTTGGATCATCTTTTGCTGCGGATCCTCGGCCCATCCCGTCTTGAGGATCATCTGACGGCTGGTGAGGTACGTCGTGAGCATCATGGTGACGACGAGGATGCCGGCGACGACCTGCACGGTCCCGCCGCCCGCGCTGAAGTGCGCGGGGAGCGGGGCGGTGAACAGGGCGGCGTGGCTGGCGTCGTAGAACTGGTCGGCCGTCCACCCGTACCGCGTCGTCCCGAGGTTGTCGGGGGTGAGCCGGCGCAGCACGTGGAACAGGCCGAGGAAGACGGGGATCTGCACGAGCATCGGCAGGCAGCCCATCAGCGGGTTCGCCTTCTCGGCCCGGTAGAGCTCCATCATCTCGGCCTGGAGCTTCTGCGGCTCGTCCTTGTGCTTCTCCTGCAACTCCTTGATCTTCGGCGCCAGCGCCTGCATCGCCCGCTGCGACTTGATCTGCTTGACGAAGACCGGGAAGAGCAGCGCGCGCAGCGTGACGACCAGGAACACGATCGCCAGGATCCACGTCCAGTTGGTGCCCAGCACGAGGCCGTCCGGCACGCCGACGGCGCTCCACAGGTCTTGCCAGCGCAGCAGGATCCAGGAGATGACGTAGTAGATCCCGTCCAGGCTCATGGCGGACGATGGTAGCGAATGGCAACAGCGTGTTGCCTGTCAGCGGCGCTGCCGCGCCATCCACTGCCAGATGTGCATGCCGTTCATGCTCGGATCGTTGCGGGCCACGTAGATCCACGACCAGTGGCCGGGGAACTGGTGACCGTTCCAGATCACGTTGTCGTAGAGGGTCATCCGCGAGCGCGGGATGAGGTCGTGCGCGTGCACGGTGTTGGCGATCGGGTCGACCGTCGTGTCGTCGCGAGAGGTGACCAGCCACGTCGGGGTGGTGATCGCGGCGAGCTCGGCGTCCGGGATGAGCGGCGGATTTCCGGCGACGACCCCGCAGATGGGTACGGAGGAAGCGAAGTCCGACGGGTAGACAGTGGTCATCTTCATGCTCATGTACCCGCCGTTGCTGCAGCCCACGACGTGGATGCGGTCCCGGTCGACGTCGTGCCGCCGTACCACCTCGTCGATGATCTCGCGGATCAGCGGGGCGAACCGGGGGCCGTCCTGCATCCACGCGGAGAAGCTCTGCGGCGCCACCACGTACGCGCCGTTGAAGATCTTCTGGGCCTCCCGCGTCGAGAACCCGAGGGCGCCGCGGTTGGCGCGCAGCGTGGTCTCGTTGTCGTAGTAGTTGTCGGGCAGGGACGCGCCCTCCCCACCGCCGTGGAGCCAGACGATCAGCGGGCGCTTGCCGCCTCGGTGCGGGCTGTAGAGACGGTACTTCATGCCGGAGCGCGACTGGTGATAGCTGTACGCGTCCACCTCGGGATTGGACAGCCGCCCCTGCGTGAACGTGTCGATCGTGACCGGTCGGCCGCGGGCGACGAAGGGCGCGTTCTGCGTGATCGTGTAGACGAGGTTCAGCCGTACGTTGCGGCTCCTGCTGAAGATGTAGCCGAGCGTGCCGCCGCCCGGCTGCCCCTCGGCGTAGCTGAGCTCGAGCACGATGTTGCCGCGCCGGTCGACGCGCGCCGCGGTGACCGCGCGGTCGAGGTCGTAGCCCGGGTCGGGGGTGACGGGGATCGGGCTGGTGGCCGTGACGTGCACGCTGAAGGTGCCGGTGGTCAGGCTCGACGGGCGGATCGGCCCGAGGCGTGACGTGTCGAGGGTGAGCGAGACGACCTGCTCACCGCCGTCGAGCGTCACCGCGTCGAGCGTGAAGCCGACCTCGCGGCTCTTCGTTCCGGCGGTGGCCTGGGCGGTGGTTGCGGTGGTGGCCTGGGCGGCGGTTGCGGGGATGGCGACGCCGGCTGCGGCGCCCGCGCCGGCGACGAGGACGGTGCGACGACTGAGCGACATGACGGTGGGCTCCCTCACGACAATATCGACAGTCGTCACAACGTATCGCTTGAGTAATCTTGTGGCAACACTGCGGAAACGAGGGAGCCCGTCCGTTTTGCTACGACGCGTACGTTTCGAACTCCGCGATCCGGGGAGTCGAGCCGGCGGCCGTGATCTCGAAGGTGAGCTTTGTGAGGCTGGCCGCCGTGAACGTGATGGTGCCGGCGCCGGTGCCCGTCTTGAGCACGGCGCCCGTGTCGGCGTTGAGCAGCCGCCACGTGCCGACCGCGCCGGTGGCGCCCGAGTGCTCGCGGAGGACGGCGCGTGACACCGTGGTGGCCGAGCCCCACTTGATCGAGATGGAGCCGGTCGTGCCGCTGGGGGACCAGTAGGTGTTCACGTTGCCGTCGCGGACGTCGCCGTAGCTGGTGCCGCTCGCCTTGCTGGACCCGTCGGAGCCGGCGCCGATGCTGAGGTTGGTGCCGCTCGGCGGCGGGGTGGTGGGCGGCGTCGTCGGCGGTGTGGTGGGCGGGGTCGTCGGTGGTGTCGTGGGCGGCGTCGTGGTGGGGTTCGTGGTGGAGCAGCTCCCGGTGGACGTGCGCAGGCCCGTGTTGGCGCCGGCCGTCTGCCGCACGACGTCCGGCACGCAGGACGCGTTGTCGAGCCGATAGCTGTACGGGACGGAGACGCTCGTCGTCGACGTGAGGTTCGGGCCCGCCGGGTTGGTGTCCTCGCCCGGGCTCGACCAGGTCACGTTGTCGAGAATGTTGCCCGCGACCTGCCAGTAGCCCGCCGCGTCGGTGTAGAAGGTGCCGAGCACGTCCTTCGAGTCCTCGAAGTAGTTGTTCTCCACCTTCGCCCGCGCCCCGGCGCGGCTGTTGATGCCCGACTCGTTCAGGCTGAAGTAGTAGTTGTTGAAGATGTGCGCGACCCCGCCGCGCAACAGGGGCGTGCGGGAGTCGATGTTCTCGTACCGGTTGTGGTGGAACGTGATGTTGCTGTTGCCGGTGTCGCTCTCGCTCGACCCGATGAGCCCGCCCCGGCCGGAGTTGCGCAGGATGCTGTACGACAGCGTCACGTACTCGGTGTCGTCCTTCATGTCGAACAGGCCGTCGTAGCCCTCCGCCTCGCCGCCGCTCGCCTCCAGCGTCACGTGATCGACCCAGACATTGCGGACGGTGCTCTCCATGCCGATGGCATCGCCGCCGTTCGAGGTGGGTGAGCCGGACTTCTTGACGTTCCGCACCGTCACGTTCTGAATGATGATGTTGCTGGAGTCCCGGATGTGGATACCGAGCTGGTCGAAGACCGCTCCGCCGCCCACCCCGATGATCGTGACGTTGCTGATCTCCTTCAGCTCGATCTTGTCAGCCGCGGTGTTGCAGCTGTCGCCGGAGACCTTGGTCGTGTTCCCATGGTTGATCGTGCCCTGCACCTCGATGGTGATCGGGGTGCTGCTGCTGGCCCGGCCGCACAGGGCCTGGTGGATCTGCGTCCCGGTGGTGGCGCGCACGGTGGCGCCGCCGTTGCCCCCGGTCGTGCCGCCGTTGACACTGGCGTAGCCCGTCGCCGTGCCCACCGCCGCCGCTTCGGCCTGTGGTGACGCCAGGGCCACCAGTACCGCCGCCCCCGCCACCCCGGTTACCAGGGCCGATGCTGTTCTCACCCGCATGTCGCTCCTCCTCGCATACTCCAGGCGCTGCCACTACGAACCAATGCCGTCTCCCACGCCGACCGAGGATTCGTATGCAGGAAAGCGCTTACCTTCGGTGCTTGGCTGAGAATAGAAACCCATCAATGCTAGGTGCAAGCGTTTGCAGTGTTTGCAGTCCGCTGACGCAGACTTCGGCTCTGTGGGCTGCCGGGTGGTCGCCTACCCTCGGGTTCGTGATCTCGGCGCTCTCCGGTCTCGCCGCCATCGCCCTGATCGTCGTCGCCGGCTGGATCGCGGGCCGGTGGGGCCGCCTCCCCGCGGACACCGTGACCGTCGCGGGCCGCCTCGCCTACACGGTTTTGTCACCGTGCCTGCTGTTCACCAGCGCCTCGGCGTCCGACCCGAGCGTCCTGTTCTCCGAGCCCCTCGTGGTCTCGGCGCTGGCCGCGCTCCTCTGCTTCGCCCTGCACGCCCTGGTCACCCGGCACCGCGACCGCGGCACCCGCATCGTCGGCGCCCTGGCCGCCGGCTACACCAACGCCGGCTACATCGGCCTTCCCGTCGCCGCGTACGTCCTCCACGACGCCGCCCTCGTCCTCCCCGTGATCATGTTCCAGCTGCTCATCATCACGCCGGTCGCGCTCACCCTCTTCCGCATCGGCTCCTGGCGCACGTCACTGACGGCCCCGCTCCGCAGCCCTCTCACCGTGGCGGTGATCCTGGGCGTGCTCGTAGCCGTAACGGGCCTCCGCCTGCCGAACGTGCTCCTCACCCCCGTCTCCGCCATCGGCCAGGCAGCAGTCCCCGTGGTCCTGCTCGCCTTCGGCATGTCCCTCTCCGGCGTCCGCGTCCTGGCCCGCGGCCCCGACCGCCTCCCGACAATCACCGCGGTACTGCTCAAGAGCTTCTTGATGCCGGCTTTCGCTCTCGCTCTCGCCCTCCTCCTCGGCTTGTCCCCAGCAGAGACCTATGCCGTGACGGTCCTGGCCGCCCTCCCCGCCGCACAGAACGTCTTCCTGTACGCCCAGTCCTTCAGCGCCGGCGTGACTCTCGCCCGCGACGCGGTCTTCCTGTCGTCCGTGCTCTGCGTGCCGGTCCTCCTCGCGATCGCCTTAACAGGCCCAATGTGGTCGTGACGCCGCCAGCCTGCCGCAAGACGTCGCTTGCCTGCCGCCTGACGGGTAGCGCGTTGTAGACGACGCCTCTCCGGTGACCTGCGTCGCCAGAAGCCGCACCGCCGCTGGTGGTGACCGCGCGGCTGGTGGTGACCGCGCGGCCGGTGGTGACCGCGCGGCTGGTGGTGACCGCGCCGCTGGTGGTGACGCGCGGCTGGTGGTGACCGCGCGGCACGATAGCGTTGCTTCACGTGGATTTGGATCATGCGGCTCTCCTGGTGGCCGGGGGTGTCGGATCCGGGCTGACCGGCTCGATGGCCGGGCTCGCGTCGCTCGTCAGCTATCCCGTGCTGCTGGCCGTGGGCATCCCACCCGTGGCGGCGAACGTGACCAACACGGTCGCCCTGCTGTCGAGCGCGGCCGGCGCCGCAGCCGGCTCCCGGCACGAACTACGCGGCCAAGGCTCCCGCCTTCTCCGGCAGTGCGCGGTGGCCGCAGCCGGCGGCCTGGTCGGCGCGGTGCTGCTGATCAGCACTCCCGCTTCGGCGTTCGAACGCATCGTCCCCTTCCTCGTGGCCCTCGGCGGAATCACGCTGCTGCTCCGCGACCCCCTCCGCATCTGGTACGCGAAGCCCGGCTTCCGCCCACCGCTCGGCTTCGGCATCCTCTTCATCGCCATCTACGGCGGCTACTTCGGCGCCGCCGCCGGTGTCCTCCTCCTGGCCGCCATGTCGCTGGCCCTGGCCGAACCACTCCCCGTGACGAACGCCGTCAAGAGCGTCGTCCTAGGCGCCTCCAACCTGGCCGCCGCCATCCTCTACGCGCTGACAGCTCCGGTGCACTGGACCGCGGCAGCCCTGCTGGCCGCCGGCTGCCTGCTCGGCAGCCGCCTCGGCAGCCGCCTCGGCCCGGTCCTCGTCCGCCGCCTCCCGGAGCGCCCCCTGCGGGTGGCGATCGCCCTCGGCGCCTTGGCGCTCGCCGTCTCGCTCTGGCTCAACCCTTGACCCTCCTTCCCGTTCGTGCAGCCCGTGGCCAGGCCGGTCGGCCTTAGTGGGCGGTCCTGCGTGCCAGCCGGGCTGAATGGTCCTGTGTGCCGGCCGTGCTGAGCGGTTTCGTGCGCCGACTGTGCTGATCGTCCTATGTGTCGGCC
>NZ_BOMI01000058.1 GCF_016862115.1 Paractinoplanes deccanensis
GTGCCGAGCGCCCTGCGCGCCAGCCGTGCCGAGCGGCGCTGCGTGCCGCTCACGTCAAACGGCCCTGAATTCCGGCCCGGCCAGGGGCGCTGAACAGTCTGCATGCCGGTGGCCGTCGCCCGTGTCGTGCTCTGGAACCCGTCAGCCCGTCAGCCGTTTGGCGGCTGGTCTGGCCGGCCTCGTGCGGCCGGGATCCGAGGGCTCGTCCGGGCGCCGCGCGTCTGCTCAGCCATCTCGGTTCGTTGTCGTTGCAGGTCTCCAGAGGGAAGCGATCAGGCCGACGACCAGGCAGCACGCCACGGAGGCGCCGATCGTGGGCCAGGAGAAGGCGACGGGGACGTGGTCGCCGATCTGCGCGCCCAGGGAACGGGCGGAGCCGGCCACCGCCAGCAACCCTGCGCCGCCGCCGAGCAGGGAGCCGATCGCCACCACCAGGGTGGTCTCCAGAGCCACAGCGCGTAGCACCTGTGCGCGGGATGCGCCGGTCAGCCACAGGACCCGGTGGTCCGGTCCACGGCGACGGGCGGTCATGAGCAGCGTGTTCGCGACGGCGAGCGCCCCGGAACCTGCGGAGACGGCCAGCAGCAGCATCGTGAACACTCGGATCAGCCGGTCGTCCTCCGCATCCGCCTGCCGAGCGAGGGCACCCGGATCGGCTGTCCGTGCACCTGCCGGAACCGGGCCTGGCGGCACGGGATAGACGGCGGGCGCCAGGGCGGACGGATCGTGCTGCCGCACTGTGTCGCGGTGCAGGACGAGATCAGCGATCAACGGGCCCGGCGGGGCGGTTCCGGCCACCCGCACCGTCTCGCGCCGGCCGTCGGCGAAGGTGACGGAGACCGAAGGTCCGTATCGCTCGGCCGCCTGCGCCGAGACCAGCGCGGTTCCGCGATCCACCGTGTCCGCTCCGATCACCGGCAGTGCCTTCCCTGCGACGTAGACGGTCGTGTCCAGCGGAGCCCGGCCGGCGGTGCTGTCGGGAAGACCCGGAGTCCCATCGGGCACGAGCAAAGTCTCGGCGCCGATCGTGTTTGCCCGCCGGGTCTGCCAGGCTGCGGCCGAGGTCTGCACGGTGCCGGTGACGAAGACTGCGAAGGCCACGGTGAACAGGACGGGTGCCGCCGTGGAAGCCGTCCGCCGGACGGCGGCATGTGCGCTCTCTCGAGCCAGCAGCGCGGTGATGCCGCTCCACGGTCCCAGCAACAGCCGTATGAGTGCCGGCACGACCGCAGGGGCGAGCAGGGCTGCGGCGGCGACCAACGCCATCGCGCCGAGCAGCGCGTAGGTACCCACGTCTTGCATGTCACTGGCGCTTGCGGCGGAGACGCCCGCGGCCACCGCGGCGCCGGCCGCGGTCAGACCCGCAATCCACCGTCCGCGGCTCATCGCTCTCGGTTCGGCCTCGGCGACCCGCAGCGCTTCCATCGGGCCGACCCGGGCCGCCCGTCGTGCAGCCAGGGCCGCACCGGCCACGGAGATCAGCGGCCCCGTTGCGAGCGCCGCCGCCAGAACCCATGGCTGCCAGCGCACGGCGTACCCGTGTGGTTCGAGTCCCGCTCCGACGAGGAATCTGGCGAGTGCGAGGGCGGTGAGTGCGCCGAGCAGGACACCGACGGGCGCGGCGAGCAGGCCGAGGAGCAGAGCCGCGCGGTGCAACATCGACCGGACCTGGCGTGGGGTCGCGCCCACCGCGCGCAGCAGGCCGATCTCGCGGCGGCGTTGATCGACCGCATACGCCGAGGTGGACGCTATGAGGAAGACGCACGCGAACCCGCCGAGTGCGGTCGTCGCGGTGAGCACCTGCATACCGATCCAACGGGTGCGCGCATCGGAACGCGGCTCGGCGACGCCACGCGCGTCGCCCGTGGACACGAGCCCTGCCGGTCCGACGACGGCTCGCACGGCTTCCATCGACGGTGAGCCGGAGAGGCCGAGGGCACGGACGCCAGGAGCGAGCCGCGCCGCGTCCGGCTCGGAGAAGTAGACGCCGGGCCAGCCCGTGTGCCCGCTCACCTGCCAAGTCGTCGGTCCTGCGGCGGTCAACAGAGTCAGGGGAGCGCCGACCGGAACGCCGAGCGACCGGTTCACGATCACTTCTCCCGAGCCCGGCGGGTCATCGCCGAGCCAGGCGTACCCCGCAGTGCTGTCGGCGACCGGCTGGCCGTCAAGCAAGGGCTGGGCGTAGAAGCGACGGTCGACGGCGACCCTGTCGACGCCCGGCACCGTACGCAGCCGCTCGATCAGGGAGCGCACAGCCTCGGCAGACCATGGCACCGGCTCGGCGAACTCGTCGGCCCGGTTGGCGGCCGCCGGGCTGGTCACCACCGCCTCGAAGGCGGCGAGGCGATCGGGCACCCGGGGCTGACCCGACGTCAACAGGAGCAGGAAGGTGGTGACGATGGTCGTGCCGAGCAGGACCGCCAGAAACGTGCCCTTGCGGTCGCCGCCGACCCCGACGGCGGAGAAGCGGCTCAGCATGACCGCTCCAACATGGTCATCCGGTCGGACACCGCGGCCGCGTCGGCGCCCGTCAGCTCCTCGGTGACCCGGCCGTCGACCAGGAGGAGCACACGGTCAGCGACCGCCGCGGCCACCGGGTCGTGGGTCACCAGCACGATCGTGCGACCGTGCTCGTCGACGAGGCGTCGCATGAGGCTCAGCACCTGGCCCGAGGTGGCCTTGTCCAGAGCGCCGGTCGGCTCGTCGGCGAACACGACCGCCGGTCGCGCGAACAGTGCGCGGGCGATCGCGACCCGCTGCTGTTGCCCACCGGAGAGCTCGTGGGGCCGGTGACGCGCACGATCCGCCAGGCCTACCTCGGCCAGCGCCGCCGTCACGGCAGTGTCGTCAGCCCGGCGACCGGCGAGCCGCACGGGTAACGCAACGTTCTGGGCCGCGGTCAGCGATGACACCAGATTGAGGTCTTGGAAGACGAAGCCGATCCGGTCACGGCGAAAGCGGGTGAGCGCGTCGCCGCCGAGCTCGCCCAGCACGGTCCCGTCGACGGTGACCATGCCGGAGGTGGATGGCTCGAGACCGGCGGAGCAGTGCAGCAGCGTCGACTTGCCGGAGCCCGACGGGCCCATGATGGCGGTGAAAGTGGATTCCGGGAACTGGACGGTCACGCCATCGAGCGCCGTCACGGCGCCCGCAGTGGCCTCATATGTCTTGCTCAGCTCGTGCAGGACGACTGTCATGCAGCGACGATCGGGCACGGCGGTGCCGATGTCGTCAGACCGAGGTCTGTCAACCCGTGGTCTGACGCGGCGTGCGTCCGAGGCCGATACTGTCTGTCGCGTGACGCTTCGCCGATTGATGGACGTCGCGCTCGCCTCGGCTGCCTGGCTCATTTGCTGGGCCGCGGCCATCGAGGCTACCGGCTTCCACGAACCCGTTTCCCTCACCGTGCTCACGGTGGTCCTGCTCGGTGCGCCGCTGCTGGTGCGCCGGCAGTGGCCGATCGCCGGCACGCTTGTCATCAGCGTGACGGCGAGCTTAGCGCTTGCCGTGGGGATCGTGCCCGACTATGCCTCCACCGGTCCACTCGTCGCGGTCGCCGCAATGCTCTACACGGTCGGCGTGCACGTTCCGAAGCGCCGAAGCGTGCAAACCGCGCTGGTGACGACCTTCATTTTGCTGGTCGGCACCGTGATCGCCGACGTGTCCTCGGACGGGCCCGGGATCGCGGGCACGGCGTTCGCCGCTCTGGTCTGCGCGGCGAGCTGGGTGCTCGGCTGGACGCTGCGCGAGCGTCACCGTCAGGCCGAGCTCAGCGCCGCCCGTGCGACCGAGCGGGCTGTCACGGAAGAACGTCTGCGGATCGCGAGGGAGATGCACGACGTCATCGGCCACAGCCTCAGCCTCATCGCGGTCAAGGCCGCCGTCGCCAACCACGTCGCCGAGAAGCGCCCGGAGGAATTGCCGGCCGCGCTCGCGGTGATCGAGGCGACGAGCAGACAAGCCCTCGAAGAGTTGCGCCGGTCGGTGGGTGAACTGCGAACAGAGGCCGACTTCGCCGCGCCCCGGGCGCTCGGCGACCTTTCCCACTTGGTTGATCGTGCGGCTTCGGCCGGGGTGGCGGTCAGTTTGGACGTACGTGGGGGAGAAGACGCGCCAGAGAGCGTCGTCCTGGCCGCCTATCGGATCGTGCAGGAGTCCCTGACGAACGTGGTGAGGCACGCTGCCCCGGCGAGCTGTCGCGTCGATGTCGCGGCCGTCGACGGCCAGCTCCGCATCGAGGTCGCCGACGACGGCAACCGGCGGTCCGGCCCGAGCCGCGACGGGATGGGTATCGCCGGCATGCGGGAGCGAGTCACGGCACACGGCGGCAGCTTCTCCGCGGGTCCGTGTCCGGGCGGCGGCTTCGCCGTGGTCGCCACACTTCCGTACGGAGGGGCGCTGTGAACGCCGACCGTGCCGCAGAGGCCGTTCGTGAGGCAGACCCGGCGGTGCGTGTTTTGATCGCGGACGACCAGGAGCTGTTGCGCGCGAGCTTCCGGCTGTTGATCGAGCTGACTCCGGGGCTACAGGTCGTGGGCGAAGCCGGCACGGGGGCAGAAGCCGTGGAGCTGGCTCAGCGGGAGCAGCCCGATGTCGTGCTCATGGACATTCGGATGCCGGAGCTCGACGGGATTCAGGCCACCCGGCGGATCTGCGGTGATCCACGCACGCCCCGCACCCGGGTGCTGATACTCACGACCTTCGACTTCGACGTCTACGTCTTCACGGCGCTGCGCGCGGGGGCCAGTGGGTTCCTGCTCAAGGACGTGGCGCCCGGTGACCTCATCGCCGCGATACGGGCTGTGGCCGCGGGAGACTCGCTGCCCGCGTCCTCGGTCACTCGGCGGTTGATCGCGCACTACGCCGCGGGGTCGTCGCAGCCGGCGGCCGATCTTCCGGTCGCAGGCATGGGTCACGTCACCGATCGGGAACGGGAAGTGCTGGTCCTGATCGCCGGTGGGCTTTCCAACGCCGAGATCGCCGATCGGTTGAGGTTGGGCCTTGCCACGGTGAAGACCCATATCAGTCGCTTGCTGGCCAAGCTTCACGCGCGCGATCGCGCTCAGCTGGTCATCGCGGCGTACGAGTCGGGGCTCGTTGTGGCATCCCTCCAGCGCGAGGGGAGGTGGGAAGCTCGCGCCAACGTCGCGGTGGACGAGTGAGTGCGCGTCGGCCGTGAACAGCGGTCGGCAAGCGGGCCGGTGGGCGGATGGGCGGGCGCCCGGGTGGACGGATGAGTGGGCGCCCGCGCCGTGAGCGTGTGAGGAGGAGGTGGTGGGTTACTGGGTGACGCGGTCGTGGCTCAGGGAGGAGCGGGCCGTTTCGCGGGTCACGACGACCGAGACGATGGTGAGGACGGAGGCGATCGTCATGTAGATGGCGACGGCAGTGGTGTTCGGGTTGTCGGTGCTGCCGAGCAGGCGTACGGCGATGATCGGGGCCAGGGCGCCGGCGAAGATCGAGGCGAGCTGGTAGCCGACGGAGGCGCCGGTGTAGCGGACCGACGTGCCGAAGAGCTCCGAGAAGAAGGCTGCCTGCGGGGCGTACATGAGCGCGTGCAACAGCAGGCCGACCACGACCGCGAGGGTGATCAGGCCCTCGGAGCGGCTGCCGACGAGGTCGAAGAAGAAGAACGACCAGACGGCCACGCCTACGGCGCCAGTCAGGTAGAGGGGGCGGCGGCCCACACGGTCGGACAGCGCGCCCACCAAGGGGATCACGACGAACTGCACGACCGAACCGATCAGCAGGGCGCTGAGGATCATCTCGCGGTCGGACTTCTCGCCGGCGTAGGTGGTCAGGAAGGTGATCGAGATGACCGTGAACAGGTAGTACGAGATGTTCTCGGCGAGTCGCATGCCCATCGCGACGATGACCTCGCGGGGGTAGCGGCGCGCCACCTCGAGCAGCGGCTGGTGCCGTTCACCGAGGCGGTTGCGCGCCTCGGCGAACAACGGCGACTCCTCGACGGACAGACGTACCCAGAGACCCACCAGGACCAGGATGGCGCTGAGGAGGAACGGGATGCGCCAGCCCCACGCGTTGAACGCCTCATCGGACTGCACCGCGGCCAGCACCCACAGGACGCCAGTGGCGAGCAGGTTGCCCAGGGCGACACCGGCCTGTGGCCAGGACGTCCAGAGGCCGCGGCGGTTGTCGTCGCCGTGCTCGGCTGCCATCAGCACGGCGCCGCCCCATTCGCCGCCGACCGCGAAGCCCTGGGCCAAGCGGCAGACCAGCAGGAGTACGGGCGCGGCTACGCCGATGGTCGCGTGCGTGGGGAGCAGGCCGATCGCGATGGTGGCGATGCCCATCGTCATCAGCGAGATGACCAGCATTTTCTTGCGGCCTACGCGGTCGCCGAAGTGTCCGAAGACGACACCGCCGAGCGGGCGGGCGACGAAACCGAGCGCGTACGTGCCGAAGGCGAGCAGCGTCGCGGTGGCCGGATCTGACGAGGGGAAGAAGAGCGTGCCGAAGACCAAGGCGGCGGCCGAGCCGTACAAGAAGAAGTCGTACCACTCGACGGCGGTGCCGACCAGGCTGGCGAAGACGACCTTCACCAGTGATGTTTTGGGAGCGGTGAGCGTCGACATGGGAGGACTCCTGACTGTGACCGGGACCACATCGTCAGGTGACGATATGCCGCCTGCCGGGTGGTTTCCCATGGCCGCGGCAGCCACAGCCTCCGAGTGGGTTGTGTCGTCTGCCTACATGCCGAGTCGGTGCAGCCGCAGGGCCAGACGAAGGTCCAGCGAGCGGTCCGGTTCCTGCCAGCCGGGGCCGAGCAACTGCGTGATCCGGTCCAGTCGCTGGCTGACCGTGTTGACGTGGACGTGCAACTGGTCCGCGGCGCGCGTGAGACCGCCGCCGGCGGCGAAGTAGGCGTCGAGGGTCTGCACCAGTGCCGTGCCACGCTTCTCGTCGTACGAGATCACCGGTTCGAGCACGCTGTCGACGAAGCCGCGAACGTCCTGCCTTCCGCCCTCGCCGAGCAGCAGGCCGACGTAGCCGAGCTCGGCGGCGCTCGCTCCCGTTCCGGTGCGGCCCAGGGCGGCGAGCGCGCGGACGCACTGCTCGGCCTCCCGGTGGGCCGGCGCGACCGCGGCCGGCTCGGTGGCCGGACCGGCCGCGCCCGCGGTGATCGGGCGGCCGAGCGCCCGGGCCGCCTCCCGGGACACGGTTTGCGCCGCTTGGCCGGGATCGGCGCCGGGCAGCAGCAGGGCGGTGCGTCCCTCGCGGGCCATGGCGAGGCCCCCACGGGCTGCGGCGAAGGTTCGGGCCCACGACGCGATCTGCGCACCGTCGGCGACGACCACGACGTGCGGGGCGTCCAGGTCCACGCCGAGGCGGGCGGCCCGCGAGCGAAGTGCGGCCGGGTCGCGGGTGGGGTGGCTGAGGAGGTCGTCGAGGAGCTCGCCGCGGACCTGGGCCTCGGCGTCCGCGACCGTTCGGCGGAAGAGCAGCAGGAGGGCGGTGATCTGCGCGGCTCGTTCCAGGGTGCGCTGGTCGGCGTCGGACAGGGGGTGCGCCGGCTGGAACACCAGCGCGCCGAGGTTGTCGGTGCCCGCGACCACCGCCGCGACGTGGAGGGCGCCGCGGCGCACACTCCGGCCTTCGAGTCGGGAGGCCGCGACCGCCTCGGCCAGCACCGCCGGATCCGGCGATGCC
>NZ_BOMI01000059.1 GCF_016862115.1 Paractinoplanes deccanensis
GCTGCTGGATCGGGCGACGCCGGCACTGCGGGATTACGCGATGCCAGAGCGGCCGGATCAGGCAACGGCGGCCCAGGAGACGGCGAGCCAAGGGGAGGGGAAGACGACGACAGCCGCGACGGTGGCGCGAGGGAGGACGAGGGCGGCGGCGGAGAGGAAGTCAGCGGCCCAACGGCGGAGGGCGGTGCAAGGGAAGAGGGCGGCTGCGCGAATGAAGACGGCGGCAGCGTAGGGACGGACGGCGATGAGGGAGGCGCGGGAGGTGGTGTGGAAGGAGACGCCGAGGCCTGAGGTGGCTTGATGGGCTGTGATGGGAGGGAGCCGGCGGCGGCCAGGCGGCGGCCCTGGGCGTCGAAGACCAGGAGGGCGCCGTCGAGGACTTCGGCCAGGTCGCGGGCCACGTCTTCTACGCCGCCGCCTCGGAGGACCACGGTGGTCAGGCGGTCGTGGGCTGCGGCGGCTCGTTCCACGGCCTCGTTGGCGGTGGAGAGCTCGGCCAGGGCTGCCCGGGTTTCCGTCAGGAGGCGGGCCGCGTCGATGGCCACGGCGGCGTGGGCGGCCAGGGAGACGAGCAGGGCCACTTCCTCGCGGGCGAAAGGGCGCTCCGTGCGGTTGGCGGCGAAGAGGACGCCGATGACTTCGGCGCCGAGCTTCAGGGGTACGCCGAGGATGGCCACCAGGCCCTCGTCGGCCACGCCCCTGTCGATGTCGGTCCTGTGCTCGAAGCGGGGGTCGCCGGCGTAGTTGGCCGTCGCGTAGGGGGTGCCGGTCAGGGCTACCAGGCCGCCCAGGCCCGCGCCCGGTGCTAGGCGGAGGCCCTGGAAGCTGGCCGCTACCGAGCCGTCGGTGATGCGCATGTACGTGTCGCCGCGGATGGCGTCGTTCAGCGTCATGTAGGACACGTCGGCGTTGAGCAGCGTGCGGGCGCGGTGCACGATCGCGCGCAGCACGGCGTCGAGGTCGCGGAGGCCGGCCAGGTCGCCGGCCGTGTCGTACAGGGCGGACAGTTCCTCCTCGCGCCGGCGGCGGCGTTCGAGCATCGCGCGGACCTGGAGGGCGCGCAGCTTCACCCGCTCCAGCTCGGCGACCTCCGCAGCGGACGCGCCCGCCGCCCGCGCCGCGGCGACGGGCTGCTCGAAGTCGGCGGGCGGTGCCTCGCGCGCGAGGAGGTCGAAGAACGCGAGAAGGTCGAAGGACGCGATGAGGTCGGTGGGCGCCGAAGGGCGGGAAGGAGGTGGCATGTTCAATGCGCGGTCCAGCCGCCGTCCAGGGGGATCGACGCGCCGGTGATCATGCTGGCCGCGGGGGTGCACAGGAAGGCCACCGTCTCGGCCACCTCCTCGGGTTCGATGAGGCGCTTGATCGCCGCGCGGGAGAGCATCACCTTTTCGATCACCTCGTTCTCCGAGATGCCGTGGTGGCGGGCCTGGTCCTCGATCTGCTTGTCGACCAGGGGCGTGCGGACGAAGGCCGGGTTCACGCAGTTCGACGTGACCCCGTGCTCGGCGCCCTCCAGGGCCACCGTCTTCGACAGGCCTTCCAGGGCGTGCTTCGCCGTCACGTACGCGGCCTTGAACGGCGACGCGATCAGCCCGTGCACCGACGAGATGTTGACGACGCGGCCCCAACTTCGCCCGTACATGTGCGGCAGGACCCGGCGGACCAGCCGGAACGGCGCCTCCACCATGACCGTCTGCAGATAGGCGAACCGCTCCGGCGGGAACTCGGGCAGCGGGGCCACGTGCTGGAGCCCGGCGTTGTTGACCAGCACGTCCACCTCCGCCGGGAGCCCGTCGACCGCGCCGTCCTCGGCGAGATCGGCGACCGCGGCCGTGCCGTTGATCTCGCTCGCCACCTTTTCCGCGGCCGTCGCGTCCACGTCGACGACCACGACGTGCGCGCCGGCGGCCGCGAGTCGCACCGCGCAGGCACGGCCGATGCCGCTTCCGCCGCCGGTCACCATCGCGGTACGCCCCTGAAGGTCGAGCCCGACCACCTCTGCCGTCGTCATGATGACGAACTTACGACGTGCGCACACCACACCACATGTTCGACGCCGACATAACCGAGCCCGCCACTATGGCTCGACCACACAAGGATGGAGTGGAGGGGAGACAGAAAGGGAACGCACGTGTAGCGCCCCGAAGGGAGTGGGTAACCCGCTCCCAGGGAGGTGTGTCATGGAAGAACCAGCCGGCACACTGACGCCGCTCAGCGAGAGTGGTCAGACCATCGCCGACCCCGCGCAGGACGTCCGGGGCCGGGACGTCGTCGACAGCGACGGGGAGAGTGTGGGCACCGTCGCCGATCTGCTGGTGGATCCCGATCAGGGCACGGTGCGCTTCCTGCGGGTGGAGCACGGCGGCCTGCTCGGTTTCGGGGCCTCCTCGTCCTTCGTGCCGGTCGAGGCCGTCACCCGGGTGACCGATGAGCAGGTGGTCGTCGGGTCGGGGCGGGACCGGATCGCGGGCGCGCCCCGATACGATCCGGACCTCGCCGACCAGCACGACTACTACGAGCAGGTGTACGGGCACTACGGCTACCCGCCGTTCTGGGCGCCCGGCTACATCTACCCTGGATTCCCGATCGGGCGATAGATCGGTCGGCGACGGGTCGGCCGGTGGACCGCTCGGTCAGGCCGCCGGCGCGGCGTGGCGGGTGTGCTCGCGGTCCGAATGGTCGGCGATCAGCGGCCCCACGTCCAGGATCAGGGCGATCTCCCCGTTGCCCAGGATGGTCGAGCCGCTGATGCAGCGGACCCGGCTGAACAGGACGCCCAGCGGCTTGATCACCGTTTGGAGCTCGCCCAGCAGGCTGTCCACCACCAGGCCCGTGCGCTGGCCGGACTGCTCGACGATCACCACGTTCTGGCGGCGGGCCGGTGGGCCGGGCAGCTGGAAGAGCTGCTTGAGCCGGATGAACGGCAGCACCTCGCCGCGCAGGTTCATGCAGTCGCGGCTCAGCGGGCCCGGCGGCAGCTCCACGCACTCGGTGACCCGGTCGAGCGGGACGATGAACGACGACGAGCCCACGCCGACCAGGAAGCCGTCGATGATCGCCAGGGTCAGCGGCAGGCGGATGCGGATGGTCGTGCCGATGCCGCGCGTCGAATCCATCTCGATGGTGCCGCGCAGCGCCGTCACGTTGCGTTTCACCACGTCCATGCCGACGCCCCGGCCGGACAGGTTCGAGACCGTCTCCGCCGTCGAGAAGCCGGGCTCGAAGATGAGGTTGAAGACCTCCGAGTCGGTCAGCGGCGTCCCGGGCGCCACCAGCCCTCGTTCGATCGCCTTGGCCAGGATGCGGTCGCGGTCGAGGCCCCGGCCGTCGTCCACCACCTCGATCACGATGTTGCCCGCGTCGTGGTAGGCGTTCAGCCGCAGCGTGCCCTGCTGGGCCTTGCCGTGCTTGCGGCGTTCCGCGGCCTGCTCGATGCCGTGGTCCAGGGAGTTGCGCACCAGGTGCAGCAGCGGGTCGCTGATCCGCTCGACCAGCGCCTTGTCCATCTCGGTGTCCGCGCCCGTGATGACCAGCGACACCTCCTTGCCGAGCTCCATGCACACGTCGCGCACCACGCGCTCGAAGCGCCGC
This sequence comes from Paractinoplanes deccanensis, assembly GCF_016862115.1. Classification (GTDB taxonomy): domain Bacteria; phylum Actinomycetota; class Actinomycetes; order Mycobacteriales; family Micromonosporaceae; genus Actinoplanes; species Actinoplanes deccanensis. The sequence continues at coordinate 3,592 of NZ_BOMI01000059.1, forward strand.
AGGGTCGTGCCGATCGGCACCATGCGCAGCGAGAGCGCGCTGTGCCGCACCTCGTCGACCAGCCGCATCACCTCGGCCTGGGCCTCGGACGGCGGGGCCGCGCCGGTGATCCCGATGCTCGACTGGGCGATCACCAGCTCGCCGACCAGGTCGATCAGCTTGTCGAGGCGGCCCGCGTCCACCCGGATCGTGCGGGTGTCGTGCGAGCGGGTCTCGGACGTGCGCCGCTGGCGGGCCAGGGCCGCGTCGACGATGTCGCGCTGCACGATGCCCATCTCGACGAGGATCTCGCCGATCGGCCCGGGCTGCGCGTTGTGGCGTACCGCCCGTTCCTGCTGGATCCGCAGCGCCTCGGCCATCTCCAGCTCGGTGACCGCGCCGCTGGTCACCAGCACGTCGCCGATGCGGTCGTTCTCCGGCATGGCGCGGATGGCGCGCAGATAGACGTCGAGCTCGCTGTCGTCCGGCACGATGCGGATGTCGCTGTCCTCGCGCACGAAGTCGAAGACCGTCTCGATCTCGCTCTTCGGCGCCGCGGTCACCAGCGTGACGTCGAAGCTCAGGTAGCACGACTCCGGGTCCATCTCGGCGGCCGCCGGCAGCCGGTCGGTGCCGGTCACCACGTCGGTCACCTCGCCCAGCGTGGCGAGGTAGCGCAGGAACGACAGCGGATCCATGCCGTTGCGCAGGCAGTCCGGCCCGAAGTTCAGCGCGAGCTGCCACGTCCTCTCCCGCTGCGCGGGCTCGGCCACCTCGGCGGTCCGGTCACCCACCGCCGGGGCCGTTCCCTCCTGCAGGTACGGGGTGAGCGCCTCCAGCAGCCGCATGCCCTCGGCCGCCTCGGCCGCGTCCGGCTCCAGTTGCCCCGCCGACAGGTTCTCGATCTGCGCGGAGATGTGGTCGGCGCACGGCAGCAGCGCGCTGACCAGCCCCGGCGACACGTCCAGCGTGCCGTCGCGCACCGATCCGAGCACGGTCTCGACGACGTGGGTGAACTCGACGAGGTGCCGCAGCCCGAACAGGCCGGACGAGCCCTTGAGGGTGTGCGCCGCCCGGAAGATCGCGTTGACCGTCTCGCCGCCGCCGGGCTGGTCCTCCAGCTCCAGCAGGCCCTCCTCGAGTCCCTGCACGAGGTCGCGCGCCTCGGTCACGAACATGTCGAGGGCTTCGCGCATGTCGTCGTCGAGCGCCATCACAGCTCCAGGCGGGTCAGCGCCAGCACGTCGGTGACGGCCGGGCTCGGGTCGGCGAACTCGACCGGCACGTGCAGCCGTTCGCCCTCGTTGCGGGCCAGCAGCAGCACCTGGAGGCCGGCGGTGTCGATCTCGCCGACCGCGGACAGGTCGACGCGGACGCCGTCGCCCTCGGCCAGCGCGGCGAGGAGGCGCTCGCGGTGCTCGGCCGCGGTCACGATGGTCAGCTCGTCGTCGGCGACGATGCGGCGTACGGTCACGGCTGCACCAGCTTGGCCACCGCGCTGAGCATCTGCTCCGGCTGGAAGGGCTTGGTCACCCACGCCTTCGCGCCGGCCGCCTGCGCCTGCTTCTTCTTGTCCTCCTGCGACTCCGTGGTCAGCATGATGATCGGCGTGAACTTGCAGGCGGGCAGCTTCTTCGCCTCGGCCACAAAGGTGATGCCGTCCATGTTCGGCATGTTCACATCCGAGATGATCAGGTGTACGCGCTGACCGTTCAGCTTGCTCAGCGCGTCCTTGCCGTCGTTCGCGGTGATCACCTCGTACCCCGCGCCCTTGAGGGCGATGCTGACGACCTGCCGCACCGACGCGGAATCGTCCACGATGAGAATGGTCTTGGCCATGGCCGTCTCCTAGAAGAACGTGATTTCGGATTCGCTTACCTTGGCGGCCTTCTGCGAGCTGTGCGCCTGGTGCTCCTCGGCCATCGTGTACTTGGACGACAGGTCGTCGAGCAGCACGCGGGAGTCGAGCGACGCCGCCACCTCGGGGAGGCGGCTGATGTTGTCGCGCAGGTGCTCCAGCATCTGGTTGACCCGGTCCTGGAACTGGAGGCTGACCAGCGAGTCGCTGATCTCGCCGCGGATGCCGATGGCCGCCTGCTCCAGCTCCTGCGACGACTCCTGCATCTGGGTCATCGCGCTGCGCAGGTCGTCGAGGACTCCCTGCACCTCCCCGTTCGCGTGGGCCACCGCGGTCCCCTCGCGCTCGGCGCTCGTCTCGGCCGCGGCCAGCACCGAGTTGATGGCCTCGGCGACCCGGTCGACGTTCTCGACCATGCGGGCACTGGTGTTCTGCGACCGGTCGGCGAGCTGGCGCACCTCCATGGCGACCACGCCGAACGAGGCGCCGACCGCGCCGGCCCGCTGCGCCTCGATGGCCGCGTTGAGGGCGAGCAGGTTGGTCTGCGCGGCGATCCGCGTCACCTCGCCGGACATGCTGCGCAGCTCCTCGTTGAGCCCGAGCAGCGAGTGCAGCTCGTTGAGCGACTCGCGACTGGCGGTCAGCGCCTGGTCGAGCGTGCCGACCACGTCGCCGAGCCGCTCGCGGCTGCGGTCGAACGCGCCGTGCTGGCTCTGGTCCAGCGCGCCGGACGACGAGGCGATCACCGAGTCGAGGTGCTCGACGATGCCGGCGAACGTCTCGGTGAGCTGGCTGATGGCCGTCTCCATCTGGGTGCGCGACGAGTCGATCTGCGCGGACCAGACGGGCGCGACGGTGCCGGCGAACTCGGTGACCTTCTCGGCGTACGCGTCCGGCGGCGCGGGCGCGGCACCCGGTCGTGCGGCCGCCCGGCGGTCCCGGACGAGATATCCGGCCCCGAATCCGGCGGCCAGGGCGATGGCCCCGATGAGTATCTCAGCCATATTGGTGGATCACCTCCGCGATCTGGAGAAGCGGCGACTCGCGGTCCACGGCCCCGAGTTCCACCGCCTCCCGCGGCATTCCGTACACCACGCAGGTCGCCTCGTCCTGCGCCACCGTGAACGCGCCGGCCCGCTTCATCTCCAGCAGCCCGCGCGCGCCGTCGTCGCCCATGCCCGTCATGATCACGCCGAGCGCGTCCGGGCCGGCCGCCTTCGCCACCGAGCGGAAGAGCACGTCCACCGACGGCCGGTGCCGGTTGACCGGCGGCCCGTCGAAGACCCGCACGCGAAACCGGGTGTCCGCGCGCAGCACCTCCAGGTGCCGTCCGCCCGGCGCGACGAGCACGTGCCCGGGCAGCACGGGCTCGCCGTCGGTGGCCTCGCGCACGTGCACACGGCAGGTGGCGTCGAGCCGGGCGGCGAACGCGGCGGTGAACTTCTCGGGCATGTGCTGCACGACCACGACGCCGGGACCGGCGGGGGAGAGCGCGGGCAGCACCTTCTCGAGGGCCTGGGTGCCGCCGGTCGACGTGCCGATCGCCACGATCCGCTCCTCGACGGCCGCCCGTGGGCGCATCCGGGACGGCGGGGCGCCGCCGACCGTGGCGGGGGCCCGCGCGGGAACGGCCCGGGCTCGCCGTACGCCCGCCGCTGCCGCCGCCCGGACCGCCGCGACGATGTCGTCCGCCTCGTCCTCGAGGAACTTCTTGAGCCCCGACTGCGGCTTGGCGATCACCGAGACCGCGCCCGCGGCGAGCGCCTCCATCGAGACCTGGGTGCCGTGCCGGGTCAGCGTCGAGCAGATGACGACCGGCGTCGGCCGTACGTCCATGATCTTGCGAAGGAACGTGAGCCCGTCCATCCGGGGCGTCTCGAGGTCGAGCACCACGACGTCCGGCCAGGACTTGTTCATGTGCTCCATGGCGAAGATCGGGTCGGGCACGGCGCCGGTGACCTCGATGCCGGCGTTCTCCCGCAGGCGCGCGGAGAGCATCTGGCGGACCACCGCCGAGTCGTCGACGATCAGCACCCGGATCATGCCCGCGTCCCGTTCCGGGCGATCGGCTCGAGCGCGCGCATCCAGACGGCGCCGGTCGCGATGTCGAAGATCAGCCGGCGGGCGCCCGTACCGCCGAGGTCGCGGACGCTGAGCCGGAAGCCGTACTTCTCCAGCAGCGAGATGCCGGCCTGGATGTTGTTGCCGGCGACGTCGAGCGGGGCGGGCACGCGCAGGTGCGGGAACTGCTCGCCGCCACCGAACATCTTCACCTCGTACTGCTGCGGGGTGGTGTGGTGGTGACGCACGTCGTGCAGGAACCGGCAGATGGCGCCGTCGGCGTAGCGGGCGTCGGGCGGGCCGGCCTCGCGCCGGATCGGCAGCATGTAGTGGCACATGCCGCCGACGCGCAGCTCCGGATGCCACAGCGTGATCGACACGCACGAGCCGAGCACGGTGTGCACGCGGGTGTCGGGCCCACCGAAGTGGTAGTCGCCGGGGTGCAGGAAGACCTCAGGCACGGCCGTCGTCCAGCCGGTAGATCGACGGCTCGACCATGCGCAGCCGCGACGGGATCGCGCTGAGCGACTCGGAGCTGCCGATGATGAGATGGCCGCCCGGGACGAGCTGCTCCTGCAGGCGCGGCACCAGGGTGCGTTTGGTGTCGAGGTCGAAGTAGATCATCACGTTGCGCAGAAAGATGACGTCGAACTTGCCCAGCTCGCGGAAGTCGTGGTTGAGGTTGCGGCAGTGGAACCGCACCTTGGCGCGCAGCTCGCGGGTGACCGTCATCAGGCCCTGGTACTCGTCGCGGCCCTTGAGGCAGTACTGGCGCAGCAGCGGCCGGGGGATCTTCTCGGCCGCGGCGATCGGGTAGAGCGCGGCGCGGGCGGTCTCGACGATCCGGCTGGAGATGTCGGTGCCCACGATCTCCCACGAGTGCGCGGGCAGCGCGTCGGCGAGGACCATCGCCGCGGTGTACGCCTCCTCGCCGGACGAGCTGGCGGCGCTCCACAGCCGGAACGTGCGCCCGGTCTGCCGGTGCGGCAGCACGTGTTTGCGCAGGTACTCGAAGTGCTGCGCCTCGCGGAAGAAGAACGTCTCGTTCGTGGTGAGCAGGTCGATCAGGTGGCGCAGCTCGCCCGGGTCGAGGCGCTGGCGCAGCAGGCGTACGTAGTCGGAGTAGCCGGACAGCCCCAGCGCGCGGATGCGCTTGTCCAGCCGGCTCGAGACCAGCGCCTCCTTGCCCGGGGCGAGCCGGATGCCGCTGTGGTCGTAGAGCAGGCCGGTGATGTACTCGAAGTCGGCCCGGCCGATGGTGCGCGCGTACGCGAGCGGCGCCGTCACGACTCTTCCGCCGGGTGCTGCTGGGCCATCTCGCTCAGCCGGACCATGTCGCTGATCGACAACACGTGGCTGATGTCCAGCAGGATGAGGAAGTCGTCGTCGCGGCGGGCCATCGCGCTGATGTAGTCGGCCCGGATCCCGGCACCGAACGACGGCGCCGGCTCCAGGTCGCCGGCGGAGAGCGTCACGACCTTGCTCGCCGAGTCGACCAGCACGCCGATGTCCTGCCCGCCGGTGACGCCCTTGTCGTCGGGGTCGAGCTCCGCCATCTCGGCGAGCGCCGGATCGTCGACGTGCACGATGATGATGCTGGTGCGGCGCCCGATCTCGGTGCGGCCGCGGCCGAAGCGGATCGCCAGGTCGATGACCGGGACGGCCCGCCCGCGCAGGTTGATGACGCCGCGGATGAACTCCGGCATCATCGGCACCACGGTGAGGGTGCGGTATTCGAGAATCTCCGTCACGTGGAAGATGTCGAGCGCGTACGCCTCGCCGTTGAGCGTGAACGTCAGGTACCGCCCGGCGTCGGTAACCGTGTTCATGCCGCAATTCGATCAGATTGTTTCGGCGCCGCGCGGACGATTGACGACTTAGCACCGAATGCGGCTCGGCGTCCGGTATCCACCCTCGATAGCGGTTCCCTTTTCACCTGATATGGGGACTGTTCCGTCGTTACGATCGCTCCCATGGCCGAGATGTCCCACCGTTCCCGGGGAGGCTTTCGCGACCTCCCGATCGCCTGGAAGCTGCGCGGCCTGGCCGGCGTGGTGTGCGTCCTGCTGGTCGTCATCGGCGCGGTGGGCCTCTATCAGCTGAGCCGCACCCAGGACCGGCTCGCCGATCTCTACAACAGCAACCTGCACGACGTGCGGCTGCTCGGCGAGATCGCCACCGACTACACGGACGTGCGCCTGAAGCTGCGCAACCTGGCCATGGCGAGCGGCGACGCGGCCACCGAGACCGCCCTCGGCAACCTGGACACGTCGATCAACAACCTGGACACGGTGTGGGCGGAGTTCGCCACGTCCGCGCAGGGCGACCCCGACGCGGAGACCTTCGCCACCAACTGGGCCGCGTGGAAGAAGATCGCCGAGGAGCGGCTCCGGCCGCTCGCCACCGCGAGCCGCATCGCCGAGTTCAACTCGGTGATCAGCTCGCAGGTCACGCCGATCTCCACCGCCATCGAGACGGCCGTGAACAACCTCGTCACCAAGGACGACACCGCCGCGAAGCGGTCGCTGGACGACTCGGCCGACGCCTACTCCACCGCGCGCCTCGTGCTGATCATCCTCAGCGTCCTCGCGCTCATCCTCACCTTCACCGTGGTGCAGCTCATCACCAGGGCCGTCGCTCACCCGCTGAAGGAGACCGTCGACGTGCTGACCGCGCTCGCGCAGGGCCGGCTCGACCAGCGCGTCGCGGTCGCCGGGCGGGACGAGGTCGGCCGGATGGGCACGGCGCTCAACAGCGCGCTCGGGCGCCTCGGCGACACCGTCAGCACGGTGGTCGAGTCGGCGAACCAGCTCAACAGCGCGTCGCTCCAGATCAGCGGCGCGTCGCAGAGCCTGTCGCAGGCGGCCACGCAGCAGGCCGCCAGCGTCGAGCAGACCACGGCGAGCATCGAGCAGATGACCGCGGGCATCGCCCAGAACAGCGAGAACGCGGCGGCCACCGAGGGCATCGCCACGACGACGGCGGCCGAGGCTCAGGAGGGCGGCGAGGCGGTGCAGCGCACGGTCGCGGCCATGAAGGAGATCACCAGCAAGATCGGCATCATCGACGACATCGCGTTCCAGACCAACATGCTGGCCCTGAACGCCACGATCGAGGCGGCCCGCGCGGGCGAGCACGGCAAGGGCTTCGCGGTGGTGGCCAGCGAGGTCGGCAAGCTGGCGGAGCGCAGTCAGGTGGCGGCCCAGGAGATCAGCGAGCTCGCCGCGGGCAGCGTGCAGACCGCCGAGCGCGCCGGCGACCTGCTCTCCACGATGATCCCGAACATCATCCGCACGTCCGACCTGGTGCAGGAGATCGCGGCGGCGAGCGGCGAGCAGTCCACCGGCGTACGCCAGATCAACATCGCGATGGGCCAGATCGGCAAGGTCACCGAGCAGACCGCCTCGTCCAGCGAGGAGCTGGCGGCCACCGCCGAGGAGATGTCGGCGCAGACCGCCCAGCTCACCGCCCTGATGGACTTCTTCCACACCGGCGCGGCCCACCATCGGCCCGGCCCCGTTGCCGGCTTCGCCGGTCACGCCGAGCCGCGCGCCTACCAGTCCGGCGGCTGGGAGGCCCCGGCCCCCGCCCTGAGCGGCGCGGCGACCGCCCCGGCCGACCTGGAGTCCAAGTTCGACCGCTTCTAGCCGATCTGCGGCGAGCGGTAGAAGTCGACGCCGCGCGTCTCCCAGCGCGGGTAGTAGGCCCGGATCCGCTCGCGGAACGACTCCCAGTCACGGTGCGGCGACCAGCCCAGCTCGGCGATCGCGGCCAGCCGCGGGAAGGCCATGAACTCGATGTCGTCCAGGTCGCGCAGCGTCTCGGACCACAGCGGCGCCTCGACCCCGAGGATGGCCCGCTCGGCGACGTACGAGGTGGGGTCCCAGTCGTACGCGGTGCGCACCTCGATGTAGCCCGCCCAGCTCAGCCCGAGCGGCGTCGACGGGGTGTACTTCATGTCGAGGTACGCGCGGTTCGCCGGCGAGAGGACCACCTTGGACGCGTGCCGCAGCGTGACCGTCGGCTCGAGGTTCCAGTATTGGAGCACCGCGTCCGCGGCGGCCGGCGCCTGGTCGATCTCGTTCCAGCCGTACGCGGTCTTGCCGTACTTGGCCACCAGCGGCAGCACCCGCTGCTGGAACGCCACGTAGTCGGCCTCGCTGGTCGCGTGCGCCTCGTCGCCGCCGATGTGCAGGTACGGGCCCGGCGTCAGCGCGGCCAGCTCGCGGATCACGTCCTCGGCGAAACGGTACGTGACCTCCTTGCCGATGCAGAGCGAGCTGTACCCCACGGCCGTGTCGGTGCGCGGCGGCGGCGCGACCCCGTCGCAGGTCAGCTCCGGGTACGCGACCTGTGCCGCGTTGACGTGCCCGGGCATGTCGATCTCGGGCACGATCGTCACGTACCGCTCGGCGGCGTAGCGGACCAGGTCGCGGTAGCCGGCCTTGGTCAGGTAGCCGCCGCCCACCCCGTCGACGCCGGTGCCCGGCGCGCCGCCGACCGCCGTCAGCCGCGGCCACGAGTCGATCTGGATGCGCCAGCCCTGGTCGTCCGAGAGGTGCAGGTGCAGGTGGTTGACCTTGAACCGGCTGATCTCGTCGATGTACCGCTTCACCTCGGCCGGCGTGTGGAAGTGCCGCGCCAGGTCGAGCATCGCCCCGCGATAGGCGAACCGCGGCCGGTCGACGATCTCGCCGCCGGCGACGAGCCACCGCGCCCGCTGCGGGGTCGCCGCGTCGATCGCGGGCGGCAGCAGCTGCCGCAGCGTCTGCACCCCGGCGAAGAGCCCGGCGTTGTCGCCGGCGCTGATGGCGATCTCGTCCCGGCCGACCGTGAGGCGGTACCCGTCCCGGTGGCCGGTGCGCAGCGAGATCTTCCGCGACGAGGAGCGCTCCACGATGGGCAGCCGATAGCCCGTCGCGGGCCGCAGCGCCTCGGCGAGCCGCTCGGCGACGTTGCGCGATCCGCGCGGCGCCTCGATGACCGTGCGATCGGTGAGCCGGAACGCCGTCCCGCCCGGCCGCACCTCCGACGGCGCCGGGATGACACTGCCCAGCGCGACCGCCGCCTTCTCGGCGGGCGCCTGGGCGGTGGTCAGCGGCAGGGCGAGCGCGAGCAGGGCGGTGGCAACGATGCGCATTCCTCGACCATAGATGGACTGACGTCGATCTGTGAAGACAGTTTGCTGTTGCCGATGTCTAAACCGGTTCACCCCGGGGTACGGCTGCGATCATGTCCTCCGGAACCATTCGCACCGATGTCCCGGCCCGGCTCGACCGGCTGCCGTGGGCGCGCTGGCACTGGATGATCGTCATCGGTCTCGGCACGGTCTGGGTGCTCGACGGCCTCGAGGTGACGATCGTCGGCAACCTCTCCGGGCGCCTGTCCGAGCCGGGCAGCGGCCTCGACATCACGCAGAGCCAGGTCACCGGCCTCGGCGCGGCGATCTACGTGCTCGGCGCCTGTTGCGGGGCGCTGTTCTTCGGGTGGCTGACCGACCGGTTCGGCCGCAAGAAGCTCTTCATGGTCACCCTGGCCGTCTACCTCTTCGGCACGGCGATGACCGCGCTCTCGTTCGACCCGTGGTGGTTCTTCCTGTTCCGCTTCGTCACCGGCGCCGGCATCGGCGGCGAGTACGCGGCGATCAACTCGGCGATCGACGAGCTGATCCCGGCGAAGTACCGCGGCCGCATCGACCTGGTCATCAACGGCACCTACTGGGCCGGCGCGGCGTTCGGCGCGCTGCTCACCGTGCCGATCCTCACCCAGCTGCCGGTGAGCTGGGGCTGGCGGGTGGCGTTCGGGCTGGGCGTCGTGCTCGGCCTGGTCATCCTCCTCGTCCGCCGGCACGTGCCGGAGAGCCCGCGCTGGCTGTTCATCCACGGCCGCGGCGAGGAGGCCGAGGCGCTGGTCGCCGACGTCGAGAGGACGGTCGAGCGCGAGGACCACGTCGAGCTGCCCCCGGTGGACCGCTCCATCGAGATCCACACGCGGCGGACGATCGGCTTCGGCACCATCGCGAAGACCCTGATCACCCAGTACCCGAAGCGCGCCGGCCTGGGCCTCGCCCTCTTCGTCGGCCAGGCGTTCCTCTACAACGCCATCACCTTCGGCTACGCGCAGATCCTCCAGACGTTCTTCGACGTGCCCTCGGGCAGCACGGGCTACTACTTCGCCGTGATCGCCGTCGGCAACCTGCTCGGCCCGCTGCTGCTCGCGCCGCTCTTCGACTCGGTCGGCCGCAAAATCATGATCACCGGTACGTACGTCCTCTCCGGAGTCCTGCTGCTCGGCACGGCCTGGCTCTTCAGCACCGGCGCCCTCAACGCCGTCACGATGACCGCCTGCTGGTGCGTGGTGCTGTTCTTCGCCTCGGCCGGCGCGTCCTCGGCCTACCTGACGGTCAGCGAGATCTTCCCGATGGAGACCCGCGCCATGGCGATCGCCTTCTTCTACGCGATCGGCACCGCCGTCGGCGGCATCACCGGCCCCCTGCTCTTCGCCGACCTGGTCGGCACCGGCAAGGTCGGCGACACCGTCCTGGCCTTCGCCATCGGCGCCGCCGTGATGATCGCCGGCGGCCTGGTCGAGGCCGTCCTCGGCGTCAAGGCCGAGCGCCGCAGCCTGGAGGACATCGCCACCCCGCTCACCGCGGCGCCCAGCACCTCGTCATGACCGGGGTGGCGCCGTACGGCACGGTCGGCATGCGGCTGATGGGCGCCTGCTGGTCCGTGCCGCGCGGCGTGGGCGACCCACGATCTTCACGTAGCGCAGAATCAGGGCTATGATGCCGTCGCCCGTTTCCGGTGCAGCCGTATCGAGACCTTCCGGCCTCACCGCGGCTCGCTGCTGCTACGCCACCATCGCAGTGGTCGTGCTCGCCGCCTTCGTCATCCAGCAAGCTCTCCTGTTCACCGGCGGCGCCGACGCCAATTCGGGAGACACCCAAGCGTCGCTGTCCCTCGGGACACGGCTGGTGCGCATGTTCAGCTACTTCACCATCGACAGCAACCTCATCGTGCTGGTCGTCAGCATTGCGCTGCTGATCGATCCCCGGCGAGACTCGGTCCGCTGGCGGGTTGCCCATCTCGACGCGTTGCTCAGCATCGTCATCACCGGCCTCGTGTTCGCCGTCGTCCTGGCACCGCATGTGCATCTCACCGGTCCCGCCCTCGCCGCCACCATCGGCTTCCACTACATCAGCCCATGGGCGACGCTGCTCACCTGGCTCGTCTTCGGGCCCCGCCCGGCGTTCACCTGGTCCACCGTCGGATGGGCATTCGTCTGGCCCGTCGTCTGGATCGCCTACACCTTCGCCCACGGCGCCGCCACCGGCTGGTACCCGTACCCGTTTCTCGACGCCGCGGCCAAGGGCTACCCCCGAGCACTCACCGGCACCGCCGTCGTGCTCGCCGTCGCCGTAGCCCTCGCCGCGGCCTTCAAGCTGCTCAACCGGCTGCCGGCGCGCTTGCAGCCCGCGACCGGTGACGCACGTGATTCCCGAGATCCGATCGCCGTCACCGGCCACGGCTGAAGCCCGCGAAACCGGTCGCCAGACGATTACCGAGCGGGCTTGCGGCCCACGCCGCCGAACGCGTCGATGTCCAGCGGCGTGTCGACCCGGTCGTCCGGGTGCCAGCGCGGGCACGGCACCACGCCCGGCTCGACCAGCTCGAGGCCGTCGAAGAAGGACGCTATCTCCGCGGGGCTGCGCAGCTTGTACGGCATCGCGCCGGTTTCGTTGTACTCGTCCTGGGCCTCGCGGATCTCGGCGCTGACGACGCTGGTGCCGTCGTTCAGGGACAGGTAGCTGCCGGGCGGCAGCGGGTCGAGCAGCTCGCGCAGGATGGCCCGGGCCTGGGCGGTGTCCTCGATGTGCCCGAGCACGCCGCTCAGGATCAGGGCGATCGGCCGGCCGAAGTCGAGGATCGTCCGGGCGGCCGCGAAGATGGCCGCCGGCTCCCGCAGGTCGGCGTCGAGGTACTGGGTGACGCCCTCCGGCGTGCCGGTGAGCAGGGCTCGCGCGTGCACCAGCACCATCGGATCGTTGTCGACGTAGACGACGCGCGCGTCGGGGGCGATGCGCTGCGCCACCTGGTGGGTGTTGTCGGCGGTGGGCAGCCCGGTGCCGACGTCGAGGAACTGGCGGATGCCGGCCTCGCCCGCGAGGTATTCGATGGTGCGGGTGAGGAACTGCCGCGATGCCCGCGCCACGTCGACGACACCGGGGAAGGCCTGGCGGTACTGGTCGCCCGCGGCCCGGTCGACGGCGAAGTTGTCCTTGCCGCCGAGCCAGTAGTTCCAGATCCGGGCCGAATGCGGCACCGATGTGTCGATGTTCGTCTCGTCCACGACGACACAGTCTTTTCGCATCGGGTGCCCGGCGCAAGGGCCCGGTCAGTGATCGGGTTCGATGCGGAAGGTGAACGCGACGCTGCGGGAGCCGTCCTCGTGGGCGGGGAAGTCGACGATGAGCTCGTCCTTGACGCCGAACACCGCGTCGGAGCCGAGGTAGGGGCCGCCGGCGACGAAGAGCTGGGTGATCAGCCGGCGGTGGCCCGGAGCGCTGATCATGAAGTGCAGGTGGGGTGCGCGGTACGGGTGCCGTCCGGTCGCGCGCAGCATCCGGCCGACCGGGCCGTCGGCGGGGATCGGGTATTCCGACGGCAGGATCGAGCGGAACCACAGCCGCCCGTGCTCGTCGCTGCGCAGCCGGGCCCGCAGCACCGGGCCCTCCAGGTCGGGCAGCTGCACGTCGTAGAAGCCGTCCTGGTTGGACTGCCAGACGTCGACCACCGCGTCCGGCACCGGCCGCCCGTCCGGGTCGGTGACGGTCACCTCGGCCCGCAGCGGCACCCCGGGCAGGCCCTCGGCAAGATCGGCCCCATGCGGTACGTCGGGAGGGCCGTCCACGTAGAAGGGCCCGAGCACCGCCGACGGGGTCGTGCCGGGCGAGCGCGAGTGGGTGAGCAGGTCCACCGCGCTGGAGACGCCGAGCGTGTCGCTGAGCAGCACGAACTCCTGCCGGGTCGGCGAGCAGAGCTGCCCCGTCTCGGTGAGGAAGCCGATGGCGGCCTGCCACTCGGCCTCGGTGACGTCGTTGTCGGCGACGAAGCCGTGCAGCCGCCGGGCGAGATCGCCGAGCAGGGCGGCGAGGCGCTTGTCGGGGGCGCCGGCGAAGCTCGCCACCACCTCGCCGGTGAGCCGGGTCAGGTCGGGCCGCCCGCCGGTCACCGCGGGCCGGTTGCCGAGCCACGCCTCCCGCAGCAGGGGGCCGGCGCCGGGCTGGGCGCCGGCGACTTCCGCCAGGCCCTGCTCCGTCAGGCCGAGCTCGGCCAGCGAGCGCGGCGCCGCCAGCCGCGCCGCCAGGTCGAAGACGCCGGTCGGCGCGTCGCTCACGCCGAGCGCGGCGGCGATCCTGCGCATCGCGCCGGGTGCGGCCGCGGCGTGCTGCGCCATCGTGTGCGGCAGCAGCACCGCGTGCGTCTCGGCGTGCGGCAGCCCGTACGAGCCGCCCAGCACGTGGCAGAGCTTGTGGTGCGGGCCCGTGCCCACCGCGCCCAGGCACATCCCGGCCAGCCACGCTCCGGTGAGCGCGTCCGCGCGGGCGTCGAGGTCTTCCGGCCGTTCCACGACGCGGGGCAGCGCCCGCCCGAGCCGGGTGATCGCGTCCACGGCGAAGCCGTCCACGACCGGGTTGGCCCGCGGCGAGCGGAGCGCCTCGACGGCGTGCGCCATCGCGTTCAGGCCGCTGGTCACCGAGACGCCGGCGGGCAGGCTCGTGGTCAGCGCCACGTCGTAGATCACGGTCCGGGGCACGAGGGCCGGGTCGCTGCGCGTGGTCTTCGCCCCGTTCTCGGTCTCGCCGAGCACGGGCGTCATCTCCGATCCGGCGTACGTGGTGGGCACCGCGATCAGGGGCAGGCCCGTGCGCGCCACGAGCGCCTTGCCCAGGCCCGTGCTCGACCCGCCGCCGAGCGACACGAGACAGTCCACGCCGTTCGAGCGGGCGACCTCGAGCGCCCGGGCGGTCACCTCCACCGGCGTGTGCGCCGCCACCCCGTCGAAGCGGGCGGCGGCCCGCACCCCGGCCGCGACGGCCCGCCGCGACGGCGTGGTGAGCAGCAGCGGCCGGGCGGCGCCGAGCCGCGCGACCTCGTCGGGCAGCCGGCTCAGCGTCCCCGCCCCGAAGATCACCCGAGCGGCGTGCGCCGTGTACTCGAAGGACTCCACGCAACGCAGTCTGGCAGCTTCCGCCGGGTCAGGTCAGCAGCCGTACGGGCCGGCCGTCGCGCCACGCCGCGATGTCCTCGACGGCCTGCTCGTACATGCTCCGCAGGCCCGCCTCGGTCACGTAGCCGAGATGCGGCAACAGCACCGTGTTGGGCGCGCCCCGCAGCGGATGGCCCATCGGCAGCGGCTCCTCGTCGTACACGTCGAGTCCCGCCCCCGCGATCGTCCGGGCCGTGAGCGCCGCCACCAGCGCCCCCTGGTCGACGATCGGCCCGCGTGACGTGTTGACGAGCACCGACGTGGGTTTCATCGCGGCGAGCTCGGCCGGGCCGACCAGCCCCGCCGTCCGGTCGCTGAGCCTGAGGTGGATCGTCACCACGTCGCTGATCGCGAAGAGCTCCTCCTTGCTCACGGACGCGACGCCGGCCGCGGCCGCGCGTTCCGCCGTCAGGTTGCGGCTCCACGCGACCACTCGCATGTCGAACGCCTGCCCGATCCGCGCGACCTGCGTGCCCAGCCGCCCGAGCCCCAGCACACCGAGCGTGCTCCCAGCCAGGTCGGTGCCCACTGTCGTCTGCCACCGCCCGTCGCGCAGCGCCCGGTCCTCGGCCACCACATGCCGCCGCACCGCCAGGATCAGCGCCCACGTCAGCTCCGCCGTGTTCGAGCTCTTGGCCGACCCGGACGCCTGGGTCCCGCAGACCGCGACCCCGTGAGCGGCGGCGGCCGCGAGGTCGATGGCGGCGTTGGCCATGCCCGTGGTGACCAGCAACCGCAGGTCCGGCAGCTTGCCGAACAGCTCGGCCGGGAACGCCGTCCGCTCCCGCATGGCCACCACGACGGCCGCCCCGCGCAGCGCCCCGGCCAGCTCGTCCTGATCGCCGACGTGCTCGTGCAGCACGACGACCTCGGCCCCCAGCGTCTCGAACGGCCCGTACTGCCGGGCCACCCGCTGATAGTCGTCCAGCACGACAATCCTCATGGTGATCACCGTACGTCGCTAAGTGCCCTGGTAGGCGGCGCGGGCCAGCGCGACCAGCTCGGTCAGCCCGAACGGCGGGTCGTCGCGCCACCAGGCGAGCCGCACCGGGATGCGCGGGGCGTCGCGCACCGCGCGGTAGGCGACGCCCGGCCGCGGGTTCTGGTTGGCGGTCGCCTCCGACGTGACGCCGACCGCCTGGCCCGCCGCGATCAGCGTGAGCCACTCGTCGACACCGTGCGTCTCGCGCGTCGAGGCCGGCGCCGACCCGGCCGGCCACAGCGACCGCGTGGTGGTGCCGGTGCGGCTGTCCAGCGCCACGGTGTAGCGCGCCAGGTCGGCCATCCGGACGGCGCGGCGGCGGGCCAGGGCGTTGTCGGTGGCCACGGCCGCGTAGCGCGACTCCGTACCGATGAGGGCCGTCTCGAAACGGCTGTCGTCCAGCGGGCGGCGCAGCACGGACACGTCGGCGAGTCCCTCGCCCAGGCCCGCGGTCGCCGTGCCGGACTGCACGAACATCAGCGGGACGTCGGGGTGTGCGGCGGCCCACGCCTTCTGCAGGCGCCGGGTGTGCTTGCCGAGCGCCGCCCAGGCGTACCCGATCCGCAGCTCCGGCAGGGACACGACCGCCTGCCGCAGCACCGTGGCCTCGGCGAGCACCCGCCGGGCGATCGGCAGCACCCGGGCGCCCGTCGCGGTCAGCGACACCTGCCGGGTGGTCCGCAGCAGCAGCCGCGCCCCGAGCGAGGACTCCAGCGCGGCGATCGCGCGCGACACCGAGGCCTGCGACATGCCGAGCGCGAGCGCCGCGTCGGTGAACGTGCCCGCGTCCACCACCGCTACCAGCGCTTCCAGCTGCCGCAGATTCATACGCTCAGCGTAGAGAAGGGCGCTCGGACGCATTTCTCCACGCGCTTCGCGGCGCCGACGCTGGCAGGTATGAACGCCAGAGGCACCGCGGGCATCGCCACCATGCTCACCAGCGCCGCCAGCAATCAGGCCGGCGCCGCCCTCGGGGCGCACGCCTTCGCGACGATCGGGCCGGCCGGTGTCGTGGCGGTGCGCCAGGTCGTGGCCGCGGCCGTGCTGCTGCCCGTGGCCCGGCCCGACGTGCGCCGCTTCCGCTGGGCGCAGTGGTGGCCCGTGCTGCTGCTGGGCCTGGTCTTCGCCACCATGAACCTCAGCCTCTACACCGCCGTCGACCGCATCGGCCTCGGGCTCGCGGTGACGCTGGAGTTTCTCGGCCCGCTCGCGGTCGCGCTCGCCGGCTCGCGCACCCGCCGCGACCTGTTCTGCGCGGCGGTCGCCTGCCTCGGCGTCTACGTCCTGGTGCTGCCGGGCCGGTCCAGTGACTTCGCCGGCGTCGGGCTGGGGCTGCTGGCGGCCGCGTGCTGGGCCGCGTACATCCTGCTCAACCGGCTCGCCGGGAGTCGCCTGACGGGCCTTGCGGCCCCCGCGGTCGCGTCGGCGGTCGCGGCGGTCGCCTACCTTCCGGTCCTGCTCACGATCAAGATCCAGGGCCTCGGGTACGCCGTCACGGCCGGCCTGCTGAGCTCGGCCGTCCCGTACGCGGCCGACCTGATCGTGCTCCGCTACGTGCCCGCCCGCCTGTTCGGCGTGGTCATGAGCGTCCACCCGGTGATGGCCGCGCTCGCCGGGCTGGTGCTGCTCGGCCAGGCCCTCGACGGACACCAGGGGGCGGGCATCGCGCTGGTCGTGGCCGCGAACGCCGTGGCGCTGTGGCGGCCGGTCCCGCGGCGCTTGTGACGACCCGTACACCGGCCAGGGCAACTCCCTGGTGTGCGACGGGGTAGGAGAGCGCCATCGTGGGAGGACCACGAGACAGGGGGAAACAGCCATGACGCCACACTGGCCCGCGGGCCTGCACTCGGCGACCCATCATCTGCCGGTCGAGGGGCGGCTGCCGCTGCTGGACGGCGCGACCGGCTGGCTCGGCACCGAGCCGCTCACCCCGGAGGGCCTGCGCGGCCGGGTGGTGCTGGTCAACTTCTGGACCTTCACCTGCGTCAACTGGCTGCGCCAGCTTCCCTACGTCCGTGCCTGGCATCACAAGTACGCCTCGCAGGGCCTGGTCGTGCTCGGCGTGCACACGCCGGAGTTCCGCTTCGAGCACAACCTCGACGACGTACGCCGGCAGGCGCGCGCCGACCGCATCGACTACCCGGTGGCGCTCGACAACGAGTACGGCGTCTGGCGCGCCTTCGGCAACCACTACTGGCCCGCGCTCTACCTGGCCGACGCCGACGGCAACATCCGCTACCACCACTTCGGCGAGGGCGAGTACGAACGCACGGAGATGGCGATCCAGCGCCTGCTCACCGAGAACGGCGCGAGCCCCGGCCGCGACCTGGTCGTCGTCGAGCCCCGCCCGGTCGAGGAGGCGGCCGACTGGTCGACGCTGCTCTCGCCGGAGAACTACACCGGCTACGACCGCACCGAGCACTTCGCCTCGCCCGACGGCCTGATCCTCGGCAAGCCGCACCGCTACGAGATCCCGGACACGCTCGGCCTCAACGAATGGTCGCTCGGCGGCGACTGGACGATGAACGAGCAGGCCACGACCGCCGACGCCGCGGGCGCCCGCATCCTCTACCGCTTCCACGCCCGCGACCTGAACATGGTGATGGGCGCGCCCACCCCCGTACGCTTCCAGATCCTCATCGACGGCGAGCCCCCCGCGGCAGCCGCCGGCGAGGACATCGACGCCGACGGCTACGGCGAGATCAGCGACCGCCGCCTCTACCAGCTGCTGCGCCAGCCCGACCCGATCACCGACCACACCGCCGAGATCACCTTCCTCGACCCCGGCGCCGAGACGTACAGCTTCACCTTCGGCTAGGAGGGCTGTGTCATGGTCCCCGTCCCGCGCGGTGAAGGCGTTGCGGGAAGTGGGTTCGGCAGGTGGGGCAGGCGTCGGAGTGCGGCGTGGAGAGTCACGCGGTAGTCGTGTTCGATGCGCCAGCGCAGCTTGGCCAGCCGGATCAGGGTGCGTTCGGGGATGGTGTGGCAGGTACCCCCGACGGCGTGGTTCGCGGCGGGTCGGATAGTGGGCGTAGGCCTTGTCCTCGATCAGCATGTTCGGCTTCTAACGCGGCCGTCCCGGCCCGCCGTCATGCACCCGGATCGCGTCCAGCAACGCGAACAAACTACGGGTTGTCGCCCGCCTGCCCGGCGGTGAGCAACACCGACAACGGCCGTGGGTTCCGGCAGATCACGGCCGCCGATCCATTGTGGTGCCGAACGCGATGAACCGGTCATCGCGCAGTGGCGGCGGTATCAGTGGCCCCCGCTGAAAGAGTCGCCGCCCGCAGGGGTGCGTGGAGGTTAGTGCGGTGCTCCGGGCGGGTGCGTGTTCGGGTGAGTCGCACTATGCTGCGGGCCCATGTTCGGGTCGCAGGCGCTGGAGACGGCGGTCGGGTTGGCGCTCGTGTTCTTCGTGCTGGCGTCGCTGGCGTCGGCGATCGTGGAGGGGATCTCGCGGCTGCTGCGCAAGCGGGCCAAGGATCTCGAGGAGACCATCGGCCAGATGCTCAGTGGCAGCTCCACTTTCGACGCTTCCGCGCAGCGGGCCCTCGACCTCTTTCGCGGCACCGCCGTCTATCAGGCGGCGAACGTCGCCGCGGGGCGTGGCCGGCACTGGTTCCGCACGGAGCTGGGGCCGGCCTACCTGTCGGCCCGGTCGTTCGCCAACGCGGTGGACGAGCTCACCGGCAACGAGCCGCTCAACTCCTGGCTGGCGGGGCTCAAGGCCGAGGGCCGTGAGCTCACCCTCGATGCCAAGGCGGCCGTCGAGGGCTGGTACGACGAGACGATGGGCCGGCTCAGCGGCGCCTACAAGCGGTGGGCGACCGCCGTGCTCTTCGTCGCCGGCCTCGTCATCGCCGTCGCCGGTAACGTCTCCGCCTTCCACACCGCGCAGGCGCTGTGGCAGCAGCCGGCGGTGCGCGAGGCCGCCCTGAGCGCCGCCGAGCAGGCCGCCGCCAAGGCGCCCTCCGGCGACGGGCTGGTCGGCGCCAACGTGCGGACGGTGCAGGATCTCGCCGGGGTCGGCCTGCCGTTCGGCTGGGAGCACGCCGCCCACTGGAGCAGTGTGGGCTGGACCGCCTCGCACGTCGCCGGCTGGCTGGTGACCGCGCTGCTGCTGATGCTCGGCGCCCCGTTCTGGTTCGACCTGCTCTCCCGCCTGGTCTCGCTGCGGTCGACGGGGGCGAAGCCGCCGCCCGCGAGCCAGGACCCGGCCGCCGCCACGTCTCTGCGCACCGCCGTCGCCGGCGCGCCGACCGCGGTTCTCGCTCCTCCGGCGGCGGATCCCGCTTCGAAGGGCGCCGGCGGTTGAGCCGGGTGCCTACCGGTCGTAGGAGCCGCCGTCGATCGGGGCGAAGAAGCCCCGCCGCGTGGACTTCCCGCAGCGCGCCCGGACCGGCGATCCCCGCAAGTGGGGCAACGGCACCAGGCCCGCCGCGGCCGGGGTCTCAGGCGGCCGCGAGCTGGACGAAGTGGATCGGCGTGTTGGCCCGGCAGCCGAGACGCTCGTAGACCGGGCGGCCCGCCGGGGTCGCGTGCAGCACCACGTGGCCGGTGCCGGTCGCCGCGATGCCCTCGTGGATCGCCTTGCGGGTGACCGCCTCGCCGTAGCCGCGGCGCTCCTCGCCGGGCAGCGTGGCGACCAGCGCCAGGAAGAGCGCGCCCGGGCCGGCGACCGTCGCGGCGGCGGTCACCGGGACGCCGTCGCGGTAGCCGAGGTACGCGTACGCCTCGCCGGCCCAGAGCTTCGAGCCGGTCAGCGCGTCGCGGGCCGCGTCGTCGCCCATGCCGTACGCGCGGGCGTTCACCGTCCCGTAGTCCAGCAACTCCTGCTCGGTGCGCACCCGCCGGAACTCCAGCTCGGCGTGGCGCGGCTCGGGAACGGTCAGGTCGCCCGCCATGCCGTGGCCGGTGAACGCCACCTCGAGGCCCGCCGCGGCGAGCCGGCCGGCGAGCCCGTCGCGCGCCGGCGGGTCGATCAGGTCCTCGAAGAGCCACAGGAATCCGGGCTGCGCCTGAGCGCGCATGAAGGCGGCGGCCCGGGCCAGCTGGTCGCCGAGCTCGCCCGCCGTGATGCGCTCGCCCGTGAGGGTGACGGTGTTCCAGAACCCGAACGTGCTGTCGGCCCAGAGGCGGCAGACGTCGTCCTGAGTGGACACTCGCCCGCCGCGGTCCTCGACGAGCCGGGTCCACACCTCGATCAGCTGGTTCTTCGATTCGACTGCTTCCGCGTGCGCCGTCATCAGAATGATTCCCCTCTCGATTGCCTGTCGCCCGGAAAACGATAGAGCGAAAGGGGTGGCGCATGCCTCGAAAGAGTGGATCCCCACAATTGCCGGCGTCGATGAACCGCAATTCCGATCAGGCTTCGACGGCCCACTCCGCGGCGGTGTCGTGCACGTAATCGGCGTAGGGGCGGGGCGGGTGTCCCAGCAGCCGAGTGATCATTTCGACGTCCCGGGGCTTGGTGGGCACCGGGACGCGCGACAGCAGCCGGTAGGTCTTGCGGAAATCCTGGAGCTTCTGGCCGGAGAGGCCGCGGGCCAGCGCCGCGAACCAGGTGCTCTCCGCGTCCTGGTACTCGACCGGGCGACCCAGCTCCGCCGCCCACGTCTCCGCGGCCTCGCGCCCGCTGATCGAGGCCGGGCCGGCCAGGGTGCCGGTCACCGCCGGGAACGTGGGGTCGGTGAGCGCGCGGGCCAGCACCTCGCCGACGTCGCGCAGGTCGACGCGGTTGACGCCGCGGGGGTGCGCCGGCAGCGGGTAGCGGCCGCCGAGGATGTCGGACTTGACGATCTCGTCGTTCTGGTAGAAGTTCGTCGGCGCGAGCACCACGTCGCAGACCGGCGAGCGGCGCATGCGCGCGCCGATGCGGACCTTGCCCCGGTAGTGCGGCAGGAACATCTCGTAGATCACCCGGAGCAGGCCGCCCGCGTACACCCCGCAGAAGACCAGGCGCACGCCGAGCCGCTCGCAGGCGCTCGCGAAGATCTCGGCGAGGCGTTCCTCGTCCGGGTCGTGCGGTGTGGTGTAGAGCGCCGCCGTCACGCCGGTCAGCGCGGCCGTCACCGCCGCCTCGTCGCGCAGGTCGCCCAGCACGGGGGTCACCCCGTCGGGCAGCGCCGCCGCACGGTCCGCGCCGCGGACCAGGGCCCGTACGTCGGCGCCGCGGGCCAGCAGGGCCGAGGTCGTGTGGGCGCCCACGCTTCCCGTGGCGCCGACCACCAGAACAGTCATGCCGAAGATCATGGCAGCGCGGCGGGGTGCGTATGCACCGGGGTGAATGTCCTTGTCCGGGCAACCATCGAGGCGCTCACCGCACGAGCGCGGCCCTTCTGGTGATCGTGGTGGTGCCGCTGACCAGCTCCAGCACGCTGCGCCGATCGGCGCGCAGGCGAGCGAGGACACCGATCACCAGCGCCGCCCAGAAGATCACGTACAGGAGCTCGGCCCCCTGGAGCAGGCCGGCGGGGAGCCACCAGAGCAGGAACCGCGGCCACACCGCGGCTCGCGAGCCGGGCGCCAGGAAGAACGTGGCCTGTCCGAGCGTCGCGTGGTCACGCCGGCGCAGCGGCACCACGAGGGTGCTGATGACGTACGTGGTGAGGTAGCAACCCGCGAGGACGGGCCGGCCGGCGTCCGGCACGCCGGCCACGGTCAGGGCGAGCACCACGGCCTCCGTCGCGAACAGGCCGATGAGCAGGTCGGCCGCGACGGACAGGCCCCGGCGGACCAGCCCCGGCCGCTCGAGATCGGGTGACGGCACCGGCTCCGCGGGCGGCAGGAGCCGCCCGATCGCCCCGGCCAGCCACCAGCCGGCGAGCGTGCCGGCGGTGTTCGTGATCAGGTCACCGGTGTCGGCGACGCGGTAGGGGCAGGCCACGAGGCCGAACACCGCCGTGCCCTGGGTGACCTCGACCAGCAGCGAGACGGCGAACCCGATCGCGGTGGCGGCCACCGCCCGGCGCCCGAACCGGTAGCGCAGCAGGAAGCCCAACGGGACGAACAGCGCCACGTTGAGCAGGATCTGAGCGACCGCGGCGGGCGTCGCGGCGACGTCGTCGAGCGGGTTGACGTTGAGAAAGTCGGCAGTGGTCCGCGCGGCGCAGAACGCGGCCGTCTCATTCGGCAGCGGAAAGAGCGTGAACGCCACGAGGCCGCAGAGATAAAGCACCTCGCTCGCGGCCACAACGGCCGTCCACCCGCGCAGCCGCCCGTACCGCGAATATTGCAGGTGAATCCACGGCAGCGTGACGAGCGGGGCGAGCAGAGCGAAGAGAACAATCGCGACCAACGGATTGACGATACCGATCACGAATCGATCGTCCCCGCCGCCCGGCGCCGACGGACAAATCGCGTCCCCGGTTCACCGGGCGCCGGTGAGCGCCGCCACGACACCGGGAACGGCGGCCGCGGCGGCCAGCACGAGCAGCGGGTTGACCGCGAAGCCACGGCCGGGCGGCCGGCGGTGCGGCGGCTGATCCACGCGGTGAGGAGCCAGCCCGCCGCGGCGCCGAGTAAGGCTCCGGCCACGGTCACCGGCCACAGCCATCGCGGGGCGGCCCGGGCGATGGTGAAGCGGGCGGCCGGGGCGGCGCCGAAGAACTCCAGTACGACATCGCCGCGGCTCGCCAGGAACGTGGCTTCCCGCACGCCGGTGACCTCTCCGGTCGTCTCCGGTGTGCCGGTGCCGTCGAGCACGCTGGTGTCCCCGTTGTCGACACCGGCGTGCTCGCGGATCGCGGTGTCGAGGTGCCAGCCGGCGGCCGCCAGCCGGTCACGCACGCCGGCCGTGAACGCCCGGTAGTCGCGCGTGGCGGGAGTCGGAGCCGCCGTGTACTCGCGGATGCCGTACCGCACGCCCTCGCCGTCCGGGTTGGGAATGAAGGCCGGCATGCCGGCGCAGGGCAGCCCCAGCGTCGCTTCCCAGCCGGCACAGTCGCCGACGGTCAGGCCGGGAAAGACCGTCCGGTCGAGGCCCTGCGCCGCGACGACGCCGTCCAGCGACGGGGCGAACCGCCATCCCAGCAGCGAGGCCGCAGCGGCGCCGAACGACCCGGCCGCCACTGCCACCAGCACGGCGAGCACCACGGCACCGCGCGAAGCGGGCCGGACCAGGCGAAACATGATCGGCAAGCTACCGATCGCACGATGGCCCGGCAACGCCCCCGAAAGGTGACGCGGTGACTGTCGCGCCACGTCCGCTGAACGCCGGGGGATCCGGCACGTCGGAGCGGGCATGAGATCCCTCTCCGCTGCTCGTGCCGAGGCCGTCGAGGCCGAGTTCATGCTCCGGTCGCTGACCGGCTCGCCGGCCGCCGACCGGGAGCTTCTCGGGCTGGCGGCGCGCCGGATCGGCGGTGGCGTCGTGCTGTCCGCGAGCCGCGACCCGATCGGCTTCCTGAGCCGGGCGCTGGCCTTCACCGAGCCGGTCACCGGCGAGCTCGTCGACCAGGTCCTGGCGTTCTTCCGTACGGAGGACACGCGCGCCGCCACGTTGCAGATCGCGCCCGGCTCGCTGCCCGCCGACTGGGCGGAGATCTGCCGGGCGCGTGGCATCGAGAGCCATGGCCGGGGGCTGATCAAACTCGGCGCGCCGATCGAGCGGGTCGCCGCATCCGCGCGGTCCGGCCCGCGGGTCACGCCCGTGTCCGAAGCGGACGCCGCGCGGTGGGCGGCCGTTCTCGTCGAGGCCTTCGAGTTTCCGCGCGAGGGCTATCCCGGCCTGATGGCGGCGCCGGTCGGCCTTGCCGGCTTCCATCCGTACGCGCTGTGGGACGGCGACACCATCGTCGGCGGCGCGAACCTCTTCGTGGACGGCGACGTCGCCTCGTTCAACACCGGAGCCGTCCTGCCCGCCTACCGCAACCGGGGTGGCCAGACGGCGTTGCTGGCCGCACGGGCCGCGAAGGCACGCGAGCTCGGCTGCCGGTGGGTGGTCGCCGAGACCGGTGTGCCCGTCGAGGGCACGTCGAACCCGTCGCTCAACAACATGCTCCGCGCGGGCCTCGAGACGTGGTACGTGCGCCCTCAGTTCCGGTGGGCCGAGACGCGGGGCTCGAAACCGAGCGTGCGCAACGCCTTCGACGCCTGATCGCGCACCTTGGCGACGGGCCACCCCATCCAGTCGGCGATGTGGTCGTCGTCGAGGTCCTCCCAGTAGCGCAGCACGAGCACGGCCCGCTGCCGGCGCCCGAGCGCGGCCAGCCGGTCCCCGAGGCTTCCGGCGGCGTCTCCCCGTATCCGGCGGGCCGCGCGGCGGCGGCGCCAGGAAAGGTACTCGCCGAGGATCGCGCGGCGCACGTACGTCTCGGGGTCGTTCGAGCGGACCACGCGCCGCCAGCGGGCCTGCGCGCGGCCCAGGACGTCCTGCACGATCTCCTGCGCGAGCTCGCGGTCGCCGGTGAGCACGACGGCGTACCGCAGGAGACTCGGCAGCCGAGCCGCCATGAACAACTCGAAGGTCACACCCGCTACTACGGGCCGGCGTGGCGGGCGTTCACCGTGCCGGATCGGTGATCCCGGGCACGCGCCGGTCGGTGAACCGGGCCCGGGCGCCGGCGTCGTGCTGGTGAAGGCCCCGCATCGACGGCGGGGCCGGGAGGGAACACCATGAGCGACAAGCTTTCCTACGAGGTCCGGGGCGGCTCGGGACCCGGCCTCGTCCTGGTGCACGGCACGAGCAGCACCGGCCTCGGCACGTGGGGCACCGTGGTCGACGGGCTCGCCGCCGGCCATCGCGTCGTCCTGCCCGACCTGCCGGGCTCCGGCTCGAGTCCGCTGCCGGCCGGGCCGCTCGACCTGGACGCCGTCGCCGACCAGGTGGTCGCGGCCGCGGACGACGCGGGCCTGGGCACGTTCCGGGTCGCCGGCGCGTCGCTGGGCGCCCCGGTGGCCGTCCGGATCGCCGCGCGCCACCCCGAGCGGGTGGAGAAGCTGGTCTCGGTCGTCGGCTTCGCGCACGCGCGCCCGACGTTGCGGCTCAACCTGGAGCTGTGGGCGGCCATGTACGCCCGGCGCGAGCCGGAGCTCGGCAAGCTCGTCGTCATGCTGTCGTTCGCCGAGGAGTTCCTCGCCGCGCTCTCCGAGGAGCAGATCGCGCAGTACACCGCGATGATGTCGGCGCACCCCGCACCCGGCACGAGCGCTCAGATCGAGCTGGGGCTGCGCCTCGACGTCCGCGGCGACCTCGCCGAGGTGCGGACGCCCGCGCTGGTCGTGGCCGCGGCCGGCGACCGGTTCGTGCCGCCGGCCCATTCCCGCGAGCTGGCCGCCGGCATCCCCGGCGCGCGCCTCGCCGAGGTGCCGGGCGGTCACGCCGCCCTCTTCGAGGACCCGCGGCCCACGCTCGCCGCGCTGCTCGACTTCCTCGGGGACTGAGTTCCTCGGGGACCGGGCCGTTCAGCCCTCGAACCAGGCGGTGTCGCGCAGGGTGGCCATCAGGCGTTCGTGCTCTGCATCGTCCTGCCGGTCGATGCAGAGGATGCCGTCGAGGTGGTCGGCCTCGTGCTGAAGGCAGCGGGCGAGCAAGCCGGTGCCGGTCACCCGTACCGGCTCGCCGTGCTGTGTGTATCCCGTGACGGTGACCTTCCCGCGGCGCCGACGGTGCGGACGGGCGCGATCGTCACGAGTGCGGGCTGACCTTCACCTGGGCGTCGAACCACGCGGCCTGGCGCAGCGTGGCCATCAGCCGCTCCCGGCCGGCCTCGTCCTGCCGGTCGATGAACAGGACGCCGTCGAGGTGGTCGGTCTCGTGCTGGATGCAGCGCGCCAGCAGCCCCGCGCCGACCACCTGCACCGGGTCGCCGTGTTTGGTGTAGCCCTTGGCCGCGACGTTCAGGCGGCGCTTGGTGTCGAGGAAGATGCCCGGGATCGACAGGCAGCCCTCGGGGCCGTCCTGCTCTTGTTCGTCGGGGAACTCCAGGACCGGGTTGACCAGGTGGTCGAGCTTCGTCTCGTTGCCGGGCAGGTCCGGGTTGATCGCGAAGACGCGCAGCCCCACGCCGATCTGCGGGGCCGCCAGGCCGGCGCCCCGGGACTTCGCCAGGGTCTGCTTGAGGTCGCGCACGAGCTTGCCGAGCTCGGCGTCGAAGGTGGTCACGGGGTCGGCGACGCGGCGCAGCACCGGGTCGCCGACGGTACGGATCGACAGAACAGTCATGTCTGCTTCGACGGCGGCGGGCCCGCCGGGTTCAACGGGGTCACCGCGCCAGGGCGGAGACCAGCTCCCGGCGCGAGGTGATGCCGAGCTTCAAAAAGATCTTGTGGAGATGCCACTCGACGGTGCGCGGGCTGAGGAACATCAGCTCGGCGATCTCCGCGTTGGTGTGTCCCGCGACGGCCAGCCGGGCGATGTGGGCCTCCTGCCCGGTCAGCGCCCGCTCCGGCGACACGGACTGCTGGGCGGGCCGGGCGCCGGTCGCGGCGAGCTCACGGCCCGCGCGGGCCGCGAAGGCGTCCGCGCCGATCGCCACGAACGCGTCGTAGGCGAGCTGGAGCTGTTCGCGCGCGTCCAGGCGCCGCCGCTCCCGGCGCAGCCACTCGCCGTACAGCAGCCGGACGCGGGCCACCAGGAGGCCGAGACCGTCGGCGGAGAGCCGGGCGACCGCCTCCAGGTAGCGGTCCTCCGCCGCGGCCGGCGGCCCGGCGAGCGCCTCGGCCAGCGCGTGGGCGCCGTGAGCCCACTCCGTCCCGGCGGCCGCGGCCCGTTCGGCCAGCCGGTCCCTCGCCTCCTGGGCCGCCTCCGCGTCACCGGCGCGGGCGGCCGCCTCGGCGAGCTCGGTCAGCGTCCAGCCGAACAGGGCCATGTCGCGGTACTCGGTGGCGGCGCGGGCCGCCTCCAGGGCGATGGTGTGCTCGCCGAAGCCGTTGTAGAGGACCGCCCTGGCGTAGTGGGTGAGCCCGATCAACCGGCCCTCGCCGCGCTGCCGGGCCCGCTCCGCCATGACCTCGATCAGCTCCAGCGCCCGGTCCTTGCGGCCCTGGAAGGCGATCAGGGCGAGCGAGGCGAACTGCGGGAACGGCATCCCGGTGGCCTCGGCCATGGCCGCGCCCTCGTCGAGCAGATCGGTCGCGTCCGCGAACCGGCCCATGAACAGCAGGGTCCCGGCCCGGTACGACAGCGCCGTCGGCAGCAGCGACTGCGCCCCGGTGGCGCGGGCGTAGCGCACGGCGAGACCGGTGAGCCGGTAGGCGGTGCTCACCTGGAACAGCTCGTGCGCGGCGGGCGCGACGACCGACATGAGCGCGAGGTCCTCGTCGGAGGTCAGCGCCGCGAGCGCCCGGTCCAGCGCCGGCTGGGCGGTGGCGTAGTCGTCGAGGACCCACGAGGTCAGGCCGCGCAGCAGCAGGCCGGAGAAGTCGTCGCCGGCCGGCGCCCGCCGGGCGGCCGTCGCGGCCTGCCGCAGGTCGTCGTCGCCGAGCCGGCCCGCGTGCAGGGCGGCGCCGACGGCGAGCAGGTAGGCGCGGCGGGCGGCCGGCGGGTCGAGGGACTCCAGCCGCTGGGCGGAGACCAGCATCGGCTCGGTGGCCGCCCGGCCCGGGTTGAGGACGAAGGCCAGCTGGGTCCGGGTGCGCTCGATCCGGGCCTGGAACAGCGGGTCGTCGGACGTCGCACGGGCCACCCGCAGCAGCTCCGGGACCCGGCCGGGCGCGCCCGCGTCCAGCCAGGCCTGCGCGGCCGTCAGCAGCCGCGCCGCCCGCCGGCCCGGATCGCGGGTGAGCTCGGCGGCACGCTCCAGGAAGGACGCGGCGGCGGCCCGGCCGCCCCGCGCCAGCGCGCGGTCCGCCGACTCCGCCAGCTCGGTCGCGATCTCCTCGTCCGGGCCGAGCGCGGCGTGGGCCCGATGCCAGGCACGCCGGTCCGGGTTGAGCTCCGGGTCGGTGACGGCGGCCAGCGCCCGGTGGACCACGCGCAGCTGCGCCGGGTCGGCCGCCTGCCACACCGCCGAGCGCACCAGCGGGTGCCGGAACCGGACCCCCGTGCCGAGCACGAGCAGGCCGGCCGACTCCGCCTCCATCGCGGCCTCGGCACTGACGCCGAGCAGCTTCAGCGCCCGCCACAGCAGCGGGACGTCGCCGACCGGCTCGACAGCGGCGACGAGCAGCACCTGCCGCGCCGGCTCCGACAGGGCGGCCATGCGCCGCTGGAAGCCCTGCTCGACGCGGCCGGCGACCGGGGTGCGGCTCTGCCCGCCGAAGCCGAACGCCAGCTCCGCGGGGGACAGCCCACGAGGCAGCTCCAGCAGCGCCAGCGGGTTGCCGCCGGTCTCGGCGATGATCCGGTCGCGCACGCGCGGGTCGATCGGCCCGGGCAGGGCGGATGTCAGCAGGTCGCGCGCCTCGGCCTCGGGCAGGCCGGGGACGACCAGCTCGGGCAGGCCCTCGAGGAGCCCGCGGCCGGCGAAGACCATGGCCACCGGCTCGGCGTCCAGCCGCCGGGCCACGAAGGTGAGGATCGTCTCGGACATCTTGTCGAGCCACTGCACGTCGTCGACGAGGCAGACGACGGGCCGTTCGGCGGCCGCCTCGGCGAGCAGCGCCAGCACCGACAGGCCGAGGATCAGGACCCCCGGCGGCTGTCCCGCGCTGAGGCCGAACGCCGTCGCCAGGGCGTCGCGCTGTGGTGCGGGCAGGCGGTCGAGGTGACCCATCACCGGGGAGCAGAGCTGCTGGAGCGCGGCGTAGGCGATGCCGGTCTCGGGCTCGATGCCGGCGGTGCGCAGCACGCGGCAGCCCTCGGCGCTCGCCGCGAGGTGGTCGAGCAGGGCGGTCTTGCCGATGCCGGCGTCGCCGCGCAGCACGAGCACCCGGCTGCGGCCGGACCTGACGTCGCGCAGCACACGGTTGAGCGCGTCACGCTCGTGGAGCCGTCCCCGCAACTCCACGCCTGAGCTCTGCCCCGCCACATTCCACCTCCCCCGAACGGGAACGCTACACGGCCCGTCCCGTGGGCCCACCAGGGTTCTCCACGGGTGCGCCGCACCGCTGCCGGCCGGAACGCTGTGCCGGAGGGGGACGAGCGAAAGGGGAAGCGCGTGCCGCAGCCGCGACTGCTGGGCCGGCGCAGGGAACGGGAGGCGCTCGACCGGCTCGTGGGCGGGCTCCGGGCCGGCCGCGGCGGTGTGCTGGTGCTGCGCGGCGAGGCGGGGGTGGGCAAGACGGCACTGCTCGACCACGTCGCCGCGCGCGGCGGGGCCTGCCAGGTCGTCCGGACCGCCGGGGTCGAGCCCGAGACCGAGATGACGTACGCCGGGTTGCAGCAGCTGTGCGAGCCGCTGATGGGCCACGTCGCCCGGCTGCCCGGCCCGCAGCGGGCGGCCCTGCTCACCTGCTTCGGCCTGAGCAAGGGCACGCCGCCGAACGCCCTGCTCGCCGGGCTCGCGACCCTCGGTCTGCTCACCCACGCGGCCGCCGGGAGACCGCTGGTCTGCCTGATCGACGACGTCCAGTGGCTGGACCGGATGTCCCTGGTCATCCTCACCTTCGTGGCGCGGCGGCTGACCGGGGAGCCGGTGGCCCTGGTCTTCGCCGGCCGTGACCCCGGAGTCCTCGACGGCCTGCCCGAGCTGCGGGTCGGCGGCCTGCCGGACGCGGCGGCGCGGGCCCTGCTCGACTCCGTCCTCACCGGTCCGATCGACCCCCAGGTGCGCGACCGCATCGTCCTCGAGACGCACGGCAACCCGCTGGCGCTGCTCGAGTTGTCGCGCGACCGCACGCCGGCCGAGCTGGCCTTCGGCTTCGGCGGACAGGGCACGGCCTCGCTCACGGGGCTTGTGGAGGACGGTTTCCGGCGGCGCGTGGCGGCGCTGCCGGAGCGGACCCGGCTGCTGTTGCTGACCGCCGCCGTCGAGCCGATCGGCGACGTACCCCTGCTTCGGCGGGCGCTGGACCGGCTCGGCGTCGGCGCGGAGGCGGCGATGGAGGCCGAGTCGGGGGGCCTGCTCCGGCTCGGCGCCCGGGCGCGGTTCCGCCATCCGCTGGTGCGCTCGGCGGTGTGGCGTTCGGCGGACGCGGAGACCCTGCGTGCCGTGCACCGGGCACTGGCCGACGCGACCGATCCGCACCAGGACCCGGACCGGAGAGCCTGGCACCGGGGCTACGCGACCCTCGCCCCGGACGAGGAGGTCGCCGCCCAGCTCGAGGAGTCGGCCGAGCGGGCCGTGCGGCGCGGCGGCTGGTCCGCGGCGGCCACCTTCCTGGAGCGGGCCGCCGAGTTGACGCCGGCGCCGGACCCCCGCGCCGCGCGGATCCTGGCGGCCGCGAGAGCACACACCGAGGCGGGCGCACCGGCCCGGGTTCCCGGGTTGCTCGCCGCGCTGAAGGCCGAGTCGCTCACCCCGCGGCACCGGGCCGAGGCCGAGCGCCTCAGCGCGTGGGCCGCCTTCGCGCTCGACTCCGGCCGGGCCGCAGGTGCGCCGCTGCTCGCCGCCGCGCGCCGCCTCGAGGAGCTCGATCTCATGGCGGCGCGCGAGACGTACCTGACCGCCCTCGGCGCGACCGTGCACGCCGGGCGGCTCGGCGGCGACGACCGCTCGCGGGTGGCGCTGGCCGCCCGGGCGGTGCCGGCAGGGGAGGAGGCCGCGGGACTGCTGCTGACCGCCCTGTCCACGTGGTGCCTGGACGGATACGCGGTCGCCGTGCCGCACCTGCGCAGGGCGCTCGAGGCCGCCGGCGACGAGGCTCTGGGCCTGCTCTGGCTCACCGTGCCGGTGGCGCACGAGATATTCGACGACCAGGCCTGGTACGGGCTGAGCGAGCGCGCGGTGGCCGTCGCCCGCTCGACGGGAGCCCTGTCGGCGCTGCCGACCGCCCTGTCCTTCCAGGCCGGCACCCTGCTGCACGCCGGCCGGTTCGCCGAGGCCACCGGGCTGATCGAGGAGATGGAGGCGCTCGCGGAGGCGACCGGCCTGCGGCCCGACCCGTCCGGGCCGCTGAACCTGCACGCCCTGCACGGCCGGGAACCGGAGACGCTGGCGCTGGCCGCGACCATGACCGCCGACGCGGCGGAACGCGGGGAGGCGCGGACGGCCGCCATGGTCGACCACGTCCGGGCGGTGCTGTTCAACGGGCTGGGCCGGCACGCCGAGGCGCTCGCGTGCGCTCGCCGCGCGGCGGAGTTCCCGGAGCTCGGCTTCCATCACTGGGTGCTCGGCGAGCTCGTGGAGGCGGCGGCCGCGTGCGGCGACCGGGCGACGGCCACCGGCGCGCGGGACCGCCTGGCCGCGCGCACCGGCCCGGCCGGCACCGCCTGGGCGCGCGGGGTGCAGGCGCTGGCTGACGCCCTGGCCGGGGCGGGAGGCGAGGACCGTTTCCGGGCGGCGATCGCGCTGCTGCCCCGCCGGCTCACGCTGCAGAGGGCACGGGCCCGGCTGCTGTACGGGGAGTGGCTGCACCGCGCGGGACGGCCCGCCGACGCCCGCACCCAGCTGCGGGTCGCGCACGCGACGTTCCGCGCGATGGGCGCCGGCGGCCTGGCGGACCGAGCCGGGCGCGCGCTCGGCTCACCCTCCGCCCGGCACCCCGGGTGAGGAGCGCTGACCGCCGCTCGCCAGCACCAGCAGCGAGCGGGCCAGGCCGTCGAGGGTGTGCGGGTCCCAGCCGGTGAGCTCCCGCCATCGCGACAGCCGGTATTTCACCGTGTTGCCGTGGACCTCGAGGGCCTCGGCCGCACCGGGGACGGACAGGCCGTGCTCGACGAAGGCCAGGACGGCCGCCGCCAGATGCGGCTGATCGACGTGGAGCCCGGGCGCGAGCAGGGGCCGGAGCCGGGCCGCGTGGGTCACGAGCGTGGCGGTCAGCCACTCGTCCTCGAACCGGACCGTGCGCCCCTGCCGCACCGCCAGGTCGAGGGCGCGTTCCGCGTCGGCCAGGCTCTCCGCCGCGCCGCCCAGTCCGGAGCGGCGCAGGCCGATGCCGGCCACCCGGGGCTCCGCCATCACCTCCGTCACCCGTTCGGGCGGGGATCCCCTGCACCACGATCGTCACGGTGGTGCCCTGGTCCACCGCCACCGCGGTGATCGCTTGCCGAGCGAGCGCGCTGCGCAGCTCCTGGAGCCGTTCGGGCGACGGCGCGGCGACCGGGCAGCACATCACCTGGAACGATCCGGCCGGGTTGAACCCGAGGCCGCGGGCGGCGGACTGCACCGCCGGCGTGTCCACCCGGCCGTCGGTGAGCGCGGTGACCAGGGTCTGGGCGAGCGCGGTGCGC
This sequence comes from Paractinoplanes deccanensis, assembly GCF_016862115.1. GTDB lineage: Bacteria > Actinomycetota > Actinomycetes > Mycobacteriales > Micromonosporaceae > Actinoplanes > Actinoplanes deccanensis. The sequence goes on from NZ_BOMI01000059.1 coordinate 35,956, forward strand.
GTCTGCTCCCGTGCCGCGCTCGCCTCGGTGTATCCGTCGGCCACGGCGCTGGTGATGTGCCGCAGCCAGGACCAGAGCGAGTCGACCATCACCATCAGCTCGTTGACGCGGGCCGGGTCCTTGCGGATCACGAGCCGGCGCAGCTCGCGCCAGGCCAGATGATGCCCGATGTGGTAGGCGCCGAGCACCGCCTCCAGCGGAAAGCCCAGCTCCGCGCGTTGCCGGCCGGACTGCCGGCTGTGCTCGGCCTCGGCCGGCTCCGGGCGGCGCCGGGCGGACAGCCCCGCGAGCAGGTTGCGCACCTCGACGGCGACCGTGCGCACGAGCACGTCCTCGTCCAGGAGGGCGTACTGCGGTATCTCGGCCCGGATGGCCCGGACCTGCTGGGCCGCGATGCGCTCGGTGTCCGCGGCGGCCTCGCGGCAGATGGTCGAGATGAACTCCCAGTCAGGCATTCGCTTCCCATCGGGCGAGGCGGCTCGCGCCAAAAACATCGGCCGCGGACTTGTCGTTTCCGACAATATCTCGGTGGTGCTTTGCGCCACGTGGTCCACCGGCCCGATCGGCCCCTGACGGCGGTGATGCGGCCCACGGCCAGGGCCTTTTGCGGAAATGGTGGGGTGCGCCGGCGGGCCCTCCGCCGCCATGCCCACTGGAAAACAAGTGAGGATCCAGTAGGAATCCATTGATCGCTTCCTAATGTCGCTGCGCGGCTCCCGAGCATTTCGTGAGCGGGCATTCGGCAATTTTCGTTCGCGCGGCTTCCCAGGACCCGGCGAACGGGGGAGGAAGTCGTCGTGGCCACCGAGCAGATCACCGCCGCCGGCCCGTGCGGGACGTCCGGGCGCGAGGCCAGGGTCCGCGCCCTGTACGAACAGAACTCATCAGCCCTGCTGAACTTCCTGACCGGGCTCGCCGGCGAGCGGCACGCCGCCGAGGACCTGCTCCAGGAGACGATGCTGCGGGTCTGGCGCAACCTGGACACCGTGCCCACGGAGCCGGAGAGCACTCGCCGCTGGCTGTTCACCGTCGCCCGCCGGGTCGCCATCGACGCCGTGCGCAGCCGCAAGGCGCGGCCGGCCGAGGTCGGCTTCCCGGACCTGTCCGCCCTGGGCGCCGTGGACGACTCCGCCGACACGGTGATCGCCGCGGACAGCCTCCGCAAGGCGGTCTCCGGCCTGAGCGACGCCCATCGTGACGTGCTCTCGGAGCTGTACGTCCACGGCCGCTCGACCGGCGAGACCGCGCGCCGGCTCGGCGTGCCGGTCGGCACCGTCAAATCGCGGGCGCACTACGCGATGCGCATTCTGCGCGACGCGCTCGCCTTCGGGCGATGAGCGCTGACAAAGCCGTGTCGCCTGCGACACAATGTCCGTCACGCGTGAACGGCGGTCGATCACCGGCGTCGTTGGTGTCGTCAAGACATCGACCATTGGGGAGATCGGCATGGCGGATATCGAGGCGCCGGGAAATCGCACCCGGGCGGGGGTGAGGCGGTGGATCGGGTGGCTTCTCGCCGTGCCGATCATTGTGCCTCTGGTGACACCACTTTTCAATGTCAGCACCCCTCGCCTGTGGGGCTTCCCGGCCTTTTATTGGCTCCAGATCGCGTTCATCGTGGTGGGTTCGGCCGTGACGATCGTCGTCTACCGCACCGCCGTCGTGCGGGAAGGGGAGTAGCGGTCCGATGTGGCGCGATCATGTCACCGAGATTGTCGTCTTCCTCGTGCTCTTCGCCGTCGTCAGCGTCGCCGGGTTCGCCTCGTCGCGGTGGCGGTCGCGGGGCCGGATGGCCGACCTGGACGAGTGGGGCCTGGGCGGCCGCCGGTTCGGGTCCTGGGTCACCTGGTTCCTCATCGGCGGTGACCTTTACACCGCCTACACGTTCGTGGCGATCCCGGCGCTGCTGTACGGTGCCGGCGCGGCCGGGTTCTTCGCGATCCCGTACAGCGTCATCACCTATCCCATCGTCTTCTTCGTGCTGGCCCGGTTCTGGGACGTCTCGCGCCGCAACGGCTTCGTGACCCCCGCCGACCTCGCCCGCGCGCGCTTCGGCTCGCCGACGCTGGCGCTGCTCGTCGCGCTGACCGGCATCGTCGCGACCATGCCGTACATCGCTCTCCAGCTCGTCGGGCTGGAGGCGACGCTGCGCACGATGGGGCTGACCGGCCAGAGCGGCTGGGCGAAGAACCTGCCGATCATCATCGCCTTCGCGATCCTGGCCGCGTACACGTACAAGGCCGGCCTGCGCGCCTCGGCGCTGACGGCGTTCGTCAAGGACGGCCTCATCTACGTGGTGATCATCGCGGCCGTCGTCTATCTGCCGGGCAAGCTCGGCGGCTGGTCGGGCATCTTCGACGCCGCGCAGACCAAGTTCGCCGCGACCCCGTCGCCCAGCGACGGCATCACCCTCCCGTCACACGGCCAGCTGCAATACATCACGCTGGCGCTCGGGTCGGCCCTCGCGCTGTTCCTCTACCCGCACTCGGCCACCGGTGTGCTGGCGGCTCGCAGCAAGCGCGTCGTGATGCGCAACATGGCGGCCCTGCCCGCGTACAGCGTGCTGCTCGGCTTCGTCGCGCTGCTGGGATACATGGCGATCGCGGCCGGGGTGAAGCCGCTGCCCGGCTCGTCGCCCGGCACCGTCGACGGCAACACGGTCGTCCCGCAGCTGTTCGACCACCAGTTCCCCGCCTGGCTGGCCGGCCTGGCCTTCGCGGCCATCGGCATCGGCGCCCTCATCCCGGCCGGGATCATGTCGATCGCCGCGGCCAACCTGTTCACCCGCAACATCTACCGCGAGTTCTTCGACCGCGACGCCGGGCCGGCCCGCGAGGCGTCGGTCGCGAAACTCGCGTCGCTGGTGGTGAAGGTCGGCGCGCTGCTGTGCATCGTGCTGATCAACCCGCAGTTCTCGGTGGACCTTCAGCTCATCGGCGGCGTCATCATCCTGCAGACGCTGCCGGCGGTGGCGCTCGGGCTCTACGTCCGCTGGCTGCACCGCGGCGCGCTGATCGCCGGATGGGCGGCGGGCATGGTGACCGGCATGTGGATGCTCTACCGCATCCCCAACCCCGCCACCCACCATCACCACTTCGGCGGATCGGCGTTCCCGCTGTCGGATCTCGGGTTCCACACCACCAACACGATCTACGTCGGCATCGTGGCGGTGCTGGTCAACCTCGTCGTCAGCGTCGCCGGTTCGCTCCTGCTCAACGCGAGCAAGGTGTCCTCCGGCGTCTCCGGCGAGGCCGTGGCCGAGCTGCTGTCCGGCACGCCGGCGACCGCCTCGCCGGCCGAGCCGGCACCGGCGCGCTGACGTGATCAACTGGCCGGGGTTCGCCGTCGCCGCGGTGCTGGCCTCGCTGATCCCCGGGGCGAACCAGCTGCTCGGCCTGCGGCACGCGGTCCGGTTCGGTGCGCCGCGGGCCGTGATCGGCCTGGGTGGCCGGCTGACGGCCCTGCTGGTGATGAGCGGCGTCGTGGTGGCGGGCCTCGGCGCGGTGGTGGCCGCGTCGAGCCGCGCGCTGCTCGTCATCAAGCTCGTCGGTGTCGTCTACCTGGCATGGCTGGGCGTCGCGACCATCCGCGGGGCGCGGGCGGTGCCGGACCAGGCCGAGTCGCGCGCGCTCCCTCGCGAGGGCGGGGGAGCGTGGCGGCTGGCCCGCACCGAGTTCGCGGTCACGATCAGCAACCCCAAGGCGTTCCTGCTGTTCGCCGCCCTGTTCCCCCAGTTCACCACGAGCACCGGCGCCGCGCTCAGCCGCGACGTCGGCCTGCTCGGCCTCGCCTACATGGCGGTGGAGCTGGTGTGCGGCTCCGGCTACATCCTGGTGGGAGCCGGCATCGGGGCCTTCGGCATGGCGGGCCGCACCCGCCTGTGGGTCGACCGGGTGACGGGCGTGGTGCTTCTCGCGCTGGCCATGGCGCTCTCCTTCCAGCACCTCAGGTAGCGACGGCCTCAGGAGGCGGGTGACCCGTCGCTGATCACCAGCTCCGGGTGGCGGATCAGATACTGGGGCAGGCGGTCGGCCTTGGCCGCCTCGAACAGCTTCGCGGTGGCGGCGTTGATGCCCTCGCCGCCGTCGACGGACGCGAACGAGCCGCCGTTGGTCTTGACCGGGATCAGGTCACCGGCGGCCAGCCCCTTGAGCCCGAAGATGAACTCCTCGACCGGTACGCCGTGGGTGTCGAGCTTGAGCGACTGCCCGGCGGCGGCCAGGATCTTCGACACCTTCGCCGGGTTGCCGACGACGCCGGCGCTGCCCGCCTTCTTCGCCATCGCCCGGAGCAATTGCTGCTGGTGGCGCTGACGGTCGTAGTCGCCGTTCGACGAGTGCCGCAGGCGGGAGAACTCGAGCGCCTCCCACGGCTGCATGTCACGGCATCCCTTTTCGAACCAGAGAGCGTTCCGCGGCGGCGACTGCGGGTCGCCCTTGGCGTAGACAGCCTTGCCGTTGTCGACGACGTAATGGCTCGACCACATTCGTTTGTCGACGCACAGATGCACGCCGCCCATCGCCTCGAGGATGCCCTTGAAACCGTTGAAGTCGATGACCAGGACGCCGTCGAACGTGATGCCGGTCAGGTCGTGCACGGCCTCGGTGGCGAGCCGCGCGCCGCCCTGCCAGCCACGGTTGTGCTCCGCCCCGTACATGTAAGCGGCGTTGATCTTTTGATGGGCCGCGCCGTGGAAGCCCATCGACTCGTCGGCCGGGATGTCCGTGATCGTGTCCCGGGGGATCGAGATCATGAACGCCTGCCTGCGCGTGGCCGCGATGTGGATGATCAGGATCGTGTCGGATCGGGACGCCTGACCCGACTCCGCCCAGCCGGCCCGCGTGTCGAGCCCCAGCATGAGCAGGTTGATCGCGCCCTTGGGCAGCGACCTGGCCTCGGTCGTGGCGCCGCCCAGGCCGGGGGCGTCCAGCACCGAGGAGGTCGTCTGCACGTTGGAGGTCAACTGGTTGAGGAAGTATCGCACCGCGACGACTCCACCGGCTCCCGCGAGAACGAGAACCATGCCGACGCCGATCACCGCCTTGGCCCAGCGCGGCGCTCGACGTTTTTTGCTGGCGGCACGAGACCGCATAGGACCGGACTCCTTTATTGCGCGGGTATTCATCGAACCCGCCGGAATGGTAATAGTAATGTCTTTCCTTCAATGTGGCACCTGTCAAGACATTGCTCGGGCAAGCATCATTTCCACGCCATTGCGCTCGTCACGATCCATGAACCATGGGGTGCGGATCGCGTCGGCACCAGCATGAGTAGTCACATCGAATTCCGGAAGCTGGCCGCCGAGCTCGACGGCCCGGCCTTCCTGCCGGGCGAGCCCGGGTACGACGCGGAATGCGCCACCTACAACCTGCTCACCCCGCTGCGGCCGGCGATCGCCGTGGGCGCCGCCACGGTCGGCGACGTGCGGGCCGCGGTCCGGTTCGCCGGCGACCACAAGCTGGCCGTCGCGGTGCGCGGGGGCGGGCACATGCAGCCGTACACCGCCGAGGGGGCGGTCCTGATCACCCTCGACCGGCTGGCCGATGTCACGGTCGACGGGGGCCGGCGAACCGCCCGGGTCACCGGCGGAGCGCGCTGGGAGGAGGTGATCGACGCGGCGAGCAAGGAGGGGCTGGCCCCGATGAGCGGCTCCTCGACCACCGTCGGCGCGATCGGCTACGTGCTCGGCGGCGGGCAGAGCCCGATCTTCGGGCGGCCGTACGGGTACGCCTCCGACCATGTGACGTCGTTCGACATCGTGACCGCGGACGGTGTGCTGCGCACGGTCAGCGCCGGCGCGGAGCCGGAGCTGTTCGCGGCCCTGCGCGGCGGCAAGGGCAACTTCGGTGTCGTGACCGCCATGGAGATCGAACTGTTCCCGGTGACCTCGGTGCTCGCCGGCGGCATCTACTTCCCGGGCAGCGCGACCGGCGAGGTGCTGCGCGCGTGGCGCGACTGGGCGGCGACCCTGCCCGAGCAGGCCACGACCTCGGTGGCGGTCCAGCGGCTGCCCCCGGTCGAGGAGCTGCCGGAGCCGCTGCGCGGCGCGCACGTCGTGCACCTGCGGTACGCGTACCTGGGACCGGCCGAGACCGGCCTCGAACTGCTCGCGCCGATGCGGGCGGCCGCGCCGGCGCTGATCGACACGATCGCCGAGGCGCCCTACAAGACCGCCGCGGTGCTGCACAACGACCCGGTCGGCGCGATGCCGTACCAGGACCGCAGCCTCGGCCTGGCCGGGCTGCCCGACAAGGCCCTCGACAAGCTCGCCGAGCTGCTCGGCCCCGGCACGCCGATCCCGCTGACGAGCGTGGAACTGCGGGCCCTGGGCGGGGCCCTCGACCGGCCGCCGGCCACGCCGGACTCGGTGCCGAGCCGCGGTCTGCCGTTCCAGTTCTTCGGCTTCGCGGTCGGCGGGGACGACCTCGACGAGCTGGGCCGGCGCCTGGACCGGCTGTTCACCGCGATGCGCCCGTGGGCCGACCCGAAGCACCGCCGGATGCTCAACTTCCTCTCGCCGGAGGAGGCGCTCGACCCGCAGTCGCTGCGCGAGGTCTACGGCGCCGAGAACTACGACCGGCTCCTCGCGGTCAAGCGGCGGTTCGACCCGAACACCATGTTCCGGATGAACCACACGCTGCGCTGAAGTGACCGGGCGCGAGCCGGGCCGCCCGCGCGTGCCCGGCTCGTGCCGTGCCCCGGTCACGGCTCGGCGGTCCGGTCCGCTCCGATCGCCTCGTACGCCCGCGGCCTGCGCACGCGCAGGACGGCGGCCCAGGCCACGCCGGCCACGAAGACCACCGCGAACGAGGACGGGTAGATCCAGCGCAGCGGGTCGTCCGGTGCGACCCCGAGCAGGATCGCGATCTGCTGCAACGTCTTGGCCAGCAGCGCCCCGAGGGCGAGCACCGACAGCACCGGTGCATCAGGATGCCGAGGCCGCCGACCACGACCAGCTGGAAGAACAGCTTGGTGAGCGGATCCCAGCCGTTCGCGGCGTAGAGGACGACGATGACCAGAGCGATGACCGTCTGCGCCAGCGAGGCGGCGGCCGGCGCGTGGTTGCGGCTGCCGGTGCGCGACAGCCTGGCCGGCAGGACACCGTCGCGTCCCAGCGTGTAGAGGTAGCGGGCGGCGACGTTGTGGAAGCCGAGGGTCGCGGCGAACAGGCTGGTCAGGAAGAGGACGTGGCCGCAGGTGACGAACCAGCCGGGAACGTACGGCGCGGCCAGGTTGAACATGGTGTCGGTGCCCTCCGCCGTGGCGCGGCCGACGAGGACGATGTTGAGCACGCTGAGCACCGCGACGACCGCCCAGGCGGCGAGCGCCCACGCCCACCACGGTGCCGAGAGGCCCAGGAGGTCCCGCATCAGCGGCCGCGCGACGGCGCCGAATCCGCCGAGCAGCCCCGCGGGCAGGATGTTGTAGGCCAGCACCGTGACGGCGCCCGCGCCCACGCCGACGTGGCGGCCCAGGCCCCTGACGGGGATCGTGTAGAGCGGCCCGGCCGAGATCAGATGGCGTGTCATCGCCGTGTAGCCGCTGCTGAACAGCATCAGCAGGACCGCGGCCACGAGGTAGGCGAGCGGGACGGCGACGACGCCGGTGACCGCCCAGCCCGTGGTCGTCGCGCCGGCGACCGTGGTGAGCGGGGCTATCGCGCCGCCGACGATGGCCACGACCGGCCAGACGCCGAGCCGTTGTTTCGCGAGCATGCGGCCGGCACGGCCGGGCCGGCGGCGCTCCTGCACAATTGTCATTGCGTTCCCTTTCCTCGCCGATGCGCTCGAGGGGCCGGTGCACGGCCGTTGCGCGAAAAGGTGAGATCGCCAGAGAGAAGGTCAGCGCAGAATGGCTGACCGGGGCGATGGTAACCATCGGTCAATGTGGACTGCAAATTACCGTCGCGCAAGCATTTTCCGGTACCGTCCGATTCCCAACAGCGATGAACCGTTGTCCCTTCCGGGCATCTGCGGGAAGCTGGTGACGCGCCGATCGGCGTGTCCTTTCCGAAGCTCACGAAGCTGAAGGGAAACAGAATTTCATGAGAATTCGCGACCGTATTCGACGCCGTGCCCGGGCGTACCCGGAACTGCCGGCCTGGGAGCAGGCCTGGCGAGCTCCGGCCACCTGCGAGCGGCGGCTGCACACCGACGTGGTCTTCCTGCGTCAGCGCACCTTCTGACACCGCGCCGCGGCCCCGGTGTGTGCGCCGGGACCGCGGTCCCGGCGTCGGGTCGATGCGGTCGCAGGCAAGGAGCCGGCGCGGTTCACGTCTGCTGAATCACATTCTTTGGACTTGATGGTCCAGTCAGGCCGCGCCATAGTGGAGCCACTACCGAAAAAGGAGTGGATCAATGGCGACCGACAACGACACACTGGCCCGGGAATTCGTCGAGGCGTTCAATTCCAAGGACGCGGGCAAGGTCGGGGAGTTTCTGCACCCCGACGTGGTGTTCCAAAATTACGGTGACCCCGAGGTCAAGGGCCGCGACGCGGTGGTGAGCCTGTGGCGCGGCGTGTTCCGCAACTTCTCACAGGTGCAGTTCGAGGTCGTGCACCAGGCCGTCAACGGCGACGTCGTGCTCGCCGAGCAGGTGCACGGCCTGGCGCTGCCGGGCGGGCGCCTCGCTCCGATCATGAACCTCGCGGTCTACGAGATCCGCGATGGCAAGATCGCCGCCTGGCGGGACTACACCAACCCGCAGCAGGCGGCGAAGCTGCTGCGCTCGTGAGCTCGTTCACGGGAAAGATCGCCCTTGTCACCGGGGCGGCCGCCGGCATGAGCCGCGCGACCGCCCTGCTGCTGGCGCGCCGGGGTGCCGCGGTGACCGCCGTGCGGACCGGCTGGCGGAGGTGGTCGCGCAGATCGAGGCCGGGGGCGGCCGGGCGCTGGCCGTTCCGGCCGACGTCGGCGTCGCGGGGGACGTCGAGGGTCTTCGCCGACCGGGGCGGCCCGACCGTCGAGTAGCTCGTCGGCCAAGCGCGCCATCCGGGGCCTCACGCAGACCGCGGCGAAGGAGTACGGCCCTCGCGGCATCCGCGTCAACGAGCTGCAACCCGGGGTGATCGCCACGGAGATGACCGCCGCCGAGCCGGAGCGCGCCCAGGAGATCGCCGATCGCGGCATCCCGCTGCGCCGGGTCGGCCGCGGCGAGGAGATCGCCTCCGTCGTGGCCTTCCTGCTCTCCGACGAGGCCTCGTACATCACCGGGGCCCACCTGCCGGTGGACGGCGGCTTCCTCACCTGAGTTCCACCCGCGCTTCTCCACGTTCGGGGCCGGCATCCGCGGGCCCCGAACTGCTGTCCGTGACCATCGGTGATCACCGTCACCAGAGGCTGGACTTGACGGTCCAATTCTGCCGCCGCACGATTGGACCACAGAGTCCAGAGCGAAGGGGAAGCCGATGACCACCAAGCCGTTCCCGCTCACCCCCACCGAGATCCACATCTCCGACGAGGTGCTGGCCGACCTCCGGGCGCGGCTCGCGAACACGCGCTGGGCCGACGATCTCGGCAACGAGGACTGGTTCTACGGCGTGCCCCGCACCTACCTCCAGGAGCTCGTCGACTACTGGCGCGACGAGTACGACTGGCGGGCGGCCGAGAAGCGCCTCAACGAGTACGAGAACTACTTCGCCGAGGTCGACGGCGTGAAGATCCACTTGCTGCGCAAGCCGGGCACCGGCCCGGATCCGAAACCCCTGATCCTCACCGGCGGCTGGCCATGGGTGGTGACACATCTGCTGCCGGTGGTCGACCGGCTGGCCGATCCCGCCGCGTTCGGCGCCGACCCGGCCGAGTCCTTCGACGTGATCGTGGCGACCATGCCCGGCAGCGGCTTCTCCACCCCCGTGAGCCGCCCGGACCTCAACGTCTGGAAGATCGCCGACCTCTGGCACAAGCTGATGACCGAGACGCTCGGCTACGAGAAGTACGCCGCGGCCGGCAGCGACATGGGCGCGCTGGTCACCGAGCAGCTCGGCCACAAGTACCCGGACGAGCTGTACGCGATCCACCTCGGCTCCTCCATCCCGCTCACCATGTTCAACGGCGACCGGCCGTGGGACCTCACCGGCGGCGCGCCGATCCCCGAGGGGACGCCCGGCGAGCTGCGCGAGCAGATCCTGACTTGGCAGAAGCGGTTCGTCGCGCACGTCGCGGTGCACGTGCTCGACTCCAGCACGATCGGCCACGGCCTGACCGACTCGCCCGCCGGCATGCTGGCCTGGGTGCTCGAGCGCTGGACCAACTGGTCCGACAACGACGGCAGCGTGGAGAACGTCTGGACCAAGGACGAGATCCTCACCAACGCCACGATCTTCTGGGTCACCAACTCGATCAGCACGTCGATGCGGCTGTACGCCAACGCCGCCCGGTACCCCTGGCAGCCCTTGCACGACCTGGCCCCCGCCGTCCAGGCGCCGACCGGGATCACCTTCGTCGGCTTCGAGAACCCGCCCGGTGTCACCACCAAGAACCGGGTCAAGGACTTCCTTCACGGCCCCAAGGCGAAGTGGTTCAACCACGTCAATCCCCAAGCCCATCCTCGCGGCGGGCACTTCGGCACCTGGGAAGTCCCGGACGAGTGGGCCGACGACGCACGCCGCACCTTCCGCGGGAGGACCAAGTGACCGCCACCACCACCCAGACCCCGGCGCCGGCCGTCGCCGACGCCCGCCACAGCAGAGCCACCCTGGTTCTCGTCCTGCTCTCGGTCGCCGCCGTCTCGTACGCGCTGGTGCTGTCGCTGGTCAACCCGGCCCTCGAGGCGCTGCGCGGCTACCTGCACACCGACCAGGTCGGCGTGACCTGGGTGCTGACCGCCTTCCTGCTGTCCAGCGCCGTCTTCACGCCGGTGCTCGGCCGCCTCGGCGACCACCTCGGCAAGCGCCGCGTCCTGCTGGTCATCATGGTGCTGCTGACCGTCGGCAGCATCATCGCCGCCCTCGCGCACTCCTTGCCCCTGCTGCTGGTCGGCCGGGTGATCCAGGGCGCCGGCGGGGCCACCCTGCCGCTCGCCTTCGGCATCGTGCGCGACCTGCTGCCCCGGCAGCGGGTCGGCTCGGCCGTCGGCACGATCGCCGCGGTCAGCGCGGTCGGCGGCGCCCTCGGCGTCCTGATCACCGGCCCGATCATCGACCACCTGGGCATCCCGTGGCTGTTCTGGCTGCCGGCGATCGCCAACGGCCTGGTCGCGCTGGTCATGCTGCGCTTCATCCCGCACTCGCCGCGCGGCAACACCGGCCCCGGTGACCTGCTCGCCGGTGCCTCGCTGGCCGTCACGCTGGTGCTGCTGCTCCTGCCGCTGAGCCTCGGCGGCGACTGGGGATGGGGCTCACCCCGCACCATCGGGTCCTTCGTCCTCGCCGTGATCTTCGGAGCGGTGTGGGTGTGGGTCGAGTCGCGGTCCCAGTCGCCCCTGATCGACATGCGGGTGTTCCGCCTGCGCCCGGTCTGGACCGCCAACCTGGCGTCGCTGCTGTTCGGCATCACGCTCTACTCGGCCTTCGGCTTCATCCCGGCGTTCCTCCAGACGCCCACCAGCACCGGCTACGGCCTCGGCGAGTCCATCACGGTCTCCGGCCTGCTCTTCGTGCCGGTCACGGTCGCGCAGTTCGTCTTCGGCGTCGTCGCCGGCCCGCTCGCCAACCGCATCCCGGCCAAGGCCGTGCTGGTGATCGGGGCGATCCCGGTCATCGTGGCCTTCGGCCTGCTCACCTTCGCGCACGACGAGGTCTGGCAGATCATCCTGGCCACGGTCCTCGCCGGCATCGGGTTCGGGCTGGGCCTGTCCGCCCTCTCGGCGCTGGTCGTGCACGCGGTCCCGGCCACCCACACCGGCGCGGCCACCGGCATGAACGCCAACATCCGCACCATCGGCGGCGCGATCGGCGCGGCCGTCGTCTCCGCCATCCTGTCGGCGAACACCGTGCCGGGCGGCATCCCGAGCGAGACGGGCTGGGCCCTCGCGTTCGGCGCTCTCGCCGTCGCCGCCCTCCTCGGCGCCGCCGCCTCGCTGCTGATCCCCGAGGTCGCCGCCCACCACGACGACAAGCCCTGACCCACCCCGGCGCTCCGCCCGGCTCCGCCGGGTGATCCGGTCGGCCCCGCCCCGATGATCCGGATGGCCCTGCCCCGGGTGATCCGGCCGACTCCGCCCGGGTGATCCGGCCGACTCCGCCCGGGTGATCCGGCCGGCCCCGCACGACGACCGTGCGGGGCCGGCCCACATCCGGCTCTGCCCAGCAGGCCACGTCCGGCTCTGCCCAGCAGGCCACGTCCGGCTCAGCCCGGCAGGCCGCGCGCGGCTCTCAGCCGAGTAGGCCGCCGGCGGCTCTCACCCGGGCAGCCGCGCGCCGGCCCTCAGCCGAGCAGGCCGTGCTCGTGGGCGAAGACCACGATCTGGACCCGGTCGCGCAGGCCCAGCTTGCGCAGGATCGCGCCGACGTGGGTCTTCACCGTGGACTCGCCGGCGAAGATCTCGGCGGCGATCTCCGCGTTCGACAGGCCGCGGGCCACGGCGCGGAAGACGGCGCGCTCCTTGTCGGTCAGCGACAGGTAGGCGTCGGGCACGGGGGAGCGCGCCGGGAACTGCCCGGCCAGCAGGGCGGCGAGGTCGGCCGGGGCGAGCACGGCGTTGCCCGCGTGGACGCTGCGGATCGCGTCGGCCAGCCGGGCCGGGGTGGTGTCCTTCAGCAGGAAGCCGCTCGCCCCGTGCCGGATGGCCGTGGCCGCCCGGTCGTCCAGGTTGAACGTCGTGAGCACCAGCACCCTGACGGGCCGGGGCCGCGGCGCCGCGAAGATGAGCCGCGTGGCCTCGACGCCGTCCAGCCCGGGCATGCGCAGGTCCATCAGCACGACGTCCGGCTGGAGCTCGTCCACCAGCCGCACCGCGTCGCGGCCGTCGCCGGCCTCGCCGACCACCCGGATGCCGTCCTGCGCGTTGAGGATGACCACGACCCCGGCCCGGAACAGCTCCTGGTCGTCGACGACCAGCACGTCGATGTCGTCGCTCACGGCGCCGGGATCCGCGCCACGGCCACGAAGACCTCGTCACGGCGGCCGGCCTCGAGGCTGCCGCCGACCGCGGCGAGCCGCTCGCGCATGCCGTCCAGCCCGGAACCGGAGCCGGCGGCCGCGTCCGCGGCGACGGCGTTGCGCACCTCGACGATCAGGTGGTCCGGCGTCCACGACCGCTGCACGATGACGGCGCCGTCGAGCCGCCCGTGCCGGATTGCGTTGGTGAGCATTTCCTGGAGCACGCGGTAGGCCGTCACCTGCTGCTCCTCGCCCAGCGGCCGGGGCGTGCCGTCCTGGCCGGAGACCACCTCGCGCCCGCCGGCCCGCAGGTTCGCGATCAGCTTGTCGAGGTCGTCGGGGGTGTCCCGGGTCGTCGACAGCACCTGCTGCACGTCCCGCAGCGACGACCGGGCCGACGTCGCTATCCCGGCCAGCAGGCCCTTGAGCGCGGCCGGCTCCGAGTCGGGCAGGTACTGCGCGGACTCGGCCTGCGCCAGGATCACCGCGAGGGAGTGGCCGACGACGTCGTGCACGTCGCGGGCCAGCCGCGCCTGCGCGTCGCGGATGCGGGCGGTCTCCTCGGCCTTCGCCTGCTCCTGGGCGGCCCGGGCCAGGTCCGCGCGGGCCTGCTCGGCGATGCGCAGCGCCAGGCCGGCCAGCCACGGCACGCCGAGCAGGGCGGCCATCACCACGGCGGTGCCGATGCGCCAGCCGATGCCGAGCTGATCGACGGTCGCGGTGATCAGCTCGTACGAGGGAACGGGGAAGTTGATCCGCACCGCGCCGCCCTCGACCAGCAGCACCACGGCCACCGCCGCCGCCGGGATCGACAGGGCACTCGCGCGCACCGTCACCGGGCCGCCCCACCGGGCCGTGCCGAACGCGACGGCCAGCACGGCGATCTGGGTGAGCACGTACGGCGACTCGGTGGCTGCCTGGCACAGCGGGATCACCCACACCAGCAGCAGCGCGGCGCCGGGCGCGCGGCGCACCAGCCCGACGGCCAGCGCGGTCCCGGCGACCACGAGCACGAACAGCAGCTCGCGGACGGGGCCGTAGTAGGCCAGCCAGTCGTTCGCCGTGTATTCGAGCGCGCCCAGCATCAGCACGGCCACCGCGGCCCCGGCGTCCGGCCACCACCGAAGCGTGCGATCCAGCATGTCCCCCACGTTAGGCGAGCGCGTCGCGGATCAGCCGGTCGAGCAGCTCGGGGTAACCCCATCCGGCGGCCGCGAACATCCGGGGCACCTGCGAGTGCTCGGTGAAGCCGGGCATCGTGTTCACCTCGTTGAGCACCGGCCCGGCCTCGGTGAGGAAAAAGTCGAGCCGGGCCACGCCGCGGCAGCCGAGCGCGCCGTACAGGCGGACCGCCGCGTCCTCGAGGGCCTTGAGCGCGCCGGGCCCGATCGGCGCGGGCACCCGGAACTCCGTACCGCCGCCGTATTTGGCCTCGTAGTCGAAGAAGCCGTCGGCGACGATCTCCAGCGGGGGTGTGACGAGCTCGCCGAGCACGGCGATGTCCACCTCGCGGCCCTCGACGACCTCCTCGGCCAGGATCCGGTCGTCGTGCCGCAGCGCCTCGTCCAGCGCGCCGGCCAGCTCGCTCTCGTCGCGGACCAGGGTGACGCCGAGACTCGACCCGGCCGCCACCGGTTTGACGACGACCGGCCCGGTCCAGGCGTATCCGCGTGCGGTGGCCGCGGTGAGCAGGACGCCACGCGCGGTGGCGAGGCCCAGGGCCCCGGCGATCAGTTTGGTCACCCATTTGTCCATCGCGAGCGCTCCCGGGCGGACCCCCGAGCCCACGTACGGGACTCCGCACAGCTCCAGCAGCGCCGCGAGCGTGCCGTCCTCGCCGCGCGGCCCGTGCACGATGGGCAGGGCCACGTCGCAGCCCTGGAGAACGGTGACGGCGCCGGCCAGCCCGATCGGCGCGCCGGCGTCGTCGCGCCACGTGCCGTCGGGCGCGATGGTCAGCCGGGCCACCTGGTAGCGGGCCGGATCGAGCGCCCCGGCGACGGCGGCGGCCGACGCGAGCGACACCTGATGTTCGCCGTTGGTGCCGCCGCCGATGACGGCGGCGCGGATGCGGGACATGTCAAAGACCTCCGATGACGTGGCGGTACGGGCGGCGCCCCAGCCCGGTGACGATCTCGTGCGGCAGCGTGCCGGCCCAGGCGGCCCAGTCGCCGACGGCCGGCTCACCGTCGTCGCCCGGCCCGAAGACGATGGCGGTGTCGCCGATCCGCACACCCGGGCCGGCCTCGACGACGATCTGGTCCATGGAGATGCGCCCGGCGACCCGGCACCGCCGCCCGCCCAGCAGCACCTCGGCCCACGGCCCCGCGGCGCGCGGCAGCCCGTCGGCGTAACCGACCGGCAGCAGCGCGAGACAGGTGTCGCGCGCCGCCCGCCACGTGTGGTCGTAGCCCACGGGGGTGCCGGCGGGCACCCGGCGCACCTCGACGACGGGCGCGGTCAACGTCATCGCGCCCCGCAGCGCCGTGTCGCCGCCCGACGGGTCGATGCCGACCAGGCCGGCGCCGGTGCGGACCAGGTCGAAGTGGGTCTCCGGCCGGGTCAGCGTGGCGGCGGTGGCGGCCAGGTGGCACACGCGCGGGCGCAGCCCCGCCGCGAACGCGGCCGCGATCCCGTCCCGGAACGACCGGACGGCGCGCGCGGTCTCCGGCCCGGCCAGGTGGCTCATCACCCCGGTGACCACGATCCGGCCGGACGCCTCGGCCTCGCGCGCCGCCTCGAACAGGGCGCCCCACTCGCCGGGCGCGGCGCCGTCGCGCGCCATCCCGGTGTCGAGCTGGAGGTGCACGCGCGCGCCCGGCGGCATGGCCGCCAGGTGCGCGAGGCTCGGCACGGCGAGATCGACCTGCTGGCGTACGGCCGCCGCGAAGTCCTCCCCGAGCGGGTTGAGCCAGCTCAGCAGCGGGGCGGTGAGCCCGGCCGCGCGCAGGGCGAGCGCCTCACCGAGGCCGGTCACCCCGAGCCACGTCGCGCCGGCGCCGAGCGCCGTCCGGGCCACGTCGGCGGCGCCGTGCCCGAAGCCGTCCGCCTTCACCACGGCCATCAGCTCGCCCCGGGCGCGCGCGGCGAGCGTGCGGGTGTTGTGCGCGACGGCGCCGAGGTCCACGGTGACCCGGGCGCCCGCGCCGAGCGTGGCGACGCTCACGCGAGGACCCGCTCGGTGACCGGGCCGTGCAGCGCGGCCGGCGCCCCGGTCATCAGGGCCCAGTAGCGGTCGCCGTAGCTCCAGTGCCACCACTCGGTCGGGTAGTTCACCAGCCCGGCGCCGCCGAGCACCCGCGCGAGCAGCATCCGGTTGGCCCGCGCCCGCGCGCCGATCCCGGCGGCCGCGAAGTAGCAGGCGCCGCCGGACTCCTCGGGCGTCGCGTCGATCGGCGTACCCATGTCGAGGTCGCCGTCCGGCCCGGCCAGCGTCAGGTCGACGGCGGCGCCGGCCACGTGCGGGGCCACCTCGACCGGCGCCACGAAGCGGCTCACCAGGTGGTGCAGCGCGGCGTCGTCGATGCCGGGACGCGCCGCGCGCACCTGCCCGGCGTACGACTCGATGATCTGCTCCTGCCGCGCGACGGCGCGGTGGCCCTCGACGACGCGCAACCCGATCCCGGGCGGCAGGGCGGCGCGCGCCCAGCCGAGCCGTTCGGCGAGACCGGCGCGCACGTGGGCCCGCGCCGGCCCGAACTCTTCGCCGAGCCGCACCAGCGGTGCGCCGGTCTCGCGCAGCGGCACGGCCAGCACGCGGGGGTCACTGAGAAGGATCACCATGCCGCAAAAGATCGCTCCCGCCGGGCAGGCACCACATCATCCTGAGGTACCGGCGGCCTGGCCTCAGGTGCCGGGCGCTGTCTCCCCGGGGTCGTACCGGCGTCCGCTCTCGCGGTGCCCCGGGTCGAGGCCGCGCCGGAGACGACCGCGCTTTTCGATCGGCCGATGCCGAACTTCGCCGCGCCGCCCGCGTCGTACGGGATGAGGGTTCCCTAGTGATGGAGCAGCACCATGGCCGAGTTCGACATCGATTCCTTCGCCGCCAACCTGCGCGATTTCTGGCTCGCCTGGGGCAACCAGGAGCCGGCGGACGACGATCCGGCGCTCCTGCGCACCGGCGTGCCCCATCCGTTCCTGAACGGTGTGCTGCGCCTGGAGTCCGGGCGGGTGGCCGACGTGCTGCCCGGCGTCCGCCGCCGGTTCGACGGGCTGCCGTGGCTGTGGCACGTCGGGCCGGACAGCGACAGCCGCATCGGCGAGGAGCTGGTGGCGCTGGCCGCCGCCGAGCCGATCGTGGCCCCCGTGATGGCCATCGGGCTGGACGACGTGGCGCCGTCCGCGGACCCCGCGGGGCTCAAGATCGAAGGGGTGGCCGCGGACGCGGACCTCGCCGCCTGGGCCGGGCTGTACAGCCGCGAGTTCGGCTTCCCGGAGGAGCAGGTGCCGGACGCGATCCGGCTGGAGTTCGAGCGCCAGGATCCGCCGGGAACGCTGCGCCGCTACGCGGGCCGGGTCGACGGTGTCCTGGTCGCCACCGCGTCGGTTCTCGACCTGCACGGCGTGGCGGGCGTCTACTGCGTGGCCACGCACCACGACTGGCAGCGCCAGGGCATCGGCGCGCGCATGATGACCCATGTGCTGTCCGCGGCGCGGGACCGCGGCCTCACGACCGCGGTCCTGGAGTCCAGCCCCGACGGGCTGCCGCTCTACCGCAAGCTCGGCTTCACCCAGGTCGCCGAGTCGCGCTGGTACCCGTTCTAGGCGGCGGGCACCTTCTCGGGGAGGGCGTGCAGCAGGGCGAGCAGGGCGTGTATGGCGGGCGCCGGAACACCGTTGGCGTCGGCGGTGCGCGCCACCGCCCCGAGGATCAGCTGATGCTCCGTCGGCCGCCCGGCGAGCCGGTCGTACAACATGGACGTTCCGGTGTCCGGCGCCAGGCCGCAGATGACGTCCCGGGCCTGGTTGACGTGCTCCTCGGTCAGCCCCACCCCGGCGGCGCGGGCCGCGGCGATCGCCTCCTCCATCAGCGTGTGCGCCAGGACGTCGATCTCGCCGTCCCGGAAGACCTCCATCCGGCGGCCGGTGAGCGCGGTGATCGGGTTGGTCACCACGTTGACGAGGATCTTCTGCCAGGCGACCGCGTCAAAGTCTTTTCGTTGCACGACGTGCAGCTCCCCGCCGGCGAACAGCTGCGCGAACTCCGCGGCCGGGTCGTCGCCGGGCACGACGATGTCCGTACCCCAGCTCCAGCGGGTGTGCCCCGGACCGACGAGCTCGACGGCGAAGTAGAGAAGCGCCGGCACGATCCGGATCCCGAGGGGCAGCAACGGCCGTACGCGCTCGACGTGGTCGATGCCGTTCTGCAGGACGGCGACCCTCGTGCGCGGGCCGACCAGGTGCTCCAGCCACGGCGTCGCGCTCGCGGTGTCGTACGCCTTGGTCGCCAGCAGCACCCAGTCGACGGCCTCGGCCTGGCCGGGGCCGGTGAGGGTGGGAACCGCCGCGGTGAGGGCGCCGGACGCCCGGTCGACCGTGACCGCCGGCCCGGCGGGGGAGTGGCGGCTGCACAGCACCACCCGGTGGCCGTGTGCGGCGAGGACCGCGGCGACCGTCGTGCCGACGGCACCGGCACCGATCACCGCGATCCTCTGAGATGGGTAAGACATCGCGCACCGTCCTTGTCTCGGGGCCTCCCGACGTCACTACCTACGCGGGCCCCGGGGAACGGTTCGCTCGTGTGACGGTGCCTACTGGAAGTCGCAGCCCGGGTTGGGGGCGTCCTCCGACAGCGGCGCGCCGTGCGGCAAGACGTAGAGCACGTCCAGGACCACCTCGGTACGGCCGAGATTGCGCCCGATGTGCACGTGCTCGGCGCCCGCCGGCTCGAAGACGAAGGAGCCCTTGTGGTAGACCCCGTCGGACTCGCAGTCGGAGTCGAAGTGGCTCAGCGTGCCCTTCTTCACCACCGCGTAGAGGTTGCCGTCGTGTGTGTGCCAGCCGGTGCTCTGACCGGCCGGAAGGTGGATCTCCCGGTAGATGTAGTCCGTCGAGCCGACGGTCTTCTGCCACAGAATCGTCCCGGTCACGCCCGGCCCCGGCGGAGTGGCCTCGGCCGCGGTGCCGATGAGCGAGAACGCCCCGGCCATCGCGAGGATCGCCAGGGTCTTTCCTTTCCAGTTGCGCATATAGCCATCAACGGTCGCGGGGCTTTCCCGTTCACCGAAGGGGGGAAGGTTCTTGCCCTGCCAAGCCGTCCGGCGGCAGCGCAGTATTGCCTCATGACCTCTTCCGAGTTGGGCGCCTTCCTCAAAGCGCGGCGCACCGAGCTGACGCCGCGGGCGGTGGGCCTGCCCGAGTACGACGACCGCCGCCGCGTCAAAGGGCTGCGCCGGGAGGAGGTCGCGGCGCTGGCGGCGATCAGCGTCGACTACTACACCCGGCTCGAGCAGGGCCGGGTCGCCGCCTCCGCCTCGGTGCTGGCCACGCTGGCCCGCGCGTTGCGGCTCGACGACGACCAGGAGGCCTATCTGTACGAGGTCGCCGGCAAGACGGACGCCCGTCCGCGCCGCCGGCGGCCGGCCCAGAAGCTGCGGCCCGCGATGCGGCGGCTGCTCGACCAGCTCGGCGAGTCGCCGGCGATCGTCCTCGGCAAGCGGATGGACGTGCTCGCGTGGAACCGCGCGGCCGTGGCCCTGTTCACCGACTTCGCCGCCGTCCCCGAGCGGAACCGCAACTACGTGCGGCTGCTCTTCACCGACCCGGGGATGCGGGCCCTGCACGCCGACTGGGCGCACGACGCGCGGGACGCCGTCGCCGCCCTGCGCACGCGGGCCGCGGCCGACCCGGACGACCCCGAGCTGGCCCGGCTGGTCGGGGAGCTCGCGGTGCACGACCCCGATTTCCGGACGTGGTGGGCCGAGCACCGCGTCAACGGCGCCGGCTACGGCACCAAGCACTACCGCCACCCGGTCGTCGGCGACCTCACCCTCGACTGCGACGTCTGGGCCAGCCCCGACGGCAGCGGCCAGGAACTGATGATCGTCACGGCCGAGCCCGGCACCCCGTCCCACGATGCCCTGCGCATCCTGTCGTCCTGGACGGCAGTCCCCCAGCGGTAACCCGTTCCACAGCGGACACACGTGCCTCCCGCCCGGGACGCACGGCGATGCCGCGCGCCTTCCCGCGGTCCCATCAACCGCCGTCCTGCGGTCCTATCAACGAGAAAGGGCGTTTCGCCATGCAGAAGATCGACGTCAAGTTCGACAGTCAGGGCCTCCAGATCGCCGGCCACCTCTACCTGCCCGAGGGCACCGGTCTCCCGGCCGTGGTGGTGGGCCACCCCGGCACCGGGGTGAAGGAGCAGGCCGCCGGCCTGTACGCCCGCAAGCTCGCCGAACGCGGCTACGTCGCCCTCGCCTTCGACGCCGCCTACCAGGGCGAGTCCGAGGGCCTGCCGCGCGGCCTGGAGGACCCGGCCCACCGCATCGAGGACCACAAGGCGGCCGTCAGCTACCTGACCACCCGCGCCGAGGTCGACGCGGAGCGCATCGGCGTGCTCGGCATCTGCGCCTCCGGCGGCTACGTGCTCAACGCCGCCGCGAGCGACCACCGCATCAAGGCGGTGGCCACGGTCAGCGGCGTCGACGTCGCCCGCCAGTTCCGCTTCGGCGCCGACGGCGACCAGGACCCGGCCGTCTTCCAGGGCATGCTGGACGCCGCCGCGGCCGCCCGCACGGCCGAGGCCCGCGGCGCGCAGACGCAGACGTTCAACCTCTTCCCGGCGACCCCCGAGGAGGGCCGGGCGCTGGGCGGCGAGCACGGCTACGAGGGTGTCGAGTACTACTGCACCCCGCGCGCCCAGCACCCCCGTTCCACCAAGGCCCTGCCCTGGGAGAGCATCGACCACCTGGCCCTGTTCGACGCCTGGGCCGCCGTCCCGCTGATCGGCAACCGCCCCCTGCTGTCGGTCATCGGCCGCCGCGCCGTCACCGCGTGGATGGGCATCGAGGCCTTCCAGCGCCACACCGGCCCGAAGCGCATCGTCTGGATCGACGGCGCCAGCCACGTCGACCTCTACGACAAGCCCGAGTACGTCAACCCGGCGGTCGAGGAGCTGGACGCCTTCTTCACCGGCAACCTCGCCCCGAAGGCCGCCCTCGCCGCCGCCTGACGAACCCGCGAGCGCGGCTACCCGTGCGCCGCGTTGTGCCTCGCGACCAGGCCGGGGAGTGCGTCGAGCCCGTCGACGCGGAACAGGCACTCCCCGGCCACGGCGGGCATGTCCAGGATGTGTCCCCACGGGCCACGCCGGATCAGGCACGTCTTCATGCCGGCGCGCCGAGCCGGCAGCGCGTCGTTGTCGGGCCGGTCACCGACGTACAGGATCGTGGAAGGATCGCCGCCGGCCTCGCGCACCACCCGGTCGAAGAAGGCGGGCGACGGCTTCTGGACACCCCAGGCCGCGGACGTGCCGATCACGTCCACGGGAAGGCGGAGACTCCGCAGGACAGCCTCGGCGTGGGCCGGCTGATTGCCGGCCAGCCCCACCAGCAGACCCTGGCCCTTCAGCGCCGTCAGGCACGGTCGCGCGTCGGGATAGAGGTCCTCCTCGCCGAACGACTCCGGCACGCCGGCGGCCGCGCGTTTCGCCTGTTCGGCCGCGAGGTCGAAGTCAGGCCGGAAGACCCGGAAGGTCTCCCGGTAGTCGAGGCCCCGGGCGATCACCGACCCGAACACTGCCGAGAACGTGTGCCGCGGCACCCCGAGCCAGTCGGCCCAGGAGGCGAACTCCCGCGACTCGTCGAGGACCGTGCCACCTACATCGAAGAAGACCGCTTTGATCATCCGCCCATCATGGTCCAGGACTCCGCCGTGTGGGTCTCGCGCAGGCCCCGGAGGGACGATGCGTGCGTCAGCCCGGCCGTGCTGTCAGTTTGGCGGCGCAGCGTGGGCACTGCATCGGGCACGGCGTCAGCGGTGCGGCGCCGGCGAGGCCGCTGCCGTGCAGGACCTCCGCCACGGTGTCCTCGAAGCCGGACGACTCGGGGATGACCCGCTCACCGGGCACGCCGAGCAGGTCGAGCGGCGTGTACCAGGAGCGCATCTGCGCCGCCGTGACCGGGATCGGCTCCGGGCGCTGCTCGTGCCGGCGCAGGGTCTCGTCGAAGGAGACGTCCATCCAGTAGACGCTCGCCTCGTGCTCGGCGATCAGCGGGCGCAGCACGGTCCCGTACGACCTGCTGTGCAGGATGCCCTCCAGAACGACGTGGTATCCGTGCCCAAGCGCCTCACGCACCACCGCCGCGACGAACGACGGCGCGACCGTCGGCGTCTCGTCGCTGCCGTGTTCGCGCAACACCACCCGGCGCAGGTAGTCCTGCTCGATCAGGGCGCATCCCCGGCCGTAGCGCCGCCGCACCTCCCGGGCCACGCTCGTCTTGCCGGACCCACTGTTCCCGCGGATGACGACCAGTCGCACGCCACCATTCAACCCGCGCGACCGTGCTCACCGCGACCTCGACCCGCCACCCCGCCGGCTGCCACCGCGCGGCGGTTTCCTGGCGACTGCCGTTCTCAGCGCCGGCGGGTGGGGTGACGTGGCGGGTGCCGGGGGCGCCGGTCCGACAACGGGGCGAGCCAGTGGCCGAAGGGCTCGTTCGCCGAGACGCTCGATCGTTGTCCCGCTGTCGAAGCTCACCAGTGCGGCTTTGACCAGGCTGCCGACCGGCACCTCGCCGAGGTCCGGCCGTCGCGTCGTTGACGATTGCCGTCGCACGTTTTCACTCGAAGGGGCGACCGGTCGGCGGCTGCTCCGGCCGAACGGCCGGCCAAGTCGAGACGTCCGTGCCGAAAACCGGGACGCCGACGGCGGAACCTGACTTCGCGCCGATCGAGCACTGCGCCGCGCTGCGCCCGCCGGCGTACCCTGCCCCGGACATGAGAACCAGTCTGTACCTGCGCCTCCTCGCCGTTCTTGCCACGTTGCCGGTGACGGCGTGCACCGGTGGCTCCGACCGGCCGCTGCCGGCGCGTCCGCCGTCGATCACGCCCTACATGCCGGACTTCGTGCGGGCGGCGGACGGTGCCAACGCGCAGCAGCCGGGCACCGTCATCGCCGCGGGCGCCCGCCCCACCGTCACCGACCAGGGTGCCGGCGCGGAAGCCCTGACGATCCGCGACCAGGGGCAGGAAGCCTGGGCCGCGGGCACGTACCGGCTCGTCGTCCATTGCGCCGGGCTCTCGGGTGCCCTCCGCGCCTCCTTCACGCTCGGCGCGGCCTCGAGGACGGCCGACGTGTCCTCGTGCACGCCGGGCGTGACGACGCAGGAGGTCGTCCTCCGCCTCGCGACGGGCGCATCGAGCTCCGAGATCGTCATCACCCCGGCGGGAGTCGTCCAGGCCGCCGTCTCCTACCAGGTGCTCCGCGGGTAGCGTGACCGCGCTCACCGGGGACCTGCACCCGTCGTCGTCCCTGGCGCGCCCCGGTCGCGCGGGCGGCGATCGTCGAGGCATGACAGAGACGAAGGTGTGGCTGGTCACCGGCAGTTCCCGCGGCCTGGGCCGCTCGATCGCCGCGGCGGCCGCCAGGAGCGGGGCGCGGGTGGTGGCGACCGCCCGCCGGCCGGAGCAGCTCGACGGTCTGGTGGCGGAGTTTCCCGATGCGGTGCGTGCTGTCGCGCTCGACGTCACCGATCCGGCGGCCGCCGAGGCAGCGGTCGCCGCGGCGGTGGCGGCGTTCGGCCGGCTCGACGTCGTGGTGAACAACGCCGGGTATGCCAACAGCGCGCCCATCGAGGAGATGAGCGCCGAGGACTTCCGAGCCCAGGTCGAGGCGAACCTGTTCGGTGTGGTGAACGTCAGCCGGGCCGCACTGCCGGTCCTGCGCAGGCAGCGGAGCGGCGTCTTCGTGCAGGTCTCGTCGATCGGCGGGCGGGTCGGCGGTACGCCGGGCATGGGCGCCTACCAGACCGCCAAGTACGCGGTCGAGGGCTTCTCCGAGGTGCTGGCCGCCGAGACCGCGCCGTTCGGGGTCAAGGTGATCATCGTGGAGCCGGGCGCGTTCCGTACCGACTGGCAGGGGTCCTCGATGGTGCGGCACGCCGTGGGCGCCGACTACGAGGAGACCGTCGGCCGCTTCCACCAGCTGCGGGAGGCCACCGACGGCCGGCAGCCGGGCGACCCGGACCGGGCGGGCGAGGCCATCGTGCGGATCGTCGGCGAGCCGGAGCCGCCGCGCCGGCTGCCGCTCGGGGCCGCGGCCCTCGCCTCCGCGCTCGAGGCCGGCGCCGCCCGCAACGCCGAGGCCGAGAGGTGGGCGCACGTCAGCCGGTCGACCGACTATGCCCCCGATCACACCGGGGCGGCGTCCCGGTAGGGCCCGGCGGGCCTTGCGGGCAGTCGCCGCTGCCCGTGCGGCCCACCCCTTCGCAAAACGAGTTTGTGCTGCTCGACACCCTTGATCAAGCGCACAGCCGACTTCACGGGCACTACACAGGAGCCGCACAGAAGATGGCCTCATGACGCAGACCCGGGTGGCGCGGCCACCGCTCTCCAGGCGGACCATCGCCCGGCTGGTCCAGGTGGCCGGCCTCCTCGACGTCCTCAGCACCCTCGCCCCGCACCGGCGCGGGCACATGTCGGCGCTCATGGAGTTCGTGCCGGCCTTCGGGGTGCTCTCCGCCCGCGCGGGCACCGTCGTGGTCGGGCTGCTCCTCATCTATCTCGGCGCCGGTCTGCGCCGGGGCAAGCGCCGCGCGTGGCAGGTGGCCGTCGGGCTCTCCGCACTCGCGGTCGCGCTGCACCTGCTGAAGGGCCTCGACTACTACGCCGCCGGGGTCAGCGCCGTCCTGTTCGTGATGCTGCTCGCCACCCAGGACCGGTTCACCGCGCTCGCCGACCGGGCCAACCGGTGGCGGGCCCTGCAAGCCTTCGTGGGCTTCGCCGCGGCCGGGTTCGCCCTCGGCTTCGTCGAGATCGGGATCCGGGTCAACCACCTCGTCGGCACGCCCGGCGTCGCGCAATGGGCCGAGCAGGCCGCGCTGGGCCTCGTCGGCGTCCACGGCCCGCTCGAGTTCCGGCATCGGTTCGGCGGCGACATCGTCGCCTACACCACGGGCGCGTGCGGGCTGCTGGCCGTCGGGGTCGCGCTGGTGGTGCTGCTGCGGCCCGGCTCGCGCCGGCCCGAGCGGGGTGAAGAGGGCGAGGCGCGCCTGCGCGAGCTTCTCGAGCGGTACGGCAAAGCCGACTCCCTCAGCTATTTCGCGACCCGCGCCGACAAGTCCCTGATGTGGTCGGGCAACCGGGCGGCGGTCGTCGCCTACCGGGTGGTGAACGGCGTCAGCCTGGCGGCCGGTGACCCGATCGGCCCGGAGTCGGCGTGGCCCGAGGCGATCGGCGCGTGGCTGGCGGACGCGCAGGCGCACGGCTGGACCCCGGCGGTGCTCGGGTGCGGCAACGCGGCGGGCAAGGCGTACCGGAAGGTGGGTCTGGACGTGGTCGAGCTGGGCGACGAGGCCATTGTGGACACGGCGACGTTCTCGTTGAACGGGCGGCCGATGCGCGGCGTGCGGCAGGCGGTCAACCGGATGCGCCGGGCCGGATACACCTGCCGCGTGGTGCGCCAGCGCGACCTGGGCGAGGCCGAGCTGGCCGAGGCGATCCGGGCGGCGGACGCGTTCCGCGACGGGCCGGTCGAGCGCGGCTTCTCGATGGCCCTGTCCCGGTTGGGTGACCCGCGCGACGGCGACTGCCTGCTGGTGCTCTGCCACGACGAGAGCGGCACGCTGCGCGGGCTCCTCCAGTTCGTGCCGTGGGGCGCCGACGGGCTGTCGCTCGACCTGATGCGCGGCGACCGCAGCGCCGACAACGGGCTCACCGAGCTGATGGTGGTCACGGTTCTCGAGGAGGCGCCCGCGCTGGGCGTACGGCGGGTGTCGCTGAACTTCGCCGTGCTGCGCTCGGTCTTCGCGCGGGCCGAGGAGCTCGGCGCCGGCCCGGTGCTGCGGCTCTGGTCGCGGCTGCTGCGGATCGCGTCGAGGCTGTGGCAGATCGAGTCGCTCTACCGGTCGAACGCGAAGTACCTGCCGTCCTGGTCGCCGCGCTACCTGTGCTTCCCGACGGCCCGCGACCTGCCCCGGATCGCGGTCGCGGCGATGCGCGCCGAGGCGTTTCTGCCCGAGCCGCGGCTGCGCCGTGCGCCGCGCCGGAAGCCGGCCGAGGTGACGGTGTGAGCCTGACGGGCGTGCCGCTGCTCCTGCTGGCCGCGGCCGCGACGATCGCGACCGGCGCGGTCACGGTGCTGTTCTGGTCGCGTGGCGGCAGGCTGCGCCCGGTCACGCGCACGCTCGGCATCCTGCTGCTGGAGGCGCTGGTCGTGCTCACCGCGGGCCTGGAGGTCAACCGGCGCGAGCAGTTCTACCCGTCCTGGCAGGCGCTGCGCGGCGACACGGGCACGGCCGCGGTCACCGGCGAGGTGCGCGCCGGGCTGCTCGACGGCCGTGTCCGGTCGGGTTCGTTCGAGTGGCGGCCGCCGGGGCTCGCCGCGTGGCATCTCGCCCACGCCCCGGCGGTCAGCGTCCCGGCCGACTACCTGAGCCGGCCGGACGTGGCGTTCCCCGTGGTGCTGGCGCTGGTCGCGCCGGGCACACCGACCCGGCGCACGCCCGGAGCCGTGACCGTGACCCTCGCACCCACCGCGGCCACGACGGCCACCGCGTTGCGCACCCTGCCCGCGGAGCTCGAGCGGGACCTGCGCGTCGCCGCGACCGGCTGGGACGTGCTCGGCAACGGGCCCCTCGGGGCGGCCTTCGTCAGGTCCGTGCCCGCCGGGCTCGCGGTGCTCGACCGGCCCACCGACGCCCTGCCGCCGGCGCTCAAGGCACCGCAGACGTTGCCCTCGCTCAGGAACACACGCTCATGACTCTCTGGCTCGCCCTCGCCGCGGTGCTCGTCACGGCCGCCGCGCTCGCCGTCCTCTGGAACAGGCTGCGCGCGCTCGGGCGCGGCCTCCTGTCGCTCGCGGCCGTGCTGAGCGTCGTCGCCGCCGTGGGCGTGGAGCTCAACCAGCTCACCGAGACGTTCCCGTCGGCGGCGGCCGCCGTGCCGGTGGCGGCCGGCACCGGAGGCAGCCAGATGCTGGCCGTCACGGTGCCGGGCGAGGCGAGCAAGCTCAGGCTGCCGATGTACGTGTACCTGCCCGCCGCCTACCGCTTGTCGGCCGAGCGCTTGCCGGTCGTCGAGGCGTTCCACGGCGTACCGGGGACCCCGCAGTTCTGGCTGCACAAGCTGAACGTGCAGTCCACACTGGACAGGGAGATCGCGGCCGGGCGGATGGCGCCGACCGTGGTGCTCTTCCCGCAGCAGACGCCCAACCCGACGCTCGACACCGAGTGCACCAACCTGCGCGGCGGGCCGCAGACCGAGACGTTCCTGACCGTGGACGTGCCCGCGTACGCCAAGGCGCACTACCGGATCCGCGCCGACCGCGCGGCCTGGGGCCTCACCGGCTATTCGGCCGGGGCCTTCTGCGCCGTCAACCTCACCCTGAAGCACCCCGACAAGTTCGCGGCCGGCGCCAGCCTGTCGGGATACGCGTCGGCCGGCATCACCATCGGCGACGGCTCGGAACACACGACGAACAACCCGTTCTGGCGGCTCCAGCACCTGCCGCAGCCCGCGGTCGCGCTCTGGCTCGGCTGGGCCGCCGACGACAAGCAGCCGGCGCGCGACTCGCGCCTGCTGGCCGCCGAGGCCCGGGCACCGCTGGCGGTGACCACCGCGGTCGTCGCGCACGGCGGCCACAGCAGCGCGGTCTGGCGGCAGATGGAGGCGCCGGCGTTCGACTGGCTCTCCGCCCACCTGGCGGGACCGTTGCCGTGAGACGCGCGGCCGCCGTCCTTCTCCTGCTGTGCCTGGGGGCGTGCGCCCCGTCGACCCCCACGGTGGTGACGCTGGGCGACTCGGTCCCGGCCGGTGCCGCGTGCGCCTGCCGGCCCTTCCCCCAGCTGTACGCTGCCGCGCAGCACGCGAGAAACGTGAACCTCGCCCGGTCCGGCGCCACCGCCGCCGACGTGCTGTCCCAAGTGGACGGCGAGAGACCGGTCCTCACCTCGGCCACCGAGGTGATCATCATGATCGGCGCGAACGACATGGCCGGCGACTTCCGGCAGCCCGCGAGATACGCCACCGTGGCCGCGGGCGTGCGGGACGACGTGGCGTCGACCGTCGCGGCGATCGAGCGGATCCATCGCGTACGGGTGGTGCTGCTGGGCTATTGGAACGTGGTGCTCGACGGCCAGGTCGCCGAGAAGCAATACGGCACCGCCGCCGTCCGCGACTCGGTGGCCGCCACCGCAGCGGTGAACGACGCCTTGCGGGCGGCCGCCCAGCGGACCGGCGCCGTCTATGTGCCGACCGGCGCGGCCTTCCACGGCCCCGACGGCACACGCGACCCGACCGGCCTGCTCGCCGCCGACGGCGACCACCCGAACGCGGCGGGCCAGGCGGCCATCGCCGCGCTGATCCCGCCCCTGCCCTCGTAGCCCGCTCCCGCCGACGTCTCCTACGGCAGGATCGCGTCGACGTAGCCGCCGTCCACCCGCAGCGCCCCGCCCGTGGTCGCCGACGCGAACGGCGACGCCAGGTAGACCACCATGTTGGCGATCTCCTCCGGCTCGATGAGCCGCTGGAGCAGCGACTGCGGCCGGTGCTTGAGCATGAACTCGTGCTGCGCCTCGTCCCACGGCAGGTCGTCACCGACCATCTGCCGCACGAAGTCCTCCACGCCGCCGGTATGCGTCGGCCCCGCGATCACGCTGTTCACCGTCACCCCCGAACCCGCGGCCTCCTTGGCGAACCCCCGCGACACCGCCAGCAGCGCCGTCTTCGACATGCCGTAGTGGATCATCTCGGCCGGGATCACCACCGCCGAGTCGCTGGCGATGTACTGCACCCGGCCGAACCCGCGCGCCCGCATCCCCGGCAGATAGGCCCGCGTGAGCCGGATCGCCGCCAGCACGTTGACCTCGAAGTACCGCCGCCAGTCATCGTCACTGATCTCCAGCGCCGGCTGCGCCCCGAAGATCCCCAGGTTGTTGACGAGAATGTCGACGTCCGGCAGAACGCCGAGCACGGACGCGGCCCCCGCCTCGGTGGCCACGTCCGCCGGCACCCCCACGAAATCCCCGTCACCCAGCTCCGCGATCGCCCGCTCCACGGACTTGCCCGACCGCCCGTTCACCCCGACCCGGGCACCGGCCGCCGCCAGCCCCGCCGCGATGGCCAGCCCGATCCCCTGCGTCGACCCGGTGACCAGAGCCGTCTTCCCCGAAAGATCAATCCGCATGGACCCATTCTGCGCCGCCCTTGATCACCGCGCAGCGCCCAGCGCCGGGGAGACCCGTCCCGTGAGGGCCGGTCAGGAGGCCACCCAGTCGTGCCTCGAGAGGCTGCCGGTGGTTCGGAGCACCGAAGCCCGCAGGTGGTCGCGCGGCTCGGGAGCCTCGGGAAGTGCGCACCAGCAGCGTGACCTCGATCGCGCAGGTGACCGACGCGACCTCCCGGTTGCATGTGCTGCCGTTCAGCGATGGCGAGGCTCGCGGGAACTACTCGCGATTGTCTTCGGTGGCCCGCTGCCGGAGTCACCCGTGACGTGCCTGCCCGCACCGTAATCGCGGGCATCCCCGCCCGAGCGATCGAGAGCATCGCGTGCGACGCACGATTGGTTGATGCCGTGCCGGATCGGGTTCGCCCACGCCGCCGCGGTCCTACGGTGAGGAGAGAGGATCCGTGAGGGCGGGAGGTGTCATGGCGGCCGGGACCAAGGACGATCCGTGGGTGCTGAGGACGCCGCCCGGCTCGTCGGAGTACACGGCGTACCGCGACGAGGCCGCGGATCCGCCCGCGCTGGTCTGTCAGGTCGGGTCGACGCGGCTGTCCTATCGGCTGCGTGCCGTCGAGGACCTGCACGCCTGGCTGCGTGACCGGGGCGACTGGGTGCCGCTCGGCGCGGCCGACGAGAACAAGGCCGCGGCGGACGGCACGGTCGAGGCCTGGGGCCGCTCGGCGGACAATCCGGTCGGTGGCTGGTATGGGCTGCGCAAGGGCTACCGCGGCCGGTTCGGCATGTATCTGCCGCCGCTGCTGGAGGAGCTCGGGCTGGCCGAGCTGACCCACGACGCCCGCAACAATCGCATGCGCGCCGTCTGAGCTAGCTCTCCAGGATCCGTTTGAGCCGGGCCAGGTCCTTCTCGTTGGCCCGGCGCATCGCCGCCGCCATGACCGGTGCGGCGACCTTGCCGAAGCCGGCCGGCTCGCCCTGGTTGCGCAATGTCATGCGGGTGCGGCCGGGGTCGACCGGCTGCCAGGTGTAGGTGGTCCGCATCGGGAACGGGCCCTGGGCCGTGCGCATGACCAGGCGCTCGCCGGGCACCAGCTCGACGACCTCGTAGGTGTAGGCGAGCCGGCGGCCCAGGAAGCGGGCGACGAAGTCCATCGCCGAGCCGGCCCGCACGGGCGGCGCCGTCCGCCACTCGACCGACTCGATGTTGGCGTACCACTCGGTGGCGTTCGACGGGTCGCCCGCGTAGCCGGCGACCACCGGGCACGGGCGGTCGATCACGATCTCGGTGAGCACGTCGACGGCCACACCTCGGATGGTAAGCCCGGCGCCGGGCTTCCGAGCCCGCCGTCAGGCGGCGTCCTCCGTGTGGGTGGTCGCGGACGGCAGGGACGGGCCGCGGGCCGGGATCGTGTCGGCGCGGGCCGGGTCGATGCGCCACAGGGAGCCGTCGGCGGCGCCCTGCACGGTGGCGAGCATCGAGACGTAGGCGGTGCGGATCTGGAACTCGGCCTGGTCCTCGGGCAGCTCGGAGAGCTCGACCAGCAGGCTGGCGCTGCCCAGGATGCCGTACGCGTTGCGGGCGATGCCCTCGTAGTCGCCGCCGGGGTAGCGGGTGACGTTCGCGCCGGCGAGCTTCGTCATGGCGTCGTAGTTGCGCACGGCCAGCTGGCGTGACGTCGTCGTGTCGGTGACCAGGGGGCTCGTCGGCCACAGGATCGAGGCGGTCGTCTCGCGGCCGTCGGGCTGCACGTAGCGGCCCTGCATGTGGTAGTCGACGACGATCCGGGGACGGGTGGCGTGCCACAGCCGCAGGATCGCGCGGGACTCCGGCACCGGGTTGTCAGCGATCGGGGTCAGGGGGTTGTGGAAGCGGTTGATGTCGTAGCCGACGCCCGGCTCGGCGTAGTCGCCGGTGGCGCTCGGGTCGTGGTTGTAGCGCTGGTTGCGGACCGCGCCGTCCGGGTTGGCCTGCACGACCACGTCGAGCGTGACCCGCTTGAGCAGCGCTCGCTGCCAGGGGGTGTCCGGCACCCCGAGGGTCCACAGCGCGCGAATCGCGGCCGGCGTGCCGAGCGGCTCGTCGCCGTGCTGCTGGGTCACGAAGAGCAGCCGCAGCGGGCCGTGCCCGACGCTGGCGAGGCGCAGCGGCCGCCCCTCGTTGCTGCGGCCGATCGCGCCGAGCCGCACCCGGCCGTCGCTCGCCCGGGCGATCTTCACGAGCGCCCGCTGCACCTCGGCGGGACTGGGCCGTGACGACACGAGCCGTTCACTCGTGCCGGCCCGGGCCGCCGCGAGGAGGTCGTCCCCGGCGGTCAGCTGCGCCCGCGCGGTCCCCGGCGAGGCCAGCAGCGACCCGGTCAGCAGTGTCGCAGTGAGAATGGCGGCTACCTTCGTCCTCATCCCGCGGCCCTTTCGCTAGACATCGACGTCCGACGATCAGAATAGGGTCCGGCGCCGCGGTCCGCCCGGTTCGCCGCGTGCGCGAGATCGGTCACGTCGTGAACGCCGGGTCCGGCGGCGCGTCGAACAGGGGATGACGCAAACTCTGACCACGTACGAGATCGGCGTGGGCGGGATCGCGCAGCGGTTCCACGTCGCGGGGCGCGGGCCGGTCTGTGTGATGCATCCGGGCGGGCCCGGGGTGGACTGGTCCTATCTGCGGATGCCGCTGGTCGAGGAGTTCGTGACCGCCGTCTACGTCGAACCGGTCGGCACGGGGGAGTCGGGCCGCCTGGCGTCCCACCCGCACGGGTACACCGTGCAGGCGTACGTCCCGTTCGTGCACGCCGTCGTGCAGCACGTCGGGGCGAAGTTCCTGCTCGGGCACTCGCACGGGGGCCTGGTGGCGCAGCAGTACGCGCTCACCCACCCGACGCGGCTGGCCGGGATGGCTCTCTACGCCACCGCGCCCTGCAACGGGCCGGACCTGGACGCGGTCTCCGGCCGCAACGCCGAGCGGATCGGGCGGCGGCCGCGCATGGGGCCGGTCCTGCAAGCCCTGCACGCGCCATGGCCGGAGACCGACGAGGGCGCCACCGCCAACCTGCGCGCGATCCTCCCGCTCTACTTCGACGACTACTGGGGCCACGAGGCCCGGTACGCGGCGCTGCGGGAGGCGGTCCGCTGCTGGCACGTCTCGCAGGACGGCGAGGTCTTCGACGTCCGCGACCGCCTCGGGCGCATCACCACCCCGGCGCTGGCGATCGCCGGCGCGCACGACTGGATCTGCGAGCCGTCCTGGTCGCGGCGGCTGGCCGAGGGCATCCCGGGCAGCTCGTACGTGGAGCAGCCGCACAGCGGCCACTTCGGGCACATCGAGGAGCCCGAGGGCTTCGCCGCGGCCCTGGAGAAGTGGATCCTTGCGTCACACGGCTGAATTCCGGGACCGCCGGCACGTCTGAGCCGGTATGACCTCTTCTTCCCGGCTGACCGCCGACCGTGTGCTCGTGACCTCCGCCGCCCTGGCCGACGGCACCGCGGACGCCTTCACCCCGGACGTCTCGCTGCTGGCCGAGGGCGGCGTGATCACTCGTATATGGACCGGCGAGGATCCGCCGTCGGTCGAGGGCGCCACCGTCGTCGACGGGTCGGGCGCGACGCTCGTGCCGGGGCTGGTCGACTCGCACGCGCATGTGTCGCTGCCCGGCGGTGCCAGATGGGTCGAGCACGGCTTCGATCCGCTCGGTGAGCTGCTCGCGGTCGGCGAGGAGAACGGCGAGATGATGGTACGGGCGGGCATCCGCTGGGCGCGTGACGTGGGCTCGCCCCGGCGGGACCGGCGCGCCGCCGCCCTCACGTTGCGCGACCGCTGGCGGGGCAACCCCGAACGGCCGTACCTGCGGGCCGCGGGCACCTGGATCAGCCGGCGCGGCGCGATGCCGCCGGGGCTCACGGTGGAGATCGAGCACGCCGCCGACCTCGTCGCCGCCGTGCGCGGCCAGCTCGACGACGGCGCCGACCTGGTGAAGCTCTACCTGGACGGGCCGGACGCGGACGCCGCGCCGTTCAGCGTGGCCGAGGTCGCCGCCGCGGTCGACGTCGTCCACGCCCGGGGCGCGAAGGTGGCGGCCCACGCCACGGCGCAGGCCGGGACGCGCCTCGCGGCCGCGGCGGGCGTCGACAGCCTGGAGCACGGCAACGAGATCGACGGTGACACGGCCGCCCTGATGGCGTCGAAGGGCGTCACGCTGGTGTCCACGCTGGCCGTCGCGGAGTCGTGGCTCACCTTCGGCCGGGACGGCGCGGCGGAGATGCGCGAGACGATGCGCGCGAGTGTCCGTGCCGCCGACGCGGCCGGGGTGACCATCGCCGCGGGGTCGGACGCGGGCGGCGGGTCGCTGCGCGCCAACCAGCTGGCGTGGGAGGTGCAGTCGCTCATCGAGGCCGGCGTCTCCCCGCGCACGGCGCTGGCGGCCGTCACCTGGCGCGGCGGTGACCTCCTCGGCATCCCCGGGGCCGGGCGCCTGGCGGTGGGCGGCCCGGCGCACTTCAGCCTCGTCCACGGCGACCCGCTGACCGACCCCGCCGCCCTCTGGCGGGTGTGGCTGACCCGCTGACGCCGCGGCCGGCGGGGCCGGCGCGAGCGCAGGACGGGTCAGGCCGCCCGGATGCGGCCCGGGCGCGGGTCGGGCAGGACGCGGGCCAGTTCGCGGCGGTTCGCGATGCCCAGCTTGTTGAAGACCTTGCGCAGGTGCCACTCCACCGTGCGGGCGCTCAGGAACAGCTCGCCGCCGATCTCCGTGTTGGTGCGGCCGTCCCGGGCCAGCCGGGCGATCTGCTGCTCCTGCGGGGTGAGCGCGTCCACCGCCGGGCGGCTCCGGTCGGGGACCGCCGCCTCGCCGCCGGCTAGCAGCTCCCGCCCCGCCCGTTCGGCGAACGCCTGAGCGCCCACGGCGGCGAACATCTCGTGCGCCTTGCGCAGCTCGGCGCGGGCTTCGGTGCGGCGGTCCCGCTGCCGCAGCCATTCGCCGTACACCTGGTGGGCCCGGGCGAGCGGCATCGCGCCGCGGCTGCGGCCGAGCCGGTCGATCGCCTCGCGGAAGTGGGCCTCGGCGGCGGCGGTCGTGGTGATCAGGGCGCGGCAGCGGGCCTCGACGCCGAGGCTCCAGTCCGTCGCGCTCGGGCGGGTGGTCAGGACGAGACGCTCGTACGCCCTCTCGGCCTTCTCCGGCTCGCCCGCGCGGGCCGCGGCCTCGACCAGCTCGGCCAGCGCCCAGGCCGCGAACGCCGACTCCCCCGGATGGGCCGTCGCGAGCTCCGCCGCCGCGACGGCCTGCGGCCAGCGGCCCAGGCCGTTGTGCAGCACGGCGTTGGTGTACTGGATGAGCGTGAGCCCGATGCCCTCGCGCCGGCGCACCACGGTCTCCATGGCGTCCGCGATGAGCGCCGTCGCCACGTCCTCGGCGCCGCGCCAGGCGGCCACCGCCGCGGCGCTGTAGCGGGGCCGGGCGATGCCGGTCGCCTCGCCGACGGCGTCCGACTCGGCCGCCAGCGCCGCCGCCGCGCCGAACTCGCCGGCGTGCAGGTGGGCGTTGACCCGCTGGTTCAGCGCGACCGGCAGCATGACCAGCGCGCCGTTGAGCCGCGCGAGGCGCACGTGGGCCTCCGCGAGTGCCGTCCACGCGTCGTCGTCCCACACCTCGTAGCTGCCGTGGCAGGCGATGGAGAGCCAGCGCAGCGCCTCGGCCGGCGGCAGGTCGGGACGGCGGAACGCGTCCAGGGCCCGGCGAACCGGGGGTACGCCGGCGGCGTGCCCGTCGGTGTGCAGCGCCGCGAGGCCGTCGAGCAGCAGATCCGCGGCCCGCAAGGGCGACGCCGCGGACGGCGCGACGGGCGCGGCGGAAGGGGCGACGGCTGCCCCGGACGGCGCGGCGGAAGGGGCGGCGCGGGCCGCGGCCGCCACCGCCGCCACGTCGGCCTTCTGCGCGAACCGGCCGGCCAGCAGCGCGTAGGTCAGGGCGTCCAGATAGGTCTCGCGGGCCCGGCCGGGGTCCAGCCGCTCGAACTGGCGGGCGGCGCTGAGCAGCAACGCCGGCGCGTCGGCGCTGTCGCCCGAGGCGAACGCGAGGTGCCCGCGCAGGTGGGTGATGTGCGCGTCGCGCAGCGCGTCCGGCCGCCCGTTCGCGGCCCGGTCCACCAGGACCCGGGCGTCGACGAGCGAGCCCGCGTCGTACTTGGCCTGCGCTGCAGCCAGGGCACGGTCGGCGCGCCGCTGCTCGTCGGTGGTGAGCGAGGCCGCCCGTTCCAGGAAGGCGGCGGCCGCCGCGAGCCCGCCGCGCGCCTGCGCCCGGCTCGCCGACGCCTCCAGCTCCTCGGCGACCGTCTCGTCCTCCGCCGCCGTCGCCTGCGCGAGGTGCCAGGCCCGGCGGTCGGGGTCCGACTCCGGCGACGTCACCTCGGCGAGCGCCCGGTGCGCTCGGCGCCGTTCGGCGGGTGGGGCCGCGCCGTAGACGGCCGAGCGCACCAGCGGGTGCCGGAACGTCATCCGCACGCCGATCCGCAGCAGCCCCGCGCGGACCGCCGTGCCGCCGGCCTCGCGGTCGATGCCGAGCGCGGCGGCCGCGCGCCAGATCGCCGACGCGTCGCCGACCGGATCGGCGGCCACGACCAGGAGCAGGGCCTGGTCCTCGGCGGGCAGCTCGTCGATTCGGCGGCGGAAGCTCTCCTCGATGCGCCCGGACAGCGGCAGCACGTCGAGCAGGCCGTAGCCGCCGGCCAGTGCCGCCGGGGCACGCCCGAGCGGCAGCTCCAGCAGCGCGAGCGGGTTGCCGGCGGCCTCGGCGAGGATCGCGTGGCGGACGCTGTCGTCGAGCGGCCAGCGCACCACCGAGCTCAGCAGGCGGCGGGCGTCGTCGTCGGGCAGGCCGGCCACGGGCAGCAGCGGCAGGTCGCGCATGCCGGGCAGGTCGTGCCGGGTCGCGAAGACCATCAGCACCGCCTCGGCCTGGAGGCGGCGGGCGACGAACATGAGGACCTGGGCCGACGCGGCGTCGAGCCACTGGGCGTCGTCCACCACGCACAGCACCGGCGCGTCCTGCGCGGCCTCGGCGAGGAGGTTGAGCACGCCGAGACCGACGAGGAACGGGGTGGGTGGCGGGCCCGTACGCAGGCCGAACGTGGTGGCCACCGCCTCGGCCTGCGGCTCGGGCAGGCGGTCGACGCGGTCGAGCAGCGGCAGGCAGAGCTGGTGCAGCGCCGCGTACGGCAGCTCCATCTCGCTCTCGACGCCCGCCACCCGCACGATCCGCAGGCCCGCGGCGGCGGTGCTCAGATAGTCGAGCAGCGCGGACTTGCCGACACCCGGATCACCCCGCATGACGAGTACGGTGCTGTCGCCCTTACGCACCGTAGCGAGGGCTTCGTCCAGTCTCCGGCACTCCGCGGCCCGGCCCAGCAGCACTTGATCACCTTCCCGCAGGTGATCGTATGCGAGCCCGCTACTCGGAGCCCACCAGGAGGCAGAAGGGGTGTCCCGCCGGATCGGCGAGGACGTAGAGCGGCTCCTCGGCGTCACCGGTGCGGTCGAGCAGCAGCGTGGCCCCGAGCTCCTCGGCCCGCCTGCGGTGCCGCTCCAGCTCGGCGGCCGAGGGCACGCGGAAGTCCAGGTGCATCTGCTTGGGCACCTCGTGCCGCGGCCAGTCGGGCCGGGCCAGCTCGGGCACCCACTGGAAGGCGAGCACCCGCCGCCCGTCGCCGTCGACGAGCACGAGCCAGTCCTCGCCCTCGACCGGCGTCTCGTCGCCGGGGCGGTAGCGCACGCCCAGCAGCTCTCGGTAGAACTCGGCCAGCCCGCGGACGTCGGTGGCGTCGAGCGCGGTGTGCATCAGCACGGGATGGGACGACATCGCGCCATCACATCACGCGGCGCGCCGGCTCGCCGTCCCGCTCGGCGGGGCGCATGCCGAACAGCAAGCGCGTGACGCGCGTGCGCCGGACCAGCAGGTCGTGGACGGCGAACATGATCGCGTAGGTGAGGACGACGATGGCCAGGTACTTGACGGCCATCGGCAGCTCCCAGGCGACCACGAGGAAGGCGACCACCACCAGGATCGGCTGGTGCAGGATGTAGAGCGGCAGCGCCGCCTCGGCCAGGTAGCGGGTCCTCGCGGACGGCCGGGCCCCGGGGGCGGCGGGCGGCCGGTCGCGGTCGAGCAGGCCGAGGATGGCGACCAGCCAGAACCAGCCGGCCAGGCCGAAGAGGGTGCGTGCCAGGATCGCGGGGCCGGTCAGGGCGGTGAAGGCGTCGTCGCCGGCCGTGCTCAGGGCCGCCCCGGCGGCACCGAACAGCAGAAGGCCGATCACGGCGGCCGGCTTGGCGTCGCGCCGCATGGCAGCGCGGAAGCGGTCGTCGCCGGCGAGCAGGAAGCCGAGCAGGAAGAAGAGCAGGTACGCCCAGCGGCTCCAGCCCGCGTACGGCTCCTCCATGCCGTGCAGCGCCACGACCAGCGCGATCGGCACGGCGGGCAGGAACACCACCCCGCGATGCCGCATCGGGCCGCCGATCGGCGGGAGCCGGGCCGCGACCAGGGCCAGCATCAGCGAGAACGTCAGCAGCAGCACCACGAACCAGAGGTGGCCGGTCTCGAAGAGGTCGCCCCGCACGACGAACGGGAAGTTCGACAGTCCCAGGTGGACGTCGAAGTAGCGGCGCAGGAACTCGAGATAGGGCTCGTCGGCGCCCGCACGGATCCACTGCGGGACCGGGATGATGGTCAGCGACGCGAACACGAGCGGCACGCCGAGGCGCAGCAGGCGCTCGCCGACGAAGCCGCGCGTGCCGCGCCGCCGGATCGAGTGCCACGAGCCCAGGCCGGCGATGAGGAACAGGGCGGGCATCGCCCACACCACGCCCAGTCCGGCGACCCAGGTGATGGCCTCGGTCGTCTCGTCGTTCTTCACGTAGTAGTCGTCGCGCGTGTCGAAGACCAGCGAGGCGTGGAAGAAGACCAGCCCGAGCACGACCACCAGGCGGATGGCGTCGAGCTCGGGCCGCCGGCCGGCCCGCGTCGCGGGAGGGGACACCTCATGCACCCGCCCAGGATCTCAGCGGAGCGCCCGCCGGGGAACCCGTGCGTGCGCGGCGGTGTCGTACGGACATGAGGGCGATCGCCGTTCTTCTTCTCCTGCCGCTGGCCGGTTGCTCGCAGCCCGAGCCCTCATGCGGTTCGCCGGTGAGCACGGCGGCGCTGCCCGAGTGGGGACGGGCCGGGTTCAGCGGGGACGGCAGCGGCGTGCCGCACGTGCTCGGCGAGAAGGGCGACATGCTGGCCGTGCTGTTCGGCTCGCCGTTGCGGAGCCCGCCCGGCGAGGACCGGGCCAACAAGATCCTCTGGGTGCCGCGGGAGCCGGCCGGGGCGGGTGCCGAGCTGCGCATCGTGGCGCGGCTGGACGGCACCGAGGTCCGCGCCGAGCGGACGGTCGACACCGGGCCCTCGATCGTCGACCTGCCGCGGGCCGGCTGCTGGCACCTGACGCTGAGCTGGCCGGGCCGCACCGACACGATGGACCTGATCTACGAGTAGGAATAGATTGAGATCCATGGTGGTGGAGCTGTTTCCGACGAAGCATCTGCCCGCCCCCGAGGTGCGCGAGCTGCCGGAGCCGCCCACGAGCTTCCGCCGCGTGATCGGGCCGGGCGTCGTCGCCGCGGGTGTCGGGCTGGCCAGCGGCGAGTTCATCCTGTTCCCCTACATCGCCTCGCAGGTGGGGCTCGTCTTCGTCTGGGCCGCCTTCGTGGGCCTGGCCACGCAGTACTTCCTCAACATGGAGATCGAGCGGTACACGCTCGCGACCGGCGAGACCGCGCTGACCGGCTTCAGCCGCTACTGGCGGCACTGGGGGCTGTTCTTCGCGATCCTCGCCTACTTCGCCAACATCTGGCCGGGCTGGGCGACGAGCTCGGCCACCCTGATCACCTATCTGGCCGGCGGCAGCGCCACGCCGATCGCCATCGGCATCCTGCTGCTGATCGGCGTCATCCTCACCCTGGCGCCCGTCGTCTACCAGGCGCTCGAAAAGATCCAGATGGTCAAGGTCGCCGCGGTGGTGCTGCTGTTCGTGGTCGGCGCCTTCGCCGCGATCGGCGCCTCGGCCTGGTCCGACGCGCCCCAGATCATCACCCAGGCCGGCGTGCCGTACGAGGAGCTCGGCTTCGCCCTGCTGCTCGGTGCGCTCGCGTTCGCCGGGGCGGGCGGCGGGCAGAACCTGTGCCAGAGCAACTGGATCCGCGACAAGGGCTTCGGCATGGGCGCCTACGTGCCACGGATCGTCAGCCCGGTCACCGGTCAGCTCGAGGCGGCCCCGTCGACCGGCTACGTCTTCGAGCCCACCGACGAGAACATGAGCCGGTGGCGGCGCTGGTGGCGGTTCGCCAACATCGAGCAGCTGAGCACGTTCGTGCTGATCAGCTTCCTCACCATCTTCTTCACCTCGATGCTCGCCTACGCGACCGTCTTCGGCGACGAGGGCCTGACCAACAACATCTCGTTCCTCAAGGCCGAGGGGGAGGCGCTCAACGACGCCGTCGGCGGCTGGTTCGGCACGTTCTTCTGGATCATCGGGGCGTTCTCGCTCTTCGCCGCCGCGCTCGGCATCGTCGACTACACCAGCCGCCTCGCCGCCGACGTGCTCAAGACCTCGTACCTGAAGAGCTTCCACGAGAGCAAGATCTACTTCACGCTGGTCTGGGGCCTGGTCGCGATCGGCGTGGTCGTGCTGCTCTCCGGCGTCACCCAGCCGCTCGTGCTGCTGGTCATCTCGGCGGTCACCGGCGGGCTGATGATGTTCATCTACTCGGCGCTGCTGCTGCTGGTCAACCGCCGCATGCTGCCACGCGAGATCCGCCCGGGCGCCGGCCGGATCGCCGCTCTCGTCTGGGCGTTCCTGCTGTTCGGCTTCCTGTCCGTGCTGACCTTCAACGAGCAGCTGCGCAAGCTGTTCGAATGACGACCCCGCGCCGCTTCGGCCTCGACCGCGAGTGGGGCGAGCGCGCGGCCGCCTGGTTGCGGCGCCTGGCCGGTCCGGGCGCCCGGCCCTCGTCCGAGGAGCTCGACGCGCTGCGCGACGCCCTGCTGCGGCACGACGAGGCCGCCGCCGCCCTGGTGCGCGACGTGCCCGCCCGCGAGCTGCACCGAGACCTGGCGGCCGGCCCCTCGCCCGGCGCGCCGCCGGCGGTCCGCGCGTTCTTCGAAGCCGCGGGGAAGCGGCCCGGCTGGGTCGACGATCGGCTGCTCGCGCGCGGGGCGCGGGCCTGCCGCGAGTACGGCCTGGACGCGGGCCTGGTGCTCGCGTACGGGTCACTGCTCGGCGGCTATCGCACCGCCGCCGCGCTGGAGCCGCTGGTGCGCACCGGACGGCTGGCCGGCGGCGAGACGCTGCGCCGGGTGCAGGAGACGACGCTGTGGTGGCGCGCCG
This sequence comes from Paractinoplanes deccanensis, assembly GCF_016862115.1. Lineage (GTDB taxonomy): Bacteria > Actinomycetota > Actinomycetes > Mycobacteriales > Micromonosporaceae > Actinoplanes > Actinoplanes deccanensis. Next base: position 76,752 of record NZ_BOMI01000059.1, read on the forward strand.
TGACGGCGCCCGGCGGCCTGGACCCGGACGGCGACGGCTTCCGGATGACGCTGCACGTGCGGGTCATGCACGCGCTGGTCAACGAGCGGCTCGCCGCCGACCCGTCCTGGGACGGCGACCTGCGCGGCACGCCGGTCAACCAGTACGACCAGGCCAGCACGCTCGGCGTCTTCAGCACCAGCTTCCTGCTCCACCTGCGCCTGCTGGGCGTGCGCGTCACGCGCGCCGACGGGCACGCGGTGATGCACCTGTGGTCGTACGTCGGATGGCTCCTCGGCGTGGACGAGCGCTGGCTGCCGTTCACCGAGAAGCGCGGACGGCGGCTGCTCTACCATTTCCTCGCCTACGACCCGCCGCCCGACGGCAACAGTGTGGCGCTGGCGCGGGCGCTGATCGCGATGACCGACCAGGAGGTGGACGGTCACCTGCGGCGCCGGTTCGAGCGGGAGCGCGCGTTGTCGGTCAGCTCGTGGCTGCTCGGCCGCGGCGCGATGCGGGACCTGGGCCTGCCGTACCGCCCGCCCTGGTACGGCCTGAGCCGCGTGGCGGTGAACCTGGTCGTGAGCCAGGGCCTCGGCCGCCTGCCGGGCGGGCGGCGGATGCTGCTGGCGCGCGGCGAGCGGCACGCCCGGCGGCGGTTCGCCCGATGGGGCATTAAAGATCAGTATCAGTCAATGTCAATATGATCTTAGCGGGCGAAATTCTGGCGTTTTCCGCGTTGCGCTCCGTCACGTACGATGAATTTCCGTTCTGAGCAAATGGGGGCTTCGACGTGCCCGATCGGCAGATCTCCCTCGACGACGTCCAGCGACTGCTCGAGGCTCTGCTCGGCCTGCGCGGCCTGCACGACGCCGACGCCCGCAACCGCCATGTCGCCGAGCTCGAGACCCGGCTGGGCCGCACCCTCGACGTGGCCCGCTACGCCGAGACGCGGCACGACCTGTGGGCGGTGCTCGGCGGCGCCCGGGCCCGCTCCGGCGGCCTGCGCACCCTCGTCCGGGTCGTGTACGACGCCTACGGCGACGACCCCGCCGTGCGCCTCGCCGAGCGGATCGTCGCCGAGATGGGCCGCGACGCGACCATCGCGCCGGCCGACCGCGAGATCCTGCGCGAGCTGCTCGCCGCCTCGCCCGCCGAGGAGCTCGTCGCCGCGGCCGAGGCGGCCGGCCGCCGGGCCAGGACCCTCGCGGCCGCCGCCGACGATCCCGCCGAGCTGCTGCGCCGCCTCGAGCTCGCCCCGCACGGCGACGACGGGGTGCCCGCCGTCCTGTCCTACGTGGACCGGCTCGCCCACGTCACCGGCGGCGCGCGCTCGCTCGACCTGCACCGCTGGATCGACCTGGTGGCCGGCGGGCTCGGCATGAGCCAGACGGCCGTGCGCGGCCTCTGCATCACCAGCCGCCGCGCCCTGGCCGGCGACCCCGTGACCACTCCGCCCGCCGTCGAGCCCGAGACCGAGAAGCCCGCCCCCGAGCCGGTCGCGCCGATCCTGCCGCCCCAGGCGGGCGACAGCGCCGACGGCGAGCCGGGGGAGCGCCGCACGATCTGGGGCGGCGTGCCGATCCGCAACCCCGACTTCACCGGCCGCGACCAGCTGCTCGCCGACCTCAACCAGGCGCTGGTCAGCAAGTCGCAGGTCTCCGTGCTCCCGCAGACCCTGCACGGCCTCGGCGGCGTCGGCAAGACCCAGCTCGCCGTCGAGTACGTCTACCGCTACGTCGACCACTACGACCTCATCTGGTGGATCCCCGCCGAGCAGCCCACCGGCGTGCTCACCTCGCTGGCCCGGCTCGGCGCCCGGCTCGGCGTGACGCTCAGCGACGACCTCCAGCAGACGGCCGTCTCGGTGCTCGACGCGCTCGCCGCCACGCCCCTGCGCTGGCTGCTGGTCTACGACAACGCCGACCGGCCCGAGGAGCTGGCCCGCTTCGTGCCCGGCGCCGGCGGCCACGTCGTCATCACCTCACGCAACCAGGAGTGGAACAGGGTCGGCAACGCGGTCGAGGTCGACGTCTTCGAGCGCGGCGAGAGCATCGAGCTGATCCGCAAGCGCGGCCGCGGCATCACCCGCGAGGACGCCGACCGGCTCGCCGAAAAGCTCGGCGACCTGCCGCTCGCGCTCGAGCAGGCGGCCACCTGGCAGTCCGCCACCGGCATGCCCGTCTCCGAATACCTCCAGCTCTTCGACGAGCACGTGCGCGAGCTGCTCTCCGAGGGCAAGCCCGCGTCCTACCCGCTCACCGTCGCGGCCTTCGTCGGCCTGGCCGTGACCAGCCTGCGGCAGTCCGCGCCGGCGGCCGCCCAGCTCTTCGAGATGTTCGCCTACCTCGGCGCCGAGCCGCTGTCCGCGGCGATGCTGCGCGCCGGCCGCGAGGCGCCGATCGCCGAGCCGCTGCGCAGCAGCCTGCGCGAGCCCATCAAGATGAACCGCGCCATCCGTGAGCTGCGCCGGGTCGGCCTGGCCAGCGTCGACCCCAACGGCCAGCTGATCCAGGTGCACCGGCTGATGCAGCTGGTGCTGCGCGAGAGCCTCGACGACGAGCAGCGCGAGCGCAGCCGGTCCGGGGCCCAGCGCCTGCTGGCGTACGCGAACCCGGGCGACCCCGACGAGCAGCAGGCCTGGGCCATGCACGCCGAGATCGGCCCGCACATCCTGCCGGCCGGGCTGGTCACCGCCGAGCTGCCCGAGGCGCGCCAGGTCGTCATCGACCAGATGCGCTACCTCTACCTGGTGGGCGACTACGAGGGCAGCCGCCGGCTCGCCGAGGCCGCGCTGCCCGTCTGGCGCGCGGCGACCGGCGAGGACGTCGGGCCCGACGGCGCGCTCACCCTGCTGACCATCCGGCACCTCGCCAACGCGCTGCGCTCGCTCGGCGAGAGCCGCCGGGCCCGCGAGCTCGACCAGGAGGCCTACGACGGGTTCCACGGCGCGCCGCACTTCGGTCCCGACCACGAATACACCCTGATCACGGCGAACGGTGTGGCGCTGGGCCTGCGCATCCTCGGCGACTACAAGGCCGCGCTCGAGGTCGACAAGGACAACCTGCGCCGGCACCGCGAGGTGTTCGGCGAGAACGACCTCTACACGCTGCGGGTGCGCTCCAACGTCGCCGTCGACCTGCGGATGCTCGGCGACCTCGACACGGCGTACGAGATCGACACCGACCTGGTGCGCCAGTGGAGCCGCACCCTGGGCCCCGGCCAGTTCCGCACCCTCCAGTGCCAGGCCAACGTGGCCCGCGACCTGCTGGCGATGGGCCGCCACCAGGAGGCCCACGACCTGCTCAGCCGCGTCGTGCCGGCGCTGCGCGACGAGTTCGGCCCCCGCCACGTCGACGTCCTGCTGGCGTCCCGCTCCCAGGCGATCGCCATGCTGCGCCTGGGCGACTTCCGCGGCGCGGTCGCCGCCGCCCGCGAGACCCACACGGCCACCCGGCTGAGGCTGGGCGACAACCACGAATACACGCTGGCCGCCGCCATGACCCTGGCCAACACGCTGCGCGCGGTCGGCGCCACCGGCGAGGCCCGGTTGCTCGCCGAGGACGCGGTCCCGCGCTACCGCCGCGACTTCGGCCCCACCCACCCGTTCACCCTGGCCGCCGAGATCAACCTGGGCCTGCTGCTGCGCACGGCCGGCGAGATCGACCGCGCCCTCGAGCTCGACGAGCACGCCGAGCAGGGCTTCAAGGACAGGTTCGGCCCCCACCACACCTACACGCTGCGCGCCGGCAGCAACCTGGCCAACGACCTGGCCCTCAGCGGCGACGCCGAGGCCGCCCGCCGCCTCTCCGAGCCCACCTACGAATCGATGCGCCGCCAGCGCGGCGAGGAGCACCCGCACACCCTCGCCTGCGCCGGCAACCTGGCCTTCGACCTGCTGTCCACCGGCGACACCGAGGCGGGCCGCGTCCTGCTCGACCGCACCCTGGACGCCATGTCGCGCGTCCTCGGCCCCGAACACCCCGACACCGTCGACCGGGCCCGCGGCCGCCGGGCCGAGTGCGACCTCGAGCCCTCCCCGACGTGACGCGCGCCCCGGCACGGCGCACGGTGGCGATCGTCGTCGTGGCGCTGATCGTCGTCGCCGGCCTGGGAGTGCTCGCGCTCTGGTCGGTGCCGATCCTGCTCACGCGCCACCCCGAGACGTCCGGCGCCGACCGGCACCAGGCCATCGCCGACGCGAGGACGGGCTGCCTCGCGTTCCTGGCTCTGGTGGGCGCCGCGGTGAGTGCCGTCTACGCCGTGCGGACGTACGAGCTCTCCCGCCGGGGCCAGATCGCCGACCGGTACACCAAGGCCGTCGACCAGTTGGGTGACGAGTCGCCGGACAAGTGCATCGGCGGCATCTACGCGCTCGGCCGCATCATGCGCGACTCCGGCGACGAGCGTGAGGCGGTGGTCGACGTCCTCGCCGCCTTCGTCCGCCGGCGCGCCATGCGCAGGCCGGACGGCCGGGTGCCGTGGCCCGCCGCCGAGGCCGCCGCCGACGAGATTAAGCCGCCCGCTCGCGTCCAGGCCGCGCTGAAGGTGCTCGCCCGGCGCACCGGACGTCCGGGGCCGGCGCCCGACCTGCGGGACACCGACCTGCGCGGCGCGCGGTTGGAGGACGGGTCGCTGGCCCGGGCCACGTTCCGGCGTGCGGCGCTCTACCGCGCACATCTGGAGCGGACGGACTTCACGGGCGCGACCTTCATCGACGCGGATCTGCGTGGCGCCTACCTGCGCGGGGCCACCTTCGCGGGCGCGGACTTCCGGGGCGCGACGGTCACCCGGGGCGGGCTGAGCGCGGAGCAGCTCCGGGTCGTGAGGAACGCGGGGCAGATCGCCTGGACGTCCGAGGAGAGGCCGCCGGAGGTGCGCCGGGCACGGTGGTGGCGGCTCTCGCCCGACAGGGCGTGAGCGACAGTCTCGGACGCCGCGGCAGACTCCCGTGGCGGTGGGGCGCGGCTGTGTGGTTGTGAGGGCGTGAAGGCGTACGAAATAGTTGTGTTAATCGGGCATTATCGGGGGAGCGGATCCGATCAATTGCGGCCCCCGGAATTGGCATCTGGGGATGACGCTCTGGTGCCGATGGCTTATCCGTGGAACGCTGTCTGACATAACTTGACGGTTGTTGACGCGGCATCTGGAGCGTGGCTGTGCCGGTTACCATTCCTGGGCAAGATCGATTACCGTCCGGTCCTCTGCGCGATCTGGTCACCGCTCTGCACGAGCTCTACGGCGACGCCGGCAAGCCGGGGGTGCGGGTGATCAGCAGCGACATCCGGAAGCGCCCGAGTCTGCGTGACACGGTGAGCCACGAGACGATCAGCGCGATGCTGCGCGGCGACGGGCTGCCGCGCTGGGACAAGGTCGAGGGCGTCGTGCGGGTGCTGGCGGCGCGCTCGGTGACGCCGCGCGACGAGGACGGGGAGGTCCGGCGCTTCCACGCGCTGTGGCTGCGGGTCTCCGACGCGCCGCAGCCGGCCACTCGCGCGGCCGATTTCGTGACGCCGCTCGAGACCGTCGACGAGCCGGCGCGGGCGGTGCAGCTGCCCCGCATCTCCGGCGGCATCCCGGAGCGCAACCGCAGCTTCACCGGGCGCGACCTGATCCTCGACGAGATGCGCCGCCGGCTCAACTCCGGCGCCACCTTCCCGATCGTGCTGCACGGCCTCGGCGGCACCGGCAAGACGCAGGTGGCTGTCGAATACCTCTACCGGCACGCGATGGCCGACCGCGAGGCGATCTGGTGGGTGCCCGCCGAGGACCCGATGGTCGCGCGCGCCTCGCTGGCGGCGCTGGGCGAGCGGCTCGGCCTGCCCGCGACCGGCGAGCTCCAGCAGACCGTGCGGGCCGTCATCAGCGAGCTGGAGCGCGGCCGGGTGCCGTGGCTGCTGGTCCTCGACAACGCCGAGCTCTCCGACGACCTGCTGTCGCTGCTGCCGGCGGTCGGCGGCCAGGTGCTGCTCACCTCGCGCGACCCGGGCTGGGCCAGCGTCGGCACCGCGATCGAGGTGCCGCCGTTCGACCGGGCCGAGAGCATCCAGTTCCTGCGCCGCCGCGGCCGCGACATCTCCGGCGCGGACGCCGAGGTGCTCGCCGAGCGGCTGGGTGACCTGCCCCTCGCGCTCGAGCAGGTGGCCGCCGCCCAGTCCGCCACCGGCATGCCGGTCACCGAATACCTCCAGCTCTTCGACGAGCACCTGCAGGAGCTGCTCGCCGCGGGCCAGCCCCGGCACTACCCGGCCACTGTGGTCGCGCTCGTGCGCATCGCGGTCGACCGGCTGCGCGCGGTCTCGCCCACCGCCGCTCAGATGATCGAGCTCTTCGCCCACCTGGGCGCCGAGCCGGTCTCGGTGACGCTGTTGCGCAGCGGCCAGGACGCGCCGGTCACCGCGCCGCTGAAACGCACGCTGGGCAACCCGATCGAGATGGGGCGCGCGATCCAGGCGCTGCGCCGCTACGGCATCGCAAAGGTCGACCAGGAGACCCAGCGCCTCGAGGTGCACCGGCTCGTGCAGCTCGCCCTGCGCGAGGCGCTCGACGAGACGGCCCGCGAGCGCGGCCGCGCCAACCTGGCCTACCTGCTCGCCGCGGCCAATCCAGGATCACCCGACGACGTGCGGACGTGGTCGCTGCACGCCGAGATCGCGCCGCACGTGCTGCCCGCCGGCCTGATCGACAGCCCGTACCCGCCGGCCCGCCGCCTCGTCGTCGACCAGGCCCGCTACCTGAGCCGCACCGGCGACTACGCGGGCAGCCGCCGGCTGGCCGAGCTCGCGGTGGCGCGCTGGGGCGAGGAGGGCGCCGACGAGTTCGGCATGCTGGCCACGTTCCAGCTCGTCGACGCGCTGCGCGCGATCGGCGACTACGAGCGCTCCGGCGAGCTGGCGATCGCGACCTGGGGCCGGCTGCGCGAGCACGACGCGTACGGCGAGGATCACCCGCTCACGCTGCACATGGCGAGCTCGGTGAGCCTGCACCACCGCATCAGGGGCGACTACCGGCGGGCGCTCGAGGTCGACGGCGACACGCTGGCCCGCTGCCAGGCGACGCTGGAGCCCGGCGACCCGCAGCTGCTGCGCAGCATGAACAACCTCGCGGTCAACATGCGGCTGCTCGGCGACTTCTGGGGCGCCTTCCAGCTCGACGAGGAGGTGCTGGCCAAGCGCCGGGACGTGTTCGGCGAGTCCGACAACCGCACCCGGCAGTCCGCGCTCAACCTGGCCCGCGACCGGCTCGACCTGGGCGAGTACGACGAGGCGCTGCGGATCCTCGAGGAGTCGCTGCCGCCGCTGCGGGCCCAGGTCGGCCCGCGCCACCAGTACGTGCTGATCGGGGCGCGCACGACGGCGATCGCGCTGCGCAAGACCGGCCGGTTCGCCGAGGCGCTGCGCCTGGCCCGGGAGAACGTCGAGGCGTACCACCAGCACTTCGGCCCGGACCACGAGCACACGCTCGCCGCCACCATCACGCTGGCGAACGCCTGCCACGCGGCCGCGGTCGCCGAGGGCAAGCCGCCGGTGGAGGCCCGCGAGCACGCGACGCTGGCCGCCGCGCGCTACCGCCGCGTCTTCGGCGGGCGCAACCCGGTGACGCTGGCGGCCGAGGTCGACCACGCGATCATCCTGCGCGCGCTGGGCGACCGGAAGGCGCGCGAGATGGACCGGCTGACCCTGGCGGAGTTGCGGCAGACGGTCGGCGAGGACCATCCCTACACCCTGTGCGCCGCCGCGAACTTCGCCAACGACCTGGCTCTGGACGGCGAATTCGGCTCCGCGCGCGATCTGCTGGAGCGTACACTCGCGGCATCCGAACGCGTGCGCGGTAAAGATCATCCCGACTCACTCGCGTGCGCGGTGAACCTCGCCGTCGATCTGCGAATGATGGGCGAGTCCACGGTTGCCCAGCAACTCCTCGACCGTACAATTGGCAACCTCCGGAGGGTTCTTGGGCCCGGCCACCCGGCAACGCTCGCCGCTGCCAGGGGGACCCGCGCGGAATGCGATATCGAGCCACCGCCGACGTGATCGTGATGGGCCCAAGGAGGCACGGATGGACGCCGACCCCGCCGAAAACGGGAGTCCGCTGGTCGATGTCTCCGGCATTCCGTTCGACGAACTGGTCGGCTCCACGAACGAGGCCCTGGCGCGCGCCCTGCGCTCGGTGACGCAGGACGCCACCGACACCACCACGATCCTCGCGGCGTTCCAGAACTTCGCGCCCGATGATCCCGCTCCGCTCTGAGCCCGCCTGGCCCCACCAGCTTCTCGACGTGGCCGGGTTGCGGGCCGAGGGCTGGCGGCCCACGCCCTTCCGCGACTTCGTGCTCAAGGTGCACCAGCGCTGCAATCTCGCCTGCACCTACTGCTACGTCTACGAGATGGCCGACCAGACCTGGCGCGGCCGGCCCATGGTGATGCCCGAGCACGTGGTCGAGGCGGCCGCCGGGCGCATCGGCGAGCACGCCCGCGAGCACCGACTCGATCGGGTGAATCTCATCCTGCACGGCGGTGAGCCCCTGCTGGCGGGCCGGGACCGCTTGCGTTCGGCGGTACGCACGCTGCGCGCCGCCCTGCCGCCCGGCTGCACGGCCTCGGTGGGCCTGCAGACGAACGGCACCCTGGTCGACAAGGCGATCCTCGGCGACTTCCGGGAGCTGGGGGTCTCGGTCGGCGTCAGCCTCGACGGCCCGCCCGCCCTCCACGACAGACACCGGCGGTACGCGAACGGGCGCGGCAGCTTCGCCGAGGTGCACCGAGCGCTCACCCTGCTGGCCGAGCCCGCCCGCCGGGACGTCTATGCCGGCCTGCTGTGCACGATCGACCCCCAGACCGATCCGGTCGCCTGCTACGAGACGCTGCTGTCCTACGCCCCGCCGGCCATCGACTTCCTGCTGCCGCACGCCAACTGGGAGGAGCCGCCGCGCCGCGGCCCGGGCGCGACGCCGTACGCGGACTGGCTGATCGAGATCTTCGACCGGTGGTACAAGGCGTCCCCGCAGCCGGTGCGCATCCGCCTCTTCGAGTCGCTGCTGCACCTCGCGGTGGGCGGCAGCAGCCGCAGCGAACAGGTCGGCCTCAGCCCGGTCGCGCTCGCGGTCATCGAGACCGACGGCGCCATCGAGCAGGTCGATTCCCTCAAGTCGGCGTACGAGGGCGCGTGCGCCACCGGATACAGCGTGCTCACCGATCCGCTCGGTGCGGCGCTCGGCCATCCGGGCATCGTGGCGCGCCAGATCGGCATGCGGGCGCTGGCCGACGCGTGCCAGGCCTGCCCGGTGGGCGCGGCGTGCGGCGGGGGCCACTACGCCCACCGTTACCGCCGTGCCGACGGCTTCCGCAACCCGTCCGTCTACTGTGCTGACCTGATGCGGCTGATCCGGCACGTGGACACCCAGGTCCGGGCGGACCTGGCCGAGCTCTCCGAGGCGTACGCCCGATGATCCGACGGCACGACGTCACGCCCGCCCAGTTCGCCGCCCTGGCGGCCGGCTACGGCGGACCGGAGACGATCGAGGCGCTGGCCCGGGCCCAGCTGAGCAAGCACCTGCTGCTCATCAAGTTCATCGCCGAGGCGTGGGTGGGCGCGCGCGCCCACCGTGACGCGGCCGTCGAGACGCTGACCCGCGCGCAGGCGGCCGCGCCCGCCGAGGTCGCCGAGCTGCTCGGCTCGCCGCTGGTCGGCGCGTGGGCGGCGGACTGCACCCGGCGCCTGCGGGGCGGCCTGCGGGCCGAGATCCCGCTCGACGCGGAGTGCAACCACCTGTCGGCGATCGCCGCGGCGGCGGCCGCCCTGGCCGGGGTGGAAGCCCGGCTGGAGGTGCCGAGCTTCGGCGGGCGGGTGGCCGTGCCCGGCTTCGGCTTGACGAAACTTGACGGGGCGGCGGTCGCCACCGTCGCGTGTGGCCGCGTGACCGTGGCCGGTGCCGCGCAGTGGCTGGCGCCGCGCACCCTGTCAGCCACGTCCCACGGGCGCTCGATCCGGGTGACGCTCGACGACGTCGACCCGTACCGCGGGGGCCACCACGTGCCGCCGACCGGCCGCCTCACCTCGGTGGACGGCTGGCAGGCGGTCTTCGCCGAGGCGTGGGACCTGCTCGCCACCCACGCGCCGGCGCGGGCGGACGAGCTGGCGGCGGGCCTGCGCACGCTCATCCCGCTGCAGCAGGTCGACAGCCACTCGGCGCGCAGCGCAACCATCCGCGACGCGTTCGGCGCGTTCGGGCTGACCATGCCGTCGCGGGCCACCGACCTCGCGGTGACGCTGGTGCACGAGTTCCAGCACTCCAAGCTGAGCGGGCTGCTCGACGTGACCCGGCTGTCCGACCCCGGCGCCACCGAGCTGCACTTCGCGCCGTGGCGCATCGACCCGCGCCCGGTGAGCGGGCTGCTCCAGGGGGTGTACGCCTTCCTCGGCATCGCCGACCTCTGGCGCCGGCTCCTGCCGGTCGTCGCGGAGGCGCCCCAGGAATACGCGGTGGTGCGCGAACAGGTCCGCTGGGGGCTGACGAGCCTCGAAGGCTCCGGCGCGCTGACCGAGGCCGGGCGGCGCTTCACGAGCGGCATGCGCGCGGTCTTCGACGACATGGCCGCCGACAGGGTGCCGCCCGAGCTGGTCCGGCGGGCGGAGCGGAAGCTGCGCGGCACCCACGACGCCTGGCAGCGCCGACACCAGACCACGGACAGCCCGGCGCGGCCCTGACCCGGTCAGACCGTGGGGTCGGGCTCTCCCGGGTCGCCGGCGTAGTTGTCGAAGGCGGACAGGACCTCCTGCGGGCGGTCGATGTCGGCCAGCACGCGGCGCAGCGAGTTGAGCAGGGCGCTGTCGCCGCCGGCGAGGATGTGGTCGAGGGGGAGCCGCGTGACGTCGGCCAGACGTTCCGCTTGCGCATCGCCGTGCTCGGCGCTTGGCATCCGCCCTCCACCGGACAGGGGCCGGATCGGCGAGATCGGCCCTGATCATGACACTACCGCTCGTGACGGGGCCGGGTGGCCACTCGCGCCACCGCCGGCACCTTGGTGAGACGGCCACCTTAGCGTCTAGTCGCACGACTAGTACTGTATCAGGCTCCGGAGTAGCCCACGATGACGGGGGTGTAGGTGCCCACCGAGGTCTGACCGTAGGAGTCGTCGACGGTGTAGCGGATCGGCGGCACCGGGCCGGCGGCGCCCCGGGCCGGGATGAAGACCAGGGCGCCACTGGTCTCGATGAGCGTGTCATCGTGGGGCCGGCCGGGCGTGGCGGCGATCGACGAGGCCATCGCGAGCGAGACGCTGCCCTGCGGGAAGTCGGCGGGCTCGCTCTCGGCCAGCCCGAGGGAGCCGCCGGGCGGCAGCGCGAAGATGACGGACTGCGGGGCGCCCCGTCCCCCGGTCGAGGTAAGGCGCGCGGCCGTCGGCGGGGGCGGGCAGGTGACCGTCGCCGCGTAGCGGAGCGTGCGTTCCCGGCCGCCGGGCCCGGTGAGCCGGATGGTGACGGGCGTGGCGGTGCCGACGAAGCGGAGCTTGGGTGTGTAGGTGACGCTGGTCGGCGTGCCCCGCGTGTAGAAGCCCTCGGGCACGAGCACCGTCTCGACGTAGGCCGGGTCGCGGCCGTCGAGCGTCATGCGCCAGCCGGGGGGCACGTCCACGGTGACGGTCTGCTTTCGAAGGCCGGCCGCCGTCGAGGTGAGCAGCTCCGGCGTGGCGGCCGGAGCGGTCACCGATGCGGGGCAGGCCGCGGCTCCCGCCGCACTCGCGGTCGCTGCGCTCGTGCCCGTGGCGGTAGCTCCCATGCTCGCGGCGGCGCCTGGCGCGGTGACGGGGGTCGCGAGTGTGCCCGCGGCCAAGGCGGGTGTCGCCGTCAGCAGCATCGGTGCCGCCGCAGTCAGCATCAGAAGTCTCCGCATGAAGTCATGATAAATCCGGACAAATCTTCGGAGGCATGGGGTAGGGGGTGGCGGCCTGGGCGGCCTGGGCGGGTTGGCGGCGCGTGGGGCTCGGGCGGGTCAGACAGGTTGGCGAGGGCGTGGGGATCGGTGGGTGTGGCATCCGGGCGGGCTGAAGGGAAGGAGCCGGCTGGCTTGGCGGGCACGGGCGGTGAGAGCGGGCGGTGAGAGCGGGCGGTGAGGGCGGGCGGTGAGGGCGGCGCGGAGGGGGCCGGCGGCGAGCAGCGGGCAGGGCGGCGAGGGCGGCGCGCAGTGGGCAGGCGGCCAGGGCGGCGCGCAGTGGGTGGGTGGCGCGGAGTGGGGCGGCGAGGCGGTGTGGGTGGTTTCAGGGCCGTGGGCCGTCGAGGGCACCCGATGGGGAGGGCTCCTTGCGGGGAAGGCCGTCGAGGAGCTGGTCGAGGCGGCGCAGCCGGGGGTCGTCCGCGTCGGGCTCCGGGGTGTCGTGGCCGGTGGTGTCCGGGCCGGAGGGGACGCCGGTGAGGCGGAGCAGGACGGTGAAGACGACCGTGACCAGGAGGTTGACCGCGAGCGCCACCAGTCCGACGTAGATGGTGCGGCCGTCGCCGAGCGACCAGCTGGAGCCGCCGAAGTGGGCCTCGGCCACCCGGCCGGCCGCGTCGAGGCGAGGGATGTTGTAGAGCATCGTGACGCCGACGGCCAGGCCCGTGAGCAGGCCGATGATCAGGGCCTGACGGTGGAACCAGGCGGTCAGCAGGCCCAGCACCACCGCGGGCACGGTTTGCAGGATGACCACGCCGCCGATGAGCTGGAGCTCGACCGAGTACGTGGCGTCGACCAGCAGGATGAACGCCACCGCCCCGAACTTGACCGCCAGTGACGTCCAGCGGCTGACCCTGGCCTCCTCGGCCGGGGACGCGGACGGGCGCAGGTAGGGGCGGTAGATGCTGCGGGTGAAGCAGTTCGCGGCCGCGATCGACATGACGGCGGCCGGGATGAGGGCGGCGATGCTGAGGGCCGCGTACGCGACGCCGGCCGACCACGGCGGGAAGTACTCCTGGATCATGCGGGGGACCACGGTGTTGAGGTCGCCGTCGAGCGGGACGACGCCGCGGGCCAGGGCGAAGAAGCCCAGCAGCGCCATCAGGGCCAGCGCCAGGCAGTAGACGGGCAGCGCGGCGGCGTTGCGGCGGATCGTGGCCACGTCCTTCGCCGCCAGCATGCCGGTCAGCGCGTGCGGATACGCGAAGATGGCCAGCGCCGAGCCGAGCACCAGCGTGAGGAAGCCGAGCTGGCCGTTCTCCGGCAGCAGCAGGCCCTGGGGGAGGCGCTGACCGGCCTGGTGGAACGTCGTGTCCCAGCCGCCGAACATGGCGACCATCAGCACGGCGGTGATCAGCATCCACGCCAGCAGCACGTCCTTGACGATGGAGAGCAGCGCCGGCGCGCGCAGGCCGGAGCGGAACGTGCAGATCGACACGATGGTGACGGCGGCCAGCAGCGGCAGCTCGCCGCCGAGCCCGACCGTGCGCAGCACCGCCTGCAACGACAGGAGCTGCACCGCGATGTACGGCATCGTGGCGAGGATGCCCGTCACGGCGACCAGCGCGCTCAGCGCCGGCGAGCCGAAGCGGGCGCCGGCGAACTCGCCGTGGGTGAGGAAGCCGTGCCGGCGGGCCACCGACCAGATCTTCGTGGTCAGCACGAAGGTGAGCGGGGCGGTGACGATCGCGAACGGCACGGCGAAGAACCCGATCGCCCCGGCGCCGTAGGTCAGGGCGGGCACGGCGATGAAGGTGTACGCGCTGTACATGCTGCCGCCGAGGAGGAACCACGTGGTCCAGTTGCCGAACGCCCGCCCGGCGACGCCCCACTCCTCGAGCGTCTGGCGGTGCCGGGCACGGCGCCGGTGTGCCATGCCGAAGCCGAGCGAGAGGACCGCCGTCATCAGGACGACGAAGACGGCGACGTCGGTCATCGCCCCTCCCCGTGCTTGCCGGGAGCCGTCACGAGGTAGACCGCCGTGATGACCGCGATCGCCAGCAGGGCGCAGAAGAACTGGTACCAGTAGAAGAACGGCACACCCAGGATCACCGGGTCGGTCCGGTTGGTGAACGGGGTCAGCAGGGGCGCGGCCGCCGGCACGGCCAGCAGCCATTGGGCTCGGGGCTTGGGCACGCCGAACGATAAACGTCAGTCGATCTGTGACGCCATGGTCACCGAGGATCGTGCGACAGCCGTCTCAAGATCTCCCGGGCGGCCCGCTCGGCGAGCGCCAGATCGGCGTGCCGGCCGGCGACCAGCTCGCCGTAGAGGGCCGATTCGATGATCCGTACGTAGAGGTAGGCCAGCTCGTCGGTGGGCTCGGGCAGGCCGGCCGCGCGGAAGATCTCGTGCTGGGCGGCGACGATCCGCTCGGTCACGCCGCCCGCGCTCGTCAGCAGCACGCGGGCCGCCACCTCCGGCTCGGCCGTGAGGAACCGGCGGAACGGCTCGGCGGCCATCAGCCGGCCGGTGAACCGGCGGGTGACCTCCAGCACCCCGTCGGTGCCGGTGGCCGTGCACTCCCGGCGCGCCTCGGCCAGCATCCGCTCGGCCAGCCGCCACAGGACGTCGCCGAGCAGCCGGTCGCGGCTGTGCGTGATGCGGTAGAGGGTCGCCCGGCTGACGCACATCTCCTCGGCCAGCCCGTTCATGTCGACGGTGCCGTGCCGCAGGAAGAAGCGGCACCCGGCACGGGTCACCTCGTCGTCGCTCACCACCCGCCGGCTCTCCATCGCAGGCACGCTACGACAAACGGCCGCCGGATGGGGCCGGGGGAGTGAAGTTCCGGATAGCAGGAATGCGCCCGGCCGTCCGTCCTGGCACCCTTCGGGGGTGACATTGCGCTGCCTGCTCGTCGACGACAACCAGCACTTCCTGCTCGCCGCCCGTGACCTGCTCGAACGCGAGGGACTCACGATCGCGGGCACAGCGGAGGACATCGCGGGCGCCCAGGACCGGGCGGCGGAGCTGCGGCCGGACGTCGCGCTCGTCGACATCAACCTGGGCGGCGAGAGCGGCTTCGACCTGGCCGAGCGGCTGGCGCCCGTACCCGTCATCATGATCTCCACGCATTCCGGCGAGGACTACGCCGACCTCATCGCGGCGAGCCCGGCCATCGGCTTCCTCTCGAAGATCGAGCTGTCCGCGGGCGCGGTGCGGGACCTCGTCTCGGGGCGCTGAGATGCCGTCGTTGCTGGGGCGGCGCCGCGAGCAGGAGACGCTCGGCGCCCTGCTGCGCGACCTGCGCTGACATGCGACGGATCGTGGCCGCCCTGCTCGCGGCCTTGGCGGTGGCGGGATGCGACGGGCAGCCCGATCCGCGGCCCGCCGGCTCGGCCTCGCCCGCCGCCTGGAGTGCGCCGCCCGCCGACGGGACCTTCGACTATCAGCTCGGCGGCGCCTACGAGCCCGCCGCCGGCGTCCGGATCGTCGACCGCGACCGGACCGCGGCGGCCGTGCCCGGGGTCTACGGCATCTGCTATGTCAACGCCTTCCAGACCCAGCCGGGCGAGAACGGCTGGTGGCGGCGCGAGCATCCGGACCTGGTCCTGCGCGTGGCGGACCCGGACTGGCCCGGCGAGTTCCTGCTCGACATCTCCACCGCGGCGAAACGGCAGGCGCTGGCGGAGATCGTGGAGGGCTGGTTCGGGGACTGCGCGGCGAAGGGCTTCCGCGCGGTGGAGCCGGACAACCTCGACTCGTACACCCGGTCGGGTGGGCGGCTCGCCGAGGGCGACGCGCTGGCGTACGGCCGCTTGCTCGTCGAGAAGGCGCACACCGCGGGGCTGGCGATCGGGCAGAAGAACGCCGCCGAGGTCGACGGCCGGGCGCTCGGGTTCGACTTCGCGGTCACCGAGGAGTGCGCGGTCCACGACGAATGCGGCGCGTATCTGGACGCGTACGGCAACCAGGTCTACGAGATCGAATACACCGACAACGGCGCGGAAGCCTACCGTCGGGCGTGCCGTGATCACGGTGCGCGCATCGCTGTCATCCTGCGCGATCGCGACGTCGTCCCACGAGGCGAGGCGGGGTATCACTACGAATCTTGCTGACCTATTGTTCCCCTGTGGACCCCGTCGCCTCCGGCATCGACCCCAACGTCGCCCACCCCGCCCGGCGCTACAACTACTGGCTCGGCGGCAAGGACAACTTCGCCGCGGACCGCGCCTCGGGCGACGAGCTCGAGCGCCTCTTCCCCAAGGTGCGCCTCGGTGCCCTCGCCAACCGCGCGATGCTCCAGCGCGCCACCCGGTTCCTGGCCGCCGAGGCCGGCATCCGGCAGTTCCTCGACATCGGCACGGGCCTGCCCACGGCCGACAACACCCACGAGGTCGCGCAGCGGGTCGCCCCCGAGTCGCGGATCGTCTACGTCGACAACGACCCGCTGGTGATGGTGCACGCCCGCGCGCTGCTCAACAGCAGCCCCGAGGGCCGCACGGCGTACATCGAGGCCGACCTCAACGACCCCGAGCGCATCCTCGCCGACCCGGCGCTGGAGGAGACGCTCGACCTGAAGCAGCCGGTCGCCCTGATGCTCATCGCGGTGCTGCACTTCATCCACGGCGACGGCGCCGCCAAGCCCATCGTGACCCGCCTGCTCGACGCCCTGCCGTCCGGCAGCTACCTGGTCGCCACGCACGCCACCTCCGACTTCGGCACCCCCGAGCAGCAGGCCCTCTACCGCCAGCTGATCGAGCAGGGCAAGTCCGACGTCTGGACCCGCCCGCGCGACGAGTTCGCCGCCCTCTTCGACGGCCTCGAGCTGATCGACCCGGGCGTCGTCCCGGCCAGCGAGTGGCGCCCCGACCCGGGCACCGAGATCCCGGCCCGCTCCGACATCAACGTCTGGACCGCCGTCGGCCGCAAGCCGTGACCGGGTTGCCTTGGAGCTCCTGACTCTTCGGGTGGTGGAGGCGGCGTGTTCGGAGCCCAGCCGGCCGCGGTCTCCTGGACTCCGGCCGCTCTTGGGCCGCCCTTGAGCGGCAGATCCACCTTGCCCGCGGCGTGGAGCTCGGCGAGCGGCAGCCGCGGCTCGATGCGGGCCCCGAGGTCGTCGTCGACCGGTTCGAACGTCATAGATCGATGCGTTGCTTCGCCGCCGTGGGGTCGTCGGCCTCGCCGAAGCGCAGCACGACGTGTGCCGGTCTGGCGGGAAAGGCCCGTAGCTCTGGTTCCATCGCGGCGAAGAGACGGCTCGCATCGGGGCCGTAGGCGTAGAGCTCGACTTCGCCGCCACCGAACAGGTTGCCGTCGAACTCTCCGGCGCCGGCGGCTTCGATGGCATTCCGCAGGCGACCCTGGAGTGCATAGATCGCCTTGCGGTCGCTTTCCTCCCCGTACCGATCGTCGGACAAGGCGTAGGTGACGAGGACGGCATGCTCAGGGGAGGTCATGGGCTATTTCATCATGAGCTCACCCCACCGATCACCGCGTTCCCGGCCCGGTGAGAGCCTGGAGCCATGACGAGCGACAAGACGGCCGATCTGGTGGACGAGCACGGTGACGGCATCGGGTCCTGCGACACCCAGTTCGTGCAGTACGGGGGCCGTGCCGCGTTTCGGGGTGTGGCCGTGACGGTGTCGTGCTTCGAGGACAACGCGCTGCTCAAGTCGGTGCTCGGCGAGCCGGGTGAGGGGCGCGTGTTGGTGGTCGACGGCGGCGGCTCGGTGCACCGCGCGCTCATGGGTGACGTCATCGCCGGGCTCGCGGTGGCGAACGGGTGGGCCGGTGTCGTCATCAACGGCGCGGTGCGGGACGTGGCCGCGCTGCGGGAGCTGCCGATCGGCGTCAAGGCACTCGGCTCCAACCCGCGCAAGAGCACCAAGACCGGCGCCGGCGAGCGGGATGTCGTGCTGCGCCTCGGCGGCTGCGAGTTCCGGCCGGGCGACGTGGTGGTCTCCGACGAGGACGGCATCGTGGTCATCCCTGGGGGATGAGGTGGTTGCGGGCCGTTGCCGCGACCGTCGGTGGCGGGACGAGCCCGGAAGGAGACGGCGATGGCAGTCGATATGTTCATGGTGTACGTCGGCGTGTATCCCACCGTCGCGCAGGCGGAGGCCGACTACGACGTGGTCAAGGAGTTGCACCGCAAGGCGGATCTGATCGACGCGTACGACGCCGCGGTGGTCGAGCGGCGCGCCGACGGGAAGTCGAAGATCGTGAAGCGGCACGAGACGCCGACGCGGGTCGGCGGGGTGCTCGGCGGCGGGCTCGGGCTGGCCACCGGGCTGGTCGTGGCGCTGTTCCCGTTCGCCGCCATCGGTGGTGGGCTGCTGGCCGCGACCACCGGCGGCGGGGCGGTCCTCGGCGCGCTGGCCGGGCACGCCGCCGCCGGGATGAGCCGGTCGGACCTCAAGGAGCTCGGCGAGCACCTCGACGAGGGCCAGGCCGGCCTTGTCGTCGTCGCGGTCGCCGACATGGGCGCCAAGGTCGAGCGGGCACTGAAGAACGCCGAGAAGGTCGAGTCGCGCGAGCTGCGGGCCGACACCGCCGAGATCGAGCAGGACGCGAAGGCCGCTACTGCCTGACGACCACGCCGAGCACCTGGGCCAGCGCGGGGGCGACCTCGGCCAGCTGGCCCGGGCCGATGATCGCGCCGCTCAGCGACTCCCAGCCCTCGGCGAGGTCGAGCTCGCGGGCGCCGCGGAAGTCGAGCTTCTTGGCGGTGGCCTTGCCGAACCGGGCCCGGCGCACGGCCGAGCCCGGGAAGGTCACGTTGATCAGGGTGGCGCCGCCGAAGTCCACCTCCGACAGGTCGCAGTCGCGGAACTCGACGTCCTGCAGCTTCGCGCCGCGCAGGTTCAGGCTGTCGAGCTTGCTTGCGCGTACGACGACGCGGCGCCACTGGGAGCCGTACGCCTGCACGCCCGCCACCGCGCTGTCCAGGATCGTCACGTCGAGCAGTTGCGTCTCGGCCCACGAGCCGCCGATCCAGCGGCACCGCGACAGCCACACGTCGTCGAGCCGCACCTTGTCGTACGTGCCGCCGGTGAACGTCACCGCCGTCATCGCGCTCTCCGAGAAGCGGGAGCCGGCGGCCGCCACCTCGGCGAGCTCGACGCCGTCGAGGTGGACCTCGCTGTGGTCCCCGTCGTGGTCCAGCTCCTCGTCGAGCGGGCGCAGGTATTTCGCGTACGGCAGGGAGGCGAGATCCTCGATCAGCGGCATGCGAGCATCCTGCCCTGTCCGGCGTGGCGGCGCTGCCGCGGGAGGGCCCTGTCCGGCATGGCGGCGCTGCCGCGGGAGGGCCTGTCAGGCGTGGCGGCGCTGCTGCGGGATGGCCGGTCGCAGGGCGCCGTCGCGGGCCAGGCCGGTGAGCACGCGGTTGAGGTCGTCGACGTGCCGCTCGGTGTGCGCGGCGGTGAGCTGCACCCGGAAGCCGATCTCGTCGCGCGGCACGCCGGGGTAGGGCGCGAGCGTCACGTACTGCCCGGCCCGCCACAGCCGCTCGGACACGTCGATCAGGTCGTGCTCGGGCGAGATGGGGATCTCCACGACGGGCGTGTCGTCGACGTTGAGGGTGTGCACCCCCATGCCGCGTACGTGGGTGAGCAGCTTCGCCGTCAGCCGGTGCAGGTGGCCGCGCAGGTCGTCGCCGCGCTTGTCGTTGACGTCGAGCCCGGCCCACACCGTGGCGAGCGAGGCCACCGGCGACGGCCCGGAGTAGAGGTACGTCGGCGCGGCCACCTTCAGCTGGTTCTTGACCGCGGTGGGCAGCGCCAGGAAGGCCAGCAGCGACGAGTACGCCTTCGAGAACCCGCCGACCAGGATGATGTTGTCGTACGTCTCGCCGCAGTGCTTGACGATCGCGTTGCCGCGCATGCCGTACGGGGAGGTCTCCTCCGCGCCCCGCTCGCCGATGACGCCCATGCCGTGCGCGTCGTCGACGTACAGGATCGCGTCGTGCTCGCGGCACAGCTTCGCGTAGACCTGAAGGTCCGGGATGTCGCCGGTCATGCTGTTGACGCCGTCCATGCAGACCATCACCGGCCGCGCGGTGGCCTCCTTCAGCAGGCGGGCCAGCTCGTCGACGTCGCCGCTGCGGAAGCGCTTCATCGTGGCGCCCTGCCCGCGGGCGAAGACGCAGCCGTCGTAGATGGTGCGGTGCGCGCGGCTCTCCATGATGACCGTGCCCTGCCCGATCAGCGCCGGGATGACGCCGAGGTGGATCTGCGAGATGGTCGGCAGCAGCAGCACGTCCTCGGCGCCGAGCAGCTCGGTCAGCCGGTCCTCCAGGTCCGGATAGATCTGCGGGCTGCCCAGCATGCGCGACCAGCTCGGGTGGGTGCCCCAGCGGCGCAGCTGCGGCTCGACCGCCTCGATGACCTCCTCGTCGAGGTCGAAGCCCAGGTAGTTGCAGGACGCCCAGTCGACCAGCCAGTCGTCGCCGATCCTGATGCGGCGCCCGTCGATCTCCTCGATGACGGCGTCGTACATGCGGCTGTTCCGCCGAAGGTCCTCGATGTCATGAGTCGCGGCCGGCACAGTGAACCCCTCTCACATTTTCGGATCACTCTGGCACCTACCCGGGCGATCGTCGATCAACCGAAAAACGTCTGACCGAAGCGTGGCGGGGACATGGCGAAGGGCGCCCCCGGGACGGCCGGGAGCGCCCTTCGCGTGCGGTCAGGTCACCAGATGCGGGTGCGGGCCGTCCCCGAGCCGAGGCCGGAGAGCGGGCCGGCCGCCGCGGGGGAGCCGGCCGGGCGCCGGTCGCCGAGCAGGTCGACGTCGATGACCGCCGGCGAGCCGTCCGGCTCCTCGAAGTCGGCGTCGGCGAACCGGACGCGCTCGAGGTCGCGGCCGCCGACCGCCACGAAGCCGGCCTGCCCGAACGCCTCGGGCAGCTCCGTCTCGAGGTAGACCTCGTCGCCCTCCTCGACGATCCGGAAGGTCGCGTCGCCGATGGCGTGCGGGCCGCTCTCGCCGGCGAACGGCTGGGCGCCGTTGGCATAGACGTTGCCGCGGGCGTACACGGCCTGGAGCACGTCGAGGTAGCGCTGGTGGTCGCCCGGGGGCTGCTCCTCGATGCGCTGCAGGTACTCGGCGAACGAGGCCGGGTGCGCGTCGTAGCCCGCGAGGCCGTACGAGGGGATCGCCTTGCCGTCGCCGCCGTGCCCGTACGCCTGGGCGACGTCGCCGCCGAGGAAGATGTTGCCGATGTAGCGGTCGTCGCCGCCGCGGATGTACGCGTAGCCGGCCACCTGGGTGCTGTGCGGCTGGTGGTACGGGGTAGCCCGGTCCATGACGGCTTCGAGGCGCACGGTGCCGGCGAACAGGTTGCCGACGAAGGCGCCGCCCTGGCTGAACGACTCGTACGACGCGCGCGAGCCGAGCACGTTGTGGTCGACCAGGAACGGGCCGTGGCTGACCTCGATGAACAGATCGCGGTTGTTGTTGTAGAACACGTTGCGGGTGACCCGGGTGCCCTGCGTCTGCCAGTCGAGCCAGATGCCCAGCGACGTGTCGTGGATGCGGTTGTGCCGGATCTGCACGTCGATCGCGGCGTGCAGCTTGATGCCGCCGATCTCGTAGCCGTAGTACTCGCGCTTGAGGGCGATGTTGTAGATGTGGTTGTCCTCGATGGTCGAGAACACGCAGCCGAGGTGGCCGACGACGCCGTTCTGGCCGCAGTCGTAGATGGTGTTGCGGCGCACGATGTGCGAGCCGATGTGCTCCTTGTCCCAGCCGATCTGCCGCGCCGAGAAGACGGACTCCAGCTGGTACTGATATCCGGGCTTGTCGCGGCGCTCGGTGGCGTAGTTGTGGCCGGTCGTGGCCTCCTTGCCGAGCGAGATCGCCGAGGTCTTGGCGTCGTGGATGACGTTGTCCTCGATGATCCAGCCCTTGGCCCAGTTGGGGCCGATCAGGCCGGGCTGGTCGGCGGTGGGCGGGGTCCACGGGGTGGCGGCGTGGGCCAGCTCGAAGCCGCGCACGGTGATGTAGTCGAGGTGGTGCTCCACCGGGTAGAACACCGAGCGGCGTACGTTGATCTCGACGAGCTCGGCGTTGGGGTCGGCGCCCTGGAAGTTGGCCCAGATGGTCGTCGTGTCCGCGCCCACCTCGGCGTACCAGACGAGCTGGGTCTGGTCGGGGTTGCGCACGGTGTCGTCGAGGGCGGTCCAGTTGTCGAGGACCTTCTCACGGCGCGGCGGGTCGTTGAGCTCGGCGCGGCTGCCGGCCTCGTAGAAGCTCAGGCCGTTGAGGTAGACGTCGCCGAGGTGCTTGCGGGGCGCGCCGGCCGGGTAGACGATCCAGTCGCCGGCGATCTCCTCGGCGTACGGGTTGAAATTTCCGAACAGCGAGTTGGGAATCTCGGCGCGCCACACGCCGTCGCTCTCGGCTTCCCAGGTCGTGATCCGCTCCGAGCCCTTGATCACCACGTGCTCGCCCTCGGCGGCGGTGTAGGTGATGCGGCGGGCGTCGCTGAGGCCGCCGCGGCGCGGGATCACCCACTCGCGGTATTCGCCGGCGTGCACGACGACGGTGTCGCCGGGGCGGGCGAGCTCGGCGGCGCGGTTGATCGTCCGGAGGGGCTGCTTCTCCGAGCCCTCGGCGTCATCGGATCCGGTGGTCGCCACATGGAGGAGCGTCATGTCGGGCCTTTCTCAATGAGGATCGGCCCTCAACGTAACTTTGCGAAACATTATGAGTCAATGCTCGAAACTTTCGAGATTTCGGCCGGTCGACTTCCGGATGATCAGCTCGGCGGCCAGCTCCACGCGGGGCGAGTCGAGCGGCGCCCCGCCGGCCAGCCGCAGCAGCCGGCGCATGGCGACGCTGCCCATCTCGGCGAACGGCTGCCGCACGGTGGTCAGCGGGGGAGCGGACCACTGCGACACCGGCATGTCGTCGAAGCCCACCACGCTGACGTCCTCGGGGATGCGCAGCCCGAGCGTGCGGGCCGCCTCGATGGCGCCGAGCGCGAGCGTGTCGTTGCAGGCGAACAGGGCGGTCGGCCGGTCCGGGCGGGAGAGCAGATCGGCCGCGGCGGTGAACCCGGCGTCGAAGGTGAACGGGCCGGCGCGCACCAGCTCGGGGTCGGGCGCGATGCCGGCCCGCGAGAGCGCGGCCTGGTAGCCGTGCAGCCGGGCGATGCTGACCCCGCGTTCCGGCGGCCCCTCGATGAAGCCGACGCGCCGGTGCCCGAGGCCGGTGAGGTGGGCGGTCGCCTCCATGCCGCCGTGGAAGTTGGTGGCGCCGACGCTCGGAATTTCCGGTGATGGGACGTCGACCGGATCGATGGTGACGATCGGGATGCCGCGCTCCACGAAGTGCTGCCACTGCTTCGACGTGATGCTCGAGGTGACCAGGACGATGCCCTCGCGGTGCGCGGAGGCGGTGCGCCGCGCCCAGGCCGCGCCGCGCGGATCCTCCGGCACGAGCCCGACGACGACGTCCACGTCCTCCGCCGCGGCCGCCGCCAGGGCGCCCTTGAGGATCTTCAGATTGTTGGGTGTCTCCATGGCGTCGAAGACCAGGTCGACCGTGCGGACCCCGGTGGGCGCCGCCGTTGCCCGCCCCACGTAACCGTGGCTGGCCAGCAGCGCGCTGATCCGGGCCCGCGTCTGCGGGGCCACGTCGGTGCGCCCGTTCACGACCTTGGACACCGTGGGCACCGAGACGCCCGCCTCCCGCGCGACGGCCGCAAGCGTGGCCCGGCGCTCTGCTCCACTCACTCGAAAATTATCGCAACGTTGCGAAGCGCCCGTCAAAGCCGCGATCAGGGAATCGGGCCGCTGCGCAGCTGCATCGTGACCTCGCTGCCGTACCGGACCGTCCGGCCGCCGGCCGGGGACTGGCTCCGGACCCAGGCGCTCGGGCCGGTCGCGCCGGTGTACCGCGGCACCAGCCCGGCGGCGACCACCCGCTGGTGGGCCGCGCTGCGCCGCATCTCGCGCACGTCCGGCACGATCGCGGGCGTGAACGGCAGCAGCACGCGCCGGATCTGCTGGGCGCAGACGGCGCAGAACTCCTTGTCGATGGCGCGCATCCGGCAGTCGAACTGCGGGCGGAACGCGCCGCAGTGGTAGTAGTGCGCGCCCTCGTACAGCCCGACCGTGGCCGCCGGGAGCGGGTCGGGCTGCGGGTCGCATCGGGTGCAATCGGCGTTGCGGGTGGTCGGGATCGGCGTGGCCTGCGCGACCAGCGACCGCCACTTGAGCGTCGCCCGGTCGGTGTTCACGGTGACGTTCGGCTCCGCCGGCTCGGCCGCGGGGTGGTGATCGCGGTCCGTGTCGATGCCGCAGCCGAGGTACGACTCGTACTCGTCGGCGAGGCCGAACGCGGAGTGGCCGAGCTCGTGCAGGGCGATCAGCTCCGCCCCGGTCGCCAGGGAGTAGGTGGCGACGGCGCCGCCGGAACCTCCGTACACCTGGGAGTTGACGATGACCACCACGGCGTGGAACTGCGGCACCCGCTGAGCGGCGACGGACAGGGCGGTGGCCTGGTTGACCAGCAGGAGCCGGCGCGCGCCGTTGTTGCAGAACGAGGCGTCGAAATAGGTGCGTGCCGTGGTGCCCGGCCCGCCGCAGGCCGCGGGATCGTCGGCGCCGCTGTCGGTGGAGGTCACGTCGACGCGGTAGAGGTTGAGGCCGGCCCAGACGCTGTCGAAGGGCCGGGTGGCCTCCAGCCGCACGCAGAGCCGGGCGGCGTCCTGGGCGTACTGGGTCATCTGGTTGGCGCGGTAGCCGTCGCCGAGGATCACGAGGTTCCAGCGCTCGGCGGGCGGGCCGTGATCGACGACCCGGGTCACGCCGAGCACCTGGCCGTCCGCGGTGGTCATGACTCGGCCCGCAACGGCACCCGCAGGATCTCGCGCACCTGCCTCGTCTCGGGCGGCCCGCCGGCGTCGTCGACCAGCGCCAGGTGGTCGGCCTCCGGCAGGTCGGGCACGAGCACCGTGAACACGCCGGTGCGCCGCTCGGCCGGGACCCGGCGCACGGACGGCTCGCCGTCCACGCCGGGCGCGAAGACCTCGGCGTCGAGCGGGATCCACGGCAGGCCACGCCGGTCGAGGACCCCTCCCTCGGCGGTACGGAGCTCCGCGCGCCACCCGGCCGCGGGCTCGCCGGCCGACGGGATCGTCAGCTCGACGCGTTGCTGGGAGAGCATCCGCACCTCGTCGCCGTCGTACTCGAACACGAGGCGGACCGCCGGCTCAGTCATGCCCGGACCGTACGCCCGCGGGCACCGGTGGGGCAGCGTTTCTGTCGCTGATCGTTCGCTGGGGCGTTTTGTGCCTTTGTGCTGGGAGTACTAGACACAGAGGACTAGCCTTCGCGCCTCCGTGGCGGCGTTGCGACAGTGTGTGATCGGGCTTTTCCGGCGCCTCCGGGGTGACCTGCGAAATTGCATTCCGGCGTGATCCTCGAAAGGCTTCCTGGCTAGTCAGGTTGGTCTATTGACGCTGCGTGCATGATGTTTGGCGTGACGACGGAATCGCGTACGGGACGACGGCGCCGGGCGGTCCCGACGACATATGACAACCGGCCCGTGAATCCGCGCGACTTCATCCCGGCACCCGCCCGGCCGTCGCACGCGGCGCCGGTTTATCCGGCCGATCTCCCGGAGCGCGGCGAGGCCATTCAGGCGCTCACCCGCGACGTGCTGATCCGCCGGTCGCTCGACGTGTCGCCGACCGCCTTCATCACGATCATCAGCATCATCCAGGGTGTCGCGCTGGGCCTGCTGGCGCAGAACACCTTCGCCCGCCCCGGCCTGCTCGTCGGCGTGCAGAGCTTCGCCATGCTCATGGTGCTCGTCTCGGTTTTCTACTACTACCTCACCATGAGCATTCTGCTCCGCTGGGCACCGTCCTTCCTCGACTGTTTCCTTCCTTTCGCGATCGCGAGCCTGGAGATCCCCGGCGCGTTCTTTCTCGGCAACGCCCGCGCGTGGAATCTCTGGCTCGGCGCGTTCTGGTTCGGCACCTTCATCGGTTTGTGGATCACCAAGAAATGGTCCCCGCCCTCGCACTTCGGTGACGAGATCGACGCTCATCGCACGCTGCACGACCTGCTGCACGAGTTGCGGCTGACCGCCGGGCTGGGCGCGATGACCGTGGGCTGGTGCGGCCTGTTCGCCGTGCTGATGCCGTTCCACCAGCTCTTCTGGGGCCTGCTCGGCGCCGGCGTCGTGCTCGCCACGGTCGGGATGGTCGTCGCCCGCACCGAGCTGCGCGCCTCGCAGATCCACGCGCGCTACGGCGTCAATCGGCCACCGTTCAACTGAGACGGAAATCGTGGAATGATCGCGGCATGAGGCGGCGAGCCATTGCCGACGTCATCGGCAAGCGTTACGACGAGTACTTCCGCGACCGTACCCCGGTGCCGTTCGAGGTCGTCGACCGCGACGGCAGCACACAGACCTTCGGCGTCTCCAGCGACGCCGCTCCCAAGTACACGCTGCTCGTGCGCGACGACGAGGGCCGTGACGCGCTGCTCTCGCTCGACCAGTTGCGCGTCGCGCTGGCGTACCTGCGAGGTCATCTCGACGTCGACGGCGACCTGGCCGCGGCGCTGAGCATGCGCCGGTTCTTCTCCGACATCCATCCGGCCGCGTTCCTCGGCCGCTGGGTGCCGTCGCTGTGGCACGGCAAGACCGAGCACGACAACCGCGCGATCTCGCAGCACTACGACGAGGACTCCGAGTTCTTCCTGACCTTCCTCGACACCCGCCACCGCTGCTACACGCAGGGCGTCTTCGCGGCCGACGACGAGCCGCTCGAGGACGCGGTGACCCGCAAGCTCGACATCGCGCTCGACGCCATCCAGGTCAAGCCCGGCGACCGGGTGCTCGAGGTGGGCGGCGGCTGGGGCGCCTTCTCCGAATACGCGGCCCGGCGCGGCATCGACGTCACCACGGTCACCCTCGCCGCCGAGTCGGAGCGCTACCTCAAGGGCCTCTTCGAGCGCGAGCAGCTGCCGGTCACCGTGGTCCGCGAGCACATCCTGCGCTACCACAACGACCGGCCGTTCGACGCCATCGTCAACATGGGCGTCACCGAGCACCTGCCCGACTACCGGGCGACGCTGCGGACGTACGCCCGATTGCTGCGCCCCGAGGGCCGCGTCTATCTCGATGCCCTCGCGATGCGGCGCAAGCACACGGCGTCGACCTTCTTCAAGCAGTACGTCTACCCGGGCCGCTCGGCGCCGCTGCTGCTCCACTCGTACCTGCGGCACGTGGCGCACTCGCCGTTCGAGCTGCTCAACGTCGAGGACGACCGGCACAACTACTTCCTGACCTGCCGCGCGTGGGCCCAGCGCCTCGACGCCCGCCGCGAGGAGATCGTGGCGCGCTGGGGCGACGAGCTCTACCGCCGCTTCCGCATCTTCCTGTGGGGCTCGGCGTCCGGCTTCGACACCCGGCTCGTGCAGGCGTACCGCTGGACGCTGCGACTCACCTAGTCGATCCGTTCGAGCCGGGTCCACCGAGCCCAGCCACGCTCGCGCATCAGCGCCAGCAGCCGGGTGACGCGTGGGTCCGTCTCGACGGCGAGGGCGTCCAGAAGGTCGAAGGTGGTGTCGTCAGTGGACTCACCGTAGTCCTCCAGGCCGGCCGCGTACGCCTGCTCGGAGAGCGTGGCCAGCAGGTCGGCGAGCTCCGCCAGGCGGGGGTCGTCGTCGCCCTCGTCGTCGTCGAACACTTCGGACAGCAGGCGGTAGAGCCGCACCATGACGGGGTTCTCGAGCTCGGCCAGCTTCGACGGGATCCACTGCTCGATCTCGCCGGGCCAGCGCGCCGACATGAGGATCCACCCGTCCCGTTCGCCCGCCACCAACCGCTCGGACGCGCCGATCTCGCGCAGGCGGTCCAGGTAGCCGACCACCGCCGGCGGCAGCACCAGGCTGTCACCGGCGGCGAGCCGGGCGATCTGCCGGCGGCTGGTCTCGAGCCGTTCGATCTCGCCGCGCAGCCGCTCGTCGATCGACCGGGCCTGTTCGGCGAAGGCCGCCGGGCCGGCGTCGAGCATCCGGCGGATGTGCGAGAGCGGCACGCCGGCGTTCGCGAGGGTGCGGATCTTGATAAGGGCGACGACGGCCTTGGCGCCGTACCGGCGGTAGCCCGACGCGTCCCGTTCCGGCTCGGGCAGGAGCCCGACCTGGTGGTAGTGCCGCACCGCGCGCACCGTGACGCCGGCGTACGCCGCCAGCTGGCCGATCGTCAGCATGCCCTCACCTCTGGCGATGGTAGACCCGCAGCGCGACGGCGTACGCGACCACGAGAATGCCGGCGCACCAGGCGAGGGCGGTCCAGATGCCGGAGCCGACCGGTTGCTGCGCGAACAGGTCGCGGAGGGCGTCGACGATCGAGGTCACCGGCTGGTTCTCGGCGAAGGCCCGCACCGGCCCCGGCATGGTGCCGGTCGGCACGAAGGCCGAGCTGATGAAAGGCAGGAAGATCAGGGGGTACGCGAACGCGCTCGCGCCGTCGACGCTCTTCGCGGTGAGCCCGGGAATCACCGCGAGCCAGGTCAGCGCCAGGGTGAAGAAGACCAGGATGCCGGTGACCGCGAGCCAGGCGCCCAGCCCGGCGCCGGTGCGGAAGCCCATGACGAGGGCGACCCCGACGACGAGCACCACCGAGATCATGTTGGCGAGCAACGAGGTCAGCACGTGCGCCCACAGCACGCCCGACCGGGCGATGGGCATCGACTGGAACCGTTCGAAGATCCCGCTCTGGAGGTCCGAGAAGAGCCGGAACGCGGTGTACGAGATGCCCGACGCGATGGTGATGAGCAGGATGCCGGGGAGCAGGTAGTTCACGTACGAGACCGATCCGGTGTCGATCGCGCCGCCGAAGACGTAGACGAACAGCAGCATGATGGCGACCGGGGTGACCGCTGTGGTGATGATGGTGTCGAAGCTGCGGGTGACGTGGCGCAGGGTTCGCCCGGTGAGCACCAAGGTGTCCGTCATGCGTCGCTCCCCTTCCCGCTCACGACCGCGAGGAACACGTCCTCCAGCGTGGGCTGTTTCTCGACGTACTCGACCTTGGCCGGCGGCAGCAGCTGCCTGAGCTCCGCCAGGGTGCCGTCGACGATGATCCGGCCCTCGTGCAGGATCGCGATCCGGTCCGCGAGCTGCTCGGCCTCGTCCAAATACTGCGTGGTCAGCAGCACGGTCGTGCCGCCCTCGGCGAGCCGGCGGACGGCCTGCCACACCTCGATGCGCGCCTCCGGGTCGAGCCCGGTGGTCGGCTCGTCGAGGAAGACGACCGGCGGGCTGCCGATGAGGCTCATCGCGATGTCGAGGCGGCGGCGCATGCCCCCGGAGTACGTCGCCACGCGGCGCCCGCCGGCCTCGGTCAGCCCGAAACGCGCCAACAGCTCGCCGGCGATCGTGCCGGAGTCCTTCAGGTGCCGCAGGCGGGCGACCAGGACGAGGTTCTCCCGCCCGGTGAGGATCTCGTCGACGGCCGCGAACTGCCCGGTCAGGCTGATGGACCGGCGGACGTCGGCGGCCCGGGTGGCGACGTCGAAGCCGTTGACCCGCGCGCTGCCCGCGTCCGCCTTCAGCAGTGTCGAGAGGATCCGTACGACCGTGGTCTTGCCGGCCCCGTTCGAGCCGAGCAGGGCGTAGATGCTGCCCCGCGCCACCGCCAGGTCCACGCCGCGCAACACGTGCAGTTCCCCGTACGACTTCTCCAGGCCCTGTATCTCGATTGCCATGCTCATGTGCGGCAGTGTCGAGGGTTGACGCTGCGTCAGGGTCAAGCCTTCAGCCGGGTACGAAGAGCGCCGGCGATCTCGGCGGCCGCGCCGATCTGCTCGGGCGTGAGCGCGTCGACGAAAAGCTCGCGGATGGCCCTCAGGTGCGGGACGGTGGCCGCCTCGAAGGCTTCGCGTCCCCGGGGGGTGAGCCTCACCTGGGAGCCGCGGTTGTCCGTCGCGCAGTCCTCGCGGCTGATCAGGCCGCGCCGTTCCATCCGGCCGAGGTGGTGGGACAGCCGGCTGCGCTCCCAGCCGATGTGCGCGGCCAGGTCCGACGAGCGCATCTCGGGCTGCTCGCTCAGCGCCAGCATCACCGAGTAGTCGCCGGGGGAGAGGCCGGTCTCGTCGTGCAAGCGGCCGCCGATGCGGGAGCGCAGCAGCTCGGTGGTCTCGATGAAGGCGCGCCACGCGGCGAGTTGGTCGCGTGTCGGAAGTCGCCGGGTCCCGGGCATAAATCTCGGCCTCCCATAGTTGACGTGTCCATCATAGCGATTGACACGTCAATTACCTGGAGGCGGCCATGATCCTCGGCCTGGACAATTTCGGCGACGTGCCGGCCGGCACGACGCACGCCGCGGCGATCCGGCAGGTCGTCGACGAGGCCGTGATGGCCGACGAGCTGGGCGTGGACGCCATCGCGCTCGGCGAGCACCACCGGCCCGAATACTCCATCTCCACCCCGGAGACCGTGCTCGCCGGCATCGCCGGCAAGACGTCGCGCATCACGCTGGGCTCCGGCGTGACGGTGCTGAGCTCGGACGACCCGGTGCGCGTCTTCCAGCGCTTCGCCACCGTCGACGCGCTCTCCGGCGGCCGCGCCGAGGTGATCCTGGGCCGCGGCTCGTTCACCGAGTCGTTCCCGCTCTTCGGCTACGACCTGAGCGACTACGACCTGCTCTTCGAGGAGAAGCTCGACCTGTTCGTGCGGCTGCTCGACGAGAAGCCCGTCACCTGGAGCGGGAAGACCCGGGCGCCGCTGGTCGACGCCGACGTCTTCCCCAAGACGGAGTCCGGCCGGCTCAGCGTGTGGGTCGGCGTCGGCGGCTCCCCGCAGTCGGTCGTGCGCACCGCCCGGCACGGGCTGCCGCTCATGCTGGCCATCATCGGCGGGCAGCCGGAGCGCTTCGCCCCGTACGTCGACCTCTACCGCCGCGCCGCCGAGCAGCTCGGCACCGTCGCGCACCCGGTCGGCATGCACTCGCCCGGCTTCGTCGCCGACACCGACGAGGAGGCGAAGGAGAAGTTCTACCCGTACTACAAGGAGCAGCGCGACCGGATCGGCGCGCTCCGCGGCTGGCCGCCCCTGCGCCGCGCCGAGTTCGACGCGGAAGTGAACCACGGTTCGCTCTACGTCGGCTCGCCGGATACCGTTGCCCGCAAGATCGCCCGCGCGGCGAAGGCCCTCGACGTGGGACGCTTCGACCTGATCTACACGGTCGGGGCTCAGCCGGTGAGCGACCGTTCGCGCGCCGTCGAGCTGTTCGGCTCGAAGGTGGCGCCCATGGTCCGCGACATGATGACGGAGAACTGATGACCACCGTTGGCATCCTCGGCGCCGGCAAGCTCGGCACGGTCCTGGCCCGGCTCGCCGTGGCGCACGGCTACGACGTCCTCGTGGCCGGCTCCGGCGACCCCGCCAAGATCTCGCTGATCGTGCGCATCATCACGCCGGGCGCGGTCGCGGTCAGCGCGGCCGAGGCGGCGGAGCGGGCGGACATCGTGGTGCTCGCCCTGCCCCTGGGCAAGTACCCGACCCTGCCGGTCGCCGCGCTGCGCGGCAAGACGGTCATCGACGCCATGAACTACTGGTGGGAGGTGGACGGCATCCGCGACGACCTGACCGACCCGCGCACCTCCTCCAGCGAGATCGTGCAGGCGTTCCTGCCCGGGTCGCGCGTGGTGAAGGCCTTCAACCACATGGGCTACCACGACGTCGAGGGCGAGTCGCGCCCGGCGGGCACCCCCGGCCGCAAGGCCATCGCCCTGGCCGGCGACGACCCGGGCGCCGTGGCGGAGGTCGCGGCCCTCATCGACACCCTCGGCTTCGACCCGGTCGTGGCGGGCCCGCTGGCCGAGGGGGTGCGCATGGAGCCCGGCACGGAGCTCTTCGGCGCCAACACCGACGCCGCGTCGGTGCGCGCCATGCTCGACCGCTTCCCGGAGTCCGAGCGCGGCCGCGCCGTCACCTCGGCACGAGCCGCCACGTCGTAACCGGCCCGGCGGGCCGGCGGCCGACGGTGCCGGCGGACTCCAAGTGGTGCAGGTGGGCGAGCGTCTCCGCCAAGGCCATGCGGCGCATCATGCCGCGCAGGCTCGCCCACCCCCGCGACCACGTCAGCCCCGCCGCGATCGCCCAGGCGCTCGGCGCCCCGAGCCCGCCGACGACGTCCACAATCTCCCGATTACGGTCGGCGTGGTGGCGGATCAGCGCCGCCGCCCGCTCGTCGATGCCCCGGAACCGGTATTCGTGCGCCGGCAGCGCCTCCTCCGCCGCGTACTTCCCGGTCAGCTCCAGCGACTGCAGGTACGACGTGAGCGGATCACCGTCGTTGCCCGGATGAACGCTGACGGTCGGGCTGATCCGCGGCAACAGATGGTCGCCGGTGAGCAGCGCCCCCGCCGTCGCGTCGTGCAGGCAGAGGTGCCCCGGCGTGTGCCCCGGCGTCCACACCGCCCGCACCTCGTGGCGGCGCAGCGGCAGCAGATCCCCGTCCTCGATCTCCCGATCCGGCTCGGCCATCGCGAGGAGCCCGCGCATCCGTTCCGGCGCCACGGCCACGACCGCGATGTCGTCCTCCGGCACCCCGTTCCCTCGCAGCCAGGCCCGATCCTGCTCCGGCCGCCGATCACTCCACAAGCGACGCGGCAGCGCCCGCGACTCCGCCGGGTGCATCCCGATCCACGCCCCGCTGCGGTCCCGCACCCACCCGCTGAGACCGTGATGATCCGGGTGTACGTGCGTGAGCACCACCCCGCCGACGTCGTCGAGGGTCGCGCCCGCCCGCGCCAGCCCGTCGCTCAGCGCCGTCCGCCCCTCGGCCGAGTCCCACCCCGGATCGACCAGCAGAACTCCGCCGCCGTCAAGAAACGCGTAACTGAGCGTGTACCGCAGCGGATTGTGCGGAATCGGCACCGGTATCGACCACACGTCCGGCCGCACCTGCTCAACCGCCGGAAGAACGCGCTCCCGCCACGCCCGCTGCTGCTCGGTACCCGTGACGATCATGCGCCCTCATCCGTCCCTTCGACGTGTGCGACGTCGGCCATGCGCCTGTCGGCCCGCTCGTGCGCCTGTCCGCCCGCCCCTGTCCCTGGAAGCTCGGTCACGCGCCGGCGCCCGCCGTGACGGAGTGCATCAGGAAGTCGACCAGCCGCCGGGCGTGCGGCGCCGTGTCCTTCGCCAGGGCGGCCCGCTTCTCCGGCGGTGTCGTCAGGGCGTGCATCATCGCGCCGCCCATCAACGTGTTGAGCAACAGCGTGACCGACGCCGTCTCGGGCAGCTCGCCTCGCCCGATGCCCCTGCGGACGATCGCTCGAGCCGCCAGGATCTGCGCCGTGCGGGTCGCCTGATAGTGCTCCGCGATGCCCGGGATGGCCCCCGCCTCGAGCGACAACCTGAGCGCCGCGCGGCTGGACGGCCCCGAGTAGATGTCGAGCATCTGCGTCGCCAGCTCCACCAGATCGCCGTGCAGCGTGCCGGTGTCCACATCGCTGATCTTCGGAAGCCCCTCCGTCAACGCGTCCGCGAGCAGTGCCTCTTTGTTGCTCCACCGCAGATAGAGCGACGCCTTGCCGACCCCTGCCCGCCGCGCGACGCCCTCCATGGCGAACCCGGCCCACCCGGCCTCGCCGAACACATCGAGCGCCGCCCGAGCGATCCGGCGATCGACATCCGGATCACGAGGCCGCCCCGGCGATGGTGTCGCGGCCATCGGCCACCTCCCATTGCTGAACGGTAACCGTCACGATACCGTGGACAGTAAGTGAACGGAAGGCGTTCAGTATGAGCAACGAGCAGCTCGACCCCCGCCCTTCACCGGCCCACGAGTTCCGCGCCGACGGCCCCGGCGCCATCCTGGTCGGCGTCGACGGCTCCACGTCCTCGATGCGCGCCGCCGCCTACGCGGCCGGCCTGGCCCGCCGCCAGCGTTGCCGCCTCATCGCCGTCTACGTCCGCAAGGGCTCTCCTGCGATGGTCCCGCTCTCCGACGACAGCGGCGCCGCAGCGTTGACCGCCATCGAGGCCCAGGACGAGGTCGAGCGCGAGATCCGCGAAGCCTTCGAGGCCCACGTCCCCGAGCTGGGCATCGACGCCAGGCTGGTGGTGCGCACAGGCGAGCCCTACACCGAGCTGACAGCCGCCGCCCGCGAGTCCCAGGCCGACGCCGTCATCGTCGGCCGCTCCGCCAAGGTCCTCCACCGCATAGCCGGCTCCCTGGCCGTCAAGCTGGTCCGCTTCGGCCACTGGCCCGTAACGGTCGTCCCCTGACGCCGTCACCCGCGCGAAGAGCATGAATGCCCGCCGAGATCATGGCCCGCCCGACTTCTCGCCTCGCCAACCGCCGTCACTCCCGCCACGGAACGGACCATTCCCTTCCGCGCCCAGCGATCGGCCTCGGCACGTTCGCGATCGCCGCGTGGCGGAACGGAATGCTCTGTTCCGCACCCGGAGACTGCAACAATCCCTGTAGCGCTCTTCCGCGGCGGCGGATCGGAATCTTCCGTTCCGCCGCGCTCTGGTTTGTGGTGTTGACGGAGCGGAATCTTCCGTTCCGGCGCGCCCTGACTTGTGGTGCCGGGCGGAGCGGAATGTTCCGTTCAGGTGGCTCCC
>NZ_BOMI01000060.1 GCF_016862115.1 Paractinoplanes deccanensis
CCTTCCATTCCGGCGCCCTCTGGCTTGTGGTGTTGGCGGAGCGGAAGCCTCCGTTCCGACGCGCTCGGGCCTGTGGTTCTGGCGGAGCGGAATGTTCCGTTCCGCGAGGGCTGTTGGCCTGCTTGCGCGGCGGAGCGGAATGCTCCGGCCCGCGGGCCGCGCCGGGTGTGCGGGCTCGGCTCGGTGCCGGTCGGTACGCTTCGTTCTGCTCGTCCGCCTCCTGCCTCGGGTGTGGGCTGGGAAGGGCATGGCCGGCATCTCCCGCGGGTGGCATCAGGTGCATAATAGGGTTATGGAAATGCCTGCCGGGGATAGCCGCGGATCGCAGTTGCTGCCGGTGCTCGGTCAGCTGGTGCGGTTCCTGCGCCAGCTCGAAGGGCCGGACAATCCCAGTCCTGTGGCGCTGTCGGTTCTGCGGCGGCTGGGCCGGGACGGGGCTACCCGGCTGACCGACCTCGCCAGGCTCGAGCGGGCCTCCCAACCGGGCATGACGCAGCTGGTCGGGCGCATGGAGAAGGGCGGGCTGGTCAAACGGCTTCCCGATCCGAGCGACGGCCGGGGCGTTCTGGTGGCGACGACGGCGGCGGGCCGGGAGCTGGTCGAGCGCACCAACGCGCATTACGTGGCCACGCTCGACGCGCTCTTCGAGGAGCTCGACCCGGGTGACAGCGACGCCATCGTCAGGGCGCTGCCCGCGTTGACCCGCCTGGCCGAGGCCACCCGCCGCACCTGACCGCCGAGCCGAATCCGCCGTGCGGCCGACGGCCGAAGAGGGCCGCCGATGTCGGAGACGAAGTGGTGCTTGTTGTAGACCGTCAGGGACCAGAAGCCTCGAAGGTGACGGTCTAGGTGTTCGCTCCGTGGAGGCGCCGGCCCGTGTCGTCGAGGTCCTGGTAGTAGTGCGAGGTCTCGCTGGGCGTGTCGACGAAGGTGTTCGACTTGCCGACCGCCGTGCGCATCAGGTAGCCGGTGCGGAACTGGGCGCCCGAGCGCTGGGTGGTCCAGTGGTGGGCCGCCGGCACGGCCGTAGTGGCGGAACTCGAACAACTCGCTCACGACGGCGTCGGCCTCGTGGGCGGCCGAGGCGGGCCTCCAGCGTGCCGAACCCGTACACCACGTCCTGGTTGGGGCATGCCACCACGCGCTCCTCCGGCCGGATGTGGTCGCGGAGCATGCCGATCCGCCCGGGCGGCGCGGCGGGGACGATCCCGGCGAGCAGGCCCCGGAGGGAGTCCTCCGGGGCCGTGCGCAATCGGTGACCTCAGCGCCGCGCGCGGGAGCCCAGGTCGACCTCGTCGATGGCCGGGGCGCCGTCGATCGCGTCGGCGGCGACCGCGGCGGCCTTCAGGTCGTCCGGCAGGTCGATGCTGGTGCGCAGCATGACCGGGCGCAGGGCCACCGCCGCGATGATGCCGATGACCCCGATGACGGCCGAGATCAGGAAGATGTGGCCGGTGGCGTCGCCGTAGGCGGCCCGGATGATGGTGACGATCGGCTCGGGCAGGGCCGTCAGGTTCAGCGTGCTGCTGCCCCCGCCGGAGCTCGACGCCGGGATGCCCGCGGCGGCCAGGCCCGTCGTGATCTGGTCGGTGACGCTGCGGGCCAGGACCGCGCCCAGCACCGAGACGCCGATCGTGCCGCCCAGCGAGCGGAAGAACGCCACCGTCGAGCTGGCCGCGCCGATGTCCTTCAGCGAGACGCTGTTCTGCACCGCCAGGACCAGGTTTTGCATGCTCATGCCGACGCCCGCGCCGATCAGGAACATGCCGGCACCCATGTACCACAGCGGGGTCTCGTGGTCGATCGGCGACAGCACCGCGAAGCCGATGACCAGGACCACGGCGCCGGCCACGATGTACGGCTTGATCTTGCCGCTGGCCGTGATGAGGCGGCCGCTCACGATCGAGGTGACCAGGACGCCGGCCATCAGCGGGATGGTCAGCAGGCCTGCCTCGGTGGGACTGTAGCCGCGGCCGATCTGGAAGTACTGGCCGAGGAAGACCGCGCCGCCGAACATGGCCATGCCGACCGCGAGGCTCGCGAGGATCGCCAGGGCGGTGTTGCGCTCGCGGATGATCGGCAGCGGGACGATCGGCTCCTTCGCGCGGGCCTCCACCAGCACGGCGAGCGCCAGCAGGACGATCGTGCCGCCCACCATCGCGTACGTCTGCCAGGACAGCCAGGCGAACGAGTCGTCCACGAAGGAGATCCAGATCAGCAGCAGGCTCACGCCGGCGGCGATCAGCGTCGCGCCGAGGTAGTCGATCTTCACGTTGTCGCGGCGGATCGTG
This sequence comes from Paractinoplanes deccanensis, assembly GCF_016862115.1. Classification (GTDB taxonomy): domain Bacteria; phylum Actinomycetota; class Actinomycetes; order Mycobacteriales; family Micromonosporaceae; genus Actinoplanes; species Actinoplanes deccanensis. The sequence continues at coordinate 2,292 of NZ_BOMI01000060.1, forward strand.
GGCAGGTGCAGGGTGACCTGGAGCAGGATCAGCGCGATGACCGCGACCGGCACGCCGATGAAGAAGCACCAGCGCCAGCCCAGCCAGGACGTGTCGACGATGAGGCCGCCGAGCAGCGGGCCGCCGACCGTGGCCAGGGCCATGACGCCGCCGAGGTAGCCGTTGTAGCGGCCGCGCTCGCGGGGCGGGATCATCGCGGCGATCGCCACCTGGACCAGCGCCTGGAGGCCGCCGACGCCGATGCCCTGAAACGCGCGGGCGCCGATGAGCGCGCCGGCCGACTGGCTGAAGCCGGCGACGAGCGAGCCGGCCACGTACACGACGATCGAGATCTGGATCAGCAGTTTCTTGTTGAACAGGTCGGCGAGCTTGCCCCAGATCGGGGTGGTGGCCGTCGCCGTGAGCAGGGTGGCCGTGACCACCCACGTGTACTGGGTCTGCGATCCGTTGAGCGAACCGATGATCTTCGGTAGCGCGGTGGAGACGACGGTGCTGCTGAGCATCGCGACGAAGAGCACCAGCAGCAGGCCGCTGAGGGCCTCCAGGGTCTGCCGGTGGTTCGCCGGAGCGGGTGGTGCTGTGGTCATGCCGCGGCCTCCGTGGAGTCTTGCGAGGTGAGGGCGCCGTCGAGCGCCTGGGTGAAGCGGGCGAGTCCGTGGCCGAACGTCGCGATCTCGTCGGGGGTCCAGTCGGCGAGTGCCTGCCCGAGCGCGCCGAGGTACCACTCGAGGGCCTCCGCGATGGCCTGGCGCCCCTTGTCGGTGACGACCAGCACGCTGGCCCGCCCGTCGTGCGGGTCCGGCTCGCGCGCCACCAGCCCGCCGGTGACGAGCGCGGCGACCGCGCGGCTGATCGTGGACGGGTCGAGCGACGACTGGATCGCCAGCTCGCGGGCGTGGCAGCCGCTGGGCATCCGGTCGATCTGGCCGAGGAGCCCGACGAGTCCGGGCGGGATCGCCGGCCGTTCCGCCGACCGCTGGTGCTTCAGCAGCCGGACGACCCTGAGCAGGTCGTGCAGGCGATCACCGATCACCTGCGTGGTGCCGTCCATGGCACGTGCCCTTCCGGAGTTCTGTTGAATGCCACAGACAAGTTTCCTCAATACGTTCCCAACGCGCAAGTTTTCTCAACGAGAAAATTCCTCACCGGACGGTGACCATGACGGCGCGCTGCGTACCGTAGAGGCATGTCGATGGGACGGCCCTGGCTCGCGGTCGAGGCCGCGCTGGCGGTGGTCGCTCTGGGGGCATCGGTCGCTTTTTTGGCGGTACGAGGTGACGAGCGCGATTTCTACACGTCCATGTCGGACGCCACCCGGGTGCCGGTGGCCGCGCGGCCGGTGAGCGGCGCCTCCACCGGCTCGTACGCCTGGGACTGCGGCCGCAACGAGAAGGGCCACCGCAACACGGGCAACCCGGTCGTCACCCCCGGCGTCCCCGGCCCCGCGCACCACGAGCACGACTTCGTCGGCAACCTCGGCGTGCGGCCCGACTCCCGCGTGGACGATCTCGTCGGCGCGCCCACCAGCTGCACGAACGGCGACGCCTCCACGTACTACTGGCCGGTGCTGCGCCTCGGCGGACCCGACGATCACCACGGCACGGCCCTCGTGCCGTCCTCGCTGACCATGGCCTACCACGGCAACCCGCGCGGTCCGGTCGTGGCGATGCCGCGCCTGCTGGTGGCGGCCGTCGGCGACGCGTACGCGCACACGAACGGCGGTGGTCTCGCCCGCTCGGCGTGGTCTTGCACGAACACGCCCGGCCGGACGACCATGAAGTACCCGATCTGCGACGACGGCGCCGAGGTGGTCCGGATCTTCGATTTCCCCAGCTGCTGGGACGGGCGCCAGCTCGACAGCCCCACCCACCGGCAGCAGATGGTCTTCCCGGCGGCGGGCGGCGGCTGCCCCGCCGGCACGTTCGCCGTGCCACGACTCGAGATCACCATGACGTACGCCGTTCCGGCCGGCGCCCGATACCGGATCGACGCGTTCGACGGGCAGCGCTACAGCCCGCTCACCGACCACGGCTTCATGCTCAACCTCATGCCCGACACCCTGATGCAAAGGGTCGTGGGCTGCCTGAACACCGGGCGCGCCTGCGACGACACCGCCGGCGCGAGATCCGGATGAACCGTCGTACCCGTGGTGTCGTGTCTCTAAGGCGTGAGGAGGTGAAACCATGAGGCCCTGGTCGGACGTCGAGTCGTCCGGTGAGCACGTCGATCTCGCCGGATACCTCGTCGAGACGCTGACCCCTGATCAGCGCCGCGAGGTCGAGGAGCACCTCGCCGGGTGCGCGCGGTGTCGCGCCGAGGCCGATTCGCTACGCGAGTGGCGGGCGGCGCTCGAGGCGGTGCCCGAGGCCATGCTGCTGGAGGGCCCGCCGGAGGGTGGTGACCTGCTGCTGCAGCGCACGCTCCGGCAGGTGCGCCAGGAGTCGTCCGGGCAGCGCCGGCGTCGTGCGGCGCTGCTCACATCGGCAGCCGCTGTCGTCGCCGTCGCGGTAGTCGGTGCCGGGGTGCTCGCCGGTCGCGCCACGGCTCCGGAAACCCCCACCGCGCAGCCGCCGATCGCTTCCGCGCTGCCCACCGACGTTCCCGGGACGCGTACCGGGACCGCGGTGGATCCCACCACCGGCGCGCGGATCACCGCGGCGGTGGCGCCCGCCCCCGGCTGGGTGCGGGTGACGGCGGCGGTGTCCGGCATCCCGGCGGGCGAGAAATGCGTGCTCGAGGTCGTCGCCAAGGACGGCTACGCGGTCCAAGCCGGCAGCTGGGTGGTGTCGCCGGCCGGCGAGGCCGGCGGCACCACGCTCAACGGCAGCGCCCTTATCCCCCCAGCCGACGTGGCGTCGGTGCGGGTGGTCAACACCGCCGGCAAGCAGTTCACCAGCGTCTCCCTCTAGGGCGCTGAGAGGTGCCGGTCGTCCTGCTTCTGCACGACCAACTGCTCGACGCCCGCGTCTGGCGCGGGTTCGCCGGCCTGGTGTCCGGCCATGCCGACGTCCGCACCGTGACCGAGCCTCCGCCGGCCGTGTTTCGGGGGAGGCCCCGCGAGTGGGCCGCCGACGTGGCGGCCGCGGCCCGCTCGGCCCTGCCCGCCTCCGGCCCGGTCGACCTGGTCCTCGCCGTCGGCTGGGCCATCGAGGCCGCGATCGTCTGGTGCGAGCGCGGCCTCGCCCGCCGCGCTCTGCTGGTCAACCCGTGGCCGCCGGCGGCCACGTTCGGCCCGACGGCGCCGCCCCCGGACGCCGCTGAGCGGCCCGTGCCACCCGCACATGAGCCCGGCCCCAGTGACTTGGCCGTGCGGCAGCTCGACGAGGGCATGGTCGGCGAGGAGGCGATGAGCTACATGCTGGAGGTGGCCTGGGAGTCAGACCGTCTGGACATCGTTCGCGAGCTGCTCAGTCGTCGTCGGGCTGGTTGAGCAGGTCACGCAGGAGCTGCTCGTCCTGCTCGTCGAGCTTGCTGACGAAGCGGCGCAGCACGGTGGCGCGATCGGGCTCCACGGCCATCAGCCGGCTCATGCGGTCGGCGACCAGGCCGGCGGGGTCGGCGAGCGCGCCGTAACGGAAAGCACGCCCGTCCCGGTGCCGGGTGACGGAGCCTTTCTCGTACAGTCGGGAGAGCGTCGTGACCACGGTGCTGTACGACAATTGGCCGGTCGGGTCCAGGGCGTCGCGGACCTCGCCGGGCGTCAGCGGATCGGGCGCCGCGGCCAGGGCGGTGACGATCTCGGTCTCCAGCTGGCCGGGACGGCGTCGCGGTGCGGGGCTCACCCGTCGACTGTATAGATCAAAGCTGTGCGGGGGATGAGCGGAGAGCCATGTTCGATCACTTCCTCTGGTCCGTCGTCGTCGTGCCGCCGCTGGTCGTGCTGGCGGTGCGATGGCTGGCCGACCGGCTCGCGCCCGCGACGGCGGCCAGGGCGGTGGCGTGGTCGGCCCTCGCGGTCGCCGCGGCCAGCACCTTCAACCTGGTGCTGTTCGCACTGCACGCGGTGGCCGAGATCCCGCTGGTCGGCGGCGCGCTCGGCTGGTCGACCCGGGTCGTGTACGAGGACACCGAGCGCGTCCCGTTCGTGCCGTGGCTGAGCGTCGCCCTGCTCGCGTACGCGGTGGTGGCCCTGATCTGGCGCCTGCGGCGGCACCGTCGCGTGCTGGCGCTGATCCCGCCCGGCGAGCACAGCGGCGGCCTGGTCATGGTCGACGACGACGAGGCGCGGGCCTTCGCGGTGCCGGGGCGTCCCGGGCGTGTCGTCGTCACGACCGGTATGCGGGCGGCGCTCACCGACCGTCAGTTCGAGGCGCTGCTCGCGCACGAGAACGCCCATCTGACCGAACGCCACCACCGCCTGGCCCGCGCCGCCGATCTGGCGGTCGCGGCGCATCCCGCGCTGTGGTGGGTGGGCCGCCACGTCGACTACCTGATCGAACGGGCCGCCGACGAGCGCGCCGCGGCCGAGCTGGGCAGCCGCAACGTGGTCGCCCGGGCCATCGGCGCCGCCGCCCTGGCCGGCACGGCGCCGCGCGCCACCCCGCACCTGCACGCCGCGTCCGCCGGCGGCGTCATCCCCCGCCGGGTGGCGCGCCTGCTCCAGCCCAGCACGGCACAGGCGCCCCGCATCCTGTACGCGGTGCCGGTCGCCCTCGCCGCCGCCTCCATCATCTGGACCGGCGAGGCCACCATCGACTTGATCGAGCTCTTCATCAGCGCGGGCCGCGCCGCCTGAGCCGGCAACGCCGACGAGAGCCCGGGTGGCGAGGCGCCGTCCGCCGCGCGGATGGTCGCGGGCGACAGGCTGACCGGGCTGTCCGGCCCCACGGCGACGATCGAGGCGCCCGGCCCCACCGCGTCCGCGCCCGGCGCGACGAAGTGCGGCGGCGGGTCAGGTGAGCAGGGAGCGCCCCCAGAAGTCGTCGGCGGCGGCCAGCCCCGGCGGGCAGGCGAAGACCGCGCTCGAGACGTGCCGGATGTACTCGTTCATGGAGTCGTGGCGGGCCAGCGACGTCTGCACCGGGATGAAGCCGCGCCGCGGGTCGCGCTGGTAGGCGATGAAGAACAGGCCCGCGTTCAGCCGGCCCAGCCCGTCCGAGCCGTCCACGAAGTTGTAGCCGCGGCGCAGCAGCCGGGCGTTGTTGTTCTGGGTCGGGTGCGCCAGGCGTACGTGCGCGTCCTTGGCGATCGCGTCCGACGTGAGGTCCGGCTCGTCGTGCTCGGCCGTCCTGCCGAGCGGCGCGCCCTCACCCTTCGTCCGGCCGACGATCGCCTCCTGCTCGGTGAGCGACGTGCGGTCCCACGTCTCGATCATCATGCGGATCTTGCGGGTGACCAGGTAGGAGCCGCCGGTCATCCAGTCGGGGCCGTCGCCCTCGCGGACCCACAGGTGCTCGTCGAGCAGGGCGGTCTCCTCGGCCTTGAGGTTGGCGGTGCCGTCCTTGAAGCCGAAGAGGTTGCGCGGGGTTGCCTGGCTGGTGGAGGTCGACGACGTACGCCCGAAGCCGAGCTGCGACCAGCGCACGCTCACCACGCCCATGCCGATGCGCGCGAGGTTGCGTACGGCATGGACCGCCACCTGGGGATCGTGGGCGCACGCCTGGATGCAGAGGTCGCCGCCGGAGATCTGGGGATCGATCGCGTCGCCGGGGAAGCGCGGCAGATCGGCCAGCGCCTCGGGCTTCTTGCCCGCCAGGCCGAAGCGGCCGAACAGCGACGGCCCGAAGCCGATCGTCAGGGTGAGACCCGACGGGGGCAGCCCGATCGCCTCGCCCGTGTCGTCCGGCGGGGCCTCCGGGGCGCCGCCGACCGCGCCGAACGTGCCCGCGTCGAGGCCGGCGGTCATCCGGGCGGCGGCGGCCGTCCATGATTCGAGCATGGCGAGCAGGTCCTCGCGGCGTTTCGTGATCACGTCGAACGCGACGAAGTGCAGCCGGTCCTGCGCCGGGGTCACGATCCCGGCCTGCCGTACGCCGTAGAACGGCACCGCGTCGCCCGCGGTGCCCGAGACCGGGACCGGCTCCTCGCGGCGGCCGAGGGCGACCGCGCCGCCGGCGGCGAGACCGGCCGTGGCCAGCCCCGCCGCGCCGATGACTACGCGCCGCTTCATTTCTGGGCTACCAGCGCCGCCACCTTGCTGATCGGCTCGGCGAGCGCGTTGATGTTGTCGCTGAGGACCTTCAGCTGGGCCTCGGAGAGCTCGTTGTGCAGCTGCCAGCCGTCGCCCTTGCGGTGCTTCTCGAGCGCGCTGGTGACCGCCTCGAAACGCTCGTCCAGCGTCTTGACCAGCGCCGGGTCCTTCTCCTCGAGGGCCGGGCGCAGCGCCGCGATGGCCGCCTTGGAACCCTCGACGTTGGCCGCGAAGTCCCACAGGTCGGTGTGCGAGTAGCGGTCCTCCTCGCCGGTGATCTTGCCGGTGGCGACCTCGTCCAGCAGCTCCTTCGCGCCGTTGGCGAGCTGCACGGGGGAGAGCTTCGCGCTGTTCGCCAGGTCGACCACCTTCTGCACGTCGGCGAGCAGCTTGTCGGCGAGCGGGCCGTCCTTGCTGATGTCCTTCGTGACCCAGAGGTCCTTCTCGATCTTGTGGAAGCCGGTGAACTCCTGGCCCGGCTCGAGGCCGTCCTCGCGCGCGTCGATCGCCGGGTCGAGGTCGCCGAAGATCTCCGCGACCGGCTCGATGCGCTCCCAGTACGTGCGGGAGACCGGGAACAGCGCCTTGGCCTTCTCGGCGTCGCCGGCCTTCACGGCGTTGACGAACTCGGTGGTCTTCTCGATGAGCGCGCCGGTCTGGCTCTTCACGTACCGCTGGTAGTCCTCGGTGGCCTGGGCCAGCGCGGCGTCCTCGGTGAGCGGCGCCGCCGAGCCGGTGACGGTGAAGCCGTTGCGGATGCCCTTGCCGATCATGCCGGGCTTGCAGGCGGTCTCGTACTTGCCGGCGCTGAGCTCGACGATCAGCTCGCGGGACAGGCCGGGCGCGATGTTCTCCACCTCGCCCATGACCCGGTCGCCCGGCGCGTAGACGTAGAACTCGGTGACCTTGTTGCCCTTGTTGGCGATGGCGAACGTGACGGTGCCGGCGGCCGACTCGGCCTTGGCGACGTCGCAGGAGACGTCCGAGGCCGCCACGGTGATCTTGCCGGAGCCGTCGGCCTTGTCGTCGGTGGAGGAGGAACCGCAGGCCGCCACGAGCAGGACCGCGGCGACGGGAAGCAGGCGAGCAGGGCGCAAGGAAGGCTCCTAGGAGGCGACGGGGGTGACGGCCGGCGTCTTGGCCGGCTTGAGGAACAGGATCAAAACCGGGATGCCGTACGCGAGCCAGGCGATCGTCTCGAGCACGGTCGGCGCGGGCGTGAAGTTGATCAGGCCGCGCAGCAGCTCGGCGTACCAGGCGCCGGGCGGGAACGAGCCGCTCACGTCGTACGCGAGGGTGTTGAGGCCAGGCAGCACGCCGGCCTCCTGGAGGTCGTGGACGCCGTACTTCCCGATCCCGGCGGCGACGAGCACCAGCAGGGCACCGGTCACGGTGAAGAAGACGGTCAGGTTGATCCGGACGGCGCCGAAGTAGAGGAGCCAGCCGAGCGCGACGGCGGTGAGCAGGCCCAGCGTGACGCCGATCAGCGGCCGTACGCTGTCGGTCGTGCCCTGCGCCGCGGCGTAGAACAGGATCGACGTCTCCAGCCCCTCGCGGATGACGGCGAGGAAGGCGACCGAGGCGACGGCGAACGGCCCGAGCCCGGCCGCCTCGTCGAGCCGTCCGCGCAGCTCCCGTCCCATGTGGCGGGCCATCCGGCGCATCCAGAAGATCATCCAGGTGACAAAGACGACGGCCACCAGCGACGCGATCGCCTCGAACAGCTCCTGATGGGTGAAGGAGAGCCGGGCCGCGCCGACCTGGAGCAGCGCCGCGAAGCCGGCCGCGAGGACCGCCGCGGCCGCCACGCCGGCCCAGACCGGGCGCAGCAGGTGCCTCCGGCCGGTCTTGAGCAGGAAGGCGACCAGGATGGACACCACGAGGGTGATCTCCAGGCCTTCACGCAGACCGATCAGGTAGATGGCGGTCATCGCGTCTCCCGAGGTAAGCCAAACCTAAGTACGGTGAGCCTCACCTTCTTTTATTCCGTTGTAGAAGTCAAATCGCTCTAGAATCCTGGGCGTGACGTTCCGAGGCTGGCCGAGCGAGGCGCTGGAGTTCTACGAGGGCCTGAGCGCCGACAACTCCAAGACGTACTGGACTGCGCACCAGGAGTTCTACGAGCGGAGCGTGCGGGGGCCGATGCGCGAGCTGCTCGACGAGCTCGAGCCGGAGTTCGGGCCCGGCAAGATCTTCCGGCCGTACCGGGACGTACGGTTCAGCAAGGACAAGTCCCCGTACAAGACCCACCTCGGCGCGTGGCTCGACTTCGGCGGATATGTGCAGCTCTCCGCGGAGGGCCTGGCGGCCGGCTCGGGCATGTACCAGATGTCGCCCGAGCAGCTCGACCGCTATCGCCGGGCGGTGGCCAAGGACCTCACCGGCAAGGAGCTCGCCCGGATCATCGCCGAGGGCAAGGTGGACGTCGTCGGGCACGGCAGCCTCAAGACCGCCCCGCGCGGCTATCCCAAGGACCACCCGCGCGTGGACCTGCTGCGGCACAAGGGGCTCACCACCTGGAAGGAATGGGAGCCCGCGGCCTGGCTCGGCACCGCGGCCGCCAAGAAGCGCGTCGTCGACTTCTTCCGGGCCGGCCGCCCGCTGCGCGACTGGCTCGGCGCGAACGTCGGTCAGGAAGCGGGATAGGGCGAGTCCGCGAGCAGCCGGGCGACGTGCGCCACGTTCGCGGCCAAGGTCTTCGTGGTCGCGCCGGTGGTCTCCGGCTTGGGCCCCGCGTCCTTGTAGTCCACCGAGCCCATCGCCTCGCCCACCCAGTAGGTGCCCGCGCCCGCCGGGATCGTGAAGCCGACGTCGTTGAGCGCCTGAAGCACCTCGGCGATCACATGGTGCGCGCCGTCCTCGTTGCCGACGACCGCGACGGCGGCGACCTTGCCGTACATCGACGGGCGTCCCAGCTCGTCGGTCTCCGACAGCTCCGCGTCGAGCCGTTCCAGCACCATCTTGGTCACGCTCGACGGCTGGCCCATCCAGATCGGCGTGGCGATCACCAGGATCTCGGCGGCGAGGATCTTCTCCCGTACGGAGGGCCAGCCGTCACCGTCGCCCTCGTCGGTCGACACACCGAACTTGATGCCGAGGTCGACGGCGCGCAGCATCTCGCCCTCGACGTCATGGTCGGCGAGCGCGGTCAGCACCTCCCGGCCGAGCAGCTCGCTGCTGGACTCGTTGTCGGACGACTTCAGGGAGCAACCCAGAACCAAGGCACGCATGCGCCGGGAAGTGCCCGCTGCCGATCACCGCAAACGTCAGGACACGGTCACGCGGTAGATGGCGCCGGCGTAGTCGTCACTCACGTACAACGCCTTGTCGGGTCCCATGACGGCCGCGACCGGGCGACCCCACCGGGAGCCGTCGGCGGCCTGGAAGCCCTTGAGGATCGTCTGCTGCGGCCCGAGCGTGTTGTCGCGCCAGGCGAAGAAGGAGACCTCGGGCTCGCGCGGCGGCTTGCGGTTCCAGGACCCGTGGATGCCGACGAGCGCCCCGGCGCCGAGCGAGCCGGTCTCGCCGAAGGCCAGGCCCAGCGGGGCGGAGTGGGCGCCCATGCCCTGCTCGGTCGGCGGGAGCTTGGCGCAGTCCAGCTTGCTGCCGTCGGCGTTCATCTGGATGTCGCGCACGAAAGGCCGGTTGGAGTAGCTGAGCGGCTCGCCCGGGTCCGGGTTGCAGAACGGCCACCCGAGATCGCGCCCCTGGGTGAGGCGGGCCAGCTGCTCCATGGGGTGGTCATTGACGTACGAGGTGAAGACCTTCCCCCGCTCGGGGCCCTCGTGCGGGTAGGCGACGTTGTCCCGGTGGTTGACGGCGGTCCAGACCGACCCGTCCGGGGCGACCGCGAGACCGGTGCCGTTGCGCACCCCGCGGGCGAAGGTCGTGGCGGCGCCCCCGCCGGGCGGGACGCGCAGGATGGAGGCCCGCTCGGGATCGGTCTCCCGGTCCTCGGCGGAGATGTTGCCGGTGGACCCGACGGAGATGTAGACGGCGCCGTCCTGGCCGATGGCGACACTCTTGAGCGCGTGCGCGTAGGCGCCGCGAAGGTCGGGGCTCTTCTCGTCGGGCAGCCCGCCGGCCACGACCCGCTTGCCCTCGACGCGGCCGTCGGCGTACGCGAAGGAGTTGACCTGATCGCTCTGCGCGACATAGAGGGTGTTGCCGTCGAAGGCGAGCCCGTGCGGCTGGTTGAGCCCGCTGAGCAACGTCGTCTCGGTGGCCGGGGCGCCCGGCGTGAGGGCCAGGACGTCGCCGAACTTGGGGCGTGAGACGAGCAGCTTGCCGTCGGGGGCCCAGGCGAGCAGGCGCGCGCTGGGCACCCGAGCCCAGACGCTGACGGTCCAGCCTTGGGGAGCCTCGACGCGGCGGGTCCGGTCGAAGGGCGCCTCCCCGTCGCCGCCCTGGACCGTCGTCGCGGCAAGCTTGATCTGCGCGCCCGGCTTTGTCGCGGCGCTTGTCCCGGCCGGCGATGTGACCCCTCCGGCAGCATCCGGATTTGCCGGACTTGTGGGTTCCTCGGAGCTGCACCCCACCAGGGAGAGTGCCAGTCCTCCGGCCACCACCGCGCGCGCCATCGTCTTCATCGGCACATTTCTACCCAGTCCCCGCATGCCCAGTCCAGAGCGTGCCGGGGTGGTGTCGGGTTTGCGCGCGGCCTCCCTGATCCGGAGCGTGTGGGCGCCCTTGTTCGGGAGCGTGCGGCCGCGTTCAGTCCAGGCCGCGGTAGGTCCAGCTGATCGTGTCGGTGCCCTTGACCGCGCCGTCCTGGTTGATGGTGCGGGTGACCGAGACGCGGAAGCCACCCTCGTCGCCGCGGGGCTGGCGGGGACCGGTCACCGACGAGACCTCACGGTCGCCGGTGTGCCCGTAGATGCCCACCGTCACGGACGTGTCCGTGGTCCGGGCGCGGATCACGAACGGCGCGTCCGTGTCGTTCTTGATGACCTGGTCGATCGCGCGCCAGTCGAGGGTCGCCTCCCGCCCGGGCGGGTAGCGGCTGATGTAGAGCGAGTGCGGCTGGTGCTTCTCGATGTCGAGCCCCGCGAACCAGGCCGCGTTGAACAGCGTCGTCGAGAACTGCGAGACACCCCCGCCGAGCTGGTCCTCCAGCTCACCGTCCACGATCGCCGGCGCCGCCACGAAGCCGTTCGCCCGGGTCCGCTCGCCCGCCGCGTCGTTGAGCGAGAACGTGCCACCCGCCGGCACCACCGTGCCGTCGATCAGCTCGGCGATCCGGTGAATGTTGGTCACCCGCGGCGCGCAACACGGGTGGTACGTCGTGAACGTCCCGATCAGCTGGTCGACGCCCGCGAGCTTCGGGGTGTCGTTGCCCGGCTTCAACGTCGTCACGGACAGTTCCAGCCTGCTACCGCCCTCACGCACAGTGCCGACAAGCCGCTTCACCGCATCGGTCGTGTCCACCCCGCGCCCGGGCGTGCCCTTGTTCAGCGTCACGCCGCGGTCCGAGGCCTTGTACGACTCGTCCCCCTTGCCGTCGATCACCGTCTGGGGCGCCGCGAGGCGTACCGAGGCATTGCGAGGCTCTTGATTGAAGGGTTTGACCTTGGCTTCGAGCGCCTTCTTGGCAGCCGCCTCGTCCACCGCGATCACCGGCGCCAGCTCCTCGCCCTTCTCGCCGGGAATCCGCCACCGCGTCAGCTCGATCTCCCGCCGCGTGGCCTCCGCGTCGAGCCGGACACCCGCCTCCGCCGGATTGATCGCGAAGCTCTCCGAGCCGACCTGCACCGTGATGGGCCGCTCGACCTTCTGCCGGACTTCCCCGTCAAGCTTGGCAACCAGCTCCTTCTCGGCGAGCCCGCCAACCTCGACCCCCGCCACGGTCGTCCCGTCCGGCACCACAGCCGCCGGCCGGACAAAAGCGACCGCAACCCCGATACCAACCACAATCACCCCGGCAAGGACGCCCACCACCCACCACCAGCGCTTCCGCGGCCGCTGCGGTGGCACCGCAGCCGTCCCTGTCCAGCGCTGATCCTCGGGCATCTGGGGCACACTCATGAGTCGATCATGACTTGAAAGATCAAGTAACCGCATCTGCCGAACGACTGCTCGTGACGAGCACCGCAGCCCCCGCGACTCTCGTCACCCAGCGCGATCGCCCACCTGCCCGCCGCCGGCGCGATCGCGTCCGGTCCTGGCTGTGGTCCGGTCCTGGCTGTGGTCCGGTCCCGGCTGTGGTCCGGTCGCAGCTGTGGCTCGGCCCCTGCGGTGGTTCGGCCTCGGTTGTGGTTCGGCCTCGGCTTGGTCCGGTCCTGCGGTGGTTCGCCCTTGGCGGTGGTTCAGCCTCGGCTGTCGTCCGGCCCTGACTGTGGGTTCGGCCTCCGGCTGTCGCCCGGCCTCCGGCTGTCGCCCGGCCGACGGCGTGGCTCGTCTGGCGCCGCGGCCGACTCGCGGAGCGGAACATTCCGTTCCACCGCGGGGTGCTGGCTGGTTCGCGTGTGCGTCGCGGGTCTGTGGCGGTCCGGTTTGCTGGCCATGGCGGATCGGAGTGTTCCGTTCCGTTTCGGGTGCTGGCTGGTTCGCGTGTGCGTTGGCGGGCTGTGACGGCCGTACGCCCCCATGGCGGATCGGAATGCTCCGTTCCGCTCCGGCCCGCTGGCTGGTCTGCGAGTGGGTCGCCGCCTCTGGGGTGACCGGTTCGCTGACCAAAGTGGACCGGAGCGCTCCGTTCCGCCAGGGCGCGCTCGCTCGTTTGTGGGCGTCGGCGTCGGCGTCGGCGTGGGCGTGGGCGTGGGCGTGGGCGTGGGCGTGGGCGTGGGCGTGGGCGTGGGCGTGGGCGTGGG
>NZ_BOMI01000061.1 GCF_016862115.1 Paractinoplanes deccanensis
GGGCGTGGGCGTGGGCGTGGGCGTGGGCGTGGGCGTGGGCGTGGGCGTGGGCGTGGGCGTGGGCGTGGGCGTGGGCGTGGGCGTGGGCCGGGTCTGCGGCTAGTGCTTCGCCAAGCGCGGCAGAGCGGAATATTCCGTTCCGCTGTGACGCCGTCGTTCACCGTGGGGCCGATCTCGCATCCGACGAACGAGATCAACGGCGAGGCGATGGAGGAGGCGCTGCGCTTCTGGAACGAAGGGCCGGCCGCCACGATGGTGCTGCGCTGCGCTGCGCTGCGCTGCGCCGAGCAGGTGCGGGGCTCTTCGGCGGGCTCAAGATGATCGAGCCGGGCGTGGTGAGCCGCTCGAGGTGGCGGCCGGACGGGCAAGCGGAGCCGGTCCCGCACCTCGGCGGTGTGGCCCGTAAGCCCTGACTACTCTGGCGGGATGCGCGAGAACTGGCTGGCCGACGCGGTGCTCTACGAGGTCTACCCGCAATCGTTCGCCGACTCGGACGGGGACGGGATCGGGGACCTGCGCGGGGTGATCGGGCGGCTCGACCACATCGCGTCGCTCGGGGTGGACGCGATCTGGTTCAACCCGTGTTTCGCGTCGCCGTTCGTGGACGCGGGCTACGACGTGGCCGACTACCTGCGGATCGCGCCGCGCTACGGCACCAACGACGACATGGTCGAGCTCATCGAGGAGGCGCGGAAGAGGAACATCCGGGTGATCCTCGACCTCGTCGCGGGGCATACGTCGATCGAGCATCCGTGGTTCCAGCGCGAGCTGCACGCGGACGGCCCCGACCCGGCGGGCGACCGGTACATCTGGCGCACCGAGCCGCCGGCCGAGGGCTGGAGCGTGGACATTCCGGGCACGCCGGCCTGGGTGCCGTCGCCCGGTCCGCGCCCCGGCTGGTACCTGAAGAACTTCTACGACGAGCAGCCGGCCCTGAACTTCGGCTGGATCAAGAGGGGAGGGAAGGAACTCGAGGGCGTCGGTGGGGGCAGCGGCGTCGTGGGAAGTGCAGGCAGCGCGGAGGGAGACCCCGTCGACGGGCCCGGGCCGCTGCGCAATCGGCGGGCGTTGCGGGACGTCATCGACTTCTGGCTGGGCAAGGGGGTGGCCGGGTTCCGGGTGGACATGGCGTTCTCGCTCGTCAAGGACTACGGCATCGCGGACGGCGTCGAAGCGTCGGCCGGCATCTGGCGCGAGATCCGGGAGTGGATGGCCGGCGCCTATCCGGACGCGGTGCTGATCCCGGAGGGCACGGAACCCCGTACCGGCAAGGGCTTGGCCTTTGACGCTGATTTCGCGTTGGTGATCCATGGGGCGCATGCCAGCCTCTTCGACAATCACGCCGCCGGGATCCTGCCTTTTCAGGAGCCCGGCGAGCCGTTCTTCGACGCGGAGGGCAAGGGCAGCACGCGCCCCTTTCTCGCCGAGTGGAGCAGGATGAGGGAGGCCGATCCGGAGCGGCCGATCATCATGGGCACGGCCGACCACGACTTCGACCGGCTCTGTTGTGGTCCTCGCACGGCGCAGCAGCTGGGTGCCGCGTTCACGTTTCTGTTCACCTGGGGCAATGTGCCCTGCATCTACTACGGCGACGAGATCGGCATGCGCTATCTGCCGGGCATGCCCGATGTGGAGGGTGCCGTCTGCAATCCGCTTTACAACCGGGCCGGCTGCCGCACCCCGATGCAGTGGGACGACGGGCCGAACGCCGGGTTCTCCACCGCCGACCCGTCCAAGCTCTACCTGCCCATCGACCCTGAACCCGGGCGGCCCACCGTCGCCGCTCAGGAGAACGATCCCGGTTCCGTCCTCACGCTGGTGCGCGAGCTCTCCGCGCTGCGGCGCGCCACCCCGGCGCTGCGCTACCGCGCCACGGCCGAGGTGCTCAGCGAGGGCTATCCGTTCGCGTACGTGCGCGGCGGCACCCACCTGGTCGTGGTGAACCCGCGCCGGGAGGCCGCACCGTTCTCGTTGCCGCCCGCCACGCTGCTCTGGGGCCAGGGCGTCGAGGAACACGAGGTCCGGGGCTTCGGTTACGGGATCTTCGAGCTCGTCAGGTAGCGCTGAAGGGTCGAGTGCCGGAACTCGTAGACGGCGCCCGCCTTGCGCAGCACCCCGCGCCCGTACGCGTCCTCGAGGAACGTCACCAGCCGCAGCGGGAGCTGACGGCGCAGGGCCCGCGCGAGGCGGTAGCGCACGAAGGCGGGCCAGCGGGCCCACCCCGAGAAGTAGAGGTAGAGGAACGCCGTCACCAGCCCGATGACCGGGCCGAACACCAGCGCGGCCGGCGGGCCGAACGCGAGGCCGCTGAGCAGGGCGGCGACGGCGCCCGGTGCCACCGCCGCCCACAGGGTGACGCGGCGGTCGTCGCGCAGTGACGTGCGGGTGTCGGTGATCTCGTCGTCGCTCAGCGGCGTGCGGAAGCCGAGGATCGAGGCGAAGCACAGGCCGAGGCCGGCGCCGTAGACGACGCCGGCGGCCAGCGCCTGGGCGGGGGAGCCGACCGGCCGGCCGTTGATCAGCTGGACGAGAGGCAGGACGACCGGCGTCGCGACCGTCGCGATCGTCAGGGTCACCAGGACGGACAGCGGCCGGAAACCGAGCCGGGTGGGTCTCGGCGACGGGGTGAGCAAGGTGCCCTCGTCCGGCCGGTCCAGGAGCCACCAGGCGATGCCCGTCGCGTTGCGGTCGGTCAGGAGGCGGGCGAGATACCGCAGCCATCGCTCTGCCTGGGCCGCCGTGTAGGGACGCGGCCCGCGGTAGACCGCGGGCAGATAGCTGGCCAGCAGATGGGTGGTCAGGGCCGCGCCGTCCGGGAAGCGCAGCAGGTCGCCGGGGTCGGTCGTGGGCGATGTGTACGCCGTGCGCGCCAGAGAGGACATCAGCGGCGTCGACAGCGTGGTGGCCAGCGGGCCGTCCGGCTCGGCGGCCAGCCGCGAGAGCACGGGCTGCCAGCGCCGCTCGCCGTCGATCTGGCCGGCGGGCAGATAGCGGGCCACCTGGGCGGCCGCCACCGGGTCGAGCTCGACGACCGCCGCGGCCGCCAGCGGGGTGCCGCTGGTGCCGATCGTGTCGGCGTACTCCCGCGCTCGGCACGTCACGACGAGCGGCCGCTCGCCGATCGTCGCGGTGAGCCGCTCGACGGCGCGGACCCGCAGCGATGCCGGGATCTCGTCGAGGCCGTCCAGCACCGGGATCACGCTGCCGCGGTCCACGAGATCGCGCGCCTCGTCGCGCAGGAACGGGTACGCGGCCACGAGTCCTCGTACCAGCCAGGGGTCGAAGTCGTCGGACGGGCGCCAGCCGGCGAGCGGCAGCAGCACCGGGACCGGATCGCCGGCGCGCCGGTCGCGCGCGAGATCGCGCACCAGGCGTACGGCCAGGGAGGTCTTGCCCGCGCCCGGAGCGCCGATGATCACCAGCTGCCGGCGGGGAAGCCGCCGGAAGGCCGAGGCGATCGTCGCGGCGTCGCCGTGCAGCCTGAGCCGGGTGACCCGGCCCGCCGGCGACGGCACCACCTCGCCGGGCGCCGGCGCCACGGCTCGCTCGGTGCTGCGCCACCGGACGTCGAGCGGGCCGGAGGTGAACAGGCCGCGCGCCGTGCCTTCGCGGGTCCACTGCCGGTCGACGGCCTCGGCGAGCCGGTCGAGGGGGCCCGCCGGTGGGGAAGCCTGCTGGCGGGTCGCCACCACCAGGGAAGCGACGCTCACCGGCAGGCCGAGCAGGGCCGTCGTGCCGCCGACGATGCTGGCCACCTGGTCGCCGGTCTCCAACGGGGCGTCCGACCCGGCCACCAGCAGCGCCAGCGAGCCCAGGACGGTGAGGGCGAGGCCGCCGGCCGCGAACCACCCGGCATGGCGGCGCCACCATCTCAGCATCGGACCATCTTGCCCGACGGCGGCCCGTCAGTCGGCGCCCCTGCGGCGGTATTCCGCGACCACCAGGTCGGTCAGCTCCTCGAGGGACGTCTCGGTCGCACGTTTGTCGAACGTGATGCGGCCGTGCTGGAGCAGGTTGACGCGGTCGCAGACGTCGAGGACCTGGGCGTAGTTGTGCGCGATGATGATCACCGAGACGTTCCCGCGGCGCTTGAGGTCGCGGATCAGGTCGAGGATCATCGTGCCCTCCTTGGCGCCCATGGCGGCCAGCGGCTCGTCGAGCAGCAGCACCTTGGCGTCGGAGTAGACCGAGCGGGCGACGGCGATGGCCTGGCGCTGCCCGCCGGAGAGCTTGGCCACCTCGACCGTGACGTCGGGCAGGTTCACGCCCATGTCCTTCAGGTGCTCCTCGGCGCGGCGGCGCATGGCCCGGTTGCTCAACAGCGGCCAGCGCACGATCTCGCGGT
The DNA here is from genome assembly GCF_016862115.1 of Paractinoplanes deccanensis. GTDB lineage: Bacteria > Actinomycetota > Actinomycetes > Mycobacteriales > Micromonosporaceae > Actinoplanes > Actinoplanes deccanensis. The sequence goes on from NZ_BOMI01000061.1 coordinate 4,346, forward strand.
TGAGGAACATGTTGTGATAGACCGACAGCTCGTTGACCAGCGCCAGGTCCTGGTACACCGTGTCGATGCCCAGGGAGCGGGCGTGATCGACGCTCTTGAGGGTGACCTCGGAGCCGTCGACGAGGATCGTGCCGGCGTCGGGGCGGTGGAAGCCGCAGAGAATCTTGATGAGGGTGGACTTGCCGGCGCCGTTGTCGCCGATCAGGCCGAGCACCTCGCCCCTGCCGACGTGCAGGTTGACGTCGGCGAGCGCGGTGAGGGCGCCGAACCGTTTGGCGATGCCGATGACTTCCAGCGGATGGGTGGTCATGTTCTCCCCGCTCGCCGCAGCCGGGACAGGTACTGGTTGGCGATCATCGAGACCAGGATGGCCAGGCCGAGGATCAGGTAGATCGTGTTCGCGCTGTAGCCGATCAGGTTGAAGCCGTTCTGCAGCTCGGCGAGCACCAGCGCGCCGAGCAGCGCCCCGACGATGGTGCCGGAGCCGCCGGCGAGGGCGGTGCCGCCGATGACCGCCGCCGAGATGGCGTAGAAGGTCAGGGTCGTGCCGCCGCCGATGTTCGGGTCGATCGTGTTGATCCGCGCGGCCTCCATGATGCCGACGAGCCCGCCGAGCGCGCTCGTGATCATGAAGTTTCCGATCTTGATGCGCGAGGCGCGGATGCCGGCCTCGGTCGCGCCCACCGGGTTGCCGCCGACCGAGATCGTGTGCAGGCCCCAGCGCATGCGGGTCAGCACGATGTGGAAGATCGCCACGATGATCAGCGCCCACGTGATCGACGCCCACGGGCCGGCCCCGATCCAGGTCTGGAACCGCCCGCGCATCTCTTCGGGGATCGGTACGGGGTACGCGTGCGACGTGATCAGCAGCAGCCCCTGCACCGCGAAGAACGTGCCGAGCGTGGTCACGAACGACGCCACGTGCAACTTCGTGACGATCAGCCCGTTCAGCAGGCCGATCGCCGCCGCGATCAGCAGCGCCAGCGGGAACGCCAGCAGCACCGGGACGCCGTAGAAGTCGATCGCGAAGTGCAGCAGGAACGGCGCGAACGCGGCCACGATGCCGACCGACAGGTCGATCTCGCCGCTGACCAGCAGCAGGACGATGCCCACCGCGACGATCGCGGTGGGCGCCGTCGCCTGCGCGATGTTGATGAGGTTCTCGCGCGTGAGGAAGACGGGGCTGGCCGCCCGGAAATAGACCATGAGGCCCAGGGCGACCAGCAGCACGCTCGCCTCCCGGCGGCGGAGGAAGCCGTCGGTGAAGGTTCGCAGCGCCTTACCCATGCGCGATCGGCCCGGATCGGGGCACCAGCACCTTGTCGGTCGTCGACCCCTCGTACCGCGACTTGGTGTTCTGGTAGGGCGCCACGTTGTCCTTCGTGACGAACAGCAGGCCGGTGTTGGTCTCGCTGGGCGCCATCAGCCCGCCGGAGATCTTGAAGAAGTACAGGTACAGCACCGGCAGGAAGCCCTGCAGGTACGGCTGCTGGTCGATCGTGTAGTCGAGGTTGCCCTCCTGGATGCCGGTGAGCGTCTCCGGGATGAGGTCGAAGCCGCCGGCGACCTTGAGGCTCTTCGAGCGCATCGTGTACTTCTTCACCACCTGGCCGACGGCCGAGGTCGAGCCCGCGTCGACGGCGAGCATGCCGCTCAGGTTCGCGTGCCCCACGGCGTACGCGTCGATGATCGAAAGGCCCCGCGTCACGTCGGCGTTGGTGGCGACCGCGGTGAACGTGACGGGTTTGCCGGAGTCCTTGAAGGCCTGCTGCGCCCCGTCGATGCGCGGCTGGATGTTGAGCGCGCCGGGCGTGGCGATGAAACCGGCGACCTCACCCGACTGGAGCGTCTCGAGCGCCCGCTGGCCGAGCGCATAACCCGATTCATAAAGACCCTGGCCGATGTACGCCAACCGGTTCGTTCCCGGGTCACCGCGCGCCCCGTCGGCGTTGTACGACACCACCGGAATGCCCGCGTCGAGCGCCTGATCGACCGGTTGCCGGAACGCGTCCTTGTCCACCACCGCGATCGCCAGGCCGTCCACCTTGGCGCTGACCGCGGTGTTCGTGGCGTTCACCATCTCGGCCACGATCGAGTTCTGCGACCCGGTCCACTGCGGCTTCTCGAGGCCGAGCAGCGTCGCCGCGTCCTCCATGCCGTACTGCGTGGGGGTGAAGAACGGATTGGTGGTGACGTGGTTGACGAAGCTGAACTTCCATTTCGGAGTCTCGGGGAAATTGCCGGCGGCGCCCGAGGCCGACGGGCCGCCGTCGTCGTCGCTGCACGCGCTCAGCAGCGCACCGGCGGCGAGCGACGCGCTGAACAGCCCGGAGCCCTTGAGCAGGCGGCGGCGCGTCGTCGCGGTGAGCTCGAGAGTCTCGACGGCCTCCTCGACCTTCGGATGGATCTTGGACATGTCTAGCCCTCCAGGGCCGTGCCCGGCAGCCGGGCACGGCCCGATGAGAAGTCAGCGACTGGCGCCGAATTGATAGATGGTTGTCGACTTCAAGGTCTGGCCGGGGCGCAGGACCGTCGACGGGAAATTCGGGTGGTTGGGCGAGTCCGGGAAGTGCTGCGTCTCCAGGGCGAGACCATCACCCTGGCGGTACGCGCGGCCGCTGGTGCCGTAGAGCGTGCCGTCGAGGAAGTTGCCGCCGTAGAACTGGATGCCCGGCTCGGTGGTCGAGATCGTCAGCGTGCGCCCGCTCGCCGAGTCGGTGACCTTGGCGGCGCGTTCGAGCTTGCGGTACGAGGTGTCGCGGCGGTCGAGCACCCAGTTGTGGTCGTAGCCGCGCCCGTACACGATCTGCTGGAAGTTGCTGCGGTTGCGCGCGCCGATCGCGGTGGGCTCGCGGAAGTCCATCGGCGTGCCGGCCACCGGGTCGAGCCGTCCGTTCGGGATCAGCGTGGCGTCCACCGGTGTGTAGCGCGACGCGTTCAGCTGGAGCTTGTGGTCGTCGATCGTGCCGGTGCCCTCGCCCCCGAGGTTCCAGTACGCATGGTTGGTCAGGTTGACGACCGTCGCCTTGTCCGTGGTGGCCTGGTAGTCGATCCGGATGCCCTTGTCCCGTGTGATCGTGTACGTCACCGTGGTGCGCAGCGTGCCGGGGTAGTTCTCCTCGCCGTCCGGGCTCACGTAGGTCAGCCGCAGGGCGGGGTCGCCGCCGTTCGTGACCGGCGTGGCGCTCCACACGCGCTTGTCGAAGCCGACGTCGCCGCCGTGCAGGCTGTTCGGATCGTTGTTGATCGCCAGCTGGTACGTGCGGCCGTCGAGGGTGAACCTGCCGTTCGCGATCCGGTTGCCGTACCGGCCGATCAGGGCGCCGAAGTACGCCGGGTTGCCCGAGGTCACGTACTCGTTCAGGGTCTTGAACCCGAGCGTGACGTTGGTCAGCCTGCCGTGCCGGTCCGGCGTCTCGACGGTCTGGAGGATCCCGCCGTACGTGAGAACGCGCACCCGGAAGTTGCCGTTGGTGATCGTGTAGCGGTCGACGGCCTTGCCCCCGACGCTGCCGAAGGGCTCCTTGGTGATCGTGGGCTTGCCGCCGGCCTGCGACGAGGAGGCCCCGGCCAGGCCGAGGCCGGCGCCGAGGAGCAGAGCGGCCCCGGCGCGGACGAGCATGGTGACGGTGGATGTCATGGTGCCTCGTTTCCTCATGGCGTGACGCCACGCCGCCACGGCGTGGCGGTGCGAAGCCTTTGCCGACGCCGAGGACGGCCGGCCGTCGGCCCAGACGGGACCGGCCCGGGGACCGAGCACGATCCGGAATACGAGTACGCTGCGGACCGTAAGCAGGTCGATAGATCGACACCAATCGTCCGATCGGCCGAATGGTTAACGTGCACATGGATCGTTTGACGGGGGCGGCCCTTCTCGGCGGGGTGCGGCAGCGGGCGTGGTCACTGCTGATCACGTCGGCCTTCGCCGTGCTCGGCGCCGCCGGAGCGGCCGGGACGATGTTCGCCGAGGCGTCCGACAACGCCGCCTTCCAAGCCGGGCGCGACGCGGTGCCCGCGACGGCGCGGCAGACCGACGCGGCCGTCGTGCGCATCTCGGCGCCGGTGGGCCGGCGCAGCGCCGACCATCAGGCCGTGCTCGACGCTCTGCGCCGGATTCCCCACCTGACCGATCCCGACCTGACCGGCGAGTCGATCGGGGCGGAGCTCATAGCGCCGACGTTCTGGGGTTCGACAGCCTCCTTCGGTGGCAAGCGCGAGCGCGGCCGCCTCTTCGCGGTCACGTCACCGGCGGAGGAGTTGCAGGGCACCGCCCGGGGGACCGGCGGCCTCTGGATCCCGCGGCCGATGGCCGAGGCACTCGGCGCGAAGGCGGGCGACACGATCACCGTCGCGATCACCGTGGGCACCGCCGGCCGCACGAGGAGCGCGACCGTGCCGGTGAACGGGGTCTACGAGGTGGACGCCGGCGGCCGGCTGCCGGCGGGCCCGGCCTGGACGCTGCGCGCCGGCGACACCCCACCCGACACCGAGTACCAGACCCTGCCGTCGTACCTGCTCGTTGGCGACGTCGCCACGGTGGAGAGGCTGGCGCTCCAGCTCGACGACGAGATCTTCTGGGCGGCCGAGGCGGCGCTCGTCCCCGGCGTGACGCTGGCCGAGGCGCAGCACACGGCCAACGAGATCGAGTACCTGCGCCGGGGGTACGCCGGCGGGCTCGAGTTCGGCCAGGACAGCCCGCGCAGCATGCGGTTCGCGAGCGGCATCAGCCAGATCACCACGAACGCGCGGGCCACCTCCGCCATCGTGGAGCAGCGCATCCGGCCCGTCGAGTGGGCGGCGATCGGCGTCGGGCTGGCCTCCGTGCTCGCGGTGGCGCTGCTGAGCGCCCGCCGCCGCGACCGCGAGATCCGCCACGCCGTCGCGGTCGGCATCGCCCCGATGCGGGTCGGCGCGCTGTGGCTGCTCGAACACCTGCTGCCCGCGGCGATCGGGGTGGCGCTCGGGTGGGTGGTCGCATGGCAGCTGGTGGTCCGGTTCGGGCCGCCCGGCGTGGTGTCGTCGTCGCCGCTCCCGGCGGGCTCCGCCGCCGCCGTCGCGGGACTGGCCGGCGTGGTGACGGTCGCGGGCGTCGGCGCGGCGGCGGCGGCCCGGCGGGTGCGGCCGGCGCCGCCGGTCACCGTACGGCGGAAGCTGCCCTGGACGACGATGCTGGTGCTGGTGGCGCTGACGGCCGCGGCCGGGCTGGCCGGCGCGGGCGGCCCGGCGGGTGGGGTGGACCTGCTGGTGCCGCTGCTCGTGCTCGTGGCGGCCGGCGCGGTCGCGGGCTGGCTGCCCGGCCTGCTCGCCCGGCTGCCGGTGTCGGCGCGTCCCGGCGTGCTGTGGCTCGCCCGGCGGCGCCTGGGCGAGGCCGGTGCCGAGCGCCGGCTCGCCGTCCTCACGATGACCGCCGGCCTGGGCATGCTGCTCTTCGCTCTCTCCGCCGTCCACTCGTCGCGGGTGTCCGCCGACGACCGGGTGGCGGTGGCGGCAGGGGCCGAGGCGGTCGCCACGTTCGGGGCCTCGTGGGAGATCGACCCGACCGCCGTCCTGGTGCCGCCCGAGCCGGAACCACCGCAGCCGCCGCCGCAGGGTCCCGTCCCGGGCGTGCACACCCCGCCGATGCCGCCGGGCAGCACCGTGGTGTGGCGCACCGACGTCGAGACGCCGTTCGACTCCAGCCAGAAGGACCTGCTGGTCGTCGACCCCGCGCGTTTCCGGGAGGTGGCCGCCTGGGGCAGCGGTCCCGACCTGGCGGCGGCCCGCGCGGCGCTGGCGACGCTCGCGTCCAAACCGGCCGACGAGAGCGGGCATCCCCGGGCGATCGCGGTGGGCGACCCGGCGACCGATCAGATCGACTCGGTGCGGATCAACCTCGGTTTCGCCGTCGCCGACCTGACGATCGCGGCGCGGGTGCCCGCGTTCCCCGGCATGCAGGGCAGGCCGATGTACGTCGTCGCGAACGACCCGCTGCTCGGCGGCCTCGGCGTGGACGACCCGCGCCTCAAGCCCCGGACCCGCCAGCCGAACTCGCTGTTCACCCAGGTGTTCCTGTACGCGACGAGCGCAGAGCACATCCAGCGGGTGACGGCGCCGGTCAACGCCCAGCCCGCGCGCATCGACGGCGCTCCCGCGTTACGCAAGGAGGCGGTGTACGTCGCCACGGCGCGAGCCCGCGGCTATCAGGTCGCGGTGGCCGGCTACCTGGCGTTGCTGGCCGTGCTGACGCTGTGCGTCTACGCGCAGCGGACGGCCACCATCCGCCGCCCGGCCGACCTGATGCTCGCCCGCGTCGGCCTCGGCGCCGGCCGGGTCAGCCGCGCCCGCGCGGTGGAGTTCGCGCTGCTGACGCTGGTCGCCCTGGGCGCCGCGGTGGCCGGCGTCGCCGGGCTGGCGGCGCTCGGCGGGCGGTTGCTCGACGACCAGCCCGGGCTGCTGCCGCGGTTCGCCTTCCAGATCCCGCCGGCGGCGGTCCTGATCACGGTCGGCGCGGCTGTGGTGGCTTGTGTCCTGGCCGTCCTGGTCAGTGGCGGCCGCTCGGCGCGCGCGGAGGAGGACGCCTACCGTGACGACTGAACCGTCCCCTGCCACCCCTGCCACCTCGGCCGCCCCCGCTGGCGTGTCGCTCTTGGAGGGCCGGGAGCTGCTGCAACTCTATGCGGCACCGACCGGGTCGACGCAGGCACTGCGCGGCGTCGACGTGACCGTGACCGGCGGCCGGATCAGCGCCATCACCGGCCCGTCCGGCAGCGGCAAGTCCACCCTGCTCGCCGTCCTCGCGCTGCGCGAGCGCCCCGCCGGCGGCGAGCTGCGGCACCGCGGCCGCCTCGTCTCCGGCCTGTCCCGCCGCGACCTGCACCGGTTGCGCCGCCGCGAGATCGGCTGGGTCGCCCAGCGCCCCACCCACAGCCTCTTCCCGCAGCTCGACGCCCGCGGCCAGATCGCCCAGATGGCCCGGCTGCGCGGCGTGCGCGCCGACGTGGACGCCGCCCTGGCCGAGGTCGCCCTCACCAGCCGCGCCACCGCGTCACCCGCGGTGATGTCCGGCGGCGAACAGCAACGCCTGGCCGTGGCCGCCGCCGGCGTGGGCCCACCCGCCCTCCTGATCGCCGACGAGCCCACCGCCGAGCTCGACGACGAGTCCGCCGGCCTGGTCCTGAGCCTGCTGCGCACCCGAGCCGCCCAGGGCGCCGCCGTCGTGATCGCCACCCACGACGCCAGGGCGATAGCCGCCGCCGACACGGTCCTGCGCCTGCGCCACGGCGTCCTCTCCGGCGAACAGGGCGCCGGCGAGGACCACACCGCCACGATCGACGGCCTGGGCCGCCTCCAGCTGCCCGAGGAGGCCCTGCCCCTGTTCCCCACCGGCCGCGTGGTCGTCACCCTGGTCGACGGGCACGTGGAGCTGCACCCCTTCGGAGGGCCCTGACATGGCACTGGTGGAGGTGCACGACGTCAGCCACACCCGAGCCGGCACGCGAGTGCTGGACGACGTCACCCTGACCCTGGACCAGGCGACAACGGCCGTCCTGGCCGGCCGCTCGGGCTCGGGCAAGTCGACCCTGTGCCACCTGATAGCCGGCGTGATGACCCCTTCGAGTGGCCGAGTGCTGGTGGCCGGCCGCCCCGCACACCCGGCCCCCGACTGGGCCGTCGTCTCGCTGCTGCCGCAGCGGTTGGCGCTCGACCCCACCCTGACGGTGGCGGAGAACATCGAGCTGCCGGCCCGCCTGCGCAACGCCGTCCCCGGCCCCCGTGTGCGGGAGCGCTCGGGTTCGTCCACGGTGGCCGACGCTGAGGTGCCGGGCCGCTCGGGTCCGTCCGCCGTCGCCGAGCTTGACCTGCGGGAGTGCCTGGGCCTGGCCGCCATCGCCGACCGCCCCGCCCGGGACACGTCCCTGGGCGAGCAGCAGCGCACCGCCCTGGCCCGCGCCCTGATCCTGAGCCCAGCCGTGGCGGTGCTCGACGAGCCCACCGCCCACCAGGACGACGAACATGTCCACCTCGTGCTGGACGCCCTGACCGCGGCCACCACCGCAGGCACCCTGGTCCTGGTGGCCACCCACGACCAGCGCGTGATCGACATAGCCGACACCGTGATCCGCCTCCACTCAGGACGCCTGGAGTCCGCCTGAAGCACCCGGTGCTCCAATGCCCGCGACAACCACCTTCCTTCCACATGCCGAAGCCGCCGAAGCGCCATTCTCGGGGCGAGTTCCAGCAACCAGCGATGCCATTCACTTCACCCTTTCCGCGGCGCTGAAAGGCACTTTCGCCGCAGCCGAATGGCCGGGTAATGCGGTAATTCTGGGGTGGCGCGGCGATGCGGTGCGCGGTGGCCGGCCGCTCGGTGTAGACGTCCCGGAGAAGCTGGGCGTGGAGCGCCTGTGGCAATCACTTGTCGTACAGCGATCTTCGCAGCTCCGTCACCCGCGCCGGCTTGGTGATCTGGACCGGCTTGCCGATGTTGCGGAAGCTCGTCGTCGTGCTGACGCCCGTGTTCTTCGCGGTGTCGAAGACCGTTCTGATCGTCGCGACGTCGCCCCTGGCGTCGGTGGTGAGCGTGTAGCTCACCCACAGGCCGCCGCGCTCGAAGCGGAAGTACGGCGCACCCACGGGCACGTAGGTGAGCAGGCCGGCGGTGACTTCGAGGCGGGCCTCACCCTCGTATTTGCCCGGGCCGAGACGGCGCGCCGAGTGCAGGGCGGCCATCAAGCGTGCCACGCCACCGCTGTCCTTCGGGTCGGCCAAGTAGTAGTCGCTGGTCGGCTTCAAGCGGGTCAGGTCGGCGTGTACCCAGCGGCCCGAGCCGGTGCAGTTCTCGTACGTGTCGTCGCCGATCACGATCAGCTTGCACGTTCCCGCTTCCTCGCCGCCGGAGATGACGACCGTGCGGCTGTCCTTGCCGGCCGGGGAGTCGTGGGTGCCGGAGGCGTGGTACTTCTGGCCGTACCAATAGTCGCCGGTCACCGTGTAGCTGTAGGTCGAGGTCGTGAGACGCTGCAGGGCCGCCTTCACCGCGTCCGTGGGCGGCAGTTCGGTCGGCGAAGGCGCGGCGACCGCCGGGGAGGATGCCGGCGCGGCGGCCGGGACTTCCTGGCCGCCGCATCCAGTGAGAAGAAGCATGCCGAGGAACGCCGCAGCGCTCAGACGTCGATGATCATGGAAGGACACGCGGACACAGTAGATGATCAGAAGCGGGCGCGGTTCGCCTCGGCCCAGGCCCGGTAGGTGCCGGGCTTGCGGCCCAGCACGCGCTCGGCGTCGTCCGTGACGACGGCATTGCCGCCGCGGCGTACCAGGTGGGCGCCGGCCAGGGCCACGTCGGCTATCTCGGGCGGGAAGTGCTCGCGGCGCGGTTCCACGTCGACCGTCGTGAGTTGCCGTCCCAGCGCCTCGCCCAGCTGGGCCACCTGGTCCGGAACCGTCAGCAACTCCGGGCCGGTCAGCGTGTACGTGCGCCCGTGGTGGCCCGCCGTCGTCAGGGCTTCGGCGGCCACCTCGGCGATGTCGGCCGGGTCCACGATGCCCTGCGCGCCGTCGCCGAAGATGTTCGTTATCGGGCGGCCCGCGCGGATGTCCTCGGCCCACACCAGCGAGTTGGTGGCGAAGGTCGTCGGGCGCAGGATCGTCCACTCCAGACCGCTCGTGCGTACCGCCTCCTCGCCGGGCTGGTGCCACGCGCCGAGCTCTTCCGCGGCGGCCGGACGCGACGGCGTACCGATGGCGGAAAGCTTGACGACGCGCCGGATGCCGGCGTCGATCGCCGCGCGCAGCGTCGTCAGGTCGTGCTCGGGAATGGCCGGGCCGGCGGGGGAGAGCAGATACAGCGCGTCCGCCGGCCCGATCGACGTGGTGACGGTCAGGCCGGGGCGTGGCGTGACGCGGCGCGGGTCGCGGGTGACCGCGGTGACCGGGAGGCCGCGGGCGAGCAGGGTGTCGACGAGCGCGGAGCCGGTGGTGCCGGTGGCGCCGGTAACCAGAATCATGCGGACGAGACTGGCCGGGGCCGAGCGCGGGCGTCTTGGAGATTTCGGCACTGCCGCGCGCGGGCGGGCCTCGCTAGGGTCGGATCGTGCAGACCGTCGTCCAGGAGCCCGAGGTCGCCACCGCGGTCGTCCTTCGCGTGACGGGCGAGGGCGAGAGGGACCTCATCGTGACCGGGCCGCGCACCCGGGGCCGCTACCACCCGGCCCGGCCGTCGACCGTGTGTGTGCGGGTGCCGCTGCTGCCCGGTCAGGCGCGGGCCGTGCTCGGGGTGTCCGCCTCCGACCTGGTCGACCGTGCCGTACGGCTGACCGATCTTTGGGGTGAGGCCGGGCGACGGCTCACCGGGGACGTGGCGGCGGCGGGTGATCCGGGGGCGGTGCTGGCGGCCGCGCTGGCCGGGCCCGGCGGCGACCCGGCCCTGACCGTCGCGATGCGGGCGCTCGCCGAGTCGGCGCCGATCGACGAGGCGGCCGGCCGGGCGGGGGTGAGCGAGCGCTATCTGCGGACCCTGTTCGCCCGCGAGGTCGGGTTGTCGCCGAAGCACTTCGCGCGGATCAGCCGGGTGCGGCGAGTGCTGGCCATGGCCGGCCGGGAACGGTGGGCGACCGTCGCCGCGCGGGCCGGCTACTTCGACCAGGCCCACATGATCGGCGACTTCCGGCGGCTGATGGGAGTCACGCCCGGCGCGTACCTGTCCGGCCGCCTGCCGCCCGTGACTCCCTGCCTCAGTCTCCGGGGCCCGGCGGGGTGATGATCGGCGGGAAGCCGGGGAGCGTGGGCCTCGGGCCGGGCTGCCCGGCGCCCTTGCCGTTGCTCACCTCGATCACCACGATGCCGCCCTTGACCGTGCGGCCGCTCGGGCTCGTGCCGGCCGCGGTGCCGGGCGGGCACGACGAGTCGGTGTCGCGGCCGATGTAGACCCGGAAGCCCAGGTCTTCGATGCGGTCGCGGGCCGAGTCGAGCGGGTCGCAGGTCACGTCCGGGATGCGCCGCTGGTCGCCGTACGCGATCTTGCGGCTCTCGGGGCGTTTGAACTGCACGGACGGCTTGCCCTCCATGTAGTCGCCCAACGTGCGATAGACGGCGGGGTTGACCTGGGCGTGCCTGAGCCTGTCGCGGTGGTTCTGGTAGTCGGGGTTGACCAGGTAGCCGGCCACCACCAGCGACGTGGTGCCGGCGATCAGCGAGGCCGTGCGGTCGCGGTCGGTCGTGCCGGTCTTGCCGAAGACCGGGTGGCCGACCACGTCGCGCGTCTGCGGGGCCGTCGCGCCGTTGCAGCTGCCCAGCCGGGCCGAGTCGCCCACCGGGCAGCGGGTCGCGTCGAGCGCCGCCCGCGCCACGTCCGCGCTGGTCGCGCGGTTGCACTGCGGCTTGCCGATGTCGAGCTTCTGGCCGTCCTTGGTGACGATCTGCTCGATCGGCGTCGGCTCGCAGTGCATGCCGTCGCCGGCGAGGGTCGCGTACGCGTTCGCCATGTCGAGCGGTGTCGTCGCCGAGACGCCCAGCGTGAACGCGCCCCACTGGTGGCTGTAACCCGGCGAGGCCAGCTTCGCGTCGCTCGGCGCGCGGAACTTGATGCCGAACCGCTTGGCGACGTCGACCACCTTGTCGGCGCCGACCTGCTCCTCCAGCGGCACGAAGTAGGTGTTGATGGACTTGCCGAAGGCGGTCCACATGTTGAAGACGCCCTCACCGCCGCCGCCCGAGTTGCCCGGGCACCAGAAGTGGGTGCCCTCGCAGGCCGAGTCGTTGCGCGAGCTGATGATGTAGCCCGACTTGTACCGTTTCTCGGTCTTGATGGGGTACGCGAGCGGGAAGCCCTTCTCGAGCGCGGCCACCATCGTGAACATCTTCATGACCGAGCCGGCCTGATATCCGGTGATGTCGCCGCCCCCGGTGAGCAGCGGGTTCGTCGTGTTCGGATAGGTGCCGCGGATGCCGCGCTTGCGCTTGGACGGGTCGGAGTTCATGGAGTTCTTCGACTCGTCGAGCTTGTAGCGGCGGTTCGCGGCGAGCAGGCGCACCTTGCCGGTGCCCGGCTGTACGGCCGCGAGCAGCAGCGCGTTCTCGTCCCGCTCCGAGATCAGCTCGGCGATGCGCAGGCGCGCCTGCCGCTGCGCCTTGACGTCGATCGTCGTGGTGATGCGGTAGCCGCCGCTCTTGAGGCGGCGCTCCCGGTCGTACGCCGTCGCGCCGAACTCCTCACGCTCCATCCACCACCGGTAGAAGAAGTCGCAGAAGAAACCCCACTCGTTGCGCGCCACCGACACACAGCCGTTGCCGAGCGGCCTGACCGTGCGCGGGATCGCCTCCTTGATCGCCTTGTCGGCCTGCGCCTGGGTGATCGCGCCCATCTCGACCATGCCGGGGATCACGTACGCGTCGCGCCGCTGCTTGATCGCCTTGTAGCCCTCGGGATTCGTCGGATCGTACGCGGAAGGGGCCTTGACGACCGCGGCGAGCAGCGCGGCCTGGCCGATCGTGAGGTCCTTGGGCCGCTTGTTGAAGTAGACCTGGCTGGCCGCGAAGATCCCGTACGTCTGCTTGCCGAACGGCGCGATGTTCAGGTAGCGCTCGAGGATCTCGTCCTTGGTCAGCTCCTTCTCGACCTGCATCGCGTACTTCATCTCGGTGACCTTGCGCTTCGGCGTGTCCTCGGTGGCGTCGACGACCTCCTGCGGGCTGGTCGCCGAGTAGGCGAGCGACATCCGCACCCATTGCATCGTGATCGTCGAGGCGCCCTGCTTGGACTTGCCGTTGTTGTTGTTCACCAGCGCGCGGGCCACGCCCTTGAGATCGACGCCGTTGTGGTTGTAGAACTCGCGGTCCTCGGCGGCCACCATGGCGTCGCGCATGAATTTCGAGATGTCGCGGAGCCGTACGTCGCTGCGGAACTCGTCGTAGAACTGCGCGAGCACGGTCTTGTTGTCGGACGCGTAGGCACGGGTGATCTGGGGTGAGCTGAACGCCTTGAGCTCGCTGGGCAGGCTCGCGAAGGTCTCGCCGCCCGCCTTGGCGGCCAGCCCCGACATGGCCACGACCGGGAAGGCGGCCGCCGCGACGACGACCCCGGCGAGCAGACCGCAGAGCAGGAACGCGAACCCGTTGAAGAAAATATTGTGATCGCGCCGCCGCATCCAGGAACTCACAGAACCACCACCCGTGACTAGGCGTCGAGCCGCGTCAATCAAACCTCATTTTGTCAAGCTGCGCTTCCCCCGAAAAGGAGCAATTCGGCCCGCGTACGGATGCGCGAGCGCCTCCCGGAAAGTCGGGCACTCCGCGTGGCTCGGCGCCGTGCAGGCAGCGGTGTGCTCCAGGGCGTCGCGCAGGGCGGTCAGCTCGCCGATGGTCCGGGTGAGCTCGCCGGCCTTGGCGGCGAGCATGCCCCGGTCGAGCCCCGGCGCATCGTCCGGATCGGACGGAATGAGGCGCGCGATCTCGTCGAGCGAGAACCCGGCGGAGCGCCCCAGCGTGATCAGCGCCAGCCGTTGCAGCACGCCGGAATCGAACTGGCGCCGCAGCCCGCGCCGCCCGGTGGGGCTGATCAGGCCCTTCTCCTCGTAGTAACGCAGCGCGGAGACGGACACGCCGGAACGGCGGGCCACCTCGCCGATGTCCAGATCTGCCATCGCGGGTCCTCCTCGGCCGGCCTCCTTGACCTCAAGGGGGCTTGAGGTGGAACGGTGGCACCGATGACGCCGGAGGGCAAGGACGGGAGAGAATCGTGGATCGTGCGCAGGAGCAGGTGGCCCGCTGGAACGGGCCGAGCGGCCGCGCCTGGGTCGACTCGCAGGCCACGCTGGACGCGCTGTTCAAACAGCTGGAGAACGCTCTCGTCGAAACGGTCCCGCCGGGCCGGGTGCTCGACGTCGGCTGCGGCACCGGAGGCACGACGGCGGCGGTGGCCGAACGCCTCGGCCCGCATGGCAGCGCGGTCGGCGTGGACATCTCGGCCCCGATGATCGAGGCGGCCCGCAACCGGGGCGTTGCCCGGACGAGCTTCATCGAGGCCGACGCGCAGGAGTACGCGTTCGAGCCCGCCTCGTTCGACACGGTGATCTCGCGCTTCGGCGTCATGTTCTTCGCGGACCCCGTGCGAGCGTTCACCAACCTGCGCCGCGCGACAAAGGCCGGGGGAGGGGCCCGCCTGATCGTCTGGCGCGCCCTGGAGGACAACCCGTTCATGACGACGGCCGAACGAGCAGCCGCCCCGCTGCTGCCCGAGTTGCCGCCCCGGGTGGCCGACGCACCGGGCCAGTTCGCCTTGGCCGACCCGGACCGCGTCCGCGGCATCCTGACCGACGCCGGCTGGACGAAGGTGAGTCTCGACCCGCTGGACGCCGACTGCACGATGCCCGAATCCGAACTGATCGGCTACTTCACCCGGCTGGGCCCGGTCAGCCAGCTCCTCCCGGCGATCCCCGAGCCGAGACGTTCCGAGATCGTCAGAACCGTCCGGGCCGCCTTCGAACCCTTCGTGCACGGTTCCGAGGTCCGCTTCACCGCGGCTTGCTGGCTGATCACCGCCGAGGCGCGATAGCGCCGCGCCGCACCTCACCCGCGGCCCGGAGCTGTCGCTTCCGCAGGACTCGGAACGGAATCTTGAAGTGCTGTGCCTTGGTGGCTCATCCGCGGCTATCCCGCGGAATGGAATGTTCCGTTCCCTCCGGGCGCTCCGTGAGCCGGTCGTGTCAGCGGAACGGATTGTTCCGTTCCGTCGTCAACGCGAGGAGGCCGTAATTGCCGGTGACGGGGTCGGGCGCGCCGTGGCCGTGGCTGCTGGTGGCGGGGCCGACGCGCTTACGGCTGTGGCTGCCGAGGCGAGCCCCACTCGCTCCGGCCGTGGCTGCCGGACGCGCTTCAGCTCTGCCGCTCGCGGAGTCGCGACGGTAGCCTTGCAAACGTTCCCGCAAATTTCGAGGACGGCGGCTGTCGATGGATGTCCTGCTGCTTCACCCGGATGACGATGTCGCCGTGACGCTGCGGGCGACGGCTGAGGTGCCGCAGGGGCACAAGGTCGCGGTGCGCGACATCGGCGCCGGGGCGGAGGTGCGCAAGTACGGGCAGGTCATCGGGCGCGCCACGCGGGCGATCCGGCCGGACGAGCACGTGCACACCCACAACCTGGCGTACGAGGCGGTCGAGCACGCGTACGAGTTCGGGACCGCCCGGGTGAGCATCCCGGCCGCGGCCGAGACGCGGACGTTCGAGGGCTATCACCGGGCCGACGGGCGGGTCGGCACGCGGAACTACGTCGGCGTTCTCACCTCCGTGAACTGCTCGGCCTCGACCGCTCGCATGATCGCCGACCAGTTCCGCGGGGCGGTGATGGACGCCTACGCGAACGTCGACGGGGTCGTGGCGCTCACCCACGACTCGGGCTGCGGGCTGGTGCCGGCCAGCGAGGGCGGCCGGATCCTCCAGCGCACGCTGCGCGGCTACGCGGCCCACCCGAACGTCGGCGCGCTGCTCGTGGTGGGGCTCGGCTGCGAGATGATCGCGGCGGACAGCCTGCTGCCCGGGTCGGAGGACACCCTGGTCGAGCGCCTGATCATCCAGGAGCAGGGCGGCATTCGCGCGACCGTGCGGGCGGGCGTCACCGCCGTACGGCATCTGATCGAGGAACTCGACCAGCGCAAGCGGCGGACGGCCCCGGCCTCGAAGCTGATCCTCGGCCTCAACTGCGGTGGCTCCGACGGCTATTCGGGCATCACCGCCAACCCGGCGCTCGGGTACGCCTCCGACCTGCTCGTCGCCCAGGGCGCCACGACGGTTCTCGCCGAGACGCCGGAGGTCTTCGGCGCCGAGCATCTGCTCACCCGCCGCGCGGTCAGCCCCGAGGTGGGCCGGCGCCTGATCGACCGGATCGGCTGGTGGCACGACTACATGCGGGCCGGCGGGGGCACCCTCGACAACAACCCGTCGCCCGGCAACAAGCAGGGCGGTCTCACCACGATCCTGGAGAAGTCGCTCGGCGCCGTCGCGAAAGGAGGCACGGCCGAGCTCAGCGCCGTCTACGAGTACGCCGAACAGGTCACCGCGCGCGGCTTCACCTTCATGGACACGCCCGGCTACGACCCCGTCTCGGTGACCGGCCTGGTCGCCGGCGGCGCGACGGTCGTCTGCTTCACCACCGGGCGCGGCTCCGTGCTCGGCACCAAGCCCGTCCCGACGATCAAGATCGCCACCAACACCGAGATGTACGAGCGCATGCGCGAGGACATGGATCTCGACGCCGGGGCGATCGCGTCGGGAGCGGCCACCGTGGAAGGGATCGGTGAGCGGATCTTCGAGCTGGTCCTCGACGTCGCGTCCGGCCGCGCGACCGTCAGCGAGGAGCTCGACCTCGGCCGCGACGAATTTGTCCCGTGGCAGTTGGGAGCCGTCACCTGAGAGCCACCCGTGAGCCGCCGGCTGTCCGTGAGCTGCCGGCCGCCGTCAGCTCGAGGAGTGCGGCCCGGCAGAGGACTGCGGCCCGGCAGAGGACTGCGGCCCGGCAGCGGAGTGCGGCCCGGCAGAGGAGAGCGGCCCGGTAGAGGCGCGCACCACCAGCCCGGTAGGCAGGGTCACCTCGGGATCGCGGATCTCCGCGGGCGGCCGCCCCGGCGCGCCGATGCGGCGCAGCAGCAGCTCCAGCGCGACCTCGCCGGCGCGGTCCTTCGGCACGGCGACCGTGGTCAGCGGCGGATGGCTCATCGCCGCCAGGCTGATGTCGTCGTAGCCGGCCACGCTCATCCGCTCCGGCACGGCCACGCCCCGGGTCGCGAGCCGGTGCAGCAGGCCGATCGCCACCAGGTCGTTGTAGGCGAGCACCGCCGTCACCGGCTCGGCCAGCACGAGGTCGCCCGCCGCCACGCCGCCGTCGAAGGTGGGCGCCACCGCGCCGATGCGCAGCACGTCCGCGGGCAGGCCGGCGAGGCGCTGCCGGGAGGCCCACGAGTCGTCCGGCCCGGCGAGGAACGCGACGCGCCGGTGGCCGAGAGCCGTCAGGTGGCCGATCGCCTGCCGGGCGCCGCCGGCGATGTCGGCGGCCACCGAGAGCAGGCCCGGCACCCGGCGGTGCACCAGCACCGTGGAGCTCGGGTCGGCCACCTCCAGGAGCTCCGCGTCGGTCGTGCGCGGCGAGCAGAGCAGCAGCCCGTCGGTGGTGCGCCCGAGCGAGGCGATCGCCTCCAGCTCGGCGGCAGGGTCCTCGTCGGTGTCGGTGATGAAGACGCCGCAGTCCGCGGCCCGCGCCCGCGCGGTCACGCCCTTGGCCACGTCGGCGAAGAACGGGTTGCGCAGGTCCGGAACGATCAGGCCGAGGTTGCCGGTGCGGCCGGTGATGAGGCCGCGCGCCGTGCGGTTGGGGCGGTAGCCGAGCCGTTCGGCCGCTGCCATGACGGTCTCGCGGGTGGCCGGGCTGACGCTGCCGCCGGTGAGGGCACGCGAGACCGTCGAGACCGACACCCCGGCTGCCTCGGCGACATCGTGGACGGTCGTACGCACGCGCCGAGCATAGAGGGACCGGCTCAGCTCGCCGAGGTGCTGCGCGGCGAGGTCACCCGCTTCGTGTCGTCGGCGCGCGGCTCGTACGGGTGCGGCACGGTGACCAGGAACGCGGCGCCGCGCGGCCGGTTGGGCTGGTACGAGACGTCCAGGCCGCCGGCCTGGGCGAGCTGGCGCACCAGGTAGAGCCCGAGCCCCGTACCGCTGGTCGTGGTGGCGACGCCGCTCTCGGCGCGGGCGAAGCGGTCGAACAGGTGCTCCACGAACGCCTCCGGCACACCCTCGCCCTCGTCGGCGACCTTGATCTCGACGTGCCGGCGCCGGTTGGTGACGGTCACCGTGACCGGCGGCTCGCCGTACTTGGTCGCGTTGGCCAGCAGATTGCCCAGGATGAGCTGGAGGTGCTTCGGATCGGCGAACCCGTAGATCTCGTCGGGCGCCACCACGGCCACCTGCTCGCCGGCGGCCGCGGCGCGCACCAGGTGCGCCAGGTCGACCCGGACCGGGCGGGCCGCCAGCGCGCCGGCGTCCACCTGAGCGAGGGTGAGGATGTCGGTGACCAGCTCGCTGGCGCTGTGGCCGGCCGCGGTCATCCGCCGTACGTCATGGAGCTTGTCCTCGGCCGGCGACTCGTCCCAGTCGTCGAGCAGCAGCTCACCCAGGCCGATGATCCGGCTCAGCGGCTGGCGCACGTCGTGGCTGAGCATCGCCATCACGTCGCCGAGGTGCGCGTTCACCCGTTGCAGCTGCTCGGCGCGCTCGGCCAGCTCCGCCTCGTCGGCGCGCCGGGCCTCCTCCATCGCGCGGCGCTCGGTCGTGTCGACGATCTGCATGGCGAAGTACTGCGGATGGCCCTCGTTGTCGCGCAGCAGCGCGGCGGTGACCGAGGCGTCGATGGTGCGGCCGTCCGCGTGCACGTACCGCTTCTCCACGTCGAACCCGTCGATGCGGCCGGCCAGGCAGTCGCGGATGAGCCCGGCCGCGCGCCCCCGGTCGTCCGGATGGGTGATCTCGTCGGTGCGGCGGCCGATCAGGTCCTGCTCGTCGCGGCCGAAGAGCTGGCAGGCGGCCGGGTTGACGCGCACGTACCGGCCCTCGGTGTCGGTCAGCGTCATGCCGATCCGGGAACCGTCGAAGACCTTGCGGAAGCGGTCCTCGCTGAGCCGCAGGTCCTGGCGGCTGCGCCGGGCCCGGCCCGCGGCGGCCACCACCAGCAGGCCCACGACGGCCGCGCCGACCAGCGCCGCTCGGCCGGCGATCTCGTTGCCCGCCAGCGACGCGAAGAGCACCTCCTCGCGCACCGCCGCCGACAGCCGCCACGGCGTGCCCTCGATCGGGGTGGAGGAGTAGCGCCACCACTTCCCGCCGGCCTCGTAGCGGCCGCTCTCGTGCTGCCGCAGCGCCGCCGCGAGCGGCTCGTTCTCGCCGGCCAGCGTCGGCACCTCGCCGTTGAGCTGGCGATTGGCGGCGACGAGGCTGCCGTTGCCGTCGACGAGCTGCACCTGGGCGTCCTGATACGTCAGGGTGCTGGACAGGTACGACGAGAGCGGGCTGTCCCGGATCTCCACGGCGCCGGAGAAGACACGCCGCCCGGACGTGGTCTGGTACGGCACGGCGAACGCGACCACCGGCACCCCGCGCACGGCCGACCGCACCACCGGCGACACCGCCGGGCGGTTCTCGTTGAGCGCCGTCCACAGGTGGCCGTACCGGCCGGACAGGTCCTTGCCGATGACCGTCGGGTCGTGCGGCGCCGTCTGGATCGCCCGGCCCTTGGCGTCGAGCAGGACGGCGGCCGGATAGCCGAAGCCGGCGACCGCCCTGGCGAAGTCGCGCTGATCCACTGTCGCATCGCTGAGCGACGCGCGCGCCTGCACCCGTTCCCGGTCGATCAGATCGGCGGTGTACGTGGTGACGAAGTCGCCGATGAGCCCGACGCGCAGGGTGAAGCGCTGCGCCATCGACTGACGGCTGTCGTACTGCTGCCAGAACAGCACCGTGGTCCCCACCGCCACCAGCACCAGCCAGATCAGCAGCGGGATCAGCGCGGGCCTGATCCTGCGTGCGAACCTCACGCTGTCTGATCGGCCGATTCGCCGGCTTGCTGAGCGCCTATTTGCGGTGCACCGCGAGCACCGCGATGTCGTCGGTGGGCTGGTCGGGACCGACGCTGGTCATCACCTCGGAGCAGACGATCTCGGGGGCGGCGGGCCGGACCACCTCGATGAGCGCCTCGATGCCGGCGTCGATGATCCGGTCACGGCGCTCGATCAGCCCGTCCGTGTAGCACAGCACGAGCGCCTTCGGCGGCAGCTCGATCGAGGTGCAGCGGCGCTCCCGCACGCCGGCGACGCCCAGCGGCGCGTCCACGGGCATGTCCACCAGCCCGGTGGCGCGGCCCGGCACGGCGATGACCGGCCGCAGATGCCCCGCGGAGGACAGCCGGATCGTCGCCTGGCCGGGCGCGATCGTCGCGTACAGGGCGGTGGTGAGGCTGCCCGCCTCGAAGTGCCGGACCTTGCGGTCCAGCAGGGTGAGGACCTCGGCGGGATCGTCGCTCATCAGCGTGTACGCCCGCAGGGCCGACCGCACGCGCCCCATCACCACCGCGGAGGCCAGCCCGTGGCCGGAGACGTCGCCGATGACCAGCCCCAGGCTCCCCGAGGGCAGGCGGAACACGTCGTACCAGTCGCCGCCCAGCCCGAACTCGTGGCCGGGCACGTAGCGGGCCGCGAGCGAGAGGCCGGGCAGCTCGGGCAGGACTGGGGGCAGCAGGCTGCGCTGGAGGGCGAGCGCCGCGGCCTGGTCGAGCTTGCGGGCCCGGATCTGCCCGGCGGCGCCGGCCCGGTCGGCCGCCACCTCGAGCAGCCGCACGTCGTCCGGGGTGAACTGCCGGGGCGTGCACGTGCCCACGTGCAACACTCCGATGATCTCGCCGGCGGCCAGCATCGGCACGCCGAGCAGTGATCGGACGCCTTTCTCGATGAGCACCGGGCTGACCACGTCGTCCGCCGTCACGTCCTGAAGCACCAGGGGCCGGCGCCCCTGGGCGACCCGCCCGGCGAACCCCCGGCCCATCGGCACCCGGATGCCCTGGCGAATCTCCTGCTCCAGCCCCTTGGCGGCGGTGGCCACGAGCTGCTGAGCATGCGAGTCGAGCAACATGATGGCCGCGGTGTCGGCCTCGAGCAGATCACGCACCCGGTCGAGCAACTCGTCGAGCAGATCGGAGACGTCGAGCCGTGACAGGGCGGCGTCGGTGACCGCTTCCAGGCGGCGCAGCCGCTCGTCGTCACGCATCGCCCCCACGGGCCAACCCTAGTGGCAGGCACCCCCGGAAGCGGAGCCGGGAAGTGTGAACCGCGCCCAGACGTGTTTCCCGCCCACCGCCGGATACCACCCGACGTCCTGCGCCAGATTCTCCGCCAGCCGCAGCCCCAGCCCACCCGTGCGCCGCGGCCGCCGCACATCCACCGAGGGCCGCCCGTCCGGGTCCCGGTCCGCCACGTCGACGATGACGGACCCGTCGTCGCGCATCAGCTTCACCACGGCCTGCGACCGAGCGTGCCGCAGCGCGTTCGACGCCAGCTCGGTCGCCACGACCAGCACGGTCTCGTCCCCCGGCACGACGGCGACCCGCCGCAGCTCGGCCCGCAGAACCCGCAACTCCACCGGTTCCCCGACCGTCCACCGGCCGACCTCCTCGGCCACCACCGGCTCACTGATCCGCCACCCCGTCATGCACAGGTAGTGCCCATTCGCAGGGCGGACGAAGCGCTTCACCCCCTGCTCGCACTGGTCACGGCCGTCACATCACCCGTACGGGTGGCCGCCCGGCCGCCGCGTGGCTTCAGAGAGCCGGCGGCTCCGGTGGCCGGGGATTGGTCAAGCCGAACACCTCCTGGACCTGCCCGGCCTCGACGGCGAACTGCCGTTCCATGCCGGTGCGGCGCACGCCGTCCAGCCAGCTCATGGCCTCCGAGTCGGTGAGGCCGGCCATCACGAGCGCGTCGAGAAGGAGTTGGTACTCCTCCGGGAGACGACTGTCGAAAACGAGGGGATCGTCGGAGCCCACCGTGATCGCGAGGGGCGGCAGGTCCGCTCTCGGACGAGGCGGGCGCAGTCGCCACAGCGGGTGACGCACCAGATCGCCGAGGTCCCCGATCAGCAGGTTCGAGGTGGGGTTGATCTCGATGGCGAGTGATCGGCCGGCTACCTCCGCGCGGACTCCCTCCTGCAGCCGGGCGGCGGCCTCCACCTCCTCAGCCGCCTCGACCCAGATGGCGGTGCGTCCACGGCGGAAGAGCTGACTGTCTTGCAGATAGCGCACGAGGCGGCCTTGCCCGTCAGCGCGGGGTGCCGGTGCGCTGCTGTTCGGAAACCCCGCTGCGCGCAGTTTGTCCTCGTCGGCGAGGTCCGCCTGAAGATGCAGGACGTCCAGCGGCCCCAGGGTTTCGGCGAACCACCGATGAGTGAGGTCCTTGACCTGACGTTCGATGTAAGCCAGCCGGGCAGCATCGCATCCGCTGCCACGCCGGGTCCACCATCCCCATTCCCACGCCAGATCGAGCACGCGGTCCTCTACCGGCATGGCGATCCGCCCGGCTTTGGCAGCCCACACCGCGGGGTCGACGCCGAGCGCGACCGCATGCCCGAGACGATCCCCCTCCCCGAGGTCCAGCAGCTGAACCGCGTCATCGATGTTCCGCAGGCCCGTGAGCAGGTGGGTGAAGTCCTCGCCCACATGAACGGTCGTCTGCAGCGGCGGAGGCTCGGCCTCGCCGCGATAGCGGAGATAACGGCTCCCGTCCCCGGCCGCCTGCCGGACGTGCCGCACCAGAGGGCGCAGCACCCATGTCGGCACGGCGAGCTCGTCCGAGCAGATGTCCAGGGCGCGGACCACGAACTGGGTCCGTGGCCAGCGTTGCAGGACCTTGGCGAGGCTCATGGCCGTAGCCTGCTGGCCGGTGAAGAACCGTCCGTACCGGCGGCCCGTCGGGTTGCCCGCCGGATCGGCTTCGCCGCCCGCTCCCAGGGCTGCCGGACGTCCCTTCTCGGCGCCTCCGCCGCGATACTTGACGAAGTGGAACACCAGAGCGAGTTTCGGCTCCGGGTCACGGGCGGCGCGTTCGGTGACCGCCTTGATCCAGGAGCGGATCTCGTCGACGTCCCTTTCCGGGCTGGTGCGCATCTCCAGTGACGCCAGCCCCAGATCCGTGCCGGAAGTGTCCCGAGCCGCAGCGACCATGAGCCGTGGGTCCACGGATCCGCGGACGGCCGACATGCGTGAGTAGAACCTGATGAACCACGCGAGCCCGGGGGTGAGGGGCCGCTGGGTCAGATGACGGTAGAACTGCGTTCGGACTCGTACCGTCTGCCAGAAGAGACGTGCCGCCAGGTCGTCCGGCTGTCCGCCGCGTGCGCGGAGGTCGAGATAGCGGCACATCTCGCCGACGAACCGTTGTTCCGCGGTCCCGCCGGACCCGCGAGGCAGCCAGGACTCGACCGGATCGAGGTCGTGCACGGCGGCGAGATCCAGTGGCCGGCTTCGGGCAGGCGGACCGGAAAGCGCCGACAGAGCCGCGCGCAGCGGTGCGATCGCGGCCTCGGCGAAGACGCCCGAAGCCAGTTCCTGCAGCGCCGTGAGGATGAGCGAGAACGTCGTCGCGCCGGCGGCCCGCATGATCCTGCCCCGGAATCTTTCCCCGTGAAGGTAGTCCGCGAGGGACCCCCGCTCCCCGCAGGCACGAAAGCCGCTCAGCACCGTCCGGCCCAGGGCGGCCCGCACCAGACGTCCCATGAGGTCCTGGCCCTCGGACGCCACCGCTCCCGGAGCGCGGAGATCCCGTATCTCCGCCGCCGGGTCGGCGACCCGTGCCATGGTCATCGCCCACACGGCCGGGAAGCTGAGCGAAGCCCCGACGTGCAGGTGTGTCTCGGCGAATCCGGCACGCAGGAGGTGGCGGACGGAGGGACTGAAGAAGTCGAGGTGGGGCAGCCAGTCGGCCGTTCCCACCACGGCGAGGAGCAGGTCGGTCGGCAGGGCCAGGCTGCGCCATCGCCAGGACTGCCGGTGGTGCCCGTTGCCCGGGCTGATCGAGTAGGGACTGGTCGGCGGCGCCGGGCGGTGCAGCCGGACGCCGCCCCCCGACGCGGTCAGGAGCTCGTTGGTGGTCGCGCGCAACTGGTCCTGCAGCGACAACACCCCGTTGCCGCCGCCGCCGAACCAGCAGAGATCGCGCATGGCGATCAGCTCGTCGAGGGAGATGCCGGGCGCCGATGACAGCAGGTCGGACTCGGCGGACCGCCACAAGGACGCCGTGGGGGCCGACATGCTCGGATCGAGATGCGTCACCGGGTTCGTGAAGGCCGCCTCGGAGGCCAGCGGATAGGCGATGAGTTCCGAGAGCAGGTGGTCGAAAGGCAGTTGCGAGGCCCGGTGAAGGGCCATCAGGAATCGCGTCCTCGTGGATAGGGGCGAACAGTCCACTCGCGCAGGCTTTCCTGGCGGTGCTCCGGGTGGAGGGCTATGTTGTCCTCCCGCCGTTGCTGGATGGCCGACAGCAGCTGAACGGGAACGAGGTGGGGGTGTGCGTCATGCAGGCCCATCTCCGGCGTACACAGCCAACCGACAGCGACCAACCATTCGTCCACAAGAGGTGTGGGCGGCAGATCGTGCAGCATCTCGCCGAGCGGCTCCCAACCGGAAGGGACTCGAGGAAGCCGGTTGGGGGTGACTCGTTCCTCGAACACCGCCTCCTGCAGCAGTGCTGTCATCGCGGCGACCCACGCTCCGTGCTCCGGCGCCGGAAATTTCCGCCAGGTCCGCTCGGCCGCCGCGAGGACCTGTGCAGCCCGCTGGTAGCCCCACAACGTGGTGTGGGTGAGCATCGGCCAGTCGATGCGAACGGTCTGACGAGGGTCGTCGCCGAGGGCGCTGCCCGGGCCCGCGTTCGCGGCGATTTCGGTTTGCCGCAGCGACGGCACGCTGAAGTGAACGCCGCGATCGAAGACGGATTGCGGGCCCGCGCCGATCAGGTCGATGCCGGCCATGACCAGGGCGGAACTTTCCCTATCCATCGGCCGTTCGCTCTGGTCGAGCACCCGCCAGTCCCGGATCGTGGCCGATCGGGTGGACATTCGATCTACGCGCCTGGATGAGGACCAGGACAGATCGGGAATGACGATCGGCGAACCGGTATGGGAAGGATCCCTCATCGCCGGGTTGCGGAGTCGCTGCTGCACCACTGAGCGAAGGCCGTTGCCGGCTTGCCCGCGGCCCTCCTTCGCGGCCTGGTGAAGGTCGACAAGTTCGCGAACAGTGACCCTCAGGAAGCTCGGCCAGCCTCCGATCTGCGGTTTGTCCGCATCAAGACGCGGCAGGAGCAGCTCCGGGCCGCGCAGGGTGACCGTGGGCTCCGTCGACAGCCCGAGCTCGTCGCGTGCCACGACCACTTCACCGAGCACCGCGCGCAGGGGAGGAGCATCCGGGTCGCCCAGGGGCCGGAAATTGAGCGCTTCCTCCGGTTCGACGCGGCTGAGCTGCACACGCTGCTGGAGCGGTAGGTGCTTGCGCATCGCGTTCTCGGCGAGCGACACCGTCTGCCAGATCTCCGGCTCGGTGAGAGAGGTGGGGCTCGCCAGGCCGGCGAGATCGCTGCGGTACTTCAGCTCCAGGATCATCTGGACCAGGTCCTGATCCGCGATCAGCAGCACGCAAAGGTGCGGCGACTGAGCGGCCCGGAGCAGCTCGAGCATCGGAACGCAGGCCGACGGGTTCAGGTCGAGGTCGTCAACGGGCAGCACGAACAGCGGTGCCGTGTAGTTGGTCATCGCGGCCAGCAGGTCGCTGACCCTGGCGAGGACGCGGACGAAGCGTTCGTTGAAGCCGACCCGTTCCCGTTCGGCGCGATGCACCTCTGCGGCAAAGGTGTCCGGGTCGAGGCTGCTCGCCCGCCGCGAGAGGTCGCTGTCGAAGGTCAGCGCGACCGTGGTCTGCAACCGGCGCAGCTCGTCCATCGCCGAGTGGAAGTCGTAGCTCGGGCTGAGCAGGCCGGGCGTCGCTCCGGACGGCGGCGATCCGATGAGCTCGGACACCACTGCCTCGACGCGGGCCAGCACACTGCCGAGGAGGCTGGTGGAGGCGGGAAGCGGCTCCATGTCGACCGTGTCGAGCCAGATCAATCGCCGGCGCAGTTCGGTCAGGCGGCCGGCGGTCTCCGCCGGCATGTCCACGGAGATCTGCGATGCCGGCGGCTCGGTCAGCGCTCGTGCCAGCGACAGCATCAGGGTGGTCTTGCCGGTGCCGCGCTGGCCGCTGACCAGGACGGTGCGGCTGGTCCTGTTCAACTCCAGGAACGGGCGCACGCGTCCCGGATGTACCCCGCCGAGTTCGCTCGTCGCCCCGGTGGCACCCGTGCCCTGGGCCGCCGCGGCGAGGATGTCGACGACGCGCCGGAAACCCTCCTGCTGCCGGCTGTCCAACTCGGTGTAGAGCGCGGGGCGAGCCTCCGGGCGAAGGGAGGGACGCTGTGGTTCCATGCGGATGGCTACCTTCGGTATCGGCGCTGATACGACCACGCACCGTATCAGGGGCCCACGTGATCAGGCCCTCGGCGGCTCAGGTGCGGCGCAGGACGGACACGACCTTGCCGAGGATGACGGCGCGGTCGCCGTCGATGGTGTCGTAGGCCGGGTTGCGGGGCTCGAGGATCACATGGCCGGCGCGGCGGCGGTAGACCTTGACGGTGGCCTCGTCGTCGATCATGGCGGCCACGATGTCGCCGTTGTAGGCCTCCTGCTGGTGTTTGACGATGACCAGGTCGCCGTCGCAGATGGCGGCGTCGATCATGGAGTCGCCGCGGACGCGGAGGCCGAAGAGGGTGCCGCGGCCGACCAGGTCGCGGGGGAGCGGGATCACCTCGTCGGAGTTCTGCTCGGCGAGGATCGGGGTGCCGGCGGCGATGTCGCCGAGGACCGGCACGCCCACCGTCGTCGTCTCGGTGCGCTGGTGCGGGGCGGGCCGCAGGAACATGCGGACGTCGACCGGGCGGGTGGCTCGGCCGCGGCGCAGGAAGCCGTACTCCTCCAGGACGCGCAGGTGGCGGCTGACCGTCGAGGTGGAGGCCAGGCCGATCGCGTCGGCGATCTCGCGGGTCGACGGGGAGTAGCCGTGCCGCAGCGCCCACTTCTGGATCACGGAGAGGATCTGGCGTTGCCGCTCGTTCAATGTCGACGTGTCGAGGCCCTCATCCGCTAGCACCCCGTGATCTTGCCTTATCGCCGTCGCCGCCGCGAGGCGGCTCGCCGGGACGGTGCGGGTAGCGGCGCAGCAGCCACGCCTGCCGGGCGAGCGTGCCGGAACAAGAGCACGGTAGCGCCGCCGGGCAACCGCTACCGGTTAGCCGGTAGCGCGGGAGTCGGGCTGGCCTCGATGCGCGGATCCGCCGGTTTGCCGAGGATGTTGACATGATGCTGGTCAAAACGGGCGGGCCCGAGCTGCGGGGCCGTCAGCGGGAGCAGCGCGAGCTCGATCGTCTGCTGCGGGAGGTGCGCGACGGGCACAGCCGGGCGCTGGTGCTGCGCGGCGAGGCCGGCGCGGGCAAGACGGCGCTGCTGCACCACCTGGCCGGGTCGGCCGACGGCGTGCGGGTGCTGCGCGCGTCCGGCGTGGAATGCGAGTCGGAGATCGCCTGCTCGGCCCTCCAGCAGCTGTGCGCGCCGCTGCTCGGCGACCTCGACCGGCTGCCGGAGCCGCAGCGGGCGGCGCTGAGCGTGGCCTTCGGGCAGCGCGCGGGGGAGACGCCCGAGCTGCTCGTGCTCGGCATGGCGACGCTCGGGCTGCTGGCCGGGGCCGCCCGCCGGCAGCCCGTGGTGTGCCTGGTCGACGATGTGCAGTGGCTCGACCGGCTGTCGGGCCTGATCCTGGCGTTCGTCGCGCGCCGGCTGGAGAGCGAGGCGCTCGGTCTGGTCTTCGCCGCCCGCGACCCGTCCGGCGAGCCGATCCTTACCGACCTGCCCGAGCTGCGCGTCGAGGGGCTGCCGGAGCCGGACGCCCGGGCGCTGCTCGACTCGGTGCTGACCGGGCCGGTCGACTCCCGCGTACGGGACCGGATCCTCGCCGAGACGCGGGGCAACCCGCTCGCTCTGCTGGAGCTGACGCGCGGTCTGTCCCCGGCCGAGCTGGCGTTCGGCTTCGGCGGATGCGGCACGGCGCCGCTGGAGAGCCGCGTCGAGCAGGGCTTCCGGCGGCGCATCGCCGCGCTGCCCGCCGAGACGCGGAAAGTGCTGATCACCGCGGCCGTGGAGCCGGTCGGCGACGTGCTGCTGCTGCGGCGCGCGCTGGAGCGGATGGGCGCCGGGCCGGATGCGGCCGCGCCCGCCGAGATCGACGGTCTGATCGAGATCGGTACGGCGGTACGGTTCGCGCATCCGCTCGTGCGCTCGGCCGCCTGGCGCTCCGCCGACCTGTCCGAGCTGCGCGAGGCGCACCGGGTGCTCGCCGAGGTCACCGACGCGGAGCGCGACCCGGACCGCCGGGCCTGGCACCGCGCGCACGCCACCGCCGGGCCCGACCAGGAGGTGGCCGCCGAGCTGGAACGGTCCGCCGGGCGGGCCCTCGCGCGCGGCGGCCGCTCGGCCGCCGCGGCCTTCCTGGAGCGCGCCGCCGAGCTGACCAGCGACCAGCGGCGCCGGGGCGCGCTGCTCGTGGCCGCCGCCGGCACCCGCGCGCACGCGGGGTCGTACGCCCTCGTCCCCGACCTGCTGGCCGCCGCGGAGATCGGCCCGCTGAGCGACCTCGAACGGGCCCAGGCCGAACGCCTGCGCGCCCAGGTCTCCTTCGCCGTCACGCACGGCCGCGAGGCGGGACCGGCGCTGCTCGCCGCGGCCGGCCGGCTGCGGAGCCTCGACCCCGTGGC
This sequence comes from Paractinoplanes deccanensis, assembly GCF_016862115.1. Taxonomy (GTDB): domain Bacteria; phylum Actinomycetota; class Actinomycetes; order Mycobacteriales; family Micromonosporaceae; genus Actinoplanes; species Actinoplanes deccanensis. Next base: position 32,743 of record NZ_BOMI01000061.1, read on the forward strand.
GGCGCGCGACACCTACCTGTCGGCGGTCGGCGCCGCCCTCTACGCCGGCCGCCTCGGCGGCGACGACCTGCGCCGCACGGCCGAGCAGGCGAGAGACGCGGTCATCGGGGAGTCGTTTCGCGACCTGCTGCTCGCCGGCCTGGTCGGCTGGGCCCTCGACGGGCGGGACGCGGCCCTGCCGCTGCTCGGCCGGGCGCTCGACGCGATGACCGAGCCGGAGGACATCGCCCTGGTCTGGCTGGCCTCCCCGGTCGCGCACGAGCTGCACCGCATGGCCGACGCCGACCGGATGAGCGAGCGGGCGGTCGCGTTCGCCCGCGACACCGGCTCGCTCTCGCTGCTGCCGACGGCCCTCGCGCTGAGATCCAGGAGCCTGCTGTACGCGGGGCGCCTCGCCGACGCCGCCCGGCTGCTCGACGAGGCCGACGCGGTCGTCCGGCTCACCGGCGGATCGGTGATGCAGCCGACCGGCCTGGTGCTCGCCGCCTACCGGGGCCGCGAGCAGGAAGCCCTCGACCTCATCGAGGCGAGCCTGCGCGACGCCGCCGCGTGGGACGACGGCCGCCGGCACACGATCGCCGCACACGCCAAGGCGGTGCTCCACAACGGACTCGGCAACCACCGGGCCGCGCTGGAGGCCGCCCGCGACAGCGCCGCGCACCCCGACCTCGGGCTGCGCCAGTGGGGCCTGCTCGAGCTGGTCGAGGCGGCCACGTACGCGGGTGAGCCCGCGACGGCGGCCGGCGCCCGCGAATCGCTGACCCGCTGGACGCACGGCCTCGGCACACCGTGGGCGCGGGGCCTGCGCGCGCTCGCCGACGCGCTGGCCGGGCCGCGCGAGCGGGCGGAGGAACGCTTCCGGGACGCGGTCGAGGACCTGTCGGCGTCCTCGACGGCGCTGGAGGGCCACCGGGCCCACCTGCTCTTCGGCGAGTGGCTGCGCCGGGCCGGGCGCCGCTCCGAGGCCCGGGTGCACCTGCGGACGGCGTACGAGGCGTTCCGGGCGATGGGCGCCGAGGGCTTCGCCGAGCGGGCCTGCCGGGAGCTCGCGGCGACGGGCGGCGGGGCGACAATCTCGCGGCGGGTGGCCGATCCGCGTACCGGCGAAAGCCTGACCCCGCAGGAGGGCACGATCGCCGGACTGGCCGTGCAGGGCCGCACCAACGTCGAGATCGCCGGGTCGCTGTTCCTCAGCCCGCGCACTGTCGAATGGCACCTGCGCAAGATCTACACCAAGCTCGGCATCGCGTCGCGCAGGGAGCTGACCGCGGCGCTCGGCTGAGGGCATCGCCAGATGTCGATCGAGGCGTTACGTTGGCAGCATCCGGGAGCCGGGAGCGGACCGAAGGAGGACCAGGCGATGACACTGCGCGACACGCCGCCGTTCCGAGCCGATCATGTCGGGAGTCTTCTGCGGCCGCCGAAGCTGCTCGAGGCCAGGGAACGGCGGGCCGTCGGGGAGCTGGGGGCCGAGGAGTTGCGGGCCGTCGAGGACGAGGCGATCCGGGACGTCGTCCGGATGCAGCGGGATGTCGGCCTGCGGTCGGCCACCGACGGGGAGTTCCGGCGTACGTCGTGGCACATGGACTTCATCTATCGGCTGGGCGGGGTGCGGCCCACCGACGAGAAGATCCAGGTGCATTTCCGCAACGCCGAGGGTGAGCTCGACTTCGAGTCGGCCGCGCTCGCCATCGACGCGCCCGTGCGGCTGAACGAGACGATCTTCGGAGACGACTTCACGTTCCTGCGCGACACGGTCGGCGAGGGCGTCACGGCCAAGCTGACGATCCCCTCGCCGAGCATGGTGCACTACCGGGGCGGGCGGGCGGCGATCGATCCGGCCGTCTATCCCGACGAGGAGCGGTTCTGGGCCGACCTGTCCGCCGCGTACAAGGAGCAGGTGAAGCGGGTCGCCGAGCTGGGGTGCCGCTACCTGCAGCTCGACGACACGAGCTTCGCCTATCTGAACGATCCGGCGCAGCGCCGGCTGCTCACCGAGCGCGGGGACGACGCCGAGCACCAGCATCTGCGCTACATCCGGCAGATCAACGCGGCGCTCGCGGGGCGGCCGGACGGGCTGGCCGTCACCACCCACATGTGCCGGGGCAACTTCCGGTCGTCGTGGGCGGCCGAGGGCGGGTACGACTTCGTCGCCGAGGCGCTGTTCAGCGAGCTCGCCGTCGACGGGTTCTTCCTGGAGTACGACGACGAGCGCTCGGGCACCTTCGCGCCGCTGCGGTTCGTACCGCCGGGCAAGATGGTGGTGCTGGGGCTGGTCACCACCAAGCGGGGCGCGCTCGAGTCGAAGGACACGCTCAAGCGCCGCATCGACGAGGCCGCTCGCTACGTACCGCTGGAGCAGTTGTGCCTGTCGCCGCAGTGCGGGTTCTCCTCGACCGTCGAGGGCAACGCTCTGACGTACGAGGAAGAGGTCGCCAAGCTCCGGCTCATCGTCGAGACCGCTGACGAGGTCTGGGGCTGACGGTCAGCGCCGTGTCAGCGCCGTGTGGGCGTCGTGTCAGCGCCGGGCGCGACGCTCGGGGGCATGAGCGATTTCGTTGTGCGTGCGGAGGGACTCCGCAAGCGATTCGGTAAGACACAGGCGCTCGACGGGGTGGACCTCGCGATGCGCCGCGGCACGGTGCTCGGCGTGCTGGGGCCCAACGGCGCCGGCAAGACGACCGCCGTGCGGGTGCTGGCCACCCTGCTGCGCCCGGACTCCGGCCATGCGGAGGTGGCCGGCATCGACGTGCTGCGCGAGCCGCAGCGGGTCCGCCGGCGTATCGGCCTGACCGGGCAGTACGCGAGCGTGGACGAGGACCTGACCGGCACCCAGAACCTGGTGCTGATCGGGCAGCTGCTGGACCTGCCCGGCAAGGAGGCGAAGCGCCGCGCGGCCGAGCTGCTCGAATGGTTCGACCTCGCCGAGGCCGCCGGCCGGATGGCCAAGACCTATTCCGGTGGCATGCGGCGCCGCCTCGACCTGGCGGCGAGCCTGGTCGGCCACCCCGAGGTGATCTTCCTGGACGAGCCGACCACCGGCCTCGACCCGGCCAAGCGCGAGGACATGTGGGGCGTCGTGCGCAACCAGGTCACCCAGGGCGCCAGCGTGCTGCTGACCACGCAGTACCTGGAGGAGGCGGATGCGCTCGCCGACGAGATCGTGGTGATCAACAAGGGGCGGGTGATCGCGCACGACACCCCGGACGGGCTCAAGCGGCTCGTCGGCGGCCTGACCCTGCGCGTGCGCCCGGCCGACCCGCAGCGGGTGCCGGACGCGCTGCGCGTGCTCGACAAGGTCGCCGCGCCGGGCACGTCCGCCGCGCCGGACTCCTCCGCGGGCGCCCGCCCCGGTGCGGTGTCCGTGCCGGTCACCGACGACACGGCTCTGGACGAGGCGGTGCCCGCCCTGCGCCACGAAGGCATCGAGGTCGTGGACCTGGGCCTGCACCTACCCAGCCTCGACGAGGTGTTCCACGCCCTGACCACCCAGAACGAAGAAGCGCAGAAGGAAGAACTGGTATGACCACGCTCACCGCTCCCGCCCCCGTCCTCGACAAGCCCCGCGGCGGTTCGATCGCCGCCCTCGCCCGGCACAGCGTCGCGCTCGCGCGCCGAAGTTTGATCAAGACGATGCGGACGCCGGAGGCGCTGCTCGACGTCACGCTCCAGCCGGTGATCTTCCTGCTGCTGTTCACCTACCTGTTCGGCGGCGCCATCTCCGGCGGCAACCGCGGCGAGTACCTGCAGTTCCTGCTGCCCGGCATGCTGGCGCAGTCGCTGGCGATGGGCGGCATCGCGCTCGGCCAGAACCTCAACGCCGACATCGAGAAGGGCGTCTTCGACCGGTTCCGCTCGCTGCCGGTGGCCCGCTCGGCGCCGCTGGTCGGTGCGGTCGCCGCCGACGTCGTCCGCTACCTGACCGTCTGCGTGGTCATGCTCGCCTTCGGCATGCTGATGGGCTTCCGGGTCGAGACGGGCTTTGTGCCGGCGGTTGCCGCGGTCGCGCTCAGCATCGCGTTCGGGCTGTGCTTCTGCTGGATCTCGGTCTGGGTCGGCATGCTGGTCCGCACGCCGGGCGCCGTGCAGGGCCTGATGTTCCTGCTGGTCTTCCCGCTGTCGTTCGGCAGCAACGTGTTCGTCGCGACGGACACGCTGCCCGGCTGGCTCCAGGCCTTCGTGCACGTCAACCCGATCACCCCGCTGGTCTCCACCATCCGCGGCCTGCTCCTCGGCGGCCCGGTCGCGAGCCACCTGCTGGTCACGCTGGCCTGGATGGCCGGGCTGCTGGTGGTCTTCGTCCCGCTGGCGCTGCGCGGCTACGCCCGCCGCGCCTGAGGCACTGGTTGTGAGCGGGGCCCGGGGAGAGCCCCGCTCACCCGCGCCGCCACCCGGCCGCCGTAGAGGTATCGGCCGTCGTCGAGGAAGGTCAGGGTGGAATGCGAGCCGTCGACGGGTTCCGCGGTGATGTAGGTGGAACCGCTCAGATGGACGTAGGCGTCCGTCGCCGGGTTCTCGTCGAGCGCCGCGGCGATGCCCCGCGCCTGCGAGGTCACGTCGAAGCCGCTGTCCGTGGCGACGACGTCGTAGACCGCGAGCGGGAACTCGTACCGGCCCGCGTACCGCTGCGGGCCGGGCCGCGGCGGCGTGACCGGCGGGGTCGGCCGGGCCGGCACGGTGCGGCCGGTGACCTCCGCGACGATCGCGTCGAGCAGGTCGTCGAAGAGGCCGGTGGAGGACGCGCTGTTGGCGCCGACGGCGATGACGAGATCGTGCCCCGGAACGACGCGCCACAGCGTCGCCTGGCCGATCGTGTCGCCGTCGTGACCGTAGGCGGGCGTGCCGTCCCAGTCGAACAGGACCGGGCCGAGCCCGCGCTGCCGGGCGCCGCGCTCGGCCACCCCCGGCAGGGTGAGCTGCGGCGACGTCATGGCGGTCACGGCGTCCGCCGACAGCAGCCGGGTCCCGTCCGATGCGGTCCCGCCGGCGAGGAACATCCGGCCGAGGCGGACCAGGTCACGCGGCGCCACGGCCGGGGCGCCACCGGCCGGCCCGATCGAGCGGGGAAACTGCCACCGCGGGACGACCTCGCCCCGTACGTGCCCGGCCGCGGCCCGGAAGAGGATCGCCTCCTCGGCGAACAGCGCGGTGTGCCGCATGCCCAGCGGCTCGACCAGCCGCTCACGCGTCACCGTTTCCCAGGTCGCGCCGCGCAGCCGCGCGACCAGCGCGCCGAGGACGCTGTATCCCGAGTTGCAGTAGGAGAAGTGAGTGCCCGGCGGGAAGACCTGGCCCGCCTTGTCGTGCAGGATCGCCAGGTACCGGTCGAGCGCGTCGTCGCCGCGCCCGGTGTCCTCGAAGACGTCCCCGTCGAAGCCGCCGGTGTGCAGCAGCAACTGCCGCACCGTCACGGTCTCGGCCGCCCGCGCGGAAGCGACCGCGAAATCCGGCAGGTAGCGGCGCACCGGCTGGTCCAGCTCGATCAGCCCGTCGTCGGCCAGCTGCATCACCAGCGCCGCCGTCCAGACCTTGCCGGCCGACCCGATCTGGAAGAGGCTCGCCGGGGTGGTCTCCACGCCGGTGTCGCGGTTGAGCACGCCGGTGGCCGCCTCGGCGAGGTCGTCGCCGACGCCGACCGCCACGGCCGCGCCGGGGACCTCGTGCTTGGCGGCCGCTTCCGTCAGCCAGGCGGACAGATCGGGCAACAACGGCACAACGCCTCCCGGGGAAGATCGATGTCCGTACCCTATCGGCGGCCCGTCATGGCTGGGGGAGGCCCGGCCGGCCCAGCAGGGCGGGGTCGACGCGCGTCAGGGCCGCCTTCCCGTCGAGCTCGAAGCCTTTGCTGTACGCCTCCGCGAACGCTTCGCCGCCGATCGCCTTGCGGGCGCGGGCGCTCAGCTCGCGGATCTGCGGGTCGGTGCGGTCGTGGGCGCCGCGCAGCCGGGCCGCCGCGCCGAGCAGCACGGCCGCGTCCCGCTCGCGCCCGTACAGCTCCGCCAGGCGGGCCCCGGTCACGGCCACCATCGACATCACCGGCATGTCCTGCGTCTCCAGCGCCGCCTCGTACGCCTCGGCCAGCGCCCGCGCGGCGCCGGCCGGGTCGCCACGCTCGATGTGGATGGACGCCCGCACGCCGCCGGCCAGGGCCCGGCCGTGGTCCCCGCCGAACGCGATCCGCTCGTCCGCCTCGCTCGCGGCCTGCTCGATCAGCGACTCCGCCCGGTCCAGGTCGCCGAGCCGCACCCACAGGCCCGCCTCGATCGCGTTGACCAGCATGAGGAACTCCGGCGAGACCGCACGCAGCGCCCGCTCCCGCACCTCCTCGATCATCGCGATCGCCAGGTCGGTGTCGCCGCGCCGCATGTTCAGGTCGATCCAGCGCAGGTCGATGAAGATCTCGTCGGTGAGGCTGAGCGACCCGAACTCGCGGGCCAGCGAGCGGGCCCGCCGCAGGTCGGCCAGCGCGCCGTCGAGGTCCCCGTCGTACTGCCGCACCATCGCCCGGGTGGGCAGCACGGTGGCCAGACCCCAGCGGTCACCCACCTGCCCGAAGATCTCCAGCGCGCTCTCGACGTCCGCGCGCACCTGGTCGAGGTTGCCCTCGTTCTCGGCGAACTGGGCCCGGAACACGTGGGCCAGCGCCGCGAGCCACACGTCCGGGCCGTCGATGGTCTGCTGGAGCAGTGCCATCGACGCCCGCGTCTCGCGCAGGAAGGCGAGCATCATCGCGGTGAGCGGACCGGCCAGGCCCGGCAGCTCCGGATAGGCGACCAGGCGCTCGGTGAGCGTCACCAGCTCCTTCGGGCGCGACTCGACGGTCTGCTCGAAGGTGACGTGCTCGCTGCTGGCCCGGTTGAGCAGCAGGATGGCCGCGGCGGTGTCCCGCTCGACGTCGGGGCCGCCCGGGTGCGGCACCGCCAGCGCCTCGCCGAGCCAGTAGACGGCGTCCGTGTGCCGGCCGAACATCTGCCAGTACCAGGTCAGGTCCAGCGCGAGGGCGACCGCGCCGTCCCCGTCGCCGGTGTCGCAGAGGTGGCGCAGGGCGGCGAGCGCGTTGTCGTACTCGGCGCGGATGACCCGCATGGCGGTGAGCTGGCCGGGTCCGCGCAGCTCGGGATCGTGCCGGGCGACCAGCCGGGCCAGGTAGCGGGCGGCGAGGTCGCGGGCGTCGCCGAGGCCGCCCTGCTCGATGCCGTACTCGCGCAGGGTTTCCAGCATGCGGTAGCGGCCGCCCTCCGGCGCCAGCTGGAGCAGCGACTTGTCGACCAGGGCGGCGAGCAGGTCGGGGATCTCGTCCGGGGGCACCGAGGTGCCGGCGCAGACCGCGGTGGCCGAGGCCGCCGTCACGCCGCCGGGCAGGATCGAGACCCGCCGGGCCACCGTACGCTCGTGCTCGCTCAGCAGGTCCCAGCTCCACGCGATGACCGCCCGCAGGGTGCGGTGGCGCGGGAAGGCCGTGCGGCTGCCGGTGGTGAGCAGCCGGAACCGGTCGGACAGCCCGGCGGCGAGCTCGGCCAGTGTCATCGTGCGCAGCCGGGCCGCGGCCAGCTCCAGCGCCAGCGGCATGCCGTCGAGGCGCCGCACCACCTCGAGGATCCCGCCCAGGGTCTCGTCGTCGACATCAAAGCCTGGCTGTACGGCGGCAGCGCGCTCGGTGAACAGGCGCACCGCGGCCGTCCGGCGCGCCTCGTCCACGTCCGCCTCGGGTCCGGGCAGCGCCAGCGGCCCGAGCGGCGCCAGCGCCTCCCCGTCGATCGCCAGCGCCTCGCGGCTCGTGGCCAGCACCCGCAGCCCCGCCGAGCGGCGCAGCAGCCCGGCGAGCAGGTGGGCGACCGCGTCCACGAGGTGTTCGCAGTTGTCGACGACGAGCAGCAGCTCGCGGCCGGTGAGCTGGTCGGCGAGCACGTCCAGCTCGTCGCCCTCGACGCGCAGCCGGGCGTCGAACAGCGCCGAGCCGCGCAGCCCGATCGAGGCGACCACGGCCGCGCCGACCTTTGCCGGCTCGGTCACCGACGAGAGGTCGACCAGCCAGGCCCCGTCGCGGTATTCGTGGCGGTGGCGCCGGGCCGCCTCCAGCGCGAGCCGCGTCTTGCCCGCACCGCCCGGGCCGACCACGGTGACCAGCCGCCCGGTGGCGAGCAGCGTGTCGACGCGCTGAAGGTCGTCGTCGCGCCCGACGAAGCTGGTCAGCGGCGCGGGCAGGTTGCCCTTCACCTCCACCCGCGTCTCCGGCGCCGAGCGCAGCAGGCGCAGGTGCTCCTCGCGCAGCGCCGCGCCCGGATCGGCGCCGAGCCGGTCGGCGAGCGCCTCGCGGATCCGCTCGTAGACGGCGAGCGCCTCGGCCTGCCGGCCCTGCGCGGCCAGCGCCTCCATGAGCAGCGCGGCGGCCCGCTCGTGCACCGGATCGCCGGCGAGCAGCGCGGTCAGCCGGGCCGCCGCGGCCTCCGCCCGGCCCGTTCTCAGCTCGGCCTCGGCGAGCCCCGCGACCGCCTCCACCGAGGCGAGCGCCAGCCGGGTCGCCACCGCCGGCGCGACCGAGGCGATCAGCGCGGGCTCGGCGCCGGCCCGGTCACCCCACAGCTCCACGGCCTCGCCGAGCAGCGCCGCCGCGGCGTGCGGGTCGCCCGCGCGCAGCTTGTCGCGCCCGTCCGAGGCCAGCCGCTCGAAGCGCAGCGCGTCGACGTCCTCGGCGCTCACCGCGAGCCGGTAGCCGCCCTCGGCCTGCGGCAGCGACCCGGCCCCGCCGAGCAGCCGGCGCAGCCGCGACACGAGGGCCTGGAGGGCGTTCACCGGATCGGCCGGCTGCTCCTCGGGCCAGAGCGCCCCGGCCAGCGCGTCGACCGGCACCGGCCGCCCACCGGCGAGCGCCAGCCGCACGAGCAGCCCCCGCAGCCGAGCGCCGGGCACGGGTACGGCGGTGCCGTCGGCGGCCACCTCGAAGCCGCCGAGCAGCGTCACGCGCAGATCCACACCGTCGATCCTCTCGCGCGCGGCGCCGCACGCCCAAACCGCCCCGGGGTCGCGCCGCTCAGGCGCCGGCGCCCCCGTCGACCGGGACGATCGCCCCGGTGACCACCGAGGCGCGGTCGCTGAGCAGCCACGCGGCCACCTCGGCGACCTCCCGCGGCTCGGCCATGCGGCCCAGCGGGGTGGTGGCGTGGATGCGCGCGACGACGCCGGGGGTCGCCGCCTCCCACGTGTCGATCATCTCGGTCGCGGTGCCGCCCGGGGTGATGCCGTTGACCCGGATGCCGTCGCGGGCCCACGTGACGGCGGCGGTCTCGGTGATGCTGTTGAGCGCCCGCTTCATCGCGCCGTAGGCGGGCAGCGCGGGATTGGCGCGGCGGCTGCCGATGCTGGACGTGTTGACGATGGCGCCGCCGCCGGTGCGCCGCATGAGCTCGGCCTCCGCGTTCATGGCGGTCCAGTGGCCGCGGAAGTTCACCGCGAACTGGTTGTCGATGTCCTCGTCGCTGGTCGTGTCGAGCGGCCCCGGCCGCTGGATGGCCGCGCCGTTGTTGAACGCCCCGTCCAGCCGCCCGTGCAGCTCGCCGGCGCGGTCCACGGCGGCGCGGACGCTCGCCCGGTCGGCCAGGTCGAGCGCGACGGCGTCCGCGACGCCGCCCTTGTCGCGGATCTCCTCGACGATCCGGTCCAGCGCCTCCGTGCCCCGGGACGCGAGCACCACGGCGGCGCCCTCCTCGGCGAAGAGCCGCGCCGCGGCCGCCCCGATGCCCCGGCTCGCGCCGGTGATGAATACGACCTTGCCGGTCAGCATGTCTGTCATGCCGCAAGCCTCGCCGCGGCCCGCGCCCGTAGGCAGGCACAGGCTGTACCCCTTTACGGGCCCCGCTAGCATTCGCCGCATGCTCAGCGGCTGGCACGGCTGGTTCGGCACGATCACCGGAGTGGTCGTCGTCACGGTGGCCGCGTTGCCGCTCGCCGCGCTCGCGGCCTGGGCCCTGGCGCGCCGTCGCGGGCAGTGGCGGACGGCCCTCGCCGAGGTGGGCATCGTCTACGGGACCGTGCCGTGGGTGTGGATGATCCTGTTGCCCAACGGCGGCGCCGGGCACGACCACGCGCGCGTGAACCTCGTACCGCTGCGCGATCTGACCACGATCCTGGCGGGCTCTCCGGTGACGGCGACGGTGCAGATCGCCGGGAACCTGCTGGTCTTCGCGGCCCTCGGGTTCTTCGGGCCGATGCGGTACGCCGTGCTGGCGTCCGTGCCGCGCGTGCTGGCCCTCGGGGCGGCCGGATCGATCGTGGTGGAGCTTCTTCAGTACGCGCTGCGCCTCGACCGCGTGTCCTCGGTGGACGACGTGCTGCTCAACGCCGCGGGCGCCGCCCTGGCCGCGCTGCTGTCCCGCCGGTGGTGGGCGGGACGTCCTCCGCCGGGCAGCGCACACTTGATCCATGGACAAGCAGGAGCTCGGAGCCTTCCTTCGCAGCCGGCGTGAACGGCTCCGCCCGCAGGACGCCGGCCTGCCCTCGGGACCGCGGCGCCGCACCCCCGGGCTGCGCCGCGAAGAGGTGGCGGTGCTCGCCCACATCTCGACGGAGTACTACGTCCGCCTCGAACAGGGCCGTGCGCCCCGCCCGTCGGCCGAGGTGCTCGCCGGCATCGCGGCCGCGCTGCGCCTCACCGATGCCGAGTCCGACCACCTGCACGTCCTGGCGGGCACCGCGCCGGCCCGCACCGGCCTGCACCGCCGCGACGTACGCCCGAGCATCCTCACCCTGCTCGAACGGCTCCCGCAGACCGCGGGCTTCGTCACCTCCGCCGCCTTCGAGGTGCTCGCCTGGAACGACCTGGCCGCCGCGCTCATGGAGGACTTCGCCGAGCGGCCGCCGCGGGAGCGCAACCTCGCCCGCCGAGCGTTCCTCGACCCCGATCCTTTGCTGTACGGGGTCTCCGACGCCACCGAGTTCCGCCACCACGTGGTCAAGCAGCTCCGCGCGACGCTGGCCCGCTACCCCACCGACCCCGAGGTGTCCGGCCTCGTCGACGACCTGCGCGGCGGCAGCGCCGACTTCGCCCGCCTCTGGGAGCGGCACGACGTCCAGGGCGCCGCGATGCTCACCAAGACCTTCCGCCACCCCACGGTCGGCGACATCACCGTCGACTGCGACGTGCTCGCCCTGACCGACCGCGACCAGCACCTCGTGCTCTACACCGCGCCGCCCGGGTCACCCAGCACCGAGGCCCTGGCGCTGCTGAGCGTCCTCGGCACGGAGTCCTTCTCCGCCCCGCACTTCGGCAGTCCCTAGGCGTTCAG
>NZ_BOMI01000062.1 GCF_016862115.1 Paractinoplanes deccanensis
CCGGCCGCCGGCGCCGGTTCCGGTGCCGGCTCGGGCTCGTCGTGCCGGCGCGTGCCGATCAGGGTCACGCCGATCTCGTACGCGGCGAGCAGCACCACGATCACCAGCAGGCCGGTCCACGACGACCAGATCAGTGCGGCGATGCCCGCCACCACCAGCCCGCCGACGCGGAACGCGTCCAGGTAGCGCCCGATGAAGCCCGGCGCGTGCGCGGTCACCACCGCGCCCTCGCGCCACGCCCAGCGGCCGCCGGTGACGGCCTGCCGGCGCAGCCACCGCGGGATGCGGCCCGGTCCCACCAGGTAGGCGAGCAGGGCGAGCAGCGCCCCGATCCAGATGATCTGCGTGCCCCGCTCGCGCAGCAGCGCGAAGACACTGTCGACGGCCGCGTTCACGCCGTCGCGGTAGACGCCCTCCGGCACCTGCGCGACCGCCTCCCGGCGCACCGCTCGCAGGATCACCGTGACGGTCAGCGCCGCCACCACCAGCCAGATCCCCAGCTGTACGGCGGTACGGCGGCGCCGCGGCGACACCACGAACGCGGCGATCACCAGCACGATCGTCGAGGCGACGAAGAGCGCCAGGTACCGCTTCGACGCGGCCACGGTGTCCTGCAACGCCTTGAGCTGCCCACCGTCGTACACGGTGAACTGGGCGAAGTTGGCGGGGAGGGTGACACCGAGCGCCTCCTCCACCCGTACCCGCAGATTGTCGGGAATGGCACCGGAGCTCAGGTCGGGAAGGGTGATCTGCTTGCCGAACAGGGTCGGAAGCTGGGCGCTGAGCTCGCGCAGGGCCTGGTTGATCAGGGGCAGCAGGTCGATGTCGATGTGATCGCCGGCCGCCGTCACGACCTCGCTGTCGCCCTCGACGACGGCCATGACCCGGTCGTGCACGCGCCGGTTCAGCTCGATCCAGACGGTCTGGAAGCCGTCGCTGCGCAGCACGTTCGTGACGATCCGCTCGACCTGCTGGTGCAGCTGCCCGGCGATCGGGCCGGCGGCGAAGCCGGCCTGCTGCGGCAGCACGTCCCGCAGCCGCTGCTCCACGTTGATCACCGTGAAGGTCTGGTCGGTGGCGTACTGCGCGACGGCCGCGGAGATCGCCGGGTCCTGCGGCAGCGGGGCGACGGTCGTCACCCAGCGGTCGGTGTTGAGCGCCGTGCGCGCCGCCCAGAGGCCGACCACGCTGAGGACGAGCGCGAAGGCCGCCACGGCCGCCAGGATCGCGGCGACGATCCCGCGCACCCTCCTCGACGTCCGCCGGGGCGGGCGCTTCTCGCGGGTCGCCAGCTCGCGGCGCAGGCCGGCGACCTCGGCGCGCAGGCGCTCGAGCTCCGCCCTCTCGTCATGGTCCGCCGAGGCCGCTGTGGGCATGCTGCTGGTCATGCTCCGACCGTCACCGATCGGCGCCCACCCCCGATTCATCCCTGCCGGATGAATCCCGCCCGCACCCCGCGGCGCACGCTGAGACGCATGGCATTGGGGCCGCTGGAACTCATGGTTCTGTCCTTTCCCGCGGAAGATCTCAACGACGGCGTGCGCGCCACCCTGGACCGGCTCGCTCGCGCCGGTCAGATGCGGATCGTCGACGCCCTCGTCGTTCGCAGCGACCCCGCCGGTGGCACCTGTGCCGTCGAGCTGAGCGACCTGCCCGGCATCCGCGGCGACCCGACGGCGCTCGCCGCCCTGTCCACCGGGCTCATCCCGGAGGCCGACCTGCACGACGTCGCGTTGCTCACCGACGACGCGACCGACGTGCTCGCCGTCCTCCTCGAACACCGCTGGATCGGCGACCTCGCCGGCCGAGTGGCCGCGGCCCGGGGCCAGATCGTCGCCCTCACCCACATCTCGGGAGCTCCCAGCCCCGCCTTTTGAAAGGACCGATATGCCCGAAGTCGACGAGATGGGCCCCATCGACTACCTGTGCGTCGAGTTCCCGGCCGGCAGCATGGACGGCACCGCCTTCCCGTTGCTGGTCGACCTGGTGGACCGTCACATCATCCGCATCCTCGACATCGCGCTGATCCGCAAGGACGCGGACGGCAAGGTGTTCGCCCTCGAGGAGTCGGAGTTCGACATCAACGGCCTCGACGCCTTCCACGGCGCCGCGTCCGGCCTCCTCGACGGTGAGGACCTCCGCGAGGCCGGCGAGGTCCTGGCACCGGGCGCCGCCGCGGTGCTGCTGATCTACGAGAACACGTGGGCCGCCCCGCTGGCCCGCCGGCTGCGCCTCAACGGCGCCCAACTCGTCGCGAGCGGCCGCATCCCGGTGCAGGCCCTCCTGGCGGCGCTGGACGACACGGAGCCGCAGTACGCGGCCAAGGAGAGGTAGGACCCATGCCAGGACTGCTCCGAGGAATCGCCCGCACGGCGGTGGTGGCCGGCACCGCGTCGGCCGTCTCCGGCCGCGTGCGCCACCGCCAGGACGGCCGCTGGGCCCGGCAGGAGGCCCAGGACCAGATGATGAGCCAGCAGGCGTACGCCCCGCCGCCCCAGCAGGTCTACGTCGCGCCGCCGCAGCCCGCCGCCCCGCAGGCCGACATGTCGGCGAAGATCGAACAGCTGAAGCAGCTGGGCGACCTGAAGGCCCAGGGCGTACTGAGCGAGGCCGAGTTCGAGGCCCAGAAGGCCCGGATCCTCAACTCCTGAGGCGCACGGGCTCAGGCCGCGTCCCGCCGGGCCAGGACGGCGACGGCAGCCGCGAGGACCGCCATCGTGCACACCACGGTGGCGGCCGCGCCGCGCGACGGCTGGAGCAGCGCGGTGTCCGGCAACCACGGCGCGCTCGCCGGGAAACGGGCGCGCAGCAGAGGGCCCACGATCAGGTACGCCGTCAAGGTCACGGCGACGCTCGGCAGCGTACGCCGCAGCAGCAGGCCGGCCCCCGCGGCCGTCAGCGTCGTGGCGAGCAGATAGGCCGACGTGGCCGGCGTGAGCAGCGTGAGCGGACCCGCCACCGCGACCAGCGCCGCCACCTTCGCGGCGACCAGGCGCGGGCGGTCCGGGACGGCCAGCAGGCTCGTGCGGAACTGGCCCTGGAACTCGTGGGTGGCGGACAGCACCCCGAAGATCAGAAAACCCACCTGGCGGTACGGCGCCGGCTCCGGCAGCAGCGCCGCCGCGGCGGTCAGCGCGGCCGTGACCAGCAGCGACGGCAGCGTGAGCAGCTTGCGGATCTCGGCGTGGACGGCGCTCACGCGTCCCGCCGGTGGAAGAGCACGGCCGCGCCGGCCAGCATCGCGGCCACCCACGCCGTCATGATCAGGCCGGCGGTCACCGGCGGGATGCGCTCGTCGGGGCCGCCGCGCAGGAACATGTGCGCGCCGACGAGGTCGGGCAGGTAGGCCGCCAGGCCGGTCACCTTGGTCAGCAGATACGACACCGAGACGACCGAGGCGTTCACGATCAGCAGGGTCAGCGTGACGACGCCGTTGCGGGCGGCCAGCGTGATCGCGTACGCCATCAGAGCGAGCAGCACCCAGTAGAGCACCGCCCCGGTGATCCGTCCCGCCGACCACGGCGCCACGGACGTGCCGTGCACCGCGCGGGTCAGCGCGACCGTCAGCACCGCCGTGAGCGCTCCCTGCGCCGCCGTCACCAGCACCAGCGCCGCACCCTTCGCCGCGAACAGGCGCATCCGGCGGGGCTGCGCCATCAGGGTGGCGGTCAGCTGCCGGGCGCCCGGCACGTCGTCGCCGGTTCGCGTGTACTCGCTGCTCACGATCACGACCCCGAGGATCATCGCGCCGAGCAGGCCGATGCCCAGGTTCTGGTAGCCGAGATCGGTGACGTCGCGCCCCTCGGCGATCGCCCGGCGCATCGCCGGCGCGTTCACGAGCACGAGCGCGGGGGCGGCGAGCGTGCCCAGGATCAGGCCGGCCCAGGCCGTCGGCAGGCCGAGCAGCTTGCGCAGCTCCACGATCACCATGACCGCTCCGATCCGGTGAGGGCGAAGAACGCGTCCTCCAGCGTCGCGTGGTCGCCGGTGACGCCGGCGAGCGTGCCCTGCGCGACCACGGCACCCTTGTCGATGACCACGACGTCGTCGGCGATCTCGGCGAGCTCACCCATGAGGTGGCTGGAGAGCAGCACCGTGCGCCCCTGGCCGGCGCTGTCGCGCAGGAACGAGCGCATCCAGCGGATGCCGCCGGGGTCCAGCCCGTTGACCGGCTCGTCCAGCACCAGCACGGGCGGGTCGCCGAGCAGCGCCGCCGCCAGGCCCAGCCGCCGGCTCATGCCGAGCGAGAACCGGCCGGTGCGCCGCGACGCGTCATCGGTCAGGCCGACGATCTCGAGGACCTCGTCCACCCGGCGGCCGGCGATGCCGTTGCTCGCCGCGACCCAGCGCAGGTGGGCGCGCGCCGATCGGGCCCGGTGCGCCCCGCTGCCGTCCAGCAGCGCGCCGACGACGGTCAACGGGCGGGAGATGGCGGCGTACGGCCGGCCGTCCACCAGGGCACGCCCGCCGCCCGGCCGGTCGAGGCCGAGCAGGATGCGGATCGTCGAGGTCTTGCCCGCGCCGTTCGGCCCGAGGAATCCCGTGACCCGCCCCGGCCTCGCCTCGAAGCTGACGTCGCGCAGGATCGTCCTGCGCCCCTTGGTCTTGCCGACCCGGTCGATGGTGATCATAGGGGCAGTCAAGCCGGTGGCCGGCCCGTGCACATCGGACCAGGCTCGCAACCGTCGGGCGCGGCCTACGACCCAGGTCTGAGAACTACAGTGGCCTCCCATGAGCGCAGACCGCCGCCCGGTGCGGCGTTCCCGGGCCGTGCCGGTGCTCGCGGTGGTCGTCACGGTGGCCGCGATGGCGATGGTGACGACCGGCTCGCGGGGCGCCGCGGCCGCCGTCGTCCCGCCGGTCCTCGTCGGCGCCTCGCTCGCGGCCGCGCTGTGGGCGATCCGCCGCTGGCGCGCCGACCGGGCCGACTACGAGGCGCGGCTGACCGCCTGGGCCGCCTCCGAGGCGGTGCTGGCCGAGCGCCTGCGCATCGCCGGCGACCTGCACGACGTCGTCTCCCACGGGCTGGGCCTCATCACGGTGCGGGCCGCCGCCACCCGGCACGCCGGCAAGCCGGCGGAGGTCGACGCGGCGCTCGCCGACATCGAGGAGGCGAGCCGCACCGCCACGGCCGAGCTGCGCCGCATGCTCACGGTGCTGCGCGGGCCGGCCACCGGGGAGCCGCGGACGCCGGCGGACACCCTGGAGAGCCTTCCCGAGATCGTCCGGGCGGCGACCGTGATGGGCCTGCGGCCCCACCTCACCACCGGCGACCTCGGCACGGTCTCCCCCGGCGTCCAGCTCGCCGTCTGCCGGGCCGTGCGGGAGGGGCTGAGCAACGCCGCCCGGCATGCCGGGCCCACCGACGTGCGGATCGGCGTGCACCGCGACGGCGCGGCGGTCACGGTCACCGTCGCGGACGGCGGCCCCGGCCCGGCCGGGTGGCGGGCCGCCCCCGGCGCCGGGCACGGCCTGCTCGGCCTGCGCGAGCGCATCACCGCCCTGGGCGGCACGCTGCGGGCCGGCCCCGTCGACGGCGGCTTCCGGCTGACCGCCCGCATCCCGGACGAGCCGCCCGCCCGCACCGGCGACTCGCCTCCCGGACGCACCGGCGATGAGCTGGCCGCCCGCTTGTCCGGCGGGGCGTCGTGACCCGGGCGACCGTCCGCGTCATGCTCGCCGACGACCAGCCGCTGCTGCGCCGCAGCCTCGCCATGATCATCGACAAGGAGCCGGACCTCGCCGTGGTCGCCCAGGCCGCCGACGGCGCCGACGCGGTGGCCCGGGCCCGCGGCGTCCGGCCGGACGTCATCCTCATGGACGTGCGCATGCCCCGCCTCGACGGGCTGGAGGCGACCCGGCGGATCTGCGCCGACCCGGTCCTCGACGGCACCCGCGTGGTCGTCCTGAGCATGTTCGAGCTCGACGCGTACGTGCACGAGGCGCTGCGCGCGGGCGCGTCCGGCTTCCTGCTCAAGGACGCCCACCCGGAGGACCTGCTGGCGGCGATACGCCGTACGCACCGGGGCGAGTCCCTGTTCGCCCCGGCGATCCTCACCCGCCTGATCGCGCACTACCTCGAGGCGCCACGCCCGGAGCGCGACGGCCGGCTGCGCGGGCTGACCACCCGCGAGATCGACGTGCTGGCCCTGATCGGCGCCGGCCGGTCCAACGACGAGATCGCCGAAGCCCTGGTCATCTCGGTCAAGACCGTGAAGACCCACATCACCCACCTGCTGGCCAAGCTGGCCGCCCGCGACCGCGCCCAGCTGGTGATCGCCGCCTACGACGCCGGCCTGGTGCGCCCCGCGCGCCACGGCTTCTTGACGTGAAGTCCACTTGAGCTTGCACCATGGCGGCATGACGGTGAGCGACGAAGTCCGCCAGGCACTGGACGAGCAGATGACCGTGGAGATCACCACCATCGGCCGCCGGTCCGGACAGCCGCGGCGCATGGAGACCTGGCGCTACCGGGCGAACGGGCGATACTGGCTCACCGGCAGCCCCGGCACCCGAGACTGGTATGCGAACCTCCTGGCACACCCCGCGTTCACCCTCCACCTCGGAGACCGTGATCTCCCGGCGCACGGACGAGTGGTGACCGACCCGGAGGAGCGGGCGCGGGTGCTCGGCGAGATCGTGCCCGGCCTGGACTGGGCGAGCAGCCTCGAGGCATGGATCGAAGGCAGTCCGCTGGTGGAGATCGAGCTGAGCTGAGCGACACGGGCGCCCGTTCCCCGGCGCCCACCCGATGCGGGCCTCAGCTGTAGGTTCGCGGATACGGCCCCGGCGTCTGCGGCCGCGCCACCCGGATCAGCGACGACTTCGCCACCCCCGCGACCAGCGACCCGATCGCGATGCCCAAAATCATGTTGAGCCCGGCCGTGTAGAGCCTGGAGCCCAGGCTCGCGTCCGTCACGAACGGCGCCAGCATCGCCACCACCGTGCCGAGCGCGACCACCCACCCGAAGAACCGCATCGGCCGCGGCGTGGTCACCAGCAGCACGTGGGCCAGTCCGGTCACGACCAGCGCCGCCATCGCCGCGCCGAAGGCGTACCAGCCCGTCGAGGCGTCGCCCCACGTGCCTTCGCCCTTGGGTGCCAGCACGTCGATGTCGAAGAGCCCGCGGCCGAACAGGATGCCGGCGATCGCGATCAGGGCGGCCACCGCGGCCGTGGCCGCGCCGCCGGACCAGAGCTTGCCGGCGTTGACGGCCGGGCGTGGTTCGTTCATAGCGGTCATATGCCGAGCGTCACGAAGCTTCCCCGCGCACGCTTCACCCGGCGTGGATGGTTCCTGATATCGTGGCCGGCACGCCGATGAGCAGCCGAAGGGAGGTCAGAACAATGTCCGATGTTCTGCGCCCCTTCCGTGGCCCGGCGTCCCCGCGGAGCTGATCGAGGGCGCGTGCAAGCGCGGAGGCCCCAGCATGACCGCTCTGACGTTCCGCCCGCTCGTCGCGGGTGAGGAAGACCTGTTCGACTCCCTGCCCGATCCGCTGCCCGAGCTGCGCCAGGCGTCCTACGCCGACGGTCTCGCCTCGGGCGGTTTTCACCCCTCCCGTGCGTGGGTGGCGCTGCGCGACGGCGCGGTGGTGGCCCGCGCCGCGTGGGTGCTGCCGCCGGGCGCGCAGGGTGAGCCATGGCTGGAGCGTTTCGACGCCCACGACCCCGAGATCGGTGCCGCCCTGCTGCGGGCCGCCCACGAGGCGTTCGGTCTCGTCCCGCCCTATTACGCCGCCGCTCCCGCTCATTGGCGCCGGCGCCCCGAGATCAAAGACCTTCTGGCCGTACGCCTCGGCGCCGCCACCCGTGCCGGGCTGGTCGAGCGGGGTGAGCGCCTGCGCCTGACGTGGGCCGGTGCTCCCCTGCCGGCCACGAGCGGGCGCTACCGATTCCGTCCCGCCACCGGGGACGACGAGATCAACGCCCTGGTCGCGCGGGTCGGTCGGCCCGATGTGGTGACGGGGGCCGAGACCGCGCTCGCCGTGGCGGGGCTCGATCTTGCGACTGATCCGCTGCCGTGGCTGCGTACCGCCACGTGGCTGGTGGCGGACGAGGCGGGACTCGTCGCCGCCGCCGGTGACCATTGCTATCCGCTGATCGGCTATCTGGGGCTGCTCGACGACGCGGCGCGCGAGGAGCTGATCGCCGAGGCGGTACGGGTGCTCGCCGCGGGCGGTGCCCGGGAGGTGGTCGCCGACGTCGACTCGTACCGTGTGGAGGTCCTCGCCGCGTTGGAGCGGACCGGCTTCCGCCAGATCCGCTCCAGGGTGACGCTCAGCCGGAGCGAGGGGTGACGCTCAGCTGTTGAGCGAGGCCTGACGCGCCTCGATCGCCTTGACGGTGTTGTGCAGGGCCTTGACCAGCACGCCCTTGCCGACGCTGCCGAGCAGCAGCCCGGTCACCTTGCCCTTGAGGTTCTTGCCGTCGCGCACCACCACCGCGTCCAGGGTGGTGGTGCCGTCGGGCTGCCGGCTGAACGTGTAGGTGTGCCCGGAGTCGCCGCCCCAGATGTTCGAGTCGATCGTCGTCATCGTGACGCGCGACGGGTCGGACCAGTCGTAGCGCAGGCGCTCCCAGATCCCGCCGGCGCCCTCGGTGACGTCGGCGTAGGTGTCGCCGAGCTCGTGCACCTTCAGGTCGGCGTCGGAGCTGTTCGCGAAGAGCTTCTGCCGTCCGGGGCCGAAGTCGGTGAGCCCGGCGATGAACTGCTCGGGGGTGAGGGTGGTGGTTTCGTGCATCCGAATGGTCGCCATGGGAAGAGCTTGTCCGCCGGGGCACCTGTGCCGAGCCCGTAGGACACCCTGGTCGTCCCCTGGTGCGCGGCCAGGGTGACGTGGGCCTCACGCGCTAGAATACATATGACGACATACCTAATATCGTACGGGTGAACGACAACGCACGGGTGAACGACATCGCCGCCGCCGTCGTGGCGCTCGCGCCCGCGCTGCACCGCGCCCTGGAACGCCGCGCCGACGCCGAGTTCGAGCATCCCCGGCCCCCGGAGATGCAGCTCTCGGCGCTGCGGCTGGTCCGCCGCCGTCCCGGCACGACGGTGCGCGAGCTCGCCGGCGAGCTCCAGCTCAAGCCGAACAACGCGAGCGCCCTGGTGACCGCCATGGTCGCCGGCGGGCTGCTGCTCAAGGAGCACGACCAGGCCGACCGCCGCGTCGTCCGGCTGCGGCTGACCGACCAGGCCCGCGAGCGGCACGACGCCGTCCAGGCCCTGTTCACCGGCTATGTCGAGGCCGCCCTGACCACCCTCACCGACCGGGAGCGCCGCGACGTGGCCGCGGCGCTGCCGGTCCTCAGCCGCCTCGCGGAACAGATCAAGCAGGGAGAGTAAGTGTCCACCCAAACCAAGACGCCGACCCCGGCGCACAGCCCGCCGCGCGCCGAGAACCGCCGTAACCGGCCCTGGCCGGCGCTGATCGCCGTCGCGTTCGGCCTGTTCATGGTCGGCCTCGACGGCAGCATCGTGTCGATCGCCAACCCCGAGATCGGCCGCGACCTGAACGCCGGCACCGCCGGCCTCCAGTGGGTCACCAACGCCTACCTGCTGGCGCTGGCCGCCTCGCTGATCCTGGGCGGCAAGCTCGGCGACCGCTTCGGCCGGCGCACCTACTACCTCATCGGCGTGGCCGGCTTCACCGTCGCGTCGGTGGCGATCGGCCTGTCCGGCTCGATCGGCGGGGTCATCGCGTTCCGGGCGGCGCAGGGCTTCTTCGGCGGCCTGCTGATGCCGAACACGCTCGGCATCCTGCGGGCCGTCTTCCCGCCCAGGAAGTTCGGCATGGCGGTCGGCATCTGGGCCATGGTCTCCTCGGTGTCGACAGCGCTCGGCCCGATCGCCGGTGGCCTGCTCGTCGAGCACGTCAACTGGGAGTCGGTCTTCTACGTCAACGCCCCGATCGGCATCATCGCCCTCGTGGTGAGCGCCCTCGTGCTGCCGCAGAGCAAGAGCTCCACCGGGCACCACCGCTTCGACATCCCCGGCATCGTGCTGCTCGCGGCCGGCCTGGTCGTGATGGTCTTCGGCGTGGTCAAGGGCGAGACGTGGGGCTGGGGCTCGGCCGCCACGCTCGGCACGATCGCCGCGGGCATCGCCGTCCTGATCGTCTTCGGCTGGTACGAGACCCGGATCGAGCACCCGCTGCTGCCGATGCGCCTGTTCCGCAACTCCGCGCTGACCATCGGCACGGTCCTCACCGCCGTGAACTTCTTCGTGCTGCTCGGCTCGATCTTCTACGTGATGCTCTACCTGCAGAACGTGCGCGGCTACACCCCGGTCATGGCCGGCGTGCTGACCCTGCCGCTGAGCCTCGCCTCGGTGGTCGCCTCGCCGCTCGGCGCCGCGCTCACCGACCGCTTCGGCCCGCGCCTCACCATGCCCCTCGGCATGGTCCTCCAGGCGCTCGCGTCGTTCGGCCTCCTGCTGCTGGACACCGATTCGCCGTACGCGGTGATGTGGCCCTCGTTCATCCTGCTCGGCCTCGGCGTCGGCATGATCATGGCGGCGTCCTCCGAGGCGATCGTCGGCAACGCCCCCGTCAAGGACGCGGGTGTCGCGGGCGGGCTCCAGGCGACCGCGCTGCAGGTCGGCGGCGCGCTCGGCACCTCGGTGCTGGTCTCGCTGATCAGCAGCCGGGCCGGTTCGACGCTGTACGAGGCGCTGACCGGCGCCGGGGTGCCCGCCCCGGTGGCCACCGGCCTGCAGGAGGCGAAGGACGCCGTGGCCATGGGCGTGGCCCCGGTCTCGGACACCATGCCCGGCCAGGTGCGCACCGCGGTCGTCGAGGGCGCCGGCCAGGCGTTCATCAACGGCCTGCACGTCGCGGCCCTCACCACGGCGATCCTGTGCCTCGTCGCCGCGGTGGTCGCGGTCGTCGGCGTGCGGCGGGGAGCGTCACCGACCGAGGGCGTGGCCGCCCATTGACCGGGCCCGGTTCGGGTGCACCCCCGATGCACCCGAACCGGACCGCCGGCGGCTCCCCCGCGGGCGCAGGCTTCCAGCGTGCCGAAGGCCCTGACGACCACGCCGCGCCGCCGATGGGCGGGCTGGCAGCTGATCCTTGCCCTCGGCGGGCCGGTGATCGCCCTCTACTACTGGTGCCTGCACCTGGGCTCCGGCTGGGGCGGCACGCAGGTCGCCCTCTACACCAGCGCCAACGGCGCGCTCGCCCTGAGCTGCCTGGTCACCGCCGTGCGCCGCCGCGAGCTGCGGGCGATCATGCTGTTCTTCGCCGCCTCGGCGCTCGCCTCGATCTTCGGCGACGTGATCTTCTACTTCCTCGCGCTGGTCGGCGGCGAGGTCGCCTATCCGAGCGTGGCCGACGTGGGCTACCTCGCGGCGTACCCGCTGCTGGCGAGCGGCCTGCTGCTGCTCGTGCGCCGCCGGACGCCGGGCCGCGACTTCGCGAGCGCCCTCGACGCGGCGATCGTCGCGGTCGGCGTGGGCTACCTCGTCCTCGAGCTGGCGATCCTGCCGACGACGGACGTGAGCGCGGCCTCGGTCACGACGCTGGTCTCGGTGGCCTACCCCGTCGGCGACCTCATGCTCATCGTGGTCGGCGCCCGCCTGCTGATCGGCGGCACGCGCACCGCTCCCCTGCTGATGATCGCCGCCTACCTGGCGCTCGTGCTGTTCGCCGACACGGCGTACAGCGTGCAGACCTTCGACGGCACGTACGCGGCCGGGAACTTCCTGGACGCCATCTGGATGAGCGCCGCCTTCCTCCTGGCCGCCGGCGTGACCCACCCCGGCGCGCCGAAGCTGCTCACCCGCAACGCCACCGTGACGTCCGACGCCACCCCGCGCCGGCTGACCGTGCTGGCCGTGGCCGCCATCGTCGCACCGACCACGATGACGGTGCAGTACCTGACCGGCCACTCCCCGCACGTCGCGATCGCCGGCCTGGTCTGCAACGTGCTCTTCCTGCTGGTGCTGGGCCGCATGGCCGGCCTGGTCCGCGCCCAGCGGCACGCCGCCATCACCGACGCGCTGACCGGCCTGCGCAGCCGCCGCTTCTTCGAGCAGTCCCTGCGCGCCGAGTCCGCCCGGGCCGGCCGCCACGACGCCGACCTCAGCATGCTGCTGCTCGACATCGACCACTTCAAGACCGTCAACGACACGTACGGCCACGCCGGCGGCGACCGCGTCCTCGTCGAGGTGGCCGACCGCCTGCACGCCGCCGTCCGCCCCGGCGACCTGGTGGCCCGCTACGGCGGCGAGGAGTTCGCCGTCCTGCTCCCCGGCGCCGGCCCCGCCGAGGCCGCCGACATCGCCGACCGCCTGCGCCGCGCCATCGCCGACACCCCCATCGCCGTCGGCGACAACCTGTGGCACCAGGTCACCGTCTCGGTCGGCGTGGCCGGACCGCAGATGCCCGAGGAGATGGTCCTCGCCGCCGACCGTGCCCTCTACGCCTCCAAGGACGCCGGCCGCGACCGCGTCACCATCGCCGAGCCCGCCGCCCCCTCGCCGGTGCCGGCCTGACCCCGATCCTGTCGGCCTCCCGACAACTTCCGGAAACCTGATCGGGGCAGGGTGGGGGGATGGACCTTCGCAACGGGGTGGAACTGCGGTCGCTCGGCACGTCGCCGGCCGCGTTCAAGGAAGACCTGCTGAGCAACCTCTACTACCGCCGCGGGACGACGGTCGAGTCGGCGAGCGCTCAGGACGCGTACGAGACCCTCGCCCTGACCGTGCGGGACCGCCTGGCGGAACGGCGGGCACGCACCGCGGCGGCGCACTACGCCGCTAATCCCCGATGGGTCTACTACCTGTCCGCCGAATACCTGCTCGGTCCGCAGCTGGAGCAAAATCTTCTCTACAGCGGTACGGCGGAAGCGGCGCGCACGGCGCTGGAGGCGTGCGGGTTCGCGCCCGACGAGATCGCGGCGCTGGACGTCGAGCCGGGCCTCGGCAACGGCGGCCTGGGACGGCTCGCGGCCTGCCTGCTCGACTCGCTCGCCACCATGGACATCCCGGCCGTCGGCTACGGCATCCGATACGACCTGGGCATCTTCAAGCAGGAGTTCCACGACGGCCGGCAGGTCGAGCGGCCGGACGACTGGGCGTTCCAGGGCGACCCGTGGGAGTTCCCGGCGCCGGACGACCGTCAGGTGGTGGGCTTCTACGGCTCGACGTCGGTGGTCGGCGGCCGCACGGTCTGGACCCCCGGCGAGACGGTCCTCGGCGAGCCGAGCCACCTGCTCGTGCCCGGCTACGGCACGGCGACGGTCAACATCGTGCGGCTGTGGCGGGCGCAGGCCAGCGAGGCGTCCTTCGACCTGACCCGCTTCGCGGCCGGGCAGTACGCGGAGGCCGTGCAGGACGCGGTGCGCGCCGAGAACATCAGCAAGGTGCTCTACCCGGACGACAGCACCCCCGCGGGCCGCGAGCTGCGCCTCAAGCAGCAGTACTTCCTGGTGTCGTGCTCGCTGCGCGACATCGTGCGCCGGTTCCGCCTGCGCAACGGCGACTGGGCGGACTTCGCGTCCAAGACGGCGATCCAGCTCAACGACACCCACCCGGTGCTCGCGATCCCCGAGCTCATGCGGCTGCTGGTCGACGAGGAGGGCCTCGACTGGGACCACGCCTGGTCGCTGGTGCGGCGCACGTTCAACTACACCTGCCACACGCTGCTGCCGGAGGCGCTGGAGACCTGGCCGGTGGACATGCTGGGCCGGCTCCTCCCCCGCCACCTGGAGATCATCTACCTGATCAACGCCGAGCTTCTCGACGAGGTCCGAGCCCGCTTCCCGGACGACCTCGACCGGGTACGGCGGATGTCGCTCATCCAGGAGGAGCCGACCCGCCAGGTACGCATGGCCAACCTCGCCGTCACCGGCACCACCAGGACGAACGGCGTCGCCGCCCTGCACACCCAGTTGCTCACCAGCACCGTGCTGCGCGACTTCCACGACCTCTGGCCCGACCGGTTCGTCAACGTCACGAACGGGGTGTCGCCGCGGCGCTTCGTCCGCCTGGCCGACCCTCTTGTGAGCGCGTTGATCTCTGATGGCCTCGGCACCGACCGCTGGCTCTCGGATCTGTCGCTTCTCTCGGGCCTGGCGCCGCTCGTGGCTGACGCCTCCTTCCGGTCGCGGTGGCGGGACGTGAAGCGGGCGAACAAGGCAGCCCTGGGACTGGGCGATCCCGCGGCGCTGCTGGACGTGATGGTGAAGCGGTTCCACGAGTACAAGCGGCAGCAGCTCAAGCTGCTCCACGTGATCACCCTCTACCACCGCATCCTCGCGGGCGGCTACGACGGCGTACCCCGGACCGTGCTCTTCGGCGGCAAGGCGGCGCCGGCCTATCACGCCGCCAAGAACATCATCCACCTGATCAACGCGGTGGCCGCCCGGGTGAACGCCGACCCGGCCACCGACGGCCTGCTCACCGTGGTCTTCCCGGCCAACTACAACATCACGCTGGCCGAACGGGTCATCCCCGCCGCCGACCTGAGCGAGCAGATCTCCATGGCCGGCAAGGAGGCCTCCGGCACGGGCAACATGAAGCTGTCATTGAACGGCGCCCTCACCATCGGCACGCTCGACGGCGCGAACATCGAGATCCGCGACCGCGTCGGCGCCGACAACTTCTTCCTCTTCGGCCTCAACGCGGCCGAGGCCCTGACCCTGCGCTCCGGCGACTACCGCCCCCGCGACCACTACGCCGCCGACGGCGAGCTGCGCGCCGCCCTCGACGTCATCAGCGCGGGCGCCTTCGGCGGCGTCGGCCAGGAGGTGGCCGCGTCCCTGCTCGACCGCGACGAGTACCTGACCCTGGCCGACTACCGCTCGTACGTCGACCGCCAGTCCGACGTCGACGCCGCCTGGCGCGACCAGGAGCGCTGGACCACCATGTCGATCCTCAACACGGCCCGCACCGGCTACTTCTCCTCGGACCGCACGGTCGCCGACTACCTGACCCACATCTGGCACGCGTCCCCGGTCCGCGTGGACGCCTGACCGCCGAAAAATGTCATACCCCCCTGCCAAAATCATGCCCATGTTCACAGTGGAGTTCGAACGCATCGGCTACGCCCCCTTCATCCTCCGCGCGGTGTCCAGCGCCACCAGACCCCTGCTGGTCGAGGAGGTCTACGCCGCCTGGGCCGCGTCCGTCACCTCGTCGGCCAGCCACCTGGTCCGCTGGCCGGCCCCCGGCCGAGCGTGGGAGACCTTCGAGTCCGACGTGCAGGCCCTCGTCACCTCCGGCGACCTGGTCATCTGCGCCGACGACGCCCCCGAGACCCACCCCCACCACCACCTGACCCGCGGCCACGAGGGCCACACCCCCTTCCGCCACGGCCCCGCCCCCACCGTCCGCCGCTACCTGTCGACCCCCACCGGCTCCGCCGCCTGGCGCGACACCTTGTCCGACCGCCCCCTGCGCAGGGCAGTCCACGCCTTGACCACCCGCGTCACCGCGGTCCGCACCCCTCGCCCCACCCCCGTCGGCGCGGGCCGCCGCTGAACCGCCCCAAGAGCTGAGCTCCGGGCACGGCCGGTCCACGACCGCCCGGAGTCCACGGTCCCTCTGCCGCACCGTCACCAACATCGTGCTCGGCAGCGTCGCCACCTCGGCAGCCGCCACCACCCCAGCAGCGCCACCACCCCAGCAGCGCCACCACCCCAGCAGCGCCACCACCCCAGCAGCGCC
>NZ_BOMI01000063.1 GCF_016862115.1 Paractinoplanes deccanensis
ACCACCGGCAGCCGCTGCCACCCCCGGCAATGCCGCCACCCCGGCAATGCCGCTGAATCGACGCCAGGACCGCTCTCCCACGGCGGCCAGCCAATGCGGTCGGCTTCGCAACCGTTCCCCACACCGCGCCGGATTCCGCAACCGCCTTCCCGGCGCGGCAGCCCACCGATCCGCAACTCCGGGGGTGCCGCCACCCATCGGAGCGGCCATTTCCTCTACGCCAGCCTCGCGGCCGCCCCCTACCCCGCGACGGCCGTCCCTTTACTCCGCGACCGTCGTGCCCACACAGCAGCCAGCCGATCCACGCCCACCCCGGCCGCCACTCGCCGGGCGACCATCCGCCTACGCCAGCGTTGCTGCTGCCGTCCGCCTTACGCCGCGCCAGTCACCACCACCATCGCGACGCGGCTGCCAAGCCATCCCCGCTGCTGAGGCGCCACCACCGGGGCAGCCGTTCCACCCGCCCCAACCCATGGTCATCACTCACGGCCGATAGACAGAACGTTCGTTCTCCCCACCCCACGCCGGCACCTGACTGCGCCACCACCCCACCCAAGACAGAACGTTCTTTCTCCCACGCGGCGGCACCCCTGGCCGCCGCACCGCCCCGCTACCCGAGACAGAACCTTCGTTCTCCCCACGCGGCGGCACCCGTGGCCGCCGCACCGCCCCGCCACCCGAGACAGAACGTTCTTTCTCCCCACGCGGCGGCACCCCTGGCCGCCACGCCGCCCCGCCACCCGAGACAGAACGTTCGTTCTTCCTAGCGGCCGATTTGGCGTTCCTAGATCGACAGGTTGTGTTTGCGGTGGGTCAGGCGTTCCGCCAGGCCTACCGGTGCCACGCGGCGCAGGGCGAAGACCAGCGGGGCGTTGCTGCCGACGGCGTAGCGCTGGCGTGGCCGGGTGGCGGCGATGGCCGTGAGGATGGTGCGGGCGACGCGTTCCGGGGGTGTGCCGGCGCGCTCGTTGCGGTCGAGGGCGGCCAGCATCGTCTCGAAGCGGCGGCGGTGCGGCGAGTCCGGGTTCGCGTAGACGGTTCGGCGTTCGCTGAGGCCGGTGGCGATCGAGCCGGGCTCCACGGTTGTCAGCCAGACCCCGTACGGCGACAGCTCATGCCTTGCCGCGTTGCTGAAGCCCTTGATCGCCGCCTTGGACGCCACGTAGGACGACCGGTAGGCGAGCGGGAACGACGCCAGCATCGAGCCGACCATCACGACCCGGCCGTAGCCGCGCTCGCGCATGCCGGGCAACGCCAGCTGCGCCAGCCGTACCGGGCCGAAGACGTTGATCTGGAAGAGCCGCCGCAGCGCGTCGCCGGGCAGCTCCTCGAACGGGCCGGACTGGCTCTCCCCCGCGTTGTTGACCAGCACGTCCACCGACTCGAGCGTGCCCGCCAGCCCTTCGATCGACTCCTCCGACTCGAGCTCCAGCGGCAGATATTCCACTCCCGCGACCGGCGCCTGCACGGCCGCCGGCTTGCGCGACGTGCCGTACACCCGGTATCCCGCCGCGACCAGCGCCTCCGCGGTCGCCCGCCCGATGCCCGACGAGGCTCCCGTGACCAGAGCAGTGCGTTCCATCCACGCACCCTATCGAGCGGTCCGGCGTCGCCTCGTCCCGAAACCCGAGCCCTTGTCGCCGCCCGGCCCGTTCCCCGCGCCACCCGGCCGTTGCTCCGCCGCGCTGCCCGTCCCCACCGCCACCCGGCCGTTGCTCGGCCGCGCTGCCCGTCGCCGCCGCCACCCAGCCGTTGCCCCGCCGCGCTGCCCGTCCCCACCGCCACCCAGCCGTTGCCCCGCCGCGCTGCCCATCGCCGCAGCCACCCGGCCCCTTCCAGCCGCCTGACCCGTTCCGCCGAGCCGTCCCCCACCACCGCCGGGGCCTGTCCGACGCTGCTCGGCCGTTGCCCTGCCACGCGCCCCTCGCTCTCGCGGGGCCGCGCGGGTGTGACGTCATCGTCTACTGTTGCCGATCACATCGACGACAGTGCTCGGGGGAAGGACATGATGAAGCTTCTGCTCACCGACTCCGGCGTGCGGAACGCGAGCATCCACGCCGCGCTGGAGGACCTTCTGGGCAAGCCGATCGCCGACTCTCGCGCCCTCTGCATTCCGACCGCGGGCTACGGCGGCCCGTTCGCCGACCCGGTGCGGCCCTGGGAGTTCGTCAGCGGGCGCTCGCCCAACCCGATGACCGAGCTGGGCTGGAAGTCGGTGGGGATCCTGGAGCTCACCGCGCTGCCCAGCCTGGACAGGGGCCTCTGGGTCTCGTGGGTCCGGGAGGCCGACGTGCTGCTCGCCAACGGCGGCGACACGCTCTTCCTCCACCACTGGATGCGGGAGTCCGGGCTGGCCGGCCTTCTGCCGTCGCTGGACCACATGGTCTACGTTGGCCTCAGCGCCGGCAGCATGGTGATGACCCCGCGCGTCGGCGCCGAGTTCATGGGCTGGACGCCGCCCAGCGGTGACGATCGCGCGCTCGGCGTGGTCGACTTCTCGATCTTCCCGCACCTCGATCATCCGGACTGCCCGGAGAACACCACGGCCGCGGCGGAGCTGTGGGCGGCCGGGATCGGCGGCCCGGCCTACGCGATCGACGAGCAGACCGCCATCAAGGTCGCGGACGGCGCCGTGGAGGTGATCTCCGAGGGCCGCTGGAAGTACTTCGGGCCGGCGGGCTCCGCTACGTCCGGGGCAGGTCGCGGGTGAGGACCTTGCCGGTGGCGTTGCGGGGCAGGGCGTCGAGGAAGACCACGTCGCGCGGTACGCAGAAACGGGCGCGATGGTCGCGTACGTGCTCGCGAATCAGGTCCTCGTCGAGCGCGGCCCCCGGGTGCGCGACCACGTAGGCGGCGAGGCGCTGGCCGTACCGCTCGTCGGGAACGCCGATCACCGCGACCTCGCGCACCTGCGGCAGGTCGGCCAGCAGGTTCTCCACCTCGGACGGGAAGACGTTCTCGCCCCCGGAGACGATCATGTCGTCGGCGCGGCCGTCCACGAAGACACGGCCGGCCTCGTCGACGTGCCCCACGTCCCCGATCGCCAGCAGCCCGTCGCGGGTGTCGCCGGCGCCGGCGTTCGTGTAGCCCTCGAAGAGCATCTCGTTGCCGACGAAGAGCCGCCCCGGCGTACCGGCCGGCACCGGGTTGCCGCGCTCGTCGAGCACCCGGACCACGGTCCCGTGCGGTGGCCGCCCCGCCGTGGAGGGCGCGGCACGCAGGTCGGCCGGCGTCGCGATCGAGGCCCAGGACGCCTCCGTCGACCCGTAGAGGTTGTAGAGGATGTCGCCGTAGCGGTCCATGAAACGCGTCGCGAGCCCTCCGGGCAGCGCCGACCCGCTGACGGCCGTCACGCTCAGGGGCACCTCTCGCGCGGGCTGCTCCATGATCTGCTGCACCATCAGCGGTACGCCGATGAGCGCCGAACACCGCTCCCGCGCCACCGTGTCGAGCGCGTCCGCCGCGTCGAACCTGCGCCGCAGCACGATGGTTGCCCGCAGCGCCAGCGCGATCTGCAGCGCCGCATACCCCCACGTGTGAAACAGCGGCGCCGAGATCAGCACCCGGACCCCGGCCCGCAACGGAATCCGGTCGATGATCGAGCAGAGCGGCGAGAACCCGCCCGGAGTCGGCCGCCGCGCACCCTTCGGCGTCCCCGTGGTCCCCGACGTCAGCACGATCGTCCGGCCGGGCCTCTCCGGCGGCCGCAGCCTGGCGCCGGCGATTCCCGCCACGAGCTTCTCGATGTCTGTCTCGCCGAGAAGCACGCACTCGCCTTGCTCCGCAACGGCGGGCAGGGCCTCGGCGAACTCGTCGTCGTGGATCAGGGCTCGTAGACCCTGGTTCGCGATGACACCGGCCAGCTGGGGACCCGACAGGCCGGTGTTGATGAGGACCGGGTCGGCGCCCAGCTGGGTCACGGCGATCAGGGTTTCGATCATGGAGGCGGAGTTGCGGCGGAGCAGGCCGACGCGGTCGCCCGGCGAGAAGGGCAGCGCTGCGGTCAGGCGGGAGGCGCGGGCCAGCAGGTCCGCGTACGTCACCGTGCCTTTCTCGTCGACGACCGCGACCCTGTGGGGGCTGCGGGCGGCGGCCTGGCGCAGCTCGCCGGCGAGCCCGAAGCCCCAGCGGCCCAGGGCGGCGAACTGGCGGGTGATGCGCACCGGGTTGCCGGGGGTGAGCAGGCCACGGCGGGCCATCGTGGTGAGGACGAACATCAGCGGATCTGCATGCCGGTGATGGCGCGCGAGATGACCAGGCGCTGGATCTCCGACGTGCCCTCGAAGATGGTGTAGATCTTGGCGTCCCGGTACATGCGCTCGACCGGGTGGTCGCGCAGGTAGCCCGCGCCGCCGAGGATCTGGACCGCCTTTTCCGTGACGGCCACCGCGACCTCGCCGGCCTTCAGCTTGGACATCGAGCCCTCGCCGGCGTCGAACGGCTTGTCGTTGCGGCCCATCCACGCCGCGCGCCACACCAGCAGGCGGGCCGCGTCGATCTCGGTCTTCATGTCGGCCAGGGCGAAGGCGATCGCCTGGTTCTCGACGATCGGACGGCCGAACTGGACCCGTTCACGAGCATAGGACAGGGCATATTCGTACGCGGCCCGCGCGATGCCGATCGCCTGCGCGCCGACGGCGGGGCGGGACAGCTCGAACGTCCGCATCGCCGCCTGGCGCGACGCCTTCTGGCCCGAGCGTGCCCGGGCGAGCCGCTCGTCGAGGGCTTCCTTGCCGCCGAGCAGGCACGATCCGGGCACCCGGACGTCGTCGAGGAAGACGTCGGCGGTGTGCGAGGCGCGCAGGCCGAGCTTCTTGAGCTTGCGGGAGGCCGCCAGGCCGGGCGTGCCGGGCGGCACGACGAAGGCCGCCTGCCCGCGCGAGCCCAGCTCCGGGTCGACCGACGCCGTGACCACGTGGACGTTCGCGATGCCACCG
Source organism: Paractinoplanes deccanensis (assembly GCF_016862115.1). Classification (GTDB taxonomy): domain Bacteria; phylum Actinomycetota; class Actinomycetes; order Mycobacteriales; family Micromonosporaceae; genus Actinoplanes; species Actinoplanes deccanensis. The sequence goes on from NZ_BOMI01000063.1 coordinate 4,938, forward strand.
TTCGTGGCGTACGCCTTCTGTCCGGTGAGGACCCACTCGTCGGTGGCCTCGTGATAGACCGCCCGGGTGCGCATGGCCCCGACGTCCGAGCCGGCCTCGGGTTCCGTGGTGCAGAAGGAGCCCACCGCCGGGGCGGCCGCGTCGCCGAAGCACTGCGGCACCCATTCGACCAGCTGCTCGGGCGTACCGGATCCGTAGATCGCCGCGACCGCGAGCGATGTGCCGGACAGCGCCATCCCGATGCCGCCGTCGCCCCAGAACAGCTCCTCGTTGACCAGCGGCAGCGACAGCCCGGCCATGTCGGACCAGGTGGTGACCAGGAACTCGAAGCCGTACAGCCCGATCTTCGCGGCCTCCTGGAGCACGGGCCAGGGCATCTCCTCGCGCTCGTCCCATTCGGCGGCGGCGGGCCGGATGACGTTCTCGGCGAAGCCGTGCACCCACTCGCGCAGGTCGTTTTGCTCTTCGTTCAGATCGAGCCAGAACTCCATGCGAGACCTTCCCCAGCAGCGGGTTTACTCGCCGGTAACCTTACGCAGGCGTAACTTGGCCCGCAAGATGGGGACGCGCGCTCTTAACGCCATAAAGGCTGAATTGCCCGGCGGCGTCGGCGGTCAGCGCCACCTCGGCGGGCAGCAGGATGGGCTGCTTGAAAGAGACGTCCACCGTGTACGAGGAAGGCAGCCGGCCCTCGAAGAAGGCGAGGCAGCGCGCCAGACTCCACATCCCGTGCGCGATGGGCCGCGGGAATACGAACAGGCGCGCCCCGATCCGCGACGTGTGGATGGGGTTGCGGTCGCCGCTCACGGCCGCGTAGTCGCCGCCGACGCGCGCCGGCACACGCCACACCGCCGAGGGGCCTGAGGATGAAGGGGTGGAAGGCGCGGAGGGGCTTGAGGATTGAGAGGTAGACGGCACCGAGGAGGAGGGCGAACGGGAAGGCGGGGTCGGGGAAGGCGGGGTCGGGGAAGGCGGGGTCGGGGAAGGCGGGGCCAAGGGGGCCGAAGCACTCGGAACGGGAGAGGAGTCCGAGGACCGAGAAGGGCGACCGGCCGGCTGTGTCTCCTTGGACAGATAGGTCGACGTGCTGGTCCATACCGGATCGCCGTCGACGGTGATCGAGGTCAGCAGGTCGACCTGGCGGCCCCGGGGGTGGGGCCGCAGGCCGGCGGCCTCGACCGCGATGTCCAGCACGTCGTCGGCGCGGAGCGGGCGCAGCACCGTGATGCGGTTGGCGATGTGGACCAGGCCGATGGCGGGGAACGGGAAGTCCGGCGCCGTCAGCAGCCGCATCGCCAGCGGGAAGGCCAGCACGTGCGGATACGTGCCCGGCAGCACGTCGGCGAGCCGGAACCCGCAGACGTGGTCGTACCGCGCCAGGCGGTCGCGGTCCGGCACCACGCCGCGGCGGATCAGCGCGAGGTCGGGCAGCGTGTCCCGCCGCCCGCGCGGGATCAGCCCGAGGGCGGCACGCAGGGTGTTTCCGGCCGGGTCGGCGCGCAGTTCCTCGACGGCCATCGGGTCACGCCCCCAGCAGGCTCTGCCCGCAGACGCGCACCACGTTGCCGGTGATCGTCCCCGAGCCGGGCGAGGCGAACCACGCGATCGTCTCGGCCACGTCGACCGGCAGGCCGCCCTGCGACATGCTGTTCATCCGGCGGCCCGCCTCGCGCAGCATCAGCGGCATCTTCGCCGTCATCGCCGTCTCGATGAAGCCGGGCGCCACCGCGTTGATCGTGATGCCCTTCTCGAGCAGCGCGGGCGCCGTCGACTGGACCAGGCCGATGACGCCGGCCTTGCTCGTCGCGTAGTTGGTCTGGCCGCGGTTGCCCGCGATGCCGGCGATCGACGACACACCGATGACCCGGCCGCCGTCACGGATCAGGCCGCGCTCGACCAGGACCTCGTTGATGCGCTCCGGCGCGGCCAGGTTGACCGCGAGGACGCTCGCCCACCCGGCCTCGTCCATCTTGGCGATCGTGCGGTCGCGGGTGATCCCGGCGTTGTGGACGATGATGTCGAGCGGCCCGCTCAGGTAGGCCGCCAGCCGGTCGCCCGCCTCCGGCGTGGTCAGATCGAGCTGGAGCGCCCTGCCGCGCACGTCGTTGGCCACCCCGGCGAGGGCCTCCCCCGCCGCCGGCACGTCGAGCGCGATCACGTCGGCGCCGTCGCGGGCCAGCACCCGGGCGATCGCCGCGCCGATGCCACGCGCCGCGCCCGTGACCAGCGCCGTCCTGCCCGCCAGCGGCCGTTCCCAGTCGGCCGGCGCCGGTGGGGTGCCCGGGCCGATCCGGACGACCTGCCCCGAGACGTACGCGGACCGGCCGCTCAGCAGGAACCGCAGCGTCGACTCGAGCGCCGTCTCGCCGCCCGGCGACACGTACACCAGCTGGCTCGTGATGCCGCGGCCGAACTCCTTGCCGATGCTGCGCGTCAGCCCTTCGAGGGCACGCTGCGCGGTGGCCTCGCGGGGCGTCGCCGCCTCGGACGGCGGGGTGCCGAGCACCACGACCCGGCCGGAGCGGACCAGCGATCGCGCGTTCGGGTGGAAGAAGTCGTACAGCTCCCGCAGCGCGGACGTGCCGGTGATGCCGGTGGCGTCGAAGACGAGCGCGCCGTGCGACTCCCCCGGCGCGTCGAGCACCTCGGTGCCCGCACCGGAGAGGACCTTGCGAATCTCCTCGCCGAGGCGGCCGCCCTGCGAGACTCCCAGCAGCACCGGACCGGCCGCGATCGGATCGCCGGCGCGGTGTCGGCGCAGCCGCGGCGGATCGGGCAGGCCGAGGCGCTTGACGAGGTTGCGGCCCGGACCGGAGTTCGCGAAACTCGCGTACCTGTCACCCATGGGCCGCAGCCTACTCGGCGCGAACGTTGGTAGCCTACTGATCGGTAGCTATCTGCTCGAGGAGGCAGCCGTGCCACGCAAGGTCGCTGTGCTGGGAGGCAACCGCATCCCGTTCGCCCGCTCGAACGGCAAGTACGCCCGGGCGTCGAACCAGGACATGCTCACCGCCGCCCTCGACGGCCTGATCGCCCGGTACGGCCTGGCCGGCGAGCGGCTCGGCGAGGTCGTCGCCGGCGCGGTGCTCAAACACTCCCGCGACTTCAACCTGACCCGCGAGGTGGTCCTGGGCTCGCGCCTCGACCCCACGACTCCCGCGTACGACGTGCAGCAGGCGTGTGGCACCGGCCTCGAGACGGCCATCCTCGTCGCCAACAAGATCGCGCTGGGCCAGATCGACGCGGGTGTCGCCGGCGGCGTGGACACCACGTCGGACGCCCCGCTGCAGCTCAACGACGACATGCGCCGCGCGCTGCTGGAGCTCAACCGGGCCCGCTCGCTCGGCGACCGGCTGCGCGCCGCGGCGAGGCTCAACCCGCTGCTCGCCTTCAAGCCCGACATCCCGCGCAACGCCGAGCCGCGCACCGGCCTGTCCATGGGCGACCACGCGGCGATCACGGCCGTACGCTGGCACGTCGACCGCCGGGCGCAGGACGAGCTGGCCCTCGCCTCCCACCAGCGGCTGGCCGCGGCGTACGACAGCGGCTTCTTCGACGACCTGATCACGCCCTATCTCGGCCTGACCCGCGACCAGAACCTGCGCGCCGACACCAGCCTGGAGAAGCTGGCGAAGCTCAAGCCGGTCTTCGGCGGCGAGAACGGCACGATGACCGCGGGCAACTCGTCGCCGCTGACCGACGGCGCGTCGACCGTGCTGCTCGGCTCCGAGGAGTGGGCCGCCGAGCACCACCTGAGCGTCCAGGCCTACCTGGTGGACAGCGAGACGGCGGCCGTCGACTACGTGCACGGCGACGAGGGCCTGCTGATGGCGCCGGCCTACGCGGTGCCCCGCCTGCTGGCCCGCAACGGCCTGACCCTCCAGGACTTCGACTTCTACGAGATCCACGAGGCGTTCGCGTCGCAGGTGCTGGCCACCCTGGCGGCCTGGGAGTCACCGGAGTTCGCCAAACAGCGGCTCGGCCTCGACGCGCCGCTCGGCTCGATCGACCGGGCCAAGCTCAACGTCAACGGCTCGTCCCTGGCCGCCGGTCACCCCTTCGCGGCGACCGGCGGCCGGATCGTGGCCACCCTGGCCAAGCTGCTCGCCCAGAAGGGCTCGGGCCGTGGCCTGATCTCCATCTGCGCGGCCGGCGGCCAGGGCGTCGTGGCCATCCTGGAGCGCTAGCCCGCCAGCTGGCGGGGCCGGGCCGCCTCGGGGAACGGGAGCATCAGCTCGAACTCCGAGGCGGGCAGCGGCCGGCCGAAGAGGTAGCCCTGGCAGGACGGGCACTCCGCGGCCTGCAGCGCCTTCCAGTCGTCGGGGTCCTCGACGCCCTCGGCCACCACGGTCATGTTCAGCGACCGGGCCAGCCACAGGACGGCCGAGATGATCGACGACTTGCGCGGGTCGGCGGCCAGGCCGGCGACGAACGAGCGGTCGAGCTTGACCACGTCCGCCGGCACCGACTGGAGCCACGTGAGCGAGCTGTAGCCGGTGCCGAAGTCGTCGAGCGCCACCCGTACCCCCAGGTCCTTGATGGCCTCGAGGCGGTCGCGGACGTCGACGGCCGAACCCAGCAGGGCCGTCTCGGTGATCTCCAGGACCACGCGGGACGGGTCGAGGCCGGGATGCTCGGCGAGCACCGAGGCGACCATCGGCACGAAGTCCGGCTCGGCGAGCTGGCGCGGGCTGACGTTCACCGAGATGTACGGCAGCTGGTTCGTCCAGGCCACCAGGTGCCGCACCGCCAGGCGCAGCACGTGCTCGCCGAGCGGCACGACGAGGCCGGTCTCCTCGGCGGCCGGGATGAAGTGACCCGGGCCGAGCAGGGTGCCCTCGGGCGTGAACATGCGCACCAGCGCCTCCGCGCCGACGATGCGGCCGGTGGCCGTCGAGACGATCGGCTGGAACCAGACCGGCAGCGCGGCCTCGCGGTCGCCGGCGAGCGCCGCCCGGAGCCGGGCCTCGGCCGCGATCCGCTCCTTGACGGCCACGCGCATCTCGTCGCTGAAGACCTGGAGGCGATTGCCGCCCGCGCGCTTCGCGGCGTACATGGCGGTGTCCGCGGCGAGCACCGCGTCCTCGGCCTGCTCGGCCGCGCGCCCGGCGGCCAGGCCGATGCTCACCGAGATCTGCAGGTGCCCGCCGTTGAGCGGCAGCGGCTCGGTGAGGGCGGCGAGGATGTCCCGGCCGGTCTGGCAGCCGGCCTCCAGCGGACCGGGCAGCGCCACCACGAACTCGTCGCCGCCGAGGCGGGCCACCAGGGAGCCGGCGGGCACGGTGGCCGCCAGGCGGGCGGCGAGGGCGCGCAGCAGCTCGTCGCCGGCCGCGTGGCCGAGGCCGTCGTTGATCGACTTGAAGCGGTCGACGTCGAGGTAGAGCACGCAGGCGGGCGCGCTCTGCTCGGCGAGCAGCTCGGCCAGGTCGCCCTCGAAGCCGGGGCGGGAGAGCAGGCCGGTGAGCGCGTCGTGGCGCACCTGGTGGCGCAGCTCCTCCTCGTGCAGGCGGCTGCCGGTGACGTCCAGGCAGTGCACGAAGATCATTTCGAGGTTGCCGTCGGCGTCGCGCAGGTCGGTGCCGTGCACCTCGACCCAGAGGATCGAGCCGTCGTCGTGCCGCCGGTACTGCCGGGTCAGCACGGTGGCGTGCGGCGCGTCGACCAGCTCGGCGAGCACGCCGCGGGGGTGGGTGCCGACCGGCGAGATCGGCAGGTCCTTCACCCGGAAGCCGGCGGGCAGCTCGTCCGGCAGGCGCAGCCAGGACCGGTACGCGGAGTTCGTGCGCAGCAGCAGGCCGTCCGGCGAGATCATCGCCATCGGGACCGGCGTCTCGTCGAAGGCGATGCCGAGCTGGGCCTGGCTCTTGTCCAGACTGGCCTGGGCGCGGGCCTCCTCGGTCTCGGTGAGACGCCAGGCCACCACCTGGAACAGCGCGGCGAACAGCACCGCGACGCCGTGCAGCAGGGCCCAGTAGAGCGGGTGCTGCTGGGCGGAGTGGTGCCCGTAGGTGTCGGTCGCGTCGAAGAGGCCGAAGAGCGCGTGGTGGACGACGGTGGCCAGCAGGACCATGCCGAACGGCGCCCAGTCGCGGTAGAGGGCCAGCGCCGCGACGGCGATGAAGAAGGTGAAGTGCGCCTCGGTCTGCCCGTGGCACATCATCACGAAGTCCGCGCTCGCGGCGGTGAAGCCCAGCGACACGAATGACGACGGCAGCCGCCGCCCGCTCAGGAGACGCCCGGCGACCACGCACGCCAGGGTGACCATCAGCAGGACGAGGATGAGCGGGTCGCCCACCTCGTCGCGCCACGCGCCGAAGACGGTCAGGCCGCCGGCGCAGACGGCGAGGATCACCGTCAGCAGCCGGTGCCGGCGGGTCCAGTCCTCGTCACGCAGGCCACCGCCCGTGGGCAGCACTCTCCTGAGGTTGAGCATGCCTCGACGATCGGGCCCGCGCGGTGCGACCGGCGGGCCGGGCCGGGTGCGTCATGGTTGCTTGCGTGACCACGCCCACATTCCGATACGGATACGTCTCGTTTCACTTAGGCTGAGCGACGAATACGGAACAGTCTCGTATCGAAACGTGGGGGAATCCCGATGGACACAACCGCGCAGGCCCCCGCCGGGCACCCCCGGCGCTGGGTCATCCTCGGTGTCCTCGTCATCAGCCTGCTGGTGGTGGTGCTGGACAACACCGTTCTCAACGTCGCCCTGCGCACGATCGCCGACCCGGTGCACGGTCTCGGCGCCACGCAGAGCGAGCTGGAATGGTCGATCAACTCGTACACGCTGGTCTTCGCCGGCCTGCTGTTCACCGCCGGCATCCTCGCCGACCGCCTGGGCCGCCGGATCACGCTGGTCACCGGCCTCGCGCTGTTCGCGATCGCCTCGCTGGTCTCCAGCTACGCCGACTCGGCCAACCAGCTCATCGCCGCCCGCGCCCTGATGGGCCTCGGCGCCGCGGCCGTCATGCCGGCCACCCTGTCGATCATCGCGAACGTCTTCGAGCCCCGCGAGCGCGGCCGGGCCATCGGCGTCTGGGCCGGCGCCGTCGGCCTGGGCGTGGCGATCGGCCCGATCGTCGGCGGCCTGCTGCTCGAGCACTTCTGGTGGGGCTCGGTCTTCCTGATCAACGTGCCGATCGCGGCGGCCGGCGCGATCCTCGTGCTGGTGCTCGTGCCCGAGTCGCGCGACCCCCGGCCCGGCCGCATCGACATCGCCGGCGTCATCCTCTCGATCATCGGCCTCACCCTGCTGACGTACGGCGTCATCGAGGGCGGCGACGCGGGCTTCGGCGACCCGAAGTCGTGGGGCAGCCTGATCGCCGCGGCCGTCGTGCTGACCGGCTTCATCCTGTGGGAGCTGCGCGTCGAGTTCCCGTCGCTGGACGTCCGGCTCTTCGCCAACCGGCAGTTCTCCGCGTCGACCGGCGTGATCGGCCTGATCTTCTTCGCCGCGATGGGCTCGATGTTCTTCGGGGCGTTCTACCTCCAGCTGGTACGGGGTTACGGCCCGCTCGCCTCCGGTGCGCTCTTCGTCCCGTTCGCCGTGGCCCAGATGGTCTTCGCCCCGCGCAGCGCCGCGATGGTCAAGCGGTTCGGCCCCAAGGCGGTCAGCACGGTCGGCCTGCTGCTCGTCGCGGCGGGCCTGGCGGCCTGGCTCTTCGTCGGCGAGACCACGCCGATCTGGATCGTCGGCGCGGCGTTCTTCGTGATGGGCGTCGGCATGGCGAACGTGATGCCGCCGGCCACGGAGTCGATCATGGCGACGCTGCCCCGGGAGAAGGCCGGCGTCGGCTCGGCGGTCAGCAACACGATCCGCCAGCTCGGCGGCGCCCTCGGCGTCGCGGCGCTCGGCGCCGTGCTCTCCTCGGTCTACCGCGACCAGCTCGGCTCGGCCACCGACGGCCTGCCCGCCCCGGTCGCCGAGGCGGCCCGCGAGTCGATCTCCGGCGCGTACGGCGTCGCGGCTCAGGCGGGACCGGCGCTGCTGACCCACGCGAACGAGGCGTTCGTCACGGCGATGCACTGGGCCTCGGCGGGCTCGATGGTGTTCGCCCTGCTCGGCGCCCTGGTGGCGCTGATCTGGATCCCCGGCAAGCGCCCGGCGGACGCGCCCGCCCCGACCGGCTCCGAGGGGCTGGCCGAGGAGCAGGGCGTCGAACTGGTCGAAGCGTGACACGTCGGCAACAATGAACGCCATGACCACGGCCAGCGCCGCCTCGGCCAGTTACCCGGCGGCCAGTGAGACCATCGATGCCGCCCAGGAGCGCAAGGCTCCTGGGCGGCCCCGCAACGCCCAGGCGGACGAGGCGATCCTCGACGCCGTGCTCGGCCTGCTGAGCGAGGGCCTGAGCGCCGCCGCCGTCTCGATCGAGGCGGTCGCCGCCCGGGCCGGCGTGGGCAAGGCGACGATCTACCGTCGCTGGCCCAACAAGGACGCGCTGCTCATGGACGCGATCCGCGGCATGAAGGGCCCGCTGCCCGAGCCGGTCGGCGAGTCGGTGCGCGACGACCTGATCGCGCTGGTCAAGGCCAACCGCAGCGGCCGCGCCAAGCGGTACAGCCAGGTGACGGCCTGCCTGATCCCCGAGCTCTTGCGCGACGACAACCTGTTCGAGATGTGGCAGACGGTCATGGAGCCACGGCGCGACGTGACCCGCGGGGTGCTGCGCCGCGGCGTCGAGAACGGCGAGCTGCGCGCCGACCTCGACATCGAGATGGCCGTGCTGATGATGACGGCCCCGTCGATGGTGCACGGCATGCTCCGCTGGGCACCCAAGGTGCCCGAGGAGGGCTTCGCCGAGTCCCTGGTCGACGCTTTCCTCCGCGGAGCAGCCGCGTGATCCCACCTGCGAGTTGCTGTCCTGCCGACCTCCCGGCTCGGGCGGCGCCCCGGACCGGGAGGGGCGCGGCCGGTCCGCGCCGCTCCCGTTATGGCGCGGGAACGACCCCCCGTTAACGATCCGGCCGCGCCCCATCACTCTGCGGCACGATTCGCCCGCCCGGGCGGAATCCGAACGAATCCGAATGTCCGCCGCGCGACAACCGGGGCGGCGTCAAGCGACTACCGTCGATGGTCCGGCTACTCTCCGCCCCCACCCCCGGAGTCGCGCCTTGCCCGCTGCCGACCGGTTCGCCTCGTTGCCCGACCCTGGGCAGGCCACGACGCTCGACGAGCTGGCGGCGTGCCTGCGGCTGCTGAAGGCCTGGGCCGGCAACCCGTCGTACGAGACGATCACCGGGCGGGTCAACGCGGCCCGGCCGGCCACCCACGCGGTCGGCAAGACGACGGTGGTCGACTGTTTCCGGTCCGGGCGGCGCCGGCTCGACGGTGACCTCGTGGTCGCGGTGGTCGAGGCGCTGCACACCGATCTCGGCTACGTGACCCAGTGGCGCCAGGCGCTCCGGGTGGTCAGCGGCGAGTCCCGGGCGGCCGCCCAGGTCCGCGTGCAGGACACCCTCCCCGACGACCTGTCCAGCTTCACGGGACGCGAGGCCGAGGCCGGCCGCCTCGTCGCGGCGATGCGGGACGGGTCGGCGGTCGTGCTCTCCGGCATGGCCGGTGTCGGCAAGACGCGCCTCGCCGTGCACGTCGCGCACCGGCTGGGCGCCTTCGACCGGGTGCTCTTCGTCAACCTGCGCGGGTTCCACCCCGACGAGACCCAGCCGCCCGCCGATCCCTCGGCGGTGCTCGACGGGTTCCTGCGCCTGCTCGGGGTGCCCGGCCAGCAGCTGCCGCACGACCTCGGGGCGCGCTGCGCCGCGTACCGCAAGAGGCTTGCCGGGTCTCGCACCCTGGTGGTGCTGGACGACGCGGTCTCCGAGGAGCAGGTGCGGCCGTTGCTGCCCGCGACCGCCGGCTCGGTCGCGCTGATCACGAGCCGGCGGCGCCTCGCGGGACTGACGACGGTCGACGTGGACGTGTTCACCGCGGAAGAGGCGCTGACCTTTCTGGGCCGCACGGTGCCCGGCGTGCCGGCCGGCACCGACCCGCGCGCGGCGGAACGCATCGCGGCGCGCTGCGGTCACCTGCCGCTCGCGCTGGCGCTGGTCGCCGGGCACATGCGCGCCAAGCCCGGCTGGACGCTGACCGACCACGCCGACTGGCTCGACGAGCGACACCGGGCCGGCCGGCTCGACTCCGGGGTGCAGTTCGCGCTCGACGTCTCGTACCGCAACCTGCCACCCGCCGGGCGCGACCTGCTGCGCCTGGTCGCACAACATCCGGGTCCGGACTTCGACGTGTACGCGGCGGCGGCCCTCGCCGGCTGCCCCCTGCCGGAGGCGGCGGTGCGCCTCGACGAGCTCACCCGGCACCACCTGGTCCAGCCGTCCGGCGAGGGCCGCCACACCCTGCACGACCTGGTCCGGGCGTACGCGTCGGGCCGCGCCGCCGACGAGGACCGCCGAGCCGACCGGCGTGCCGCGCTGACCCGCCTGTTCGACCTCTACCTGGCGGCGGCCGCCGCCGCGATGAACCGCCTCGACCCGGCCGAGGCCCACCGCCGCCCCGCCGTGGACCCGCCCGCCACTCCCCTGCCCGACGTCACCGACCCGCTCCGCTGGCTCACCGCCGAGCGCGCCAACCTGCTCGCCGTCGTCGCGCACACCGCCACCGAAGGCTGGCCGTCCCACACGACCCGGCTCGCCGCGGTGCTCTTCCGCCATCTCATGGGCGGCTTCCACACCGAGGCGCTCGTCGTGCACGGCCACGCCCGCGACGCCGCCCGCGCCGCCGGCGACGCCCACGCCCATGCCCGGGCGCTGGCCCACCTGGCCGTCGCCGAGGTGCAGCTGGGCCGCCACGAGGACGCCGCCGCCCACCTCGAACAGTCGCTCCAGCTGTTCCGCCACGCGGGCGACGGCGTCGACCAGGCACGCACCCTCAACAACCTGGGCGTCGCCGAGACCCGCCTGGGCCGCTACGAGCGGGCCGCCGGCCGCCATCGCGAGGCCCTGTCCCTCTACGAGCAGGCCGGCGACCGCACCGGCCAGGCCCGCGCCCTCGTCAACCTCGCCAACCTGGAGTCGCGCACCGGCGACGACGCCGGCGCGGCCCGGCGATACTCGGCGGCGCTGGCCCTCTACCGGGCCACCGGCGACGAGCTCGGCGCCTGCGGCGCACTGTCCAACCTGGGCGAGGTGGAGACCCGCCTGGGCCGGCACGCCGAGGCCGTCGCCCACTGCACCGAGGCCCTGACCACCGCCCGCCGCCTCGGCAACCGCACCGCCGCCGCCTGGGCCCTCGACAGCCTCGGCACCGCCCACCGCGACGGCGGCAACCTCGCCGAGGCCGCCGGCTGCCACCGCGCCGCGCTGGACATCTTCGAGGCCACCGCCGACGTCGACGGCCAGGCCTGGGCCCGTAACGGCCTGGGCGAGGCCGCCCAGCTGGCCGGCGACCCGTCGGGAGCCATCGGTCACCACACGGCCGCCCACGCCGCCGCCGTCGAGGCGGCCGACCGCCAGCAGCAGGCGCGGGCCCTCACCGGCCTCGGCGACTGCCATTGGGCGCTCGGCGACCGGGACACCGCCCGCCGCCACTTCTACGAGGCCCGCGCCCTCTGGATCGTGCTGCGCTCCCCCGAGGCCGACCGCATCACCGAGCTGCTCGGCGCCGCGGCCAACCTCTCGGCCGGGCACGGCTGAGTCCCTTGTGGCCGGTCACTAAGGTGTCGGCGTGGATCGACACTGGCCCGGTCTCGGCATCTGGATGGTCACTCCCACGTCGGCCGAGGTCGACTGGCGCACCGCGGTGGCGGCGCTCGCCGCGGCGGCCGAGGTGCCGGTGGCGCTGGTCAGCGTCGGATCCCCGGTCGGCGCCGACGACCCGGTGCGCGGCCGGGTGGCCGGCCTGCTCGACCTGCCGGGCGCCGAGCGGCTGAGCCTCGACCGGGCGCGCGACCTCGTCACCGCCGTGCGCCAGGCGCACGGGCTCGTGCTGGTGGTCGCGCCGGCGGGCCTGCTCGTCCCGCTCGGCGCGGACGGCTGGACCCTCGCCGACCTGGCCGAGGCGCTGCGGGCGCCGGCGGTCGTGGTGACCGGCGCGGGCACGGACGCGGTCAACCACACCACGCTCATGCTCGGCGCGCTGGCCGGCCACGGCATCGCCGCCGCCGTCGTGACCATCGGCGAGGTCGACGAGTCGGCGCTGCCCGTCACCCCGGCGGGCCGCATCCCGGCCGACCGCCCGCCCGCCGAGCACGAGACACCCGCGGACGCCCTCGCCGGCGCGGCCGGGTGGTTCGACCCGATTCTGCTGGCGTCCCCGCCGCCCGCGCCGGCCGTGCTGGACAAGCGCCCGGCGGTCAGCGGCAAGCGGATCGTGCTCGCCCTGGTGGCCGTCTTCGCCGTGATGGTCCTGCTGGTCTGCGCCGTCGCCTGGACCGGCCGCACCGAGGCGTCGCTGGAGCCCACATCGCGGGCCGCCGTCTCCGTCGCGCCGCCGGCGACCACGCCACCCGTGCCGAGGCCGCCCGTCGGCATGGTCTGTCCCGAATACGCGGGCCCGGTCGACGTGGGACGCCCCGACGCGGCCACCACCGCCCGCGTCACCAAGGCGTGGCAGCGCATCGAGAAATGGCTCGCCGCCCACGCCCCCGCCGGCGCCCGCGTGCTCGGGCGCCCCGCGCCCGCGTCCCGCATCGACGACGTCCAGCGCCGGATGTCGGTGCCCTTCCCGCCCGACCTGGTCGCCTCGCTCCGCCGCCACGACGGCCTGTCCGCCGGCCGCGGCTTCGACCTGCCACCCTTCTTCGCGCCCTCGGCGCTGGACGGCATCCTGGCGGACTGGCGGCTGAAGTGCGAGATCCTGGCCCGCACCGGCGACGCGTGGGACGAGCCGTGGTGGGACCGCGACTTCGTCCCGTTCGCCGAGGCCGGCGACGGCGGCAGCCTCCTGGTCGACCAGCGCCCCGGCGGCCACGGCCGGGTCGGCGAGACCTTTCCGGAGGACGGCACCAGCTTCGAACGCTGGCCCGCCTCCGTCGCCGAGCTCCTGGAGAAGACCGCCACGTCGCTCGAGACCGGCCGCCCCTACGAGGGCCGCTACCGCCCCCGCGTCGACCAGGACGGCATGCTCGTCTGGGAAATCGTTTAACACCGCACCCGGCCGGCGGCACAGTCTCCGCCGTGAGCAGCCGGCTGCGCGGGATGGCCCGCGAGACAGTGACCATCGTCGAGCGCGGTTCCTACGACGGTGTCGACCTCGCGGCCCGATCGAGCGCGCACGCTCGGGCACGCGCCCGCACCTGCCCGGCGAACCGCTTCCCCCTCCCGGCGCGGCGGGGACCGCCAACCACGTCGAGGTCACCGGCGAGTCGGCCCTCGAGGCCACACACCGCCTCGGCAGAGCCGGCGGCGACGTCGCCTGCACGGCATCTCGTTAGGCGTGCTGGTGCGCGGTCCGCGGGCTGCTGCGCTTCGACATCCGCGATTGGCGCGGCGAGTTCGCGGCCGAGCCGGCTCAGGTACACGCCCCAGTGAAACCAGGGTGTCGGCCACGAACCTCGAAAATACCGGCCAGGGTTCTTCCCGGGCGCGAGCCACCCCGGCTCCTTGCCAGGCTTGGGAGCGTCCGACGACGTCGGAATCAGCCTGATCCCGGCTTCTTCGCGTCGGCTTCCTCGGAAAGGCAGTACATGACATGACTGTGCCCGAGCAAGGAACAAACCCGGCAATCCGCCCGTTCACCGTTCGCTTCCGCGAGGAGGTGATCGACGACCTGCGGCACCGGCTGGCGGCGACGCGCTGGCCGAGCCCGGAGCTGGTCGGCGACCGCTCGCAGGGCGTCCAGCTGGCAACCATGCGCGCGCTGGGCAGGTACTGGCAGAAGGAGTACGACCTGCGGCGCGTGCAGTCGCGGCTGAACGCCCTGCCGCAGTTCACCACCGAGATCGACGGCGTCGGCATCCACTTCGTCCACGTGCGGTCCCGGCACCCGGGCGCGCTGCCGCTGATCATGACGCACGGGTGGCCGGGGTCGATCATCGAGATGCTCGACTCCGTCGGCCCGCTCACCGACCCGACCCGGCACGGCGGGACCGCCGCCGACGCGTTCCATCTGGTGCTGCCGTCCCTTCCCGGGTACGGGTTCTCGGGGCAGCCGGCCGAGATCGGCTGGGATCTCGTGCGCACCGCGAACGCGTGGGCCGAGCTGATGCGCCGGATCGGCTACGACCGCTACGTGGCCCAGGGCGGTGACGTCGGCGCCGGCGTCACCGACGCGATGGGAAGGCTGGGCCCGGACGGGCTGATCGGCATCCACACCAACCTGCTGGTGCCGGCCCTCAACGACCCCACAGCGCTGCCGAACAACACTGCCGAGGAGAAGGCCGCGCTCGCCGCGATCCAGGTCTTCCAGACCACCGGCAACGGCTACTTCGTGGAGATGGCCACCCGCCCCGAGACCATCGGCTACGCGCTGGTGGACTCGCCGGCCGCGCTGGCCGCGTGGATGATCGACCATGACACCGACGCGTACTACAAGATCGCCAGCGCGTTCGTCGACGGCCGGCCGTACGGCGGCCTCACCCGCGACCACATCCTCGACGACATCACCACCTACTGGCTGACCGGGACCGGGGCGTCGACGGCCCGCTCCTATTGGGAGGCATACGGGCCGGACGCGCCCGCGGCGGACCGGCCACCGCTGCCCGATCCCCGGGTTCCGGTGGGCTTCAGCACCTTTCCGGGCGAGATCTGGCGCACGCCGCGCAGCTGGGCCGAGGCGGCCTACCCGACGCTGAACTACTACGGGGTCGCGGAACGGGGCGGTCACTTCGCCGCCTGGGAGGAGCCGGAGCTCTTCGCGCAACAACTGCGGGCCGCGTTCCGGCCGCTGCGATGACCGCCGGCGCCGACATCCAGATCGACGAACCGAAGGTGGAGAGATGATGACTTCGTCGGGATTCCAACCCACTCGACGGCAAGTACTGCGGGGCGGATTCGCCGCCGGCCTCGCGGTCGCCGCGTCCGCCGCACTCGGCCGGGCGCCGGCCAACGCGGTGCCGGCCGGCGGTCCGGCCGGGATCCGCCCGTTCCGGGCCGCGATTCCGCCCGCCCGGATCGCCGAGATGCGCCGCCGCGTCGCCGCCACCCGCTGGCCGACCCGCGAGCTCGTCGCCGGCCGATCGCAGGGCGTGCAACTGGCGACCGCTCAGGCCCTCGCCCGCTTCTGGGCGACCACCTACGACTGGCGCCGGTTCGAGGCCAGACTCAACGCGCTGCCGCAGTTCGTGACCGACATCGACGGCGCCGACATCCACTTCGTGCACGTACGCTCGCCGCACCGCAACGCGTTGCCGCTCATCATGACCCACGGCTGGCCCGGATCGATCGTCGAACTGCTCGAGACCGTCGGCCCGCTCACCAACCCGACCGCCCACGGCGGCACTGCGGCGGACGCCTTCCACCTTGTCCTGCCGTCGCTACCCGGCTACGGCTTCTCCGGCAAACCGCGCGAGCTCGGCTGGGACGCCAACCGCGTGGCGCGGGCCTGGGCGGAGCTCATGCGCCGCCTCGGCTACACCCGGTACGTCGCCCAGGGTGGCGACGTCGGCGCCGCCGTCACCGACGGCATGGGCCGGCTGGCGCCGGCCGGACTGCTGGGCATCCACCTGAACCTGCTCGTGCCGGCCCTGAGCAGCACCGCCGACCTGCCCAAGAACACCGCCGAGGAGAAGGCCGCGGCGGCCGCCCTGCAGGTCTTCGCCGCGAGCGGCCGGGGCTACATCGTCGAGCAGTCGACGCGGCCGCAGACCATCGGCTACGCGCTGCTGGACTCGCCCGTCGCGCTGGCGTCCTGGATGCTCGACCACGACACCGACAGCTACCTCAAGATCTCCCGCGCCTTCCGCGGCGGCCCGGCGTCGGGCAACCTGACTCGCGAGCACATCCTCGACAACATCTCGCTCTACTGGCTGACCGGGACCGGCGAGTCCGCCGCCCGCATGTACTGGGAGCGAGCGCAGACCGCCACCACCGGCTCGACCCCGCCGCCGGTCGGCGTCCCGGTCGCCTTCAGCGCGTTCCCGGACGAGATCTTCCAGGCCCCGCGCAGCTGGGCCGGGATCGACTACCCGACCCTCAGCTACTACAACCAGCCCGCGCGGGGCGGGCACTTCGCCGCCTGGGAGCAACCCGCGCTGTTCACGCGGGAGGTCCGCGCGGCCTTCCAGGAGCTCCGTTGAGGCCGGGGCCGCCCGGTCATCGCCGCCATGAGATGAACCGAGCGCGGCGGGCCCACGACATCGACGGCGGCCCGAAGCTCACCCGCTGAGTTTCACGTCGCGCAGTTCGCGCCGGGACGAGATGGAGAGCTTGTCGAAGATCTTGCGCAGATGCCACTCCACGGTCCGCGGGCTGAGAAACAGTCGTGCCCCGACCTCCGGGTTGGACAGGCCGGCGCCGACCAGCCGCGCGATCTGCAACTCCTGGGCCGTGAGCTCGCCGCTGTTGGCGGCTTCGGTCGTACGTTTGCGGACGGTCTCGCCGGTGGCCATCAGCTCCCGGCGAGTCCGCGCCGCGAACGCCTCCATGCCGATCGACACGAACATGTCGTAGGCGATGCGCAACTGACCCCGGGCATCCAGCCGACGCTGATGCCGGCGCAGCCACTCCCCGTAGAGCAGATGCGCGCGGGCCAGGTCGGGCCGCATCCGGGTACGGCCAAGCCGCTCGATCGCCTCCCGGTAGAGGGCATCGGCGTCCGCGTCGTCGGCGAGCAGGGCACGGGCCCGCGCCTGCAGCCCGGCCGGGAAGTCGGAGTCGAACGGCGCTGTCGCCTCGAGCAGCTGGTCCAGGGCGTCGTGGGCGGCGGCGGCGTCGCCGGCGCGGCTGGCTGCCTCGATCGTCTCCGGCAGAACCCAGGCCGAGAGCCACGGGTTCCAGTTCTCCTCGGCCTCCCGCGCGTAGCGCAGCGCCTCAGCATGCCGGGCCAAGCCGTTGTAGAGGATCGCGGCGGCCAGGCGGGCGCCGACCAGCGCGGTGCCGAACTCGGTCGCGGTGGCCTGCTGGAGAGTGTCGGTGACCAGTTCGACGGTTTGCGGCTCCTGGCCACGCAGCGCGTACAGCTGCAGAGCGACGTAGGGCGGGAGAGGCCGGCTTCCGATCACCGTGGTGATCAGATCGCCCTCCTCGACGGCGGCCGCCGCCTCGGCGAAGTCGCCGAAGCGGAGCAGGGCAACGCCCAGGTTGATCAGGTTCTCCGGGATGTGGTGCAGGGCGCCCGCCTCCCGCAGCAGCTCGACCTGCCGGTTGGCCAGCGCGCGCAGCGCCTCGAAGTTCCAGCTGCAGTAGGGGCCGATCGGCGCCAGCCGGCCCCACCGCAGCAGCTCGGTGTCCGGCATCGCCAGCATGGTCTCGGTCACCTTCGTGAGGATCGGGGCGGCTGCGGCGCGCCCCTCGGTCACCACCAGGGCCGAGCCGTCGAGGATCAGGTCGACCAACCCGTCACCGCCGGGCGGCAGAATGTCGAGGATCGAACGGGACAGCGCCACCAACTCGTCGCGGTTGACGACCCCGCCGGCCAGAAGCCATGCGTGCACCGCGGTCTCCCGGGCGCCCTGCGGGTCGAGGGCCGCGAACTGCTCGGCGGCCCTGAGCAGGATTGCGCTCGCGGTGCGGGACCCGTGCCCGAGCGCGTAGGCGAGATGCCCCTCCACCAGGGTGGCGCGGCCGCGCTGGAGGCCGGCGAGCTGCCGGGAGTCCAGCGAGCGCAGCAGCCGGGAGACGGCTTCGAAGTCGCCGGCGTGCAGGGTGGTCTCGGCGGCGGCGATGACCCGTTCGGCCCGGCGCGCCGGGTCGGCGCTCAGCGCGACGGCGCGCTGCAGGAACGCGGCCGCGGCGGCGACACCGCCGCGCGACTGCGCGTGCTCGGCGGAGCGTTCGAGCTCGCCGGCGACATCCTCGTCGGGGCCGGCCGCGGCCGCCGCGCGATGCCAGGCCCGCCGTTCCGGCGCGGTGTGCGAGTCGGTGACCTCGGCAAGGGCCCGATGCGCCGCACGGCGTTCGTCGGACGAGGCGGCCCGGTACACGGCCGAGCGCACCAGCGGATGCCGGAACCTCACCTCCGCGCCGATGCTCAGCAGGTCCTCGGTGCCGGGCTGGCCGAGCGTGAGCCCGAGCAGCCCGGCGGCGCGCCGGACCAGATCGGGGTCGCCGGTCGGCTCGGCGGCGGCGACGAGCAGCAGACGCCGGGCCGGTGCGGGCAGCTCCCGGACGCGGCTGAGGAAGCTGTCCTCGATCCGGCCGGACAATGGCCCGGTGCTCAGCAGCCCGAGCCCACCGGCCATCCGGGTGCTGCTCAGCCCGCGGGTCAGCTCGATGAGCGCCAGCGGGTTGCCGCGTGTCTCGGCCACGATCCGGTCGCTGATGTGCCGGTCGAGGCGGGCGTGGGTGACCGCGGCGAGCAGGGTGCGCGCGTCGTCGGACCCCAGCCCGCCGATCTCGAGTTCCGGCAGGCCGCGCAGGTGCGGCCCACCCGGCGGCCGGGTGCCCAAGATCAGGCCGGTCGACTCGGCGAGCAGCCGTCGCGCGACGAAACCCAGCACTTGCGCGGACCCCTGATCCAGCCACTGGCTGTCGTCGACCACGCACAGCAGCGGGGTGCGCTCGGAGGCGCCGGAGAACAGGTCGAGCACGGCGAGGCCGATGAGGAACGGGTCCGGCGGGGCGCCGGCCCGCATCCGGAAGGCCGTCTCGAGGGCGTGCCGACGCGGTTCGGCCAGTCCGCCGAGCCGGTCCAGCAACGGCAGGCACAGTTGGTGCAGCGCGGCGAACGTGAGCTCCATCTCGGACTCCACGCCGACCGCGCGCAGCACGCGGAACCCGGTCGCCGACGTTGCGGCTTGCTCGAGCAACGCGGACTTCCCGATCCCGGCCTCGCCCTGGAGCACGAGCACCCGGCTCTCGCCGGATCGGACCGCATCGATCAGCTCGCCGAGGCGGCCCGCCTCCACCTGCCGGCCGATGAGTGCCTGATCACGCCATGGATTCACGCCTCGTCCCCGATCCCTGTGGTGCGGTGGACAGCGCCGCGGCGCTCCCTCCGTGAGGGCACCCCCCTTGCCGCGACCGCGATGCCGATCAAGTCTCGATCGCAGGTGAGGGCGCCACCTATGATCACCGTCACATCACGGTCTCCTGCCGGGACAGCGACGAGGCCGTCCGGGTGCCGCCCGGTGCGACTACCCGAGCACCAGCTGTCCGAGTTCTTGGGTGCAGCGGGTGAGTGCGACGTCGAGGCCGTCCGCCGGAGGCGCGCACGGCTCGTGGCGGTGCGTTGTGGCTGCCGGCTTGCCGGAGGACCGGTGCGGTGAGCGCCATGACCTCGCGCGGCGTCCGATAGCAGATGGTGAGTTCGGGCGCGTCCCTTGATCTCGGCGAGCGTTCGGCTCTCGTCGCGGCCTACGCTGACGCCGGGCAGCAGCGTGTCGCAGGTCGCCGCGACGACCGCGGTCTCGCCGAGCGCGGGCAGCACCTGCCCGATGTAGTCGAGGAAGCGCGGAGACGGGCCGAGGACCAGGACCGCCTGGTCGCCTCGGCGCGGATGATGTCGTCCTGTTCGCGTTGCAGTGTGGAGATGGCCGTGGCTTCGTTACGGAAAGGTGTAGCCAGGCGCGCGAAGGGTGCAGACAGCACCGGGGGCCTCGGGCTCGCCGTGCTCGATCTCGTAGACGCACTCACCGCAGCCCCGATCGGCATGATGTTCCCGCCAATCGTGCCGGCAGTGGCCGCAGACCCCGTAGAAGGCAGTAGCCGCGCGCCGCCGCCCGGCCTCACGGCACCGTTGCGTCAACCAGGTTGGCCACCTCACCCGGACAAGGTAACGTGGCGCCCCACCGCCGAGTGGTGCGGATCTGCCGGACTTTGCCGCGTTACTGCAGGCGGCGGGCCAGGCAGACGTCGGTGATGCGGGTCAGGCGCAGGCCGTCGCTGCCGAGGAGGTGCGCCACGTCGGCGAGGGCGGCCTCGCGGGAGACGAGCAGGCGGTACGCCGAGGTCGAGTCGAGCAGCGCGAGGTAGCCGGCCGTGCTGTAGGTGATCTCGTCGCGGAAGCGGACCTGCCGGACGTCGCCGAAGCGCCCGGAGGCCTCCAGCGCGGCCGCCGGCCACATGCCCGAGATGTCCCAGTCCCCGGGCTCGGTGCCGTACGACGACGCCGGCGGGGTGATCACCGACTCGTCGATGCCGTGCGCCAGCTCGATCTCCGCGAGGGCCGCCTGGAGGCGTGGCGAGACGATGCCGAGCGGGTTCCAGAACAGCGCCACCGTGCCGCCGGGTGCGACCACATTCGCAGCCAAGTCCCAGCAACGCCGCGGGTCGACCCAGTGCCACGACGTGCCGGCGAGCAGCAGATCGGCCCGCCGCGCCGGCCAGCTCTCGAAGTCGGAGACCACGACCGACACCGACGGGTACGCGGCGACGGTGTGCCGCAGCACCTCGGCCATCCGCGCGTCCGGCTCCAGGCACACCATCGACAGCCCCGCCGCCGCGAACTGCACGGTCGCCTTGCCGGTGCCCGCGCCCACCTCGACGGCCGTGCGTGTGGCCGGGCCGGCGTACCGCAGCACCTCGGCCGCCAGCCCCTCGTGATAGCCGGGCCGCCCGGCCTCGTACTGCTCCGCCGCCGACCCGAAGACGCGCGCTGCCTCGTTCACGGGCCCGACCCTGCCATCTCGAAGATCGCCTGGCATCCGAATTAGCGGTAGCTGCGGGAGCCCGAGACGAGGCTGACCCCGGCGGCCGCCAGGATCACCTGGATGGCCAGCTCGATCCAGTCGATGCCGGCGGTGTTCGCGACACCGAGCGCGGCGGCGATGAAGGTGCCCAGGATCGCGGCGACGACGCCGATCAGGATGGTGAGCCAGATCGGGATGCTCTGGCGGCCGGGCACGACCAGGCGTCCCAGGGCGCCGATGATCAGGCCGACGACGATCGCGGTGATGATGCCGGTGATGTGCACGGCGGTTCCTCCAGCTGGCTGCTCTGTTACGCCCCCAATGTGCCGCGCCGGGCTGTGAGAAAGTTGTGCGGCCGCTACGGGAAGAGGTCCATCTCGGGCGCCGCGGCCACCGCGATGAGCTGGTCGACGGTGATCGGCAGGTCGTCGCGGGTGCGGCGATAGTCCGAGTCCGAGTACGCGCGGCCCGGGTCGGCCGGTGTCGCGGCGAGGACGCCGTTCATCGCGCTCGCCGTGGTGATCGTGTCCTTCTTGTAGACCGACACGTTCACGAGCCGGACGCCGGACGCCATCGTCGAGTCGAGGACCGTCACGAGCTCGCCGTGCGGACCGGTGCGGACCGTGCACGGCGGCCCGGAGCAGCCGGCGCGCGCGGAGTCGTCGTCCTCGTAACGCGGCGACATGCCGAAGCTCACCTCGCCCGTGCCGCGCTCGTCGCGCACCAGCGCCTCGGCGGTGAAGAAGGGCGGGGCGGTCTCCTCCGGCCGGTTCGGATCGAAGGACCTGCCCACGTACGCCTCGAACGGCTCGGCGTCGTTGAGGCGGTGACAGGTCACCGACGGGAGGAGGCGCGGCACCGCCTCGGCGAGATAGCAGCTCATGCGGGCCGCCGCATGCAGCGAGGGCTCCGTGGGGATCGGGATGAGGTAGCCGTTCTTCTGGTTCACCACGCTCGTCGGGGTGATCGTGGGCACCGGCGAGGCGGACGCCGCGGCGCAGAAGCGCGACGTCTCCAGCAGCTCCCACGACGGCCCCGCCGGCACGAAAGGATCAGCCGTATCGGGCCGAACAAGAGCGACAAGCCCGATGAGCGCCAGCCCCGCCAGCGCGACCACGACCCGGCGACGGCGACGCGCCCGGCGCCCACCGGCGACAACGTCCGCGAGGGTGAACCCGGGCGGCGGCGCGTCCCGCGGCGAACGCGAGCCGGCGCACCGAGCTCATACGCCCGGCGAAGTACGCCGCGAACTCGCTGTCCGGCTCGGCCACGGTGGATCCCCTCTCGACGGTCGGCGCAGTGTTAACCCACCGCGCCCGTCGAAAGGTTCAACTCGCCCGGGAACTTTCCTCTCAGCCGACGAGCAGGCCCAGCGGCGTGCCCACCCGGTGCAGCTGCGCCAGGGCGTACGGCAGGGAGATCGGCGGTGGCGCGGAGCCCGCGCCGCCGGCCGAGGCCAGCATCCGGCTCGCGTGCCCGGTGCCCAGCGGGAGCATCGGGTAGCGGCTGGCGGTGAGCCGGTCGAGGCGCCCCCGCTGCCTGCCGAACGCCGTCAGCGACCGCCACAACGCCAGCGTGGCCACCTGGTCGCTGTCGTGGCCGGGCGCCTCCGGCAGGGCCGTGACCTCCTCGAAGGGCTTGCTGCCGGCGAGCCACCACTCGGCCGCCTCGACCGCCGCGCGCGACGCCGACTCGCACCAGTAGGGCACGAGGCCGCTCGCCCGCGCCTGCCAGGGGTCGAGCAGCCGGCCGCAGGCGACCGCGCACCGGGCCTTGTCACCGCCGGTGGCGTGCCGGATCAGATCGGCCACGCACGCGCTCAGCGCCTCGGGCTGCGAGTAGAGCACCCGGTGCGAGGTGCGGCCGGTCTCCACCGCGAGCCGGTTGAGGTCCATGCCGAAGGCCGGCTCGCCGGAACGCTCGGCGTAGCGGGGCGGCATCTCGGGCGGCGCCGGCCAGTCGTCGACGCCGAGGTCGTCGAGGAGCACGCGGAACGCCGGGTTGCCGATCGTGTAGTCGTCCGGGTCCCAGCCGCCGACGGGGCTGCCGAGCTGGAAGCTGTGCCGGCTCGACAGCGTGTGCACGGGCCAGGTGCGCAGGTCGCGCAGGAGCAGGGTGGCGCCGTCCTCGGCGAGCCGGTCACGCAGGAAGGTCTCGTACGCCTTCGGCATGCTGTGCCAGCGCAGGTGCAGCCGCACCGTCGAGCCGCACGGGGGCCCGCCGCGCAGCGGGTCGTGCACCTGCCGCACGCTGACCTCGGGGTTGCGCCCGATGACCCGCTCGGCCAGGCCGGCGCCCCACTCGAGGGCCGCCGGCCAGTCGCCCGCGTCGCCACCCGGCCAGGTCAGGGTCGTGGTGAAGCTGGTGGGCAGCCAGGCGGCGCCGAGCGCGGCGGCGAGATGGGCCGCGGCCCCGTGCGGCGAGCCGAGCAGCACCGCGGGATAGCTCTCGGCCCGGTAGTGCGCGGTGATCCATCGGGCGACGGCCTCGGCGTCGATCGCGGCGGCCAGGTGATGCGGTACGGCCTCCGCCTGCGCCTGGCGGGCCAGCTCCGCGCGGCGCCGCTCCGGTGGGAGCTGTCCGCGCCGCCCGAGCAGCGGGACGCGCCCCGCCACCGTGCCGGGTTCCCGTGCGACCGTCGCCAGCAGCGACCGGCCCAGGCTGTCCCCGCACACCACCCGGTCGATCGACGGCCCGGACAGCGCCCCAATAGGGATCACCAGCATCAACTCCCTCGTTCGCCGCAGCGGCCTACCCCTTCTCACCGCGGCGAAACTCGGGATCACGTACGGGGTGCCGGCGTTTCGCGGTCGGTGCCGGCGCGGAATCGGACGGCCTTGTGCGTACCGTCGCAGAACGGCTTGACCGCCGAGCGGCCGCAGCGGCACAGCGCGACGGTGGCACGGCCCGGGTCGATGGTCTCGCCGTCCGGAGTGACCAGCTCGAAGTCGCCGCGGACGATCAGCGGCCCGTCCTGGTACGGCACGATCTTTGTCGACATGGCCCGGCAGATGCCCGCTGAGCTGGGTGTCAAACAGATCGTTTAGGCCACCTGTGCCGGGGAAGCCTTGCGGCATGAAGCTCCCCACGGCGCGCGGCTCCGTCTCGGCCGCAGTCATCGATCTGCTGGGCGGGCGCGGTGGCACCCTGCCCGCCGACCCGGTCTTCGACAACGACGACGACCTGCACCTGACCCTCTTCGTCTGCTACGAGCTCGCCTACCGCGGCTGGGACGGCGTCGACGACCTGTGGGAGTGGGACCCGGAGCTGCTGCGGGTGCGGGCGGCCGCCGAGCGGCGGTTCGAGGCGACCGTGACCGAGCTGGTCGGGCCGCCGGAGCCCGTGGACCCCGACACGGTGCCCGAGCGGCTGGCGAAGATCGTCGAGGAGGACGACGGGCCGTCGCTCTCCGGCTATCTGCGCGGCCGTGCCACGCACGAGCAGTTCCGCGAGTTCGTCACGCACCGCTCGATCTATCAGCTCCGCGAGGCCGACCCGCACACGTTCGCGATCCCCCGGCTGGGCGGCAAGGCCAAGGCGGCGCTGGTGGAGATCCAGGCGGACGAGTACGGCGGGGGCGAGCTGCCCCGGATGCACCAGGAGCTGTTCAAGCAGACGATGCGCTGGTTCGGCCTCGACACGACGTACGGGGCGTATGTCGACGCGGCCGGCGCGCCGACGCTCGCGGTGAACAACGTGATGTCGCTGTTCGCGCTGCGCCGGCGGTGGCGGGGCGCCATGGTCGGCCATCTGGCGGCGTACGAGATGACCTCGACGCTGCCGAATCGCGCGTACGGCAACGGATTGCGCCGGCTCGGCGGGGACGACACCGCGACCGCGTATTACGACGAGCACGTGGAGGCGGACGCGGTGCACGAGCAGATCGCCGCGTACGACCTGTGCGGCTCGTTCGCCGCGGCGGAGCCGGAGCTGGCGGGCGACGTCCTCTTCGGCGCCCGGGCCGCCCTCAAGATCGACGAACTGTGGGCGCGGTCGGTGCTCGAAGCCTGGGACGCCGGTGAGTCATCACTGCTTCACTCAGTGGTGTAAACGGGCGACTTCTGGGAAGGCCCCTCGCATGCAAGCCAGCGTCACCTTTGTCGGCAATGCCACCACCATCCTGCGGCTGGGCAGTTTCACCCTGCTCACCGACCCGGCCTTCGGCGGCGCCGGAAGCCGCGTCTACCTCGGCTACGGCGCCTGGTCCAAACGCCTGCGCGACCCGGCCATGGACGTCGTCGACCTGCGCCAGGTCGACGCGATGCTGCTGTCGCACCTGCACGGCGACCACTTCGACCGGGAGGCGCGCCGGCGCATCGAGCCGACACTGCCGATCCTGACCACCCCGCAGGCCGAGCGCCGCCTGCGCCGCCGCCGCTACCTCGCCGTCCACGGGCTGCCCACCTGGGACTGCCACGAGTGGACCCGGGACAGGCAGCGGCTGCGGGTGACCGCCGTGCCCGGCCGGCACGGCCCCGGCCTCGCGGACAAGCTGCTGCCCGACGTGATGGGCTCGGTCGTCGAGCTGGAGGTCGACGGCCGGTGCGCGCTGCGGCTCTACATCACCGGCGACACCCTCTACGACGCGGCCCTCGAACAGGTGCCCCGCCGGATGGGCGAGATCGACGCGATGCTGATCCACCTGGGCGGCACCAGGATGCTCGGCATGCTGCTCACCATGGACGACCGCCAGGGCGTGGAGCTCGCCCACCTGATCCGGCCGGGCCTGACCCTGCCGATCCACTACGACGACTACAAGGTCATGAAGTCGCCCCTGCGGGACTTCCTCACCCGCGCCGCGGACCAGAGCCTGACCGGCGTACGCCCGATCGAGCGCGGCGACACCGTCGACCTCCCCCTGCGCCGCGAGGTGATCGGCAAGGTCGCGTAGAGCCGGTCTGCGATCATGCGGCCTATGACGGCTGCCGATTGGTACGACGACTTCGCCACCCGCCAGGCGCACGGCGTCTCCCCCGCGTACGAGCGCCTGGCCCGCGCCGTGGCCCGCGACGAGACCCTGCTGGCCCTGCTCGGCACGGTGCCCCCGCCGAAGCGCCAGCCCAACCTGCTCTTCGCCGTCGTCCGCCTGCTCGGTGGCCCCGTCCACTCCCCCAGCGACTTCGCCGCCTTCGTCCACGCGAACTGGCCCGCCGTCGCGGCGCACCTCACCACCCGCGCCACCCAGACCAACGAGGCGAACCGCTGCGCCCTGCTGCTGCCGGTCCTCGCCTCGCTGCCGCAGCCGCTGGCCCTGCTGGAGGTCGGCTGCTCCGCCGGCCTGAACCTCTACCCCGACCGCTACTCGTACGCCTACGGCACCCACCGCGTCGGCTCGACCGGCCCCCTGCTCACCTGCACGGCCACCGGCGCCCCACTCCCCACGGCACTGCCCACCGTGGCCTGGCGCGCCGGCATCGACCTGAACCCCCTGGACATCACCGCCCCCGCCGACCTGGCCTGGCTCGACGCCCTGATCTGGCCCGAGCACGCCCACCGCCGCACGCGCCTGCGCGAGGCCGCCGCCATCGCCGCCGCGGACCCTCCCCACCTGGTACGGGGAGACCTGGTCGACGCCCTCCCCGCCCTCGCCGCATCAGCCCCGCGCGACGCCACCCTGGTGGTCTTTCACACCTCGGTCCTCTACCAGGTCCCCGACGAGCACCGCCGCCGCTTCACCGCCCAGGTGGGCGTCCTGCCCGGCCATTGGATCGCCGTGGAGGACCCGGAGGTGCTGACCTATCCGGACCTGCCCCCGCCCCCGGCCGACGTCATGCACAAGAACGTCCTGGCCCTCGACGGCAAGCCGCTGGCCTGGACCCGGGGCCACGGCGAGGGCCTGTCCTGGTTCGCCTCGTGACCCCGAGCCGGCTCCGCCGCGAGCGCCCCGAGGCGACGTCGTCCGGGCCCCGCGCGCTGCCCGCGCCTGCGATCACCACGAGCCCCGTGCCCGGCCTGCGGGCACGGGGCCACGCTGCCAACGACGGCCGCGGGTCGTCGTTGGGACCTTCGCCGCTTCACCGGCGAGGTGTCGCAGCAGCAAGGCTAGCCATCTTGTCTTCTCTTGTCTACCTATGTATCGACTCGTATCCGCCGATAGGGATACGTGACCCACTTCGTAGGTTGGCGATCGTGAGCCAGCGACCGGTACGCCCCGACGGGCCCGTGCCCGTCTACGTCCAGATCGCCGACTACATCGAGGACGACATCCGGGCCGGACGGCTCCGCGCACACGACCGCATCCCCACCGAGAACGACATGCACGCCGAGTGGGGCGTCGCCAGGACGACGGCACGCCGCGCCGTCCATCTGCTCCGGGAACGAGGGCTGGTCTACACCGTCGCGCAGCGCGGCACCTTCGTGAACGCGCATTGACCTCCCGCGACCCCGGCCTGCTGACGTCCGGGGGTGCCCGCCTTTGAGACCCCCCGCCCCTACCCTTTGGTGGCTTTGATGACGTAGTAGGCGGGAAGGTCGCCCGCCGCGTCGCCGAGGCCGTCGTAGAGGGCGGCCACCGGCGCCTCGACGAACTCGTCGAGCCTGAGGCCGGCCCGCACCAGGGCCATGACGACGTCGCTCACCGGCCAGACGTACGGGAACAGGTCCCGGGCACCCGGTTCGCCGCGGGCGCCGACGGGTCGTTTGGCGTCGTCCTGGGCGGCCTTGGGGGTGCCACGGCCGAAGTAGTCGCCAGGTCCTCCAGGGTCACCTCGCCGCGCCGCAGGCGGTCGACGGCGATGCCGGTGCGCTTGCCAGCGATGAGGTTCCACCCTTCGCGGATCATCGTGGTACGGACTCCAGCCAGCGCTCGTGGGCCTCGACCAGGCGCGCCCACAGGTTGTCGCGTTCGGCGGCCGTGACGTCGGCGAGGGGCATGCCGAACAGGTCCGCGAGCACGCCGAAGTAGTCGCCGCGGTCGTCGAGGACCGTGCGGGTGCTGGTCGCGCCGACCCGGTTCAGGGTGAGGCCGCGCAGCACGTCCGCGCCGCCGGCGTCCCGGCGCGCCACCGCCGCGGTGCGTACGAAGCCGGAGTCGGGCGAGGTGGACAGGTATTCGTGCTTCTCGGCGAACGCGGGCATGTCCGCGGCCTCGGGACGGAAGTCCATGCCGAGGAACGAGCCGCGCGGGTCGTGGTCGAACCGCCAGCCGCCCGGCTCCGCCTCGGACGGGCGCAGGCCGTACACGAAAGGCCCCTGGTGATAGGTGCCCGCCACCAGCGGCAGCGGCTCGTGCAGCCCGTCGCCCATGCCCAGGTCGACCAGCCACCGCCCGTCCGGCGCCTCCGCCGACGGCAGCCCCGACACGGTGAGCACCAGATGGTTGGCCGACGCCTCGGCGGGCTTGTCCGCAGTGGACTGCACCCCGCCGACGTGCCGGGTCACCTGATAGCCGAGCGCGCGCAGCAGCTCGGAGAACGCGCCGTTCAGGTGGTAGCAGTACCCGCCGCGCCCGCGCAGGATCCGCCCGACCGACTCCGCCGGCTCGACAGTGGTCGGCCTGCCGAGCCAGATCTCCAGGCATTCGTACGGGACGCGCTCCGCGTGCGCCCGGTGCAGCAGGCGCAGCTCCTCGACGCTCGGCGCCCGCCGAGGGCGCCCGTCCACGCCGAGCCGTCGCAGGTACCCGTTCACGTCGATCGAGGTGGCCACCGGCCCAGGCTAGTCAACCGGATCCACCGCTGCGAAAGGCGGCGGTCACGAGACGCTCCCGGCTCGCATCGTTCGCGGCTTGGAGGAGGACTGCGATGATGACGCCATGAAAAGCGAGCGCCGTGGCTCGGTGGGCCAGTGGCTGGCGGCGTCCGGCGCGCTGGTCACGGTGGCGCTCGGTGTGGTCACGAACCTGGTCACGGAGGCGCTGCCGACGACCTGGCGGTGGGCCCAGGACTGGCGGGTGACGGGCCTCCTCTTCCTGATCTTCACCGTGCTGATCGTGGGGCTCGCGGTCCCTCGTCGATGGTTCACGATCGGGTGGAGACGCGCGTCGCGGTACGCACGCGCGTACCGCGACTGGGTCGCCCGGATGGGGAATCGCCTCGACGCGGTCGGGCTCGCCACTGTCGGCCCGTCCACGCCGCCGCTCGAGGACGTCTTCGTGGACGTCACGCTCACGTCGAGGGCGCCCGGGCACGTGTGGCCGGGGGTGGTCGGCGCCGACGTGACCGGCGGGCGTCACCAAGCGTCCGACTTTCTCGATCAGCCCGATCGTGTGGTGCTCGTCGTTCTTGGTGCTCCCGGCAGCGGGAAGACGACTTTGCTGCGGCATATCGCACGGCAAACGGCTCTCACGCACGGCGAGAAGAGGCGGCCGGTCCCGGTGCTTCTGCAGCTGCGGGAGAGCGCGCCGGTCATCGCGGCGGCCGCGCCGGTGAGCCTGGCCGCGTTGATCCGGCGGAGCATCCCCGAGCTTCCCGAGATGGAGCCGTCCGGCTGGTGGGAGGCGCAACTACAGGCGGGACGGTGCCTGGTGCTGCTGGACGGTCTCGACGAGGTGGCCGACCGGGGGCAGCGGCGGGCGGTGGTGCGCTGGATCAACGAGCAGCTCACCGTTCATCCGGGCAACGATTTCGTCGTGACGTCCCGCCCGCACGGCTATCGCGAGTCGTTCGTGGACGCCACCGCCACGGTTCAGGTGCTGCCTTTCACCCGTGTGCAGGTGGAAACGTTCCTCCGCGGCTGGTACCGCACCGCCGAGCGCCAGGCGAACGGCAGCCCGGAGCGGGGAGACGAAGCGGCGCTGCACCTGATCGGCCAGTTGCGCGGGATGCCCGGACTTGCCGACCTCACCGTGAATCCGCTGCTGCTCACGCTGATCGCCGAGGTGCACCGGTACGGGCGCCGCCGCGGCGAGAACAGGGGCCTCCCGGACAACAGAGCCGCCCTGTACGCCGAGATGTGCGACGTCATGGTGCACCGGCGCGACGAGGAGCGCGAGCTCCCCGTCGACCTGCCACGGCAGCGTCGCGAGATCCTCGGCCGGCTCGCCTTCCTGTGGATGGGGCGCGGCGTTCGGAGCATGGGCCCGCCGGAGCTTTACCCCGTCCTGCGGCCCTGGCTGAGCGGCACGGACCCCGAGGGGTTCATCGTCGAGATGGAGCGCACCGGTCTTCTCGTGGCCCGGGAAGGCCAGGAGGTCGCCTTCGCACACCAGACCTTCCAGGAGTACCTCGCCGCTCGGCACCTCGCCGAGGACGAGCAACGGCAGAGCGTTCTGGTCGCGGCCGTCGACGACGTGTGGTGGCGCGAGACCACGCTCCTGTATGTCGATCTCTCGGACGCGTCCGACGCGGTCGTGACCGGGTGCCTCGAGTCGGGCTCACCCAACGCCATGTCGCTGGCGTTCGCCATCGCCGAGTCGAGCGAGAAGCTGGCTGGGCATCTCCGTCGCCGGCTTGACAAGGTCTTGGAGGGCGCCAGACGGCCGGGTGCCGACTCGTTTCGCCGCGCCATCGCGGCCGATGTGCTCGTCGGCCGCTATCTGCGGGAGTGCGAGACGACGCTGCGGGGAAGCCGCATCGGGCGCCGGCCTGTCGGTGCAGACCTTTACGATCTCTTCGTCATGGACACCGGCACGCCGGCGCCGGACGGGCCGCGAGGGGCCGGCGCGGCGCGGGGCATGTGGCGGCGTGACGCCGAGCAGTTCGTCGCCTGGCTGAACGGCGTCCTCGGCGAGGGATCTCGCGGAGTGACAGTCCGTCTGCCTTTCCAGGACGAGATCCAACCGAAGTCCGCGGTCGGGCCCGTCTGGACCAGCAACGGCCGCCGGACCCTGCTCACCTCGGCAATCGGCGGGGTGCTGACCGTGAACGCCCGTCGCCTGATCGACGACGCCGCGAGGGATCTGCGCGGGTCGCGTCTGGCCGCGCCGGCGCTCGACGAGGACGACTCCAGTGAGCATCCGGTCGATCGCGTGTTGAGCGCGGCGTCCGCACCGCTGTGGCTCCCGCCGCGCCGTTCCGAGGCGGACGATCCGGTGGCGGCCCTCGCCGCGGGGCTCCTGCCGGCTCACTACCCGATGTTCGACCAGATCCCGGTGGATCTGGACGACCTCGGCGAACTACTGGAGGTCTTGGCGAGTTCCTACATCCGCCGGCTCCTGTCCGGAGGCGGCCTGGACAAGGTGCTGGATCTTGTCTTGCGGGCGGCGGAGCCTGCCATACGGCGGACCGGGCCGATCTCCGAGCGAGATGCGGCAGCCGTACGCGTCCCGGCGCTCGTCCTCGCCGGCGAGGCGCGACAAACCGGCAACCGGAAGCTCGCCAGCGCGCTCGTCTGGCTGGCGGCTGCGGTGTCCCTGCTGCAGGAACGAGCGCGGAACACGGCCCTGCTCGAAGTCGTGTACCTGGCGCACGACTGAGGCTTCGCGGCAGTAGCGTCCACGGCATGGCCGATCATGAGCTGCTTCAGGACAAGCCGCATCGGCAGGTGGTGCGGGTGGGTGACACCGTGCGGCGGCCCCTGCAACCCTGGTCGGCCAGTGTGCACGCGCTGCTGCGGCATCTCGAGGGCGCCGGTTTCCCGTACGCGCCGCGGGTTCTCGGGGTGGACGACGCGGGGCGCGAGGTGCTCACGTACGTCGAGGGCGAGTCCGGGCCGCACGGGTGGGCGAGGGTCGTCGACGAGGGCGGGCTGCGGGCGATGGCGCGGCTGCTGCGCGACTATCACCAGGCCGTGCGGGACTTCCGGCCGCACGTGGCCTGGGCGGGGCGCGACGAGCCGATGGCGGCGGACGAGCTGGTGTGCCACGGCGACTTCGGGCCGTGGAACCTGGTGTGGCGCGGGTCCGAGCCGGTCGGGGTGATCGACTGGGATTACGCGTGGCCCGCTCGGCCCGTCCACGATGTGGCCTACGCGCTGGAGTATGTGGCGCCGTTCCGGGACGACGAGACGTGCCTGCGGTGGCTCGCCTATCCGGCGCCTCCGGACCGGCGCCGGCGGATGGAGATCTTCGCGGAGGCGTACGGCCTCGGCAGTCTGGACGGGCTGGTCGACGAGGTGATCGGGCAGCAGGAGATGGTATGGGACCGTGCCCGCCGCCTCGCCGCGCAGGGGCGCCAGCCGCAGGCCGAGTGGCAGGCGACCGGGTTCCTCGACGAGACGGCGGGCCGGGTGCGGTGGAGCCGCGACAACCGGCGGCTATTCGAGTGACAGCAGCCGGAAGAGGGTGAGCCACTGCTCCGGCCACACCTCGCCGGCCGGGGTGTCGTGCAGGCGCACCGCGCGGCAGGCGGCGTCGGCCCGGCGTGTGCCGTACCGGCGCCCCAGCGAGGCGCGCACCGAGCCGCCCACCCCGGAGAAGCCGCACTCCACCATCGACTCGTACCGGGCGAGGCGTGCCGGAGGCACCAGTGGCACCGGACGGCGGGTCAGGCGCAGGATGCCCGCGTCGACCCGGGGCACCGGCCGGAACGCCGTCCGCGGCAGGTGGCCCGCCAGCTCCCACACGACCGACGGCCAGGTGCGCACGGTCAGTTTGGACCAGCGGCCGTAGTCGCCGGTGCGCTTGCGCGCGTACTCCCACTGGGTGATCAGGGTGGCCCGCCGCAGCGAGGGCGCGCGCAGGCACCACGTCACGAGGGCGGAGGTCAGCACGTACGGGATGTTGCTCACCACCTGGAACGGTCCGTCGGGCGGCGCCGCCGCCAGGAAATCGCCGGTGCGCACGCTCAGGCGGTCATGGCGCGGCAGGTCGCGGGCCATGCCGGGGTCGATCTCGTACGCGACGACGCGCGCGGCGCGGCGCACCAGCTCGGCGGTGAGCCGGCCCCGGCCCGCGCCCGCCTCGTAGACGAGGTCGCCGGCGGACAGCTCGGCGGCGTCGACCACGCGCCGGACGGCCCTGGGGTCGGTGAGGAAGTTCTGCCCGAGCACACGCCGGTTGCGTACATGTTCAGCTTTGAAAGCCACGGCCGTGAATCCGTTCGGAAACGCGGACAGGCGGAATCGGGGGCCCGTCCGCTGAGGAAGATGGACTCAGCGAAGGCCCTGGCGGCGCAAAAGCGTCGTAAAGGTCAGAGGTCAGACGGCGCGACCAGGGCGGGACGCGCGGCGCGGAGACGAGCGGCCGGCGTCCAGGCCCCGAGGATCAGAGCGTGCGTCGTAGGCATCCGCCGACCATAGGAGACCCCGGTCCCCCGGTCGACCGATTTTCCGGCTGTGACCGGCCTCGCGCGACAGGTTACTGACAAGTTGGTGGCGGAACGGCGCCACGATCAGGAGGCTGTCGCCATGACTACGACGTTCGATCGGGCCGCCGCACGGGGCAGCGCGGAGTTTCTGCGCGACAAGCGGCTCGAGCTGTCCGCCCTCACGATCCCGACCGGCCGGGGCTGGGCGCCGCTCGGCGCGGAGGTCGCCGACTGCCTGGTCAAGCGGCCCGCCACCATCGGCGACGTGATCGCGATGCTGGTCACAATGCAGGAGATCCTCGACGAGCTGCCGCCGAGCCGGGCCAACAACCGGGTCTCGGCCTTCAACGAGCTCTACCTCAAGATCACTCGCCGGGTGGACCAGGCGCTGGTGGACGGGGTCAACTCGCCGGAGTTCCTCGAGCGGCTCGACGTCGAGTTCGCCAAGCGCTACTTCGACGCGATCGGCCTGTGGAACGACGACGACGAGGACACCCCCGACGTGTGGGAGGTGCTCTTCAAGCGGGCCGGCGACGTGGAGATGACCCGCCTGACCGCCGCCATGCTCGGCGTGAACGCGCACATCAACCACGACCTCGCGCTCGCCCTGATCGCCACGTGGGTCGACGTGGGCGCGCCCGAGGACGACATCATCCACCCCGACTACCTGCTGGTGAACCAGATCTTCTACGAGGAGATCCCGCCGCTGCGCCGGGGCTTCTCCGACCGCTGGCAGATGAAGCTCGACAAGTGGGTCGGCCCGCTCGACGACTGGAGCCAGCGCATGCTGGTCACCGTGACCCGGGCGCGCGCGTGGGACCAGGCCCGCCGCCTGTGGCTGCTGCGCAACGACCAGGACGACTTCGAGCAGGCCCGCCGCACCATGGACCGCGCCGCCTCGTTGCTCGCCGAGTGGGCGATCATCGGTGACCGCGTGGTCTCCGAGACCGGTGAGGTGGCCGAGGACTGGCGCGACCTGCTGCGCAGGATTCTCGGCCGGGACGGCAAGGCCGCCTGACACATCCTCACATCGGCCCCGCCGCGGCCGATGTATAAGACATGCTTCGTACGGCGGCTCCGCCCTCCTTCGGCGCGCTGTTCGAATCGTCGCCGATCGGCATGGCCGTGGTGGACCTCGACGGCGAGTGGGTGCGTGTCAACCCCGCGATCGCCGCCATGCTCGGCTACGCCCCCGAGGAGCTGCTCGCGCGTCCCCGCAAGTCGATCATCCACCCGGAGGACTTCGACAACGACGCGGCGCAGGCGGCCGACCTGCTGGCCGGGCGCGTCGAGAGCTACCGCGTGCACAAGCGGTATCGGCGCCGCGACGGCGGGCTCACCCACGGACTGCTCACCGTCACGCTGCTGCGCGACGACGACGGCGAGCCCGTGCACCTGCTCGGCCAGCTCGTCGACGTCACCGCCACCCTCGCGGCGCAGAAGGCACACGAGCGCAGCGAGGAGCAGTTCCGCACCGCGTTCGACGGCAGCCCGATCGGCCTGCTCATCGCCGACGAGCACGGCCGGTTCCGGCGGGCCAACGCGGCCGCCGCCGAGCTCACCGGCCGCCCGATCGAGGAGCTGATCGGGCTCACCCACCGGGAGATCACCGACCCGGCCGACATCGAGGCGAGCGCCCGCGCCCGCCTCGAACTGCTACGCGGCGCCGCCGACGTGCAGTACGACAACCGGCTGCGGCACGCCGACGGGCGGATCAGCTGGACCCGGGTCAGCCTGTCGCTGATCCCCGGCCCGGACGGGCGCCGCTGGCGGCTCGTGCAACTCCAGGACATCACCGCCGAACGGGCCGCCGCGCTCGCCGCCGAGCGCGAGGTGCAGCGCCTGCGCGCCACGCTCGCCGTGCAGCGCGACGTCACCGCGGCCGCCGCCGACCGCGACGCCGCCCTGCGGGTGGTCGCGGCCCGCGCGGTCGAGCTCTTCGAGGACGCCGACGGCGCGGCGGCCGAGCTGGCCGAGGGCGGCGAGCTGGTCTTCGCCGCCACGGCGGGCACGCTGGCGGTGGCGGAGGGCGCCCGGGTGCCGGTCGCCGGGTCGCTCAGCGGCCAGGTGCTGACCACCGGCGCGCCCGCGCACTGCGCCGACACGTCCACCGACCCGCGCGTCGACCGGGCCGCGTGCCGGCGCCACGGCATCGGCTCGATGATGATCGCCCCGCTGTACGCGGAGAACCGGGTCATCGGCTGCCTGAAGGTGTCGTCGGCCCGCACCGGCGCGTTCGACGCACCCGAGGTGCAGCAGCTCGCCCTGCTCGCCGACAGCCTCAGCTCGGCGCTCCAGCACGCCGACGACGCCGCGCGCAACGCCGCCCTGCTGGTCGAGCGCACCCACGCGCTGGCCCTGCTGGAGGCGAGCGAGACCCGCTTCCGGATGACCTTCGACAACTCGCCGCTCGGCGTCGGCCTGATCAGCCTCGCCGAGGACGACGCCGGCCGCTACCTGCAGGCCAACCCGGCCATGTCGGCGATCACCGGCTACCGCGCCGACGAGCTGCTGCGCATGCGGTATGCCGACCTGCTCGTCCCCGGGGACCGGCGGCCGTCGCCGTCGGCCCGGGAGGTGGTGCGCTACCGGCACAAGGACGGCCACGAGGTGTGGGTGTCCTCCCGTACGGCCGAGGTCCGCGACGAAGCCGGACGCCCCCTCTATCTCGTCAGCCAGGTCGAGGACGTGACCGCCCAGCGGGCCGCCGAGGCCGAGCTGCGCCGCCAGGCGCGCCTGCTCGAGCTGATCCCGGCCGCGGTGATCGTGCGCGACCGCGACGGCACCATCCGCTGGTGGAACGCGGGCGCCGAGCAGCTGTACGGGTGGCCGCTGCCCGCGGTCGCCGGCAAGAACATCAACCGGCTGCTCTCCACGGTCTTCCCGGACGAGACGACCGAGCAGGACGCGCTCGACGGGCTGGTGCGCGACGGGCACTGGGACGGCCAGCTCGAGCACCTCACCGCGGCCGGCCGGGTCGTCACCGTGCTCAGCCGGCAGGTGCTGCACCTGCCCGCCGACCAGGTCCTCGAGATCAACACGGATGTGACCGCGGCCCGCGCCGCGGAGCAGGCCCTCGCCGAGAGCGAGCAACGGTTCCGCGCCCAGTTCACCCACTCCGCGGCCGGGCAGGCGATCTACGGGCTGGACGGCTCGCTCGTGTCGGTCAACCCGGCGTACGCGGCGATGCTCGGCCACACCGTGGACGAGCTCGTGGGCCGCCTCGACCGGGAGCTGGTGCACCCCGACGACCTGACGGAGAGCCGCCGGCACCGGGCCGACCTGTTCACCGGCGAGCGCGACGCGTACACCCAGGAAGGGCGCCTGCGCCACGCCGACGGCCACTGGGTCGACGTGGCGGCGACGTTCTCGGTGGTCCGCGAGGCCGGCGGCCGGCCGAAGCACCTCATCGGCGTGTTCACGGACGTGTCCGCGCGCCGGGCCGCCGAGGCGGACCGGGACCGGGCGGCCGCCGCGCTGGCCGAGCGCAACACCGAGCTGGAGGCGGCGAACCAGCTGAAGCTCGACATCATCGGCATGCTCGGCCACGAGATCGGCAACCCGCTCTCGTCGATCCGCGGCTACGCCGAGGTGCTCGCCGACGACGACCACCCGCCGGCGCTGCGCGAGAGGGCGGTCGAGGCGATCACCCGGCAGGCCGGGCGGCTCGACGACATCGTGCGCGAGGTGCTGGCGATGGTCTCCATCGACGCGGGCTCGATCACGGCCGTACGGCAGAAGGTCGCGCTCCGCGAGCAGATCGCCCAGGCCCTGGTGGCGATGGACATGGAGAGCCTGCCGGTGCTGGGCGACGACTGCCAGGCGCTGTGCAACCCGGGGCATCTTCAGCAGATCCTGGCGAACCTGCTCTCCAACGCGGCGAAGTACGGCGGCGGCGCCACCTCGATCACCCTGGACCACAGCGGCACGCGGGTGACGATCAGCGTGGCCGACAACGGCCCCGGCGTGCCGGCGGAGTTCCGGCCGCGCCTCTTCCAGCGTCTGGCCCGCGCCGAACGCGACGCCACCAGTGTGCGGGGCACAGGGCTGGGCCTCTACATCGTGCGAGGGCTGGCCCAGGCGAACGAGGGCGACATCACCTACACCCCCGACCCGTCAGGCGGGTCGATCTTCGCACTCACCCTTGAGCCGGCACCCTGACCACATCACGCTTCATACGCCCAGACGCTCAGGAGGGCCATTCCGAACAGCCCCGGCAAGGCGGCCAGATTGAACCCTGCGGTCGGCGCCCACCCCGCGAGGCCGAACAGCCAGGCGCCGAGCAGACAGAAGAGCGTGAGATACAGAGCCGGTAACGGCCAGGTCATGAGCCCCCGTCGTAGCCGCGCGAGCCCCCGCCCGGGGCGCAAGAAAGGCGCAAATACCGCGATAGCACCATTTCGCGCCGAGGCCTCATCGGTGGCAGTACCGGCGTAAACCGCGGTGTAGAGCAAGGCGAGGATGCTGATCGTCAGGAACGGGTATTGAATCTCCAGAACGGAGAAGATGCCTTCGCTGATCGCATAAGCGGCGGCGAAAGAGGCCACCGCGGCAAACGCCCCGACGAGCACGCCGAAGGCGACGCGCAACGGGCTGCTTTTCTTGCGCGGCGTATATTCCGTCGGGGTCTCGACCAAATACGGCGCGGTGCTCTGCAACTTCCGGCGAACGTCGTCCCGAGGGTGCTCCAGGGCCACCCTGATGAAGTCGAGCGTGTTGAGGCCGTACGAGGCACCATGTTCGGACAGCCGTCGGCGCATCTCGTATCGGAGGCTCATATTGCCGGACATGACCGTGTCGCCGACAATCTTGAACATGACGGCCCGATCCACAGCGGCGTCGATCTCCCGGGTCGTGGACCCTCTGAAGCCGTCACGCAGCTCTCGGCCGAAATGCGTAATGTAGTCGGCGGACGACCCCATGAACTCCTCGAGCGCCTCATCGCTCGGTTCCGTGGTGCCTGAGAGAAATTCCCCGGGCGTCAATCCGTGCAGCATCCGATCCAGCGATTCTTGCAGGTCCGTTGCCACCCGGCTGGTTTGCTGGACGATCACTTCTTCGTATTCTCGGCGCCACTCCAAGAGGATTTTTCCGAGCAGATCGTGCAGGAGCTCGTACTCTTCCCGGTCCGAGCGGATCACCCGCTGGAAGAGCGGTGCCTGACTCGAGGTGAGCCGCTGCAGTACCTGGCGGACGAGCCGGGTGGTCTGGTGCGGCGAAAGATGGGTGAGCCAGGAGCGGGCTCGGCCACCGCCCGATTGAGTGAACGACTTGACGTAGTCGGAGGGCTGGAGGAGCTGGGTGAGGTCGTCGACCGTGAGCGATGTCTTCGCCCCCGTCGGCAGCACCAGATAGCGTGAGATCGCCCAGAACATCTGCGCCTGGGCCGGCTCCAGCCCATTGAGGATGCCCGACGTGAAGTCCTTCAGGATCCGCGTGGCCCCGCCCAGCTTCCGGTAGCGTTCCAAGGTCAGCTCGTGGCCACCGCGCTGGGCGTTGTCGTCCCACAGGCGCTGCCAGACGATCTGGAAGTAGCCGGGCTCGAACCTCTGCTCGCCCGGCTCCTGGGACAGGTTGGAGCGCTGGAAGAGGTCGTCCAGCGACTGCCGCACCAGGTTCTCGCTCACCGAGACGGTGGACTCGATCGTGCGCAGCGGGCCGTAGATCGCCGATTCGAGCGCCACCCTCGACAGCGGCGGCACCCGATAGCTGCCGTCCATGAGTCCAGGGATCCGCCGCATCAGGGGTTCGAGCGCCCCGATGTAGTCCTCGCGGATGCTCAGCAGCACACAGCCGGCGTCGGAGCGGCTGTGCGACAGCTTGGTCATCGCCGCGTAGAGGTCCTCCAGCTGGTGCCCGGCGTTGATCCGTTCCTCGAACTGGTCGATGATCACGATGGTCCGGCGGTCCTGGTCGAGCCAGAACTCGTTCATCAGCTCGGCCAGGCCCAGCTCGGGCGGCACCCGCCAGCCGGTCTGCGCGAGGGCCGACCGGAGGGCCTCCATCGGGTCCTGATCGTTGCCGACGACCACCGCCACCTGGCTCTCGTCGTGCCGGATGGCCGGCACGAGACCGGCGTTGAGCAGCGACGACTTGCCGGTGCCGCTGGGCGCGTAGAGGACCAGGACGGCCTGGGTCGCGACCAGGTTGCCCAGGATCTGCGCCTCGCGGCGCCGGCCGAAGAAGAGGTCGCTCTCCGACGACGTGAACGGCCGCAGGCCCACCCACGGGTTTCTCATCGCGTCCCTCCGAGCGGCGTGGCCGGTCCGCCGGGCCAGCACGACTGGATCTTCGCGCAGAAGTCGGCGAGGTCGCCGTCGTAGACCGAGACGTTGCGCTGCTGCCAGAGGTCGACCTCGATGGACGGCGGGCGCAGCTGGATGGCCCAGTGCCGGCGCGCCTGGCGCCCGGACAGCGCGTTGCGCAGCGCGAGCATGCGCAGGAAAGCGCGGAAGTTCCAGTCGTACAGCGAAAAGCCCAGGAAAAGGAAGCGCCGTTGCTTGTAGGCGGCGGTCAGCGAGGCCGGTGGGAAGTACGGTGAGCTGCTGCCCCCGGTGTTGACCATGAAGTCGATGTAGTCGTCCTCGGTGACGATGAGATCGTCCGGGCCGCGGCGGCGATGGGCCGAGCCGTGCATCTTGAACAGGAACGTGCAATCGCTGGGGAAGCGACTGGCGTCGTACCACTGGAACTCGCTGCTCGCCTCGGTCTCGGTCGTGCCGTCGGGCAGCGTCAACCGCACCTTGGTGGACCCGCCGTCGGGATCGCGCATGTTCTGCGTGATCACACAGACCGGTTTGCCCGCCGCGCGGAACGCCCGTTCGAGGAAGGAGTCGTAATTGGTGGTGACGACGAACAACGGCGCGTTGTCGCGGGGCATCTCGGCCAGCATCCGGGCGACGGTGCCCGGCTCGTTGTCCTTCTGGCCGTGCTCGAAAAGATCGTGCAGGTAGTCGTACAGGGCGTCCCGGTCGAAGACCGTGTGCTCGAAGAACTGCGACACCTTGGCCAGATCGGCCGGCTCGCCCCGGGGAAAGGCCTCACCCATCTTCCTGGTCAGCTGTTCGGCCAGGCCCCGCCCGTCCGGCAGCACGGGCTCCGCGGCGCCCACCCGGGAGGCGCCAGCGCCGATGAAAGGAATGATGCTGCCCTCACGAAGCCAGGTGGCGACCTGCTCGTAGGGAAACTGATCGAGTGTGTTGGGCTCTGCGATGGCCGCCACCTCCCCGCGGTAGGCACCCATCGTTGCCTAAAGGAGGTGACGGAGAAACACCCGTACGGCCGAAAACGCGTCGACCGCGATGGATCTTCAAACGCGAGTCAGATGCTGGCGCCCGGCGTCCAGCCGGAGATCTCGGAAAGGCGCCCCCGCCACAGCCGTCCCTTGCTGGGCTGCGTCCCGGGGTAATGGATGCGCGCGTTGCGCAGGTGGATGTAGCGCGTCGGTGCCATCAACGCCGCGTACTGGCGCTGGGTGACCTCGTCGCCGATGTCGCGGGAGCGGATGGCGGCGTGCGCCAGGTCGGACTGCTCCTTCACGTGCTCGGCGGTGCCGACGTAGAAGGCGTCCTCGTGGTCGTTGAGCTCGCTGACCTCGGCGAACCACTGCCACTGCGGGATCAGCTCGCCGCTGACGAGCAGGCCGCCCACGCTGAGCCCGAGCGGCACGCCCGGGTCGACGGCCTCGCTGAGGCGGTCCATCTGCGAGACGTAGGTGGCCAGCACCCCGTCCGGCTCCGCCCAGTCGAAATGGGCCGCGCCTCCGATGAGCATCGGCTCGAACACCACGCACCCCTTCGGTCCGGCTTTCTCCCCAAATGCCGACTCTAGGGCAGGGGTGGGCCGGTCAGAGGCGGTTCAGCCGATTGAGCTCCGCCTCGGTGCCGATCGCCGCGCGCGAGCCGGGCTCCGTCACGTACTCGGTGATCACCCGGCAGAGGAAGGCGGGATCGGTCCCGCTCTCCAGGCTGTACGCCCGCCCGGGAAGGCCACGCGCCGCGACCAGGTCGCCGCGCTCGACGTTCAGCACGACGCGGGCGCGGTCCTCGGCGAACAGCGGCGCGACGGGGTCGAGGGCCTCCCACGGCACCACGCGCGACCCGAGCGGGCGGCGCTGCACGATCCCGTCCGGCGTGAGGCGCAGCCGCGGCGGCGTCCAGACGACGAACCACAGCATCGCCAGCACCGCGATGTAGAGCACGGCGAGGGTGACGTCGAGGCCGTCCAGGTCCCCGTCGATCGCGGCGGCGAGGTAGTTGTAGACGCTGTTGCCGCCCAGCACGGTGAGGGCCACCGCCAGGGCCACCGGTTGCGGCCACACCAGCGTCGCGAACGCCCGGTCCTCGACCTCGAGCCGCGTGGGCCGCCGATACTTCAGCGCGAGGACACTGAACACGATCAGGCAGGCGACGAGCGCGAACGCCACCGCGTGGGCGTCCCCGAGCGCGAGCCCGAGCCCGGCGAGCAGGGCGGCGACGAGCGCCACCCGGCGATGGCGCACCATCGCCGTCAGAACATGATCGATCACCGCGCGGGCCGCACCTGGAGCATGGCGCACAGGCTAGACGGATTCCCGGGCGTGCGCCGCCCCGCTACCATTCGGCACATCATGGATATCGTCGTTCCCGCAGCTCAGGTCGCGTCCCTCCGGATGCCCGCCCGGGCCGTGACCGACGGCACACCCGACCCCGTCTGGGCCGACGTGCCGACGAGCATGTGGCGTTTCCGGCGCAAGCCCGCGCAGCGGCTGCCCCTCGACGCGCACACCGCCCACGCGGTACGCCGCACCGCCCGCCTCGCGCCCTGGTCGCTGACGGTGAGCCTCGCCGCGCCAGCGCTGTTCGCCGCCGGCTTCTTCACCCGCCCCGAGCTCAGCTTCGCGGGCGCGCTCCTCACCCTGCTGTGGACCCTCGTCGAGAGCAGGACCACCGCACCCGACCAGCTGGTGTCGCACAACCGCGCCGGCGACCTGCGCATCACCGGCGTGCCCCCGGAGGTCGCCGAGGAGTGGGCCACCCTCAACCCCGGCGTGACGGCGACGAACGAGCCACCCGCACGCCCCCACTCGAAACGCTTCTACGCGACCTGGTCGATCGGCCTCCTGGCAGCATCGTTCATGCTGGCCCTGATCCTCGCCAACGACGGCCGCGAAGACTTCCTCGTGCTTTGGATGGCCGCCCCGGCCCTGTTCATCGCCGCCATCGTCATGGCCTACAAGATCGAGCCCCCGGCCCCGGCCGAGCCCTGAGAGCGGCCCTCCCCGGCCCGCCGCCGCGGGTCGTGGCGAGGACTCCGAGGGCGGCGGCAGCATGCGTGATGTGGGCACTTCAGCGACCGGGCGCATGCCTGTCACGAGTGCCGCTTTGGTTTTGTCGCGCCGGTTCTTCCGCGTGAACACCGCCTGCGGGATGCGGACGTTCGCCGAACAGGTCGCCGGATCGACACGCCGCGACGACGGCCGCCCACTTCGACAAGCTCGCCGGCAACGGTCGCGCAAGGCGCGGCAAGCGAGGCTTCGGCGTGTGCCTCGATGACCGCCTCGCCGGCTTGGAGGCGCGCATGACCGGCGACGATCTGGCGCGGGAGAGCACGCGGGCCGAGGTGTGGGCCGAGCGGCCGGGCGGCGCCGTGCCGGCCGCTCATATCACCGACGGCGGCCACGGGTCCGGCATGGCGGGCGGTGGCCGCTCTGCCATGCCGGGTGCCCGCTGTCAGAGGAGGGCTGCCGCCCGGTCCAGATCCTTCTGCTGCACGGCGCTGAGCGAGCCGAAGAGCCGCACCGCCTGGTAGTAGGTCCAGGCGAGGCTGGTGCAGGCGGGGCGAACGGCGGAGCTGTACGTGGCGCACACGCGCTGGAGGTCGGCGTAGAAGGTGTCGTCGATGCGGGACTTGTTGGCCGAGAAGGTGCCGATGGCCTTGTAGTTGCGGTAGCCGAAGTCGTGGTGCCAGCACGGGATGTCGAAGGCGAAGCCGAGCGGGTTGTCGGGGCTGGACGAGCAGTAGTCGGTGGACCAGTCGAAGCCGTACGAGGCCCACGGGTCGCGGTTGGTGCGGGCGGCGTTCCAGGCGTTGAAGCTGGTGGCGGTGGGCTGGGTCCAGGTGGACAGGACGGTGGCCTTGCTGTCGGCCGCCTGGGCCACGCCGGCGGGGATGAGGGCGGCGAGGGTGAGCAGCAGGACGACGAGGGTTCGACGGATCATCGGAGCCTCCTTGGTGGGGGTGCTCAGAGACTCCGATGCCGACGTTAACGAATCAATAGGTGTCGATTAACTTCGCCGGAGTTCGAGGAAATCGTTGGTGCGCGCGGCGATGAACTCCCGGTCGGGCTCGTAGCCGAGGCCGGCAGTCGTGGGCACGCCGACGAGGCCGGCGGTGCTGACGATCGGGCGGGTGGTGATGTCGCGGGCGTAGTACTTGTCGGAGCCGGAGACGTCGGACGGCAGGGTGAAGCCGGGCAGTGCGCTCAGGGCCACGTTCGCGGCGCGGCCGATGCCGAACTCGTGCATGCCCCCGCACCAGACGGGGACGCCGTGGTCGCGGGCGAGGTCGTGTGCCCGTACGGCGGCGGTCAGACCACCCATCCGGGAGACCTTGATGTTGAGGATGCGCCCGGATCCGAGGCGCAGCGCGGTCCGCAGGTCGTCCAGCTCCTCGATCGACTCGTCCAGGCAGACGGGGGTGGACAGCCGCTCCTGGAGCTCCGCCGTCGCGACGAGCGCGCGGGGAGCGTACGGCTGCT
Organism: Paractinoplanes deccanensis; assembly: GCF_016862115.1. Classification (GTDB taxonomy): domain Bacteria; phylum Actinomycetota; class Actinomycetes; order Mycobacteriales; family Micromonosporaceae; genus Actinoplanes; species Actinoplanes deccanensis. The sequence goes on from NZ_BOMI01000063.1 coordinate 48,482, forward strand.
CGATCATCAGAAGGCCGAAGCCGTCGAGCTCCTTCATGACGTCGAGGTCGGCGGGGGTGTAGACGCCGTTCGCGTCGACGTGCAGCGGGACCGACGGGAACGCGGACCGCACGGCCCGGACCGGCTCGACGTCCCACCCTGGGGCGATCTTCAGCTTGACGCGCCGGTAGCCCTCGGCCACGCGCTTGTCCACCTGTGCCAGCAGGTCGTCGATGGTGGCTTCGATGCCCAGCGAGACACCCGCTTCGACCTGGGTACGCGTGCCGCCCAGCGCCTCGGCCAGCGGCGTGCCGGACACCGCCGTCGCCAGGGACCAGGCGGCCATGTCGAAGCCGGCCCGGGCGAACTGGTTGCCGCGCACCTTGGCGAGCGTGGCGAACAGCCCGGACGGCTGGTCGAAGCCGGCCTTGAGCGCGAGCGGCGCCAGGTGGTCGCGAGCCACGGACCAGCACGTGTCGACCGTCTCGGCGGAGTAGAACGGGCCGCTGGGCGAGGCGATCTCGCCCCAGCCCTCGGCGCCGTCCGCGTCGACGAGGGTGACGAGGATGTGCTCGAGCTCCCGCTTGGCGTGGGAGCTGGTCTGGAACTCGTGCACCAGCGGCAGGCGCACGCGGCGCAGCTGAACGGTTGCGATCCGGGTCATGATTCGTCCACGTAGAGATGGAGCTCGCGGGCGAGGGCGTCGCGCTCGTGGAGCCGACGGCCCGCGCCCTTGGAGCTGGCGATGGTCAGGGTGGCCAACAGGTGCAGGGCGAGCACGATCGAGGTCGGCGAGTTCGCGTACGAGGCGCTGTCCCGCTCGACGACGATGCTGATGCCGGCGGCGTCGGCGAGCGGCGCGTCCGGGGCGTCGGTCACGAGGATGAGGTCGCCACCGTGCCGGGCGTACGCGTCGGCGACGTCCACGGTGTCCCGTCGGTAGCGCTCCATCGACACCGCCACGAGCAGGTCGCCCTGGCGGATGTCGCTGAGCATGTCGAGCGGGCGCACGGTGGCGCCGTCGACGAGGTGGACCCCGGACAGGCCGGCGCTGAGGTCGGCGGCGAGCAGCGCCGCGTACGCATGCGACTTGCCGTTGCCGAGCAGGAACCGGCGCCGCGCGGAGACGATGCGCGCGGCGGCCGCCTCGATCGCGTCGTGCTCGGCGGCCCAGGCGAGCGCCTTGCCGAACTCGGTGCGCTGCTGGTCGAGCACGCGCTGCTTGAGGACCTGGGCGGAGCGGCGCTGGACGTTGCGGTCGAAGCGCTCGGCGGGCGTGGTCACCGGGCGGCCCGGGTGAACGTGTAGCCGACCTCGCCGGGCGCGTCGTGCCGGCGCTCGACGCCGACGAGCCTGCCGCCGGCGCGGAACGCGTCCATCAGCTCCTGGCGCAGCTTGTCGCGGTCCTCGGGTTGTGGCGCCGCGTACCGATCGGTGGCCGGAGCCGTCACGGTGGTCAGCTCGGACGTCTGCGGCGGCGCCTGGTAGAGATCCCAGGAGACGAGGAGCCGGTCGGAGTCGCCGTCGTCGTAGTAGTCGGGCAGGAACCGGATCGCGGTGGCGCCGAGCACCGCGAAGTTGAAGTGGGCGTTGCGCAGCGCGTACGCGTCGAAGGTCCACCGCATCGTGCGCGCGCCGGTGCCCCGCGCCGCCTCGGCCTGGGCCTGTTTGAGCTTGCGGCCGACACCCGCGCCCTGCAGGCCCGCCTTGACCACCGCGGCCTGCGAGTAATGGTAGATCTCGCCCTCCTCGACGGCGCAGAAGCCGTAGCAGAACCCGACGAGCTCCCCCGCGCCGTCGAACGCGCCGAGCACCGTGCCCGCGTTCTCGCGCAGCGCGGCGAGCAGCCGCGGGCTGATCCCGAACTCGGGCTGCCGATAACCGAAAACGGACCGGTACAGCGCCGAGGCCGCCGTCCACTCCCCGAGCCCGATCAGCTCGCGCACCACCATCCGGTCGGTCACCCGCCCACCCCCTGGAGCAAAGATACGAAACGTATAACGGGCATGATGCGCTTGATCATCGCTGTTGACAACGCCCCTGTCCGAATTTAGCGTTCGTATATGTCCCCGATCGAGGCGCTGCACCGCTACACGCTGCTGGAGTCCCCCACCGGCGACCGCAAGGCTCTGGACGCGCTCGCCGAGGTGCTGATCGCCGACGCCGCCCGAGCCGGCTTCCACACCGACCGCGAGGACGGCCACCTGCTCTGGTCCCTGCCGGGCGACCCGCGGAGCCCGCTGCTCTTCCTGAGCCACTACGACACCGTTTGGCCGCTCGGCACCCTCCGGGACATGCCGTGGTCGATCGACGGCGACACCATCAAAGGCCCCGGCGTGTACGACACGAAGGCCGGCCTCGCAGCCCTCCTGGCCGCCGCCACAGCGATCGGGGCCGCCCCCTCCCCGAGCACGCCTTCCTCGCCGGGCGCGCCGCCCTCCCCCGGCACGCCCCCCTCCGCCGGCACGCCTTCCTCGCCGGGCACGCCCCCCTCCCCCGATGCGGCCATCTCCCCGTCCGTTCCCCCTTTGCCTCGCGGACAAATCGGAGATGTCCGGCCTGAGATTCGCGTGCTGGTCGTGGCCGACGAGGAGATCGGCTCGCCCAGCGCGACCGGCCTCGTGCGCGCCGAGGCGGCGAAGGCCGCGGCCGTCTTCGGCCTGGAGCCGCCGCACCCGAACGGCGACCTCAAGACCGGCCGCCGCGGCAGCACCCGCGCCCGCATCGAGGTGACCGGCATCGAGGCACACGCCGCCCTCGACCCCGACGCCGGCGTCAACGCCATCGACGAGCTGATCGACCAGCTCATCGCCTTCCGCGCCCTGGTGGCCGGCCGCCCCGTCCTGCTCAACACCGGCACCGTCGAGGGCGGCGGCCGCACCAACGTCGTCGCCGGCCACGCCCGCGCCGACCTGGGCCTGCGCTTCCTCGATCCCGCCGACGAAAAGGCCGTCCTGGCCGGCCTCGACAATCTGACTCCGGTGCGCGACCGCGCCCGCATCGCCACCAGCCTCCTCGCTCACCGCCCGACGTGGCGCCCCTCCGAGCCCGGCAGCGCCCTGCTGGCCCGCGTCATCGAGGTAGCCGCGTCGATCGGCCAGCCCCTGAACGGCAGCCCCGCCGACGGCGCCGCCGACACCAACACCACCGGCGCCCTCGGCGTCCCCACAGTCGACGGCCTGGCCCCCCGAGGCGGCGGCGCCCACGCCCGCCACGAATGGGTCTCGGCATCCGGCATCACCGAGCGGATCGCCCTGCTGACCGCCCTGATGACCGCGACGAACCTCGGGCGAGCCCCCGGCCTCAGGCGGGAGCCTTGATGCTCTCGATGATCCGGGCGAAGCCGTCGCTGCCGTGTCCCAGGTCGATCTGACGCCGGACGAGGCGCTGGACCATATCGATCACCTCGGTGCTGATGCCCTGCTCGGCGCTGGCGGACACGATGTGGCTCAGGTCCGAGAACTCCAGGCTCTGCTGCCCCGCGACGGTGTAGTCCTTGCCGTCGATCACCGCCGCGAAGCCGTCGAAGCCGCCGGTCATGGCGGTCAGCCACGGTGCTGCCATCCCGGCGAACTCGCGGGCGCTCACGCCGGCCGGCGCGACCATCGCGGCGCCGTGAAGGAAGCCCGCGAACATGACGTACATGCTCGCGAGCAGCGCCAGATCGTACAGCGACGCGAGCCCCGCATCCTCGCCGAAGTAGGTGCTCTTGCCCCACCGGTCCAGGAGCGGTGCGCACCGGCCGAAGGCGGCCGCCGAGCCACTGCAGAGAATCGTTGAACCGGGCTGCCCGATCATCGCCGGCACCGCGAGGATGCCGCCGTCCAGATATTCCACGCCGGACGCGGCGGCCCAGGCCGCCAGCTCACGCGCCTCCGCCGGCGACGTGGTGGTCACGTTGAGGAGCGTCCGGCCGGCCAGGTCACCGACCAGCGGATCAAGGACCTCATGGACCGAGGCGTGGTCCAGCAGGCAGACGACGACGATCTGGCTGCCCCGGATCGCCTCCCCCGCCGTCGGGGCCGCCACGGCACCCTCGGCGACGAGGGCCTGCGCCCGTCCCGCCGAGCGGTTCCACACGGTCGTCTCGTATCCGTCGCGCACCGCGGCCGCGGCGAGGACGCCGCCCATCGCGCCGAGGCCGAGAACGCTCACCTGAGTACGTTCATTCGTCGTCATCGTTGCTGGTCACACCTTCCGTGATCGGGTCGCCTCTCGATCCTCACGGCCGCCGGTAGAGTTCGCCAGTACCGACTATTTCGTCAGGTACTCACCTTTCGGTAAGTGGGGGGCCGGATGGCAACGACGCGGCAAGGCCCGTACTTCTGTGGCATCGACGCGGCCATGGACGTCGTCTCGGGCAAATGGAAAGTGCTGATCCTGTGGGAGCTCCACCATCACGGAACCCGCCGATTCGCCGAGCTTCGGCGTGGCCTGCCGGGCGTCAGCGAGAAGATGCTGGTCCAGCATCTGCGGGAACTGGAGGAGGACGGCCTGGTGCACCGCAAGGTCTATGCGGAGGTGCCGCCGAAGGTCGAGTACCGGCTGACCGAGCACGGCGTAGCGCTGAACACCGCCCTGGAACCGCTCGGCACCTGGGGAACCGAGCGCATGCGGCGGATCGGCGCCACGAAGGTCCCCGTCGCGCCCGCACCGGTCAGCCGGCAGCCGTCGTGAACAACCCCGAGGGGTCGTACGTCTCGCGGATCCGCCGCAGGCGGGCGGTGTTGCCGAGGTAGTACGCCTCGTCGGGCAGGCCGGGCTCGGGGAAGTTCGGGTAGGCGCCGCCGGTGCCGTACGGGTGGGTGAGCGCGTGGGACTCGTCCAGCCAGGGGCCCGGCCGCGCGCCGGGTGCCACCGTGGCCGTCTGCTTGAGCAGGAACCGGGCGTCGCGGTGCGGGAACGCCGTCGCGTCCGGCGGCACCCGGTTGTAGGCGCCGCCCCACGGGGTGAAGTCCAGGAGGCTGCCCGCGTGCCGCTCGTCGGACACCGTCGCGAGCCTTGCCGAGAGCGGCCACGACCTCACCCGCCGTGGCACAGGACACGACGGCAAGGGCCCGAATGCCGGCGAAGCGCGGAAGAACCATAGATCCACCATGGCCGATGAGGACCAGACGCGCCAGGTGGCGGCGTCGTGAGGTCCTAGACTCCGCCTGGTGATCGTGCGTAGAGGGGGCGAGGCCGACGTGGCGGCGCTCGCGGAGTTGCGGGACATCGCGGCGGAGCGGGTCGGGGCGTTCGGTGACTGGATGATTGCCCACGCCGGGACGCATCTTCCGTTCGTTGCCGAGGTGGCTGGGCGGGTGGTGGGCGCGGCCTGGCTGCATGTCGCGTCGCGGGTGCCGGGCGGTGCGGCGTTCGAGCGGGGGTACGGGGACGTGCAGTCGGTCATGGTTCGGCAGGAGTGGCGCAACCGGGGTGTGGGGGCCGCGCTGATGGCGGCGATCCTGGACGAGGCGCGGGAACGGGGTCTTCAGCACGTCACCGTCCACTCCGGACGGCGTGCGGTGGATTTCTATGCGCGCAACGGTTTCGCGCATCACCGGCAGCTCCTGCTCTGGGAGCCGGGCGTCACGCCTTGAGGAAACCCGCTATCTCGTCGACGATGCGGTCGAGGTCGGCGGCGTCGGGCAGGTGGAAGCGGCCGTCCAGGGCGACCAGCCGGGCGCCGGGCAGGCCCGCGGCGAGGTGGCGGCCGCCGTCGAAGGGGACCACGCGGTCGCCCTTGTAGTGCAGGATCAGGGCGGGCGCGGTGACGCGCGGGAGCAGCGGGCCGGCGTCCGCCTCGTAGGCGGCTTCCAGGTAGGCGGCGGCGGTCTCGCGGTCGGCGGAGTCGCGCAGGACCTCGGCCAGGTGGCGGGCGGCGTGGTCGGTCGCGCCGGGGCGGTAGAGGTCGGCGAACAGCTTCGAGCCGAGGCCCCAGTGGGTGCGCACCATGGCGACCAGGGCGGCGTTCAGCTCGGGCCTGCGGAACGTGGCCGGGCCGGTCGCGTACGTGCCGAACAGGACGAGCCGGTCGACGAGCTCGGGGTGGGTGGCGGCGAGGGCCACTGCCACCGGTCCGGCTTCGGACATGGCCAGGAGACTCACCGGTACGCCGTGACGGCCGGCCACCGCACGAAGCTCGGCCACGGCGGCGCCCAGACCGTGGTCGCTCACCGGGCCGCGGGACAGGCCGGTGCCCTGGCGGTCGTAGAGGGTGAGCGCGCACCGGCCGGCGAGGCGCTGGAGGAGGCTGGAACGGGGGTCCCGGCCGGACGCGATGACGTCGATCGCCGACACCCAGCCGGGCAGGGCGATCAGCGGCGGCCCCTCGCCCAGGGTCGCCGTGGCGATGCTGTGGCCGCCGGGCACCGCGAGGTAGACGGCGCTCATGCGGGACAGCGGCGGGGCGGCGGCCACCTCGCGCGGCAGGTCGTGCCGGAGCACGCGCAGGTGGGTGTCGCGGATCGCGGCGGCCGGTTCGAGGCCCAGCTCGTCGGCGAGCCGGTCGGCGTAGTCGCGGTAGCTCGCCAGCGCCTCGGCGTGCCGGCCGAGCGCGTACAGGGTGCGCAGCAGCAGATCGCGGGCCTGTTCGCGCAGCGGATGCCCGGCCACGAACGCCTCCAGGCCGGGCAGCGACTCCGCGGCCCGGCCGTCCTCCAGCAGGGCGCGGTGCCACTGTTCGGTCGCGTGCAGGCGCGCCTCTTCGAGGCGGATGGCCTCCAGCCGGGCGATCTCGTCACCCGCCAGTTCGGCGTACGCGTCACCGCGCCACAAACGCAGGGCCTCCGCCAGCGACGTCGCCGCGCCGGCGGGCGGTTGCCGGGCGGCCGCCGCGACCAGTGCGTCGAAGCGGGCCGAGTCGAGGTCGTCCCGGTCCACCCGCAGCGCGTAGCCGGGCGGCTCGGTGACGAGCTCGGTGTCAGCCGGCAGCGCCCGCCGCAGCCGTGAGATCTGGCTGTGCAGCGCCGCCGCGGGGTCGGCCGGCTGCCTGGCGCCCCACACCAGGTCGGCGAGCCGGTCGGCGGGCACCGCGCGGCCGTTGCGGGCGAGCAGCGCGGCCAGCACGGCGCGCTGCCGGTCGCCGAGCGGGATCGGGGTGCCGTCCGCCGCGTACGCGCGCACGGCGCCGAGCACCCCGAACCGCATCAGCGCACCGCCACGCCGGCGATCTGCGTGTTGATCGGCAGGAACACCGAGCGCAGGTGGTAGCGGGACACGGACAGGCCGGCGAAACCGGCTGCCCGCAGCTGGCCCTCGGTGTCGCGGCGCACGTCGCAGCCCTCGAAGAGCCAGCGCCACGGCCGCGCGACCAGACGCTGCAAGCGGCCGTAGCCGGTGCCGGGGCCGGCGCCCACGTGCTCGACGAAGAGCAGCCGGCCGCCGGGGCGCAGGATGCGGGCGATCTCGCGGACGGCCGCGCCGGGATCGGGCACCGTGCACAGGACGAGCGTGCTGACGACCGCCTCGGCCTCGCCGTCGGCCAGCCCGGTGCTGTCCGCGCTCGCGCCGCGCAGGTCGACGGTGATGTCGCGGCGCCGGGCCTCCGCCAGCAAGGGCCCGTGCATGTACGGGTTGGGCTCGATCGCGACGAGCCGGGTGCCGGGCCGGTAGTGGCGCAGGTTGGCCCCGGTGCCCGGCCCGATCTCGACGACGGTGTCCGGAAGGGCGGCGAACAGCTCACGCTTGCGGTCGCCGAAGAGCCGCTCGCCGTAGCGGTCGGCGCCGCGCAGGACGGCGGCGTTCAGCCTGCCGCGCACGGGGTGAGCGGTGAAGGCGGTCATCGCAGCGCCTCCCCGAGCTCGCGCACCAGCGCGGCGACCTCGGCCGGGCGGGTCACGTGCGGGCAGTGGCCCGCACCGGGCAGCTCGGCGTGCCGGGCGCCGAGCACCGCGGCGAGCTCGCGCCCCCAGGCGGGCGGGACGATCTCGTCGTGGTCGCCGTGGATGACCAGTGCCGGCGCGGTGATGCGGGTGGCCAGGGCGCGCAGGCGCGCGGAGTCGCCGCTCGCGCGGCCGCGCAGGGTGGCTGCCAGCAGCTCGGGCGTGTTGTCGAGGCCCGCGGCACGGCCCTCGGCGAGAGTCTCCGGGGTGGCCTCGCAGCCCAGGGCGGTCGCCACGAACCAGTCCACGAAGCCAGGGTAGTCGCGGCGCCACGCGTGCCGGTTGTAGTGACGCCAGCCGGACTCCGCCGCGCCGTCCTCGTCGTCGAAGGTGGCCATCGCCCGCTGGAGGGCGCTCGGCTCGGCGCCGCGCAGGTCGACGCTCGCGCCGATCAGGACCAGCCCGGCGACCCGGTCGGGGCGCAGCGCGGCCGCCAGGAACGCGACCAGGCCGCCGAGCGAGTTGCCGACCAGCACGGCCCGCCGCACGCCGGCGTCGTCCAGCACGGCGATCAGGTCGGCGATCAGCTCGGCGGGGTCGTAGGCGGCCGGGTCCAGCGGGCGGCTCGATCCGCCGGTGCCGCGCCCGTCGTACGAGATGGTCGTGAACTGCCCGGCGAGCGCGGCGACCTGCGCGCTCCACATCCGGCGGTTGGTGATCATCCAGGCCGGCAGGAACACGACGGTGGGCTCGGCCGCGGTCGTCACCTCGTACTCGATCGTGATCGTGGGGGTTGTCAGGGCGTGCATGGAAGCTCCTCTCGTCGGCTGCCACGCTGCCCGCGCCGCCTGTCATGGCGCCGTCATCTCGCTGCCGTGCTGCTGGCGTACGACGCGGATCCGGTCTTGACCTAGAGTGCGCTCGAAGACCTAGCGTGCGGGGCATGCAGACGATCGAATTGGGCCACACCGGGCAGCACGTCAGCCGGCTGGCGCTCGGGGCCATGCAGATGGGCAACGCGACCGACGAGAAGGACTCGTTCCGCATCCTCGACCGCTACTTCGAGGTGGGCGGCTCGTTCGTGGACACGGCGAACTGCTACGAGTGGTGGGCCCGGCGCGACAGCCGCGGCGGCGAGAGCGAGGAGCTGCTGGGCCGCTGGATGCGCCAGGGCAACCGCCGCGACGAGGTCTTCCTGGCGACCAAGGCCACCGCGCTGCCGCACTACTCGCCGGACCTGTGGGACGCCGACGGCACGGCGAACTGGGACCTGGCGCGCCGCACCTTCGAGGGCGCCGGCGCCGAGACGCTGCGCACCGCCCTCGACGGCAGCCTGCGCCGGCTCGGCACCGACCACGTCGACCTGTTCTACGTGCACGTGGACGACCGCAGGACGCCGCTGGAGGAGACGCTGGAGGCCCTGGCGGGCCTGGTGCGGTCGGGCAAGGTGCGCCATCTCGGCTGGTCGAATGTCCGCACCTGGCGGCTCGAACGGATCCGCGGCCTCTGCCGGGCGAACGGCTGGCCGCTGCCGGTGGCGGTCCAGCAGCAGCACTCGTACCTGCGGCCCAACCCGGGCGCGGACAGCGAGTCCATCGTGGACGGTGAGCAGCTCGACTACCTGCGCGAGCACGACGACCAGACGCTGGTCGCCTACTCGCCGATCCTCAAGGGCATCTACGACTCCGAGGCGAAGCGCAACGAGCACTGGGTGTTCAGCTCCTACGGCGGCCCCGACACCGAGGCCCGCCTGGCGGCGCTGCTCGACGTGGCCGGCGAGCTGGCGGTGACGCCGAACCAGCTGGTGCTGGCGTGGCTGATGCACCAGACGTCGCCGCGGGTACTGCCGCTGATCGGGCCGCGCACGCCGGAGCAGTTCGAGGACATGCTGCCCGCGCTGGACATCAAGCTCTCGGACGAGCAGCTGACCCGCCTCGACACCGCGGGCGCCTGACCGTGCGCCCAGGCCGCCGGTGTCCACGGGGGAACGCCGGCGGCCCGGGCGCACGGACGCTGTCATGAGAAGCGGGCGGCGATCCAGTCGGCGACGGTCTCGGCCGAGGCGAAGACGGCGCCGTCGTGCGTCTGGCCGGGGAGCTTGTCGTAGCGGACGGGACGGTAGTCGTCGAGCTGGTCGACCAGGATGTCGGTGATGGGCGCGGGAACGGCCTCGTCGGCGGTGCCCTGCACGATCAGGACGGGTGCGCTGGGCGCGGACTGGCCCGGGTTGTCGTAGTGGGCCAGCTTGGCGATCCACGAGTCGGGCAGCTGCCCGCCGTCGAGCAGCTGGGTGGCGGTCAGCGGCGCGTAGGCGGCCAGGATCTCGTTGAGGCAGCCGGTCTCGAGCACGCCGGCGCGCTGACGGGCCGGCGCGGCGAGAACGTCGGCGGGCCGGAACGAGGGCTCCACGGCGTTCAGCCCGGAGAGGCCCATCACCAGATAGCCCTGACCGGCGGTGCCGGGAATCTGCGGCGCGAGCAGGTCGACGTTCGAGACCGGCGCGATGCCGGCGGTGCCACGCAGGACCAGATCGCCGTCGTACGAGGGCGCGAGCTGACTGGCGAACAAGGCACCCTGGCCGCCCTGCGAGTGCCCGGCGACCGCGTACCGCAGACCCAGACCGGAATCGAGCCGCCGGGCGGCCCGGACGCTGTCGATGATGGAGCGGCCCTCGCTCTCACCGATCAGGTACGGGTGCTCCTGCGCGGTGCCGAGCCCCGGATAGTCGGGCGCGGCCACGGTCCAGCCCCGGCTGAGCAACTCGGCGACGGCGGCCCGCGCCTCGGGCCAGAAGACATCCGGGTGCGTCGAGGGCGCGCAGCGGTCGGCGAGCCCGGTGGTGCCGTGCGCCCACACCACGACCCGCTTCACCCGGCCGACACGGGGCGTGAGCACGAGACCGGTCGCGGGCACCCGCTCACCGCGCACGTCGGTCGTCACGTAGGTGACGAGCCGAGCGGTGGCGGCCTTGTTGAGCGGCTCGGGCAGGGTCGCGGCCTCGCTGCTGATGACGCTGCCGGGCGGGGCGCTGCTCTTCGCCCGCGAGCCGCCGGGGGCAGGCTTGACCGACGGCGCGGCGGCCCGCACGGGCGCGTGCGCCGGCTCCGCCTCCGCCGGCGTCCCGCCCGCCTCCGTTGCGGTCACGATGGCGCCGCTGCCGATCAGCAGCGAGGCCGCCAGCAGCCGATGGACTCTCCTCATGCGCACTCCCAAGCGTCCGACGTCAACGCCGGAGACCTTAAGGGCGGCATATCAGAAATGTCGGCAATGTAACTCGCTCGTCGCGCGCCCGCGCCCGATCGGGTGACGGCGCGTCCCCGCCGGTTGGTGCCGGCCGCACCGGCGCCCCCCGCCAAGCCGCGCGTAACACTTCACGCCACTCTTGTGACATTGATGAACTACTCTCGTCTCGGTGGAGCTGGAACTGCGCCACCTGCGCCTGGTCTGCGCGATCGCCGACGCGGGCAGTGTCACCAAGGCCGCGGCCGTGCTGGGGATCGCTCAGCCCGCGCTCGCCACGCAGCTTCGGCGGGTGGAGCGGATGCTGGGCGGCCCGCTCTTCGTGCGCGGCCGGCGGGGCGTGCTGCCCACCGAGCTCGGCGATCTCGTGCTCGCCCGCGCGCGGGTGCTGATCCCGGCCGTCAGCGGCCTGCACGACGAGGTGAGCGTGCTGGCCACCGCCGGCGACGATGTGCGGTTCCGTATCGGAGCCACGAACGGGCCGATCGTCGCGGGTCTCGTTCAGCGGCTCGCCGACGCGTACCCGGGCCGGCCCGTCTCGGTCCACTCGACCTGGTCGGAGAACGAGATCGTGCGCATGGTGCAGGACGGCCGGCTCGACTATGCGCTGGTCGGTGCCTGCGCCACCGGCCGGCCCGGCAGCGACGACGCGACCGGGCTGTCCTGGCGGGTGATCTGCGTGGACCCGGTCTGGGTGCTGCTCGACGAGCACCATCCGCTCGCCGCCCGCGACGAGGTGGGCCTGGGCGAGCTCGCGGGCGAGCAGTGGGTCAGCGCCCCGGGTGACGGCTGCTTCAACGAGTGCTTCGCCGCCGCCTGCGCCCGGGCCGGGTTCGCCCCGCGCTTCCCGTACGAGATGGACGCCGGCGCCGTCTTCGATCTGGTCACCTCCGGCCGCGCCGTGGCCCTGTGCCAGGCCACCGTCCGCGACGTCCCGGGCGCCGTCGCCGTGCCGCTGGCCGGCTCACCGCTGAGCTGGCGCCACCTGCTCGGCTGGGACTCGCACGCGTCCGCCGCCGACGTGGCCGCCCTCGCCACCGCCTCCTACCTCGAGATCGTCGCCCGCCGGCCCCGCTACGCCGCCTGGCTCGCCGGCCACCCCGGTTTCGGAGCCGTCCGGGCGCCGTGAGCTCGCGCCTCGCCGCGGTGTTCGTGAGGTGGACGTGGTGCCGCGCCGCCCTGCACCGGGGGTGGTGGTCGGTGACCAGCGTCTACCTGGTGGTGGACGCCGGCCTGGCGGCGTCCGAGCTGGTGCTGATCGGCGTCGCCCAGTCGCTTGCCGCGCTGGTGTTCGAGCTGCCGGCCGGCCTGGTCGCCGACACGGTGAGCCGCAAGTGGTCGCTGGTGGTCTCGCACCTGCTGATGGGTGCCGCCATGCTGGCCACGGGGCTGGTCGGCGGTTTCGTGCCGCTGCTGGTGACGCAGATGGTGTGGGGCCTGTCCTGGAACCTCGCGAGCGGCGCGGACGTGGCGTGGGTCAGCGACGAGCTGGACGATCCGGCGGCCGTCGCGGTGGTGCTGGTCCGCGCCGAGCAGGCCCAGCTCACCGGGACGGTCGCGGGGCTGGTGGGCGTCGGCGCGCTGGCCTGGCTGATCGAGCCCGGCCCGGCCATGGTGCTGGCGGGCGCGGCCATGGTCCTGCTCGGCCTGTACGTCGTGACCCGTTTCCCGGAGCGCCGGTTCCGCCCCGTGCGGGGCCGCTTCTGGCACACCTCGTGGTCGGTCCTGGCGCGCGCGTCGGCCCTGGTGCGCCGTAGCCGCCTCGTCCTCGCCCTCGTCGCGGCGACGTTTCTGGCGCAGGGGGTCGCGGGCGCGTTCGGCCGCCTCTATCCGCTGAGGCTGGTCGACATCGGCCTCGCCGTCGACCCGGTGCTGTGGATGGCGGCCCTGGGCGTGTTGATGAGTGTCGCCGGCGCGGCCGCGCTGCGCCTGGTGCGCGCGCACATCGACGGCGAGGGGACGTTGCGCCGGGGATGCGTCGTCACCTGCGTGGCCGCCTCCGCCGGCGTCATCGGCCTGGCCTTCGCCCCGGAGTACGGCAGCGGCAGCCTGGCGGTGCTGCTGGCCGCCGGCGCGTTGCCGCTGAACCGGGCGTTCGGCACGATCTGGATCAACCAGCAGACCGCCGCCGTCACCCGGGCCACGGTCCACTCGCTGCTGGCTCAGGCCAAGTATCTGGGCGAGATCGCCTGCGGAGCCGCCATCGCCGCGGTGGCCCACCTGGCCACGGCGTCCGCGGCGCTGCTGGCTTCGGGCGCGTTGCTGATGGCCGCCGCGCTGCTTCTGCCCCGCAGGCAAGGCTAGAGCGGCTCCACCTCCAGCGTGCCCACGCCGCCCACCGCGTCGATCTCGAGGCCGCCGCCGTCGTCGCCGGAGGCCTTGCGGGTGTCGCCGGGCTCGAGGTTCTCGTCGCGGTCGCCGTTGAGGGTGGCCTCGCCGATGCCCTCCCGGACGTGCAGCTTGACCGGGAATGATCCCTCGGTGCGGATGCGCCAGGTGTGCACGCCGCCCGACATGCGCAGCGGGATGGTGGCGTCCTGGCGGGGCAGTGTCATGTCGAAATTGTTCGCGCCGCCCTGGAGGTCGAACGCGGTGACCTTGCCGTCGGCCATCGCGAAGCCGGCACGGCGTACCCCGTGGGTGGTCCTGATGGTCCAGGCGATGCGCTCGTCGAGGACGACGTCGACGCGTGCCTCGCCGTCGTTGTCGTTGCCCCTGGTGGTCAGGGTGAGCGTGGTGTCCTTCAGCGTCGCGTCGGGGGTGACGCTGCTGTCGTCGGGGGTGGTGACGCGGGCGATGCCGTTGTTGGGCGGGCGGCCGACCGACACGTTGAGCTCGCGCATGCCGCCGGCCACCACGAACGTGGCGGCGGGGAAGGCCGGGCCGGCGGGCGCCTTGGCCGGCGGCGGTGCCGAGGAGGGCGGGGACGACGGTGCCGCCGGGGACGCGGAGGCCGAGGCCGAGGGCGAGGCCGGCGCGGGTTCGATGGAGACCGGCGGGCTCGGCGACGGCACGACGATCTCGGGACCGGCCGCGGCGGTGGGCGGGGTGGCGGGCGCGGGGCGTTCGGAGGTGGTCACCATGCGCAGCAGCACGACGCCGCTGACCGCCACCACGACGACCGAGCCGATCACGCCGGCCATCAGGCCCAGGCGGTGCCGCTTGCGCCCGGGTGCGGGGTCGCTCTCCTCCTGGGGGTACGCCGTGGCGCCGCCCCCGCCGTTCCTGTCGGGCCAGTAGTCCGAGATCCTCGGCCAGCCAGCGGTTTCGTCCAGCGTGGGCTGCTGCGGGCCAGAGCCGTCCATGGCGTCGTCTCCTCGTGCGGGCGCCGTCATCGGGGAGTACGGGCCGCGGGCGCGGAAAGTTCGATCACGATCGGTCGCGTGAGAAATCTTGCCATTGGCGACCTTCGCCGTAAGAATGCCTTTTCGACGGCTTAAGAATGCCTTAGCGAGCGCCCGCGGAGCGGAATGCAGATGACCGATGATGATAGGGACGAGGGTCTGCGCATCGGTGGTTGGGTGCCCTATCGCGAGCCCGGCGCGCGCCCGGCCGCTTCGCCCCGGCGCGTTCCTCCGCTGATTCCGCCGCCCGACGGCGCCGCGCCGATCCGGGGCCGCCTCGCGGCGCTCGCCGGGGTGCGGCGGACGTCGCCGTTGCGGGGCCGCCGGGCGGTTGTCGCCGCGACCACCGGGGCGGTCATCGCCGTCATCGGCGTCACCGTGCTGGCCCTGCGCGACGACCGGCCGGCGCCCCCGCCGCTCGGGCAGCGCGAGCAGCTCGCGGTGCCTCCGTTCAGCCCGGCCGCGCCCGTGTCGATCCTGCCGTCTCCCACGAGGTCCACGCCTTCGGCCGCGACCCCGCCGGCGCCGCGGAGGCCGCCGGTCGTGACCACGACGACGACCAGGCCGCCGCGGACGACGGCGCCGACGACGAAACCGCCCGCGCCGGCCCTGCTGCCCGGCGCCACGGTCGGTCTCGCGGCGGCGGAGCGGCCCGGGAGCCGGTTGCGGCACCGCGACTTCCTGGCCCGCGTCGAGGAGATCCGCTCCGAGGACGACCGCGCCGACGCGCGTTTCACCGTGCGCGGCGGATTGGCCGGCCGCGACTGTGTCTCGTTCGAATCAGTGAACTTTCCTGGCCATTTCTTGCGGCATCGCGACTTCGTGCTCCGGCTGGACCGCCATGACCGTTCGCCATTGTTCGCCGAAGACGCAACATTTTGCCCCCGGTCCGCCGGTGACGGCGGCGCGCTGGTGCTGGAGTCCGTGAATTATCCGGGCCACTTCCTCGTCGCCCACTTCCGCGGCGTCCGCCTCGAGCGGGTGGCGCCCGGCCGGGCCACCGCCTTCGTCGTAAAGACGCCACTTTGACGACCGTTCGTCCTCTTGCGATCACTCCGTGCACTGTGGTCGCCTGTCCTCCTCCCCCTTGTCGGTTGAGAGGTCGCCGTTGTTCGATGCCGCCCGCTACGACCGTGAGGTCCTGCGGCCGCTGCGGGGCACCCACGGTCACCTGCCGCCGGGAGACCTCCTCGCCCGGTACGCGGTCGATCCCGGCATGGACGCGGCCGCCCTCGCCCGCCACCTCGCCGAGATCCGCGCGTGGTGGCGCGAGCGTGCCCGCGCGCCCGATTTCCGCGCCCAGGTCTGCAAGCTGCTGATCCAGGCCGACGAGGAGCTGCTGCGCACCGTCGGCGACGCGATGGACGACCCGGCGTGGTGGCGCGAGCAGGCCCACCTCTCCCCCACCGCGGAGGAGCCCGCCGCTCACGCGGCACCCGTCGCCGAGGAGGGCCCGGTGGCCCCGCCGGACTGGCGGGCGGACGTCCGCGCCCAGTTCTGGAGCGCCCTGGCCCTGCTCGACCGCGTGTCGTCTCCGCACAGCGCGGTGCCGGCGGACACCGCGCCGGACGCCGCCACGACCAGCGCAGCCACGACCGGCGCAGCCACGGCCGGCGCAGCCACGCCCGGCGACGACGAGCGAGTGACCCACGATCGAGAGCTCAGGGTGCGCGCGATCGGTGCCACCGGCGACCGCGCCCGCGTCGAGCTGACCTGGCCCGCCGGGGACGCCCGCTGGAGGGTGCTCTGCTCACCGCGCCCCACGCCGTTCGCCGACGGCGACGTGGTCACCCGCGAGCGCGCCGAGCAGTGGGGCACCGAACTGCCCGGCGAGCCGGTCGAGCGGGGCGGCCTGGTCGTGCTCGAGGCCACCGTCGGCACGGGCTACCTGTGCTACCAGCCGTTCGAGAGCGGCCGCGACGGGGAGCGGGCCGGACGCCCCGTCGGGCTGATGATCGCCGAGCCGGTGCGGCAGCTGCGCGTGGACCGGGACGGCGACGGGGCGGTCGCCTCGTGGGTCTGGCCGGCCGGCGCCGTCACCGCCGAGGCGGAGTTCGCGGGCGCCCGCCTCACCGTCACCCAGGCCGAGTACACCGCCGCCAACGGGCTGCGCATCGCCGAGGCGCGCGCCGGCGGCGACCTCGTCGTGCGGGCGCACACCCCCGTCGGGGACGGCCTCGCGCACTCGCCGCCCGTCACCGTGACGCTCGCGCCCGCGCCGGCCGTCATCGCGTACGACCTCAGGAAAAGGCGCCGCCTGGCCGGAACCGACCTGATCGTGACGGTGACCGCCGACCGCGACTGCGCCGGGGTCGATCTCGACGTCGTGCTCGCCGTCGGCGAGTTCATGCCGCTCAGCCGCGACGACGGGCGGCTGGTGGCGCGCTGCCCGGGCCTGATGCTCACCGCCGCCGAGCCGCTGCGGCTCACCCTGCCGCTGCCCGACGTTCCCAAGAGGGACCGGCCCTACTGGATCCGCTGCTTCTTCGACGCGCCGTTCGACGTGGCCCCCGACGACCCGGACCCCGACCGGATGAGGACCCGATGAGTCCCAAGCTGCACTGCCCGTTCTGCTACGCCGCGATCAAACGGCGCTCGGAGCTGTGGTTCCAATGCCGGGGCAAGCCCACGCCGACCCGGCCCGCGTGCCGCCCCAAGATCGACGAGGCGCGCCGCAACCACACCGGCTTCGCGCTGCCGACGCTGCCGACCTTCGCGCCGATCGCGCAGCCCAACCAGCTGCTGCCGCCCCGCAAGACCGCGCGCTGCCCGAAGTGCCTGGGCGAGACCTCCGTACGGGCCTGCCCGCAGTGCCACACCCGGCTGCCCGTCGAGTTCGGGGTGGACGCGAGCCCCCTGGTCGCCATGGTCGGCGCCCGCGGCACCGGCAAGACCGTCTACCTGACCGTGCTGGCCCACGAGCTCCAGCGCGGCGAGCTCGCCGGCGAGTTCGCCGCCACCGTGCAGCCGATCGGCGATGGGGAGGACAACTACGCCCTGCCGGCGCGCTGGCTGGGCGACGACATCCACCAGCTCTACGACGCCAAGCGCCTGCTGCCGGTCACCGAGCAGGCCGTCGACGGCCGCCGTGAGCCGCTGGTCATGGAGTGGCGCGGCCGCAAGGCGGGCCTGCTCGGCCGCGACCGGCCGCGCACCAACTACCTGTCGTTCTACGACACCGCGGGCGAGGATCTGCACACCGACCGCGACGCCTTCCAGCTGCACTACCTGAGCGCCGCCACCTACCTGATCCTGCTGCTCGACCCGTTCCAGCTGCCCCGGGTGCGCGACCTGGTGCCGCTGCCGCCCGCGGCCGTCGTCCAGCGCTACGGCCGGGCCGAGCCGACCCGCGAGGTCCTCGGCCGCATCACCGAGGTGCTCAAGCACAGCAGCCACTGGAACGGGCGCCAGGTCACCATGCCGGTGGCCGTCGCCTTCGCCAAGATGGACGCCTTCTACGACTACCTGGGCGACAAGCATCCGCTGCGCCGCATCCGCCGCCGGCGCCACGGCTACGACGACGAGGCCGGCCGCCGCGTCCACGAGGAGATGGCGTCGCTGCTGCACGCCTGGGGCGGCGACGTCATCAACGACTACCTGCGCAGCTACTACCGCGACTACCGGTACTTCTTCGTCTCCGCGCTGGGTGCCGAGCCGGACTACGCCGAGGGCTCGGTCCACCCGACCGGCGTGCGGCCCGACCGGGTCGAGGAGCCGCTGCTCTGGCTCATGCACAAGGCGGGCCTGGTGCCCCGGGTGACCACGTGACGGGGCGCTTCGACACCTACATCTACACCAACTGCCGGGCCGGCGAGGGCCTCGAGTCGGTGCCGGGCTTCCAGTTCCAGGCCATGTCACCCGAGGCCAATCCGCACCCGATGGCGCTGGTCAGGAGCCGTCTGCTGTACGAGCCTCCGGGGCCCTGGATCCGCGAGCGCCGCCCGCTCGCCGACTACCCGCCGTCGTTCGCGCACGTGTACGACCGGTTCTACGCCACCGCCGCCGGGGTCTACCTCGGACGGGAGCCGACCGGCGGCCGCGAGGGCAACCAGCTCACCCACGCGATCGCGACCGCCGACGCCGACGCGTACGGCCTGGTGCGTCCCGCGCAGCTGTTCGGGGCGCCGTTCTGGACGACGGTGCCCGCGCCCGCGAAGCAGTGCCCGCCCCTGGAGCCCGGGTGGCAGCCCGGGCCGTTCGGCGTGCCGGACGCTCAGGAGTTCGTCCGCTCGCGCGACGGCGCCGCCCTGCTCACCGCGCTCCTGTCGCACCTGCGCCGCGGCGACCGCGACCCGCGCCGCGTGCTGTTCGTCTCGCGCGAGGCCGAGCCGGTGCTGCGCTGGATCACCGCGGCGACCCTGCTGCTGCCGCACCGCGAGGCGCTGCGGGTCGACTTCAAGGTCTTCACCCCCAACCCGGCGTACGCCGACCATCGCATCCTGGCCGTGCACCCGGACTGGTCCGGCGGTGCGGCGAGCCTCGACAACGACCAGGGCTTCGTCGTGTTCGACCTGGAGCGGCACGACTGGACCGCGCCGGCCGACGACCCGGACAGCCGCCGGTGGGTGGACCTGTTCCTGGCGGAGGACCCGTACGACATCACCGACGCCGTCGAGGTGGCTGCCGAGGCCACCGCCGGCAGCGCCGAGCTGGCTCCCGCCCAGACCTCCTTCGCGCTCGCCGTCGTGCTGGGCCGCCCGCCCGAGCCGGAGGCGATCCGGCCCATCGTGAGCTGGCTGCTGGCCGCGCCGGCCGACCTGATCGACCGGTACGGCGCCGACGTGGTGGACCGCCTGCTCGCCGAGTCGCGGCGCTGGCCCGCCGACGACCTGATCCGGCTGGACGCCGCCGTCGCCCGCAACGCCCCCGGCCAGGCCGCCGCGGTCCGGCTCGCCCTGCTGCGCGCGGAGATCCGCGAGGCGGCGCAGTCGGATGCCGTGCGGACGGAGCGTCTGCACCCGGTGGCCGCCGAGCACGGCGGCACCGACGTGCTCGCCGACGCCATGCGCCACGCCGAGCCGGAGGTGTTCGAGCGGCTGCTGCGCCTCGCCGCCCGGTTCCGCCTCTCCCCCGCGCACGGCTCGCTCGCGCCCGGCCTGGACCGGTTCATCGCGTACTGGGCGGCGAGCCCGCAGCGGGACTACCGCTCGGAGCTGTGGGCCGACGGCGCCGCGGTCGAGGCGAGGCTGCGCCAGCTGCTGCTGCGGCGCCTCAGCGGCGAGCAGGCGGACGCGGACCGGCTCGGCGACACGTGGTGGGGGTCGCTGCTCACCCAGCCCGCCGACCTGGACACCGAGCTCGACCGCGCGATCGTCAGCGCGGCCATGCTCGGCCTCGACGACGAGCAGCGCGCCGACTTCGTCGAGGCCATGCTGCTGGAGGCGAAGGGCCGCCCCGACCCGGGCCCGGCGCTGGCGAGGCTGGCCGCCGTGCTGTGGCGGCGCACGTCGCCGACCCCGTCGGAGGCCCGGCGCCTGGTCAGCCTGATGCCCAAGGACGCCACCCTCGGGCCCGAGCTGTTCCCGGTGCTCCAGGACGAGTTGCTCGATCCCAAGGTGGACAACGACCACTTCCGGGCGGCGTACGCGCTGACCGAGGAGCGCCCGGTGTGGCAGCCCCCCGCGACGGTGCGGCGGCGGATCACCGACGAGCGCAACATCCGGTACGTGATGGTGCAGCTCGAGAAGGAGCGGGTCGACCCGGGGCGGCTCGCCTCCGTGATGCGCCGGGTGCCCGACCAGACCATCTGGGTGCACGGCAGCCGCCTGCTCGACGCGATGATCAAGGCACCGGTCGCGGCCGCCGCCCTCGCCGTCTTCGCCGAGGCGCCGGGCCTGCGCTGGGCGTACACCGAGCGGATCACCCGCGAGGTCATCTCGGAGACGTGGAGCCCGGCCCACATGGCCGCCGCCTTCGTGCTGCACCAGACGGCCGATCCGGAAGACCTCACCGCGACGTGGGCGGAACGGCAGGTGCTGGAGCGCCTCGGCAAGGCCCTCACCGACTTCCTGACCCGCACCTCGTCCTCGCGCCTCGACGCGGTCAGCAGGCAGATCGAGCTCCTCGACGAGCCCTGGCCGGCCAACTGGGTCAAGTACCTGCGCTCGATCCGCCCCCGAGGCGCGATCGGCCGCATCGTCCGCCGCGAGACCTAGCTCTCGCTCATCAGGCGGGCCCGCAGGGCCGAGCGGGCGGCGTCCTCGGTGTGGCCGAGGCGCTCCTGCAGGGCGGCGAGGCTGCGATAGCCGGAGATCAGGTCGCGGCGCAGGGCCGTGTCGACCGGGTCGGCCGCGTGCAGCTGGTCGCGCAGCACGCACGCCTCGGTGAGCAGGGCTAGCGCCTCCTCCGGGCGGCCGGCCGCCGCGGTGACCTCGGCCTGGGCGGCCAGCGCGCCGGCCAGCGAGCGGTCGCGCCCGCCCAGGCGGCGGCCGAGCGTGACGACCTCGGCGAAGGCCGCGATGGCCTCGTCGTGGCGTTCCAGGTCGGCCAGGACCGCGCCGCGGCCGAGCTGGGCGGTGGCCAGGCCGGCCGGATCGAGGTCGCGGTAGATCTCCGCCGCCCGGTCGAGGCGGGACAGGGCCGACGCGTGGGAGCGGTATTCGGCGAGATCCATGCCGTGGGCGGCGCTGGCGAAGGCGTAGCGGGCGCGATGCCGGTCCGGGTCCTCGGCCGCCAGCCGCTCGTAGAGGTCGACCGCCTCGCCGCCGGCCAGCACGGCTTGGTCGCGCTGCCGCCGGGCGCGGGCGACGGCGGCCTCGACGAGCAGCGCGTCGGCCAGGCCGGCGGTGTGCCGTGGGTCGGTGGCGGCGAGCCGGCGACAGCGGGTGGTGGCCTCGCGGGCGGCGTCCGCCGCCTCGGCGAGCCTGCCGAGTTGCGCCAGGATGCGGGCGTGCTGTGCCTGGGCGTACGCGTCCTGCTCGGCGTACGCGTCGCCGAGCCGCCGGTAGATGCCGGCCGCCTCGGTGATCGCCGCGTTGCCCTGCACCGGGCGGCCCGCGCGGTCCAGCCGGAGCGCGTACGTGGTGAGCGCCCGGGCGAGCGCGGCGGCGTCGCCGGTCAGCCGGCGGCGCAGGTCGATCTCCCACTCGACGGTCCGCAGCGCCTCGTCGTCCTGGCCGTCGCGTTCGGCGATCAGGCCCATCTCGTGCGCGGCGTCGGCGAGCGCCGGCCGGTGCGGCGCGCTCGCGTTGGCCAGCCGCTGGTAGGCGCCGGCCAGCGTGCGGGCGCGTTCGGCCGGCTGGCCGCGGAAGATCACGCCCGCTTCCGGGACGCCGTCGATGACCGCACGCAGGACTGCCACGGAGGTTTGTTCGTCGGCGAGGGTGGCGCGCACCTGGTCGAGCAGCGGGTCGGTGAGACCGCCGCCCCGGCGGGCCTCGGCGAGCAGCGACGCGCACCGCTCGGGCCGCTCGACGGCGGCCGCCCACAGCGGCGCGGCCAGCGACGGGCGGGCGAGCGCGGCCCGCACGAGCAGCGGCATCGCGTTGCCGGCCTGCGAGTCGGAGACAGCCGGCAGCAGACCGATCAGCGTGGCGTCGCGCGCCAGCGCGGGGGTGACGAGCCAGCGCCGGACCGGGCCGGGCAGCAGGCGCCAGTAGCCGTCCACGCCGCCGGGATAGAGCCGGTGGAGCCAGTCGGCGGTCCGCCGCGCCTCCTCGGGCGAGCCGGCTCGGCCGACGAGGCGGGTCAGCCCGCGTGCCTCGTCGGCCGAGGACGCGCCGTAGAGCTGCGCGGCGGCGAGATAGGCGTCCAGCCGGCCGGGCTCGGTGAAGGAGATCTCGGCGCGGACGGCGGAGCGCTCCGCCAGCCGCCGTTCCCGGCCGGGCAGCGCTTCGAGGGTGGCGGCGGGGAGCCCGCCGATGTGGTGCAGGGCCGCGATCGAGAGGGCCAGCGGGGTGTCGTCGTGCTCGCCGGGGCCGGGAGCCGAGGGCGGCCGGCTGCCCGGCCACATCAGGTGGCTGAAGTCCTCGACCGCCCGCTGGTGGAAGGCGAGCCGGACGGCCGGGTCGGCCCACGCCTCGAGATGGACCAGGGGCGTCAGGCCGTCGCGGGGCGCCGACCGGCACAGGAGCAGGACCCGCGAACCGCCGCCGGCTTCCTCCGCGGCCGCGAGGTCGCCGTCCCAGTCGTCGACCACGATCAGCGGGCGGTCGCCGCCGGGCGCCGGGGGCACGCCGTTCACGGTGACCGGCCGGCCGCGCTCGCGCAGCGTCCGGGCGAGTTCGAGGGCGAGCCGGGTCTTGCCGGTGCCGGCCGCGCCGGTGACCAGCGCCGTGCCGGGGCCCGTTCCCTCGGCCCAGTCGAGCAGGGTGCCGAGCTCCGCGTCCCGGTGGGTGAAGCGGACGGCGGCGGTCTCCGGGTCCAGCGGCCGGGTGCGGTCGGCAACCCCGGCCCGGCGGGCGGGCGGTGGTTCCGGGGTGTCGTCCGCCGGGGGGCCGGTCTCCGGCGGGGGCGGCGGTTCCGCGTACCGCTGCAACCTCGCCCGGGCCAGCTCCAGCCGCCGCCGGGCCAGCGGCGTCACCGCGAAGGGCGCCTCGCGCTCGCCGATCGCCCCGCCGCCCTCGCCCGGGGTGCGCACCGGGAAACGAGTGCGGGTGCCGGCCATCTGCCGGTTGACCGAGGCCGACACCTCCTCGAGCAGCTCGGCGGCGTGGACCGTCTCGCTGATCGACAGGGTCGACAGCAGCACGTCGGGCACCCGATCGACGAAGCTGTACCAGCCCCGCTTGCCGTCCTCGACCCGCAGCAGGCCGCTCAGCAGCACCTCCGCGAGGTGGGCGGGATAGGCGGGCTTGAACATCGCGTAGTGCACGTGGCGGATGACGTCGATCTGCGGGTCGCCGACCGCCACGTAGCGGGCCAGGCGGAACGCCTCGTCGGACGCGGCCGCCCGGAACAGGCGCACCCGCTGCTCGGCGCTGAGCGCGGGCACGGGCGCCGCCGGCAGCGGCTCGGCCGGCTCGCCGCTCACCACGGTCACCGCGGCGGTGATCGCCGGGCCGCCCGCGACCAGGCCGGTCCAGCGGCGCAGCCAGCCCGGATCGACCTCCAGCACCGGCACGAGCGTCCCCTCGGGACGGTCACGGCCACCGAAGGCGGTGAACCTCAGCGTGCTGTTCGGCGCGCAGGCGCGCGGCGCGACGAGGGCACCGGCGATGGTCCGGGCCGCGGTGCGCGCCCACAGCCGCTCCGGCAGCGGCTGGAGGATCGCGACCGGGCCGTGATGGCCCCACTCGTGCAGCACGCGCGCCGCGCCGCCCGAGCGCCAGACCGGGCCGACGCAGTCGCTGATCACGAAGATGACGCGGCGGTTGCCCGGGTCGACGAGCCGGCCGGGCGGCAGCGGGCGGCCCGTCCAGTCGGTCACCACGGCGGCGCCGGACTCGTCGGTGCCGTCCAGGCGGTAGCGGGCGACCTGGCGGAACGCGCCCGACTCGCGCAGCACGCCGACGATGTCGGCGGCGAGATCCTGCCAGATCGCCATCGAGTCGCCCCGGTCGACCACCACGGCCGCGTCGAGCCACAGCCGGCCGGCCGGCCGCAGCACGGCGGGCCACGGATGGCCGGCGGGCATGTCGGCGGCGCGGCGCGCGGTCTCCTCCTCGTCGAGCGTGCCGAGTCCGGGGGCCGGCACGCGGCGCAGCAGCGGGCGCAGCGCGCGCTGGAACGCCAGCCGCTCGGCCAGCGCGATCGGCTTGGGCACCTCGACCGTGCGGGCCCGCCGCACCTGCCCCACCGGGCGGGCCGGCCGGGGCGGCCGGGGCGCGAAGAGCTCGACGGCCTCCGGCGCCGGGGCCGGCGGCGCCGGGTCGGGCGGGCGGACCGGGAGCGTCTCGACCGCGGGCACCGGCGTCGGCCGCGGCGAGGGGCGGTGCCGGCCCGGCGCCTCCTGGGCCGCGCGCGGCGCCCGGCCGGCGCCGGTCATCTGGGCGGCCAGCCACAGCGACTCGGCGAGCTCCCGGGCGGTCGGCTCCACCCCGGCCCGCTGGAGCGCCTTGACGATGGCGTCGAGACTCATCCGGGCCCGCTCACTCCGGCACCAGCGACGCCATCACGGCGGCGGCGAGCTCGTGCCGGGCCCGGTCGCTGTCGAGCGCGGCGGCGTGCACCAGGTAGATCGCGTTGAGCAGCTGGTCGGTGGCGAGCTTGTCGGCGCCGCGCCCCGCCAGGAACTGGGCGATCTCCTGCTCGCTGCCGGGCGCCATGCCCGGCAGGTGCGCCTCGACGATCTCCCGCAGCTTGTCCGCGTCCGGCGTCGGGATCGTGATCTGTACGCAGCGGCGCAGGAACGCGGGCGGGAACTCGCGCTCGTTGTTGCTGGTCATCACGACGATCGGGAACCGGCTGCAGCGCACCCGCCCGTTACGGACCACGACCCGCCGGGTGCCGTCGATGGTGCCGACCTCCGCCTCGGCGTTGCGCTCGGGGTGGCGCAGCAGCTCGGGGATCTCGAACTCGCCGTCCTCGAAGATGGTGAGCAGGTCGTTCGGCAGGTCGAGGTCGGCCTTGTCCACCTCGTCGATGAGCAGCACTCGGGGCCGACCGCGGGGCAGCAGCGCGGTGCCGAGCGGGCCGAGCCGGATGTACTGGCCGAGGTCCTCGTCCCAGTCGGCCTCGCCGCCCTCGTGCCGGCTGGCCGCGTAGAGGCGGGCGAGCGGGTCGTACTGGTAGAGGCCGTCGCGCAGGGTCACCCGGCTGGTCACGTTCCAGCGCAGCACCCGGCCGAGGCCGAGCTCGTGCGCGATCGCGGTGGCCAGGGTGGACTTGCCGGTGCCGGGCGCCCCGGTGACGAGCAGCGGGCGCCGCAGATAGAGGGCGGCGTTGACCAGCCGCACGGTCTCGGGGTCGGGGCGGTAGCGCAGGCCGGCGCGCTTCTCCTTCTCGCGCGTCTCGGGCACGAACGGCGGCTCGTCGGCCGGGTCGGGGTCGAATCCGCGCCAGGGTGGCGGGTCCGGCAGCGCGCTGATCCGGTCGTGCGGCACGCCGGTGCCCCGGTAGACGTACCAAGCGTCGTCAGCCACGTTCCCCGCCTCTCACCCTGCTCTGTCCGGTCAGCTCGCGAACCCGAGGGGCATCGGGCGCCGGCGCGCGTCGTCGCGCAGCAGCACCAGCCCGCTGCCGCAATGGGCGGAATCGTCGTCGATCTCGGAGTCGATGCGCAGATCGCGGACCCGCCGGGCGACATCGTCGATCGTCACATCGGCCAGCTGCTCGGTCAGATCGCGCACGAAACGAAGGCTCACGCACGGCGTGTCGCCCTCGTGCGCGCCGGGCGGGCACGGATGACGCCGCCAGAGCAGCACCGGCGGCCCCGCGCCGACCGCGGCGCTCACCTGCGCCGGCTGGGCCCACTCACCGGCGAGGCCGACCGCGAACGGGCCGCCGCCCTTGCGCAGCCAGGCCTTGAAGACGTTCGGCTTGCTCGGCGGGAGACTGCTGCAGTCGCGCCAGCGCAGCACCTCGGCAAGGCGCATCCCGCCGTCGCGCAGCGCCTCGGCCCGGCGGGCCAGCACGCCCGAATTGTCGTCGTGGAACCAGTCGAGGTCGCGGACCACAACCGGCGTGGAGACGCCCAGTGCCGTGTCGTCGTCACGAAGGTTCGTCCACTCGTCGACCGGCTCGGACAGCAGCATGCGCGGCAGGACGAACTCGACCGTCACCTCGCCGACGTCCGGGGGGATCCGGTCGAACGCCTCGGCCAGGGCGAGCTCCACCCGCTCCTGCCACTGGTCGCGGGCCAGGCCAGGCACGTCGGAGACCGGCTCCTCGAGGAAGCCGTCCGGCTCGGTCACCGTCCACACCTTCAGCCGGTAGGCCTCGGCGCCCACGCCGGCGGTGGGCTCCAGGCACACGACGATCCCGCCGTCGCGGGGCTCGTCGCGGCGTGCCGAGGAAAGGGTCTCACTCCTGCCGAAGTGCTCGAAGGCCCAGCCGAGCGCCTCGTCGCTCTCCAGATGCGCCAGCAGACCGACCAGATGGTAGCGGGTCTCGCGGTCGTCGACGGCGTAGGTGTCCACCACGAGCGCCTCGACGATCGCCAGGAGCGTGGTGAGATCGTCGCGGACTCCCGGGACCTTGCCGCGCAACCAGGTGAGCAGTTGGCGGAGCCGTTCCGGGGAGAAGCGGACCGACTCCAGCGCCGCGCGCAGCTCGCGGTAGGCGGGCGGATCGAGCAGGCCGAGCCGGATGTGGTCGCCGAGGGCCGGGCAGTGCGCGGCGAGGCCGCCGACGGGCACCATCAGCCCGATCCGCTCGTCGCCGGTCGCCGCCTTGCGGACCATGCCGACGACCTGCTGCGACGCGCGGTGCACGACGGCCGCGCCGCTGAAGCCCTCCTGGAGCCGCACGCCGACCGCGTCGCTCGCCTTGAGCTGGATGTCGGCGCCGACGAAGTGGTGCGGCTCGGCGGCGTAGTCGGTGTAGACGCCGTTCTCCCGGTGCTGGTCGGGGAAGCCGAAGATGTCCAGCGGGTGACCGGCATAGATCTCCAGGCAGGCATACGGCGCGAGCGGTGCCGGCAGGACACCGACCGGCGAGCTCAGCTCGACCACGGCGACGTCCGCCTCCTCGGCGCCGGGCGTCCACCACGGCCCCCGCCGCAGCACGACACCCTTGCCCGACGTGCCGTCGCGCAGCGTCACCTGGGCTTCCTCGTGCCCGCGCACGACGTGGGCGCAGGTCACCACGTGGCGGTCGCTGACCAGGAAGCCGGTGCCCCGCCGGATGGTGCCCGGAAGATCGATGCGCGCCTGCCAGAACGCCTCGGTCAAGCCCGAGGCTCCTCGTCGTCGTCGCCGTAGTCGAGGCCCGGGCGGCCCACCGGCTGGCCCCGGCCGGTCCAGCCCATGCGCACCACGATGTGCCCCTCGGCCGCCGTCTTGGCGAAGACCGCGGCGCCGGCCTCGGCCTTGAACTTGACGCCGAACTCCAGCTCGACCGAGTCGGGCCCGTCGTCGCCGCCGCTGCGGAACTCGTCGAGGGCCTTGAGCGCTATGCCGCGCACCCCGGCCAGCGCCTGCTCCAGCGTCTCCTTCGCCTTGAACACGGCCCCGTCGAAGGCCACCTCACCGAACCCGGAGTCGGGTTTGTCGATCTCGATCAGCACGGCGCTGCCGTCGTCGGCCTGCACACGCATGAGCTCAGTCGGCACGTTCGTCCCTCCCGGACGGTCTCGGGTGGATTGAGCATCCACTGTCCCATCGTCCGGCACTATCGGCTTTCCGTCCGGTGCTGAAACCGCCCGGGAGGTCCCGCGCTACTCGGGAGGGTGGCGTCCGCAGTCGCCGAGCGCTTGAGGATCACGACTTACTCGGGAAGGGCGGCATCCGCAGTCGCCGAACGCTTGAGGATCACGACTTACTCGGGAAGGGCGGCATCCGCGGTCGCCGAACGCTTGCGGATCACGACCTACTCGCGGAGGGCGGCATCCGCGGTCGCCGAGTGCTTCGGGATGACGACGGCGAGCAGGGCGGCCACGACGGCCGCGCCGGCACAGATGACGAAGAGCAGCCGGTAGGCGCCGAGCGACGGGAGGGCGTGCCCGCCCAGGTCCAGGGTCTTGGCGGCCAGGATCGCGCCGCCGATGGCGCTGGCCAGCGAGCTGCCGACGCTGCGGAAGAGGGCGTTCAGGCCGTTCGCCGCGGCCAGCTCGGCGCGCGGGGTGGCATGCATGATCAGGCCGGGCATGGCGGCGTACGCGATGCCCGTGCCCGCGCCCGCGACGGTGGCGCCGAGGATGACCTCCCCCAGGCTGCCGGTCAGCCAGATGCGGCTCGCGAAGCCGGCCGCGATGATGAGCGAGCCCACGATCAGGGCGGTACGGGGCGCGAGCTTGGCCGAGAACGGCGACAGCACCAGCATCGCCAGGCCGCCGGGCAGCATGCAGAGGCCGCCGACCAGGATCGACTTGCCGAAGCCGTAGCCGGTGGCCTCGGGCGCCTGCACGTAGGTCGCCGTGCCGATCAGGGTGGCGAACAGGGCGAAGCCCACGAACAGCGACGCGATGTTGGTCAGCAGCAGCGCGGGGCGGGCGGTGGTGCGCACGTCGACCAGCGGCGACGTGATCCGCAATTCGATGAGGACGAACGCGACCAGCAGCACCGCGGCCGCCGCGAGCAGGCCGAGCGTCAGCGGGGACGTCCAGCCCCACGACTCGCCCTGGGCGAGCGGGAGCAGCAGCGCGAGCATGGCGGCGCCGAGCAGGACGGTGCCGGGGATGTCCATGCGGCCGGACGCGGCGGGCTTGGGCGAGGGCACGAGCAGCAGGATGCCGGGGATGGCGACGATGCCGCCGGCGACGCAGATCCAGAAGAGGACGTGGTAGTCGGCGTACTGCGCGATGACGCCGGCCAGCGGCAGGCCGAGTGCGCCGCCGACGCCGAGCATGGCGCTGATCAGGGCGATGCCGGCACCCGCGTGCTCCTTGGGCAGGATGACGCCGATCAGGCTGATGCTCAGCGGCACGGTGGCCACCGACAGGCCGACCACGGAGCGGCCGACGATCATCATGGGCAGGCTGTCGGAGAGCGCGCAGATCAGCGAGCCCACCACCAGCGACACCAGCGCGACGAGCACGAGCAGGCGCGTGCCGTAGAGGTCGCCGAGCCGGCCGAACGCGGGCACGGCCACCGCACCGACCAGCAGCGTCGACGTCAGCAGCCACGCGATGCCGTCCTGCGAGGCGTTCAGGTCGACCGCCAGCTCGCCCAGCACGGGCACGAGCAGCGACTGGGTCAGCGACACCATGAGCGCCCCGACCCCGATCACCAGCAGGACGACGATCTGCTTGCCTGACCACGCCCGGGACGCCGCCGGCGCCTCCGCGGGCGCGGCCGAGACGGCCTGTGCCATGGACGAACTCCATCGTTGCGAGAGAAGACAAATAAGTGGCAGAGTGTGCCACGAGGCAGAGACTGCCACGAGAATGTGGCGAACGTGGTGCCCGGCCGACACGGTGAGAGCGCGATCACAGCACGGCGGACATGGAAAATGGGCGCAGCAGCGGAGAGGAGCAGGCAGATCACCGGGTTGAGGGACCGCAAGCGCGAGCAGAACCGCGTCAAGACCGTCGAGGTGGCGTGGCGCCTGTTCATGGAGCGCGGCTACGACAACGTGACAGTCGCCGACATCTGCGCCGAGACCGAGATCGCCCCGCGCACGTTCCACCGCTACTTCGCCGCCAAGGAGGACGTGGTCACCGACCCGATCCGGCGGATGGCCGCGATCGTGACGGATCACCTGGCGGGCGCGCCGGCCGGGCTCTCGGCGACCGAGTTGATGAGCGCGGCGATGCGCGAGGTCGGCGCCTTCGTGGTCGCCCATCGCGCCTGGCTCGCGGCGCTGCGGCAGGTGGCCCGGCAGTCACACCAGCTGCGCGCGGCCCACGCCGGTGTGCCGCCCGAGCAGGAGCGCGAGATCGTCCGGACGCTCGCGTCCCGGTCGCCCGGCGCCGGGGAGGACGACTGGCGGCTGCGGGTCCTGGTGGTCAACGCGACCGGCGTCTTCCGGGTCTGGTACGACGACTACCTCGGCGCGCGACTCGACGATCCGCTCCCCCGCCTCGACGAGATGCTGGCGACTCTGGCGAACGGCGTGCCCGTCAGCGAATAACGGCCGCGAGGGCGCCGGCCTCGGCGAAGTGTGCGGCACCGCTGACGGTCATGACCAGGCCGAGCACGACGACGACCGCGGCGGAGACGAGAGGCAGGCGGGCCGCCAGCGAGGCCGGGCCGGGCTTTTTGATCGCGCGGGCGCCGCTGACCAGCACGAGGCCGAGCGCGACGAGGACGGCGGCGAGGCCGGCGCTGAACGCGGCGATCATGCCGAGGCCGAGGGCGGTCCGGTTCAGCCCGGCGGCGAGGATCAGGATGCCGAGGGCCTCCGGGCACGGCAGCAGGCCACCCGACACGCCCAGCGCGGCCAGCGCACCTCGGCCCGCACCCGGCCCACTGCGGCGACCGAGGAGGGGGCCGTGGTGATGGCCGTGCTGATGGCCGTGGTCGCCGTCGCCGTGGGGGTGGCCGTGGTCGCCGTCGCCGTGGGGGTGGCCGTGGGCGCCGTGGCCGTCGTCGCCGCGGCCGTGGGGGTGGCCGTGCTCGTGGGTGTGGGCGTGCTCGTGGATGTGGCCGTGCGCGCCAGCGCGGGCGTGGGTGTCGGCGTGGCGGGATGCGCGGTGTGACCAGCGGTGCCGCACCACCCGCAGGCCCAGGATCAGCACGATCAGGCCGGCGGCCAGCTCCAGGGACGGCACGAGCACGTCCGGCAGCACGTGGCGGCCCGCCAGCAGGACGGCGGCGCCCAGGACGACGACCGAGGCCGTGTGCGTGACCGTGATGACCAGGCCGAGGAACAGCGCCTGCCGCCGTGTGCCCTTGCTGCCCACCAGGTAGGCCGCGAGCATGGCCTTGCCGTGGCCGGGCGTCAGCGCGTGGAAGGCGCCCAGCAGCGCGCACACCGCGAGCAGCACCAGCAGCGCCCACGGCGACGCGAGCGGGCTGCGCAGGGCGGCGAAGGCGCGGTCCTTCAGGCCGGGCGCGGCCGGCGCCTCGACGGCGGTGGACACGGCCGGCGGAGCCAGGTCGACCGTGATGCTGCGCCCCGACTCGCCGTGGTGGATGTCGGACGGCGCGAGCGCGGCGCCCCGCGCCAGGGTGACGCTCATCTGCACCGAGGTCGGCTGACCGGGCCGGTAGCCGTCCCGGACGGTCACCTGGCGGCTCGCCGCCGGCAGGGGCGCGGTGCCGCGCACGCTGATCGTCCCGCCGCCGGCCGCCAGGAGGTCGTACGCGGGGTACGCCGCCGACGTGATCGTCAGCGGCTCGGCGCGCCCGTCCACCCGT
Source organism: Paractinoplanes deccanensis (assembly GCF_016862115.1). GTDB lineage: Bacteria > Actinomycetota > Actinomycetes > Mycobacteriales > Micromonosporaceae > Actinoplanes > Actinoplanes deccanensis. The sequence continues at coordinate 79,688 of NZ_BOMI01000063.1, forward strand.
ACCGCCGAAGTGGCTCGGAGGGTCTCGGTGTGCGCGGCCGTCTCGCCGGCCGACAGCGCGCGGTCCCCGTCGGTGTCGACCGACCGCGCGAAGGCACCGGCCACCAGCGCGCCCGGCACGATGTCGATCTGCACCTCGAGGACTCCGGCGGCCGGTGTCACGTAGACCTGCTGGAGCACCTGGTCGAGCGGATGCGCCGCCACCGGCCCAGGTAGGAGCAGCAGGCCGGCCGCGAGCAGGGCCGGGCTCAGAGCGAGGCCCCGTAGTCGTTGTCCGGCTCCCGGTAGATCGAGTGGATGTGCGTGACGCCGCCGGCGTTCGCGCCCTGGCCCTGCTGGTGCGCGAACTCGATCGTGAAGCCGGGGCCCTGCACCCGGTAGTAGATCGGGTTGCCGATGGTCGTCGACCCGTACCAGCCGAAGGTGGTCTTGGCGAGGTTGGCCGAGGTCATCGCCGCGGTGAGCTTGGCCGACGACTCCGACGTCACCAGTGGCGTGATCCACTGCGACAGCAGGGCCTGGAGCAGCGTCTTCTGCTCACTGGTGAAGGTGGACGCCTGGACGCCCTCCTGGGCGAGTGTCTTGCCGTCCTGGCCCGCGCCCAGCACGATCTCGGTGACCGCCGTGTCGAGGACCGCGGCCTTCAGCTGCGTCGCGTCGAGCGAGTCGACCAGCGCGAACGCCGCCTTCGTCTCGCCGCTGAGCGGCTCGACCGTCTTGCTGCTCTCCGTGTACGAGGCCGGCTGCGCGCCCCAGAGCGTCGGCGCGAGGGTCATCTCGTCGCCCTTCATCGTCAGGTTGACGGCGAGGTGGTGCCCGCCGTACTGGACCGTCCAGATGTCGGTCGCCGACGGCGTGCCGAGGATGCGGATCCAGTAGTGGTCCGCCCCGAAGTCGAGGTTCATCGTGGCGGTGGAGGCGAGCACCCCGTCGGCGGTCGTGATGCCGGCGACCTGGTTGTAGCCGTCGGTGCTCAGGCCGGCCTTCAGGATCGCCAGGACGGCGGCCTGCTGCTCGCCGGAGAGCTTGTCCATGCGCAGCCCGGCGCGCTCGAAGAGCTGGTCGGGCAGGTTGGACCACTGCGCCAGGTTGGCGGTGGTGCGCTCGCCCTGCACGGTCGTCTTCTGCGTGTCGTCGAGCGTCGCCAGGAACGCGTTGGCCGCGCTCAGCACGGCCGCGGTCGCGCCGGTGGCCGAGCTCGTGGCCGTCGCGGAAGCGGAAGCCGAGGCGGTGGCGGTGCTCGACTCGCCCGCCTCGTCGTCGGAGTCCGAACCACATCCGGCGGGCAGCAGGAGGAGCGACACCGCACCGGCGTAGAGGAGCCGGCGCACATGAGAAGCGGGCATAGGCGGACCTTAAGCACGAATCGCCCGAGAGACCCCCTCAACCGGCCGGTCATCCGGCTTTCGGGTGGTTCCCGGGCGATTCGCGGCTCCGCGTGGGGCGGCTGCCGTCACTCCACGCGGAAGATCGTCAGGAGTGCGACGGTAGCGGCACGTCGAGCTCCTTCGCTGCCGTTTCCAGTTCGGACCACACCTTTGCGGCAACCGGGATGCCCTCGGCGGCCCGCGTCGCGGCCACCGCGGCGCTGTTCTCGCCCGGGTAGCGGATCTCCGCGTCCTCCGGGGCCGGCGTCAGGCCCTTCACCGCGTCGAGCGTCGCACCGACCGCCTCGGGGAACGCCGCGGCGTCGCCGAACGCGGCCGGGCTCAGCGCGACGATCAGGGCGTTCTGCCGGTGCCGGCGGCCGTCCGGGTCGTCGCCGTGGAACGACGACACGATCGGCGCGCCCACCAGCACGCTGGTCAGCAGCTCGAACACGAGCGACATGCCCGCGCCCTTCGCCCCGCCCAGCGGCAGCGGCATCGTCGCGAGCGCCGGATCCGTGGTCGGCGTGCCGTCCGCGGTCGCCGCCACGCCCTCCGGCAGCGCCCTCCCGGCGTTGCGGTATTGGGCGATCTTGCCGAGCGCGATGCCGGCGGTCGCCATGTCGAGCAGCGCCGGCGGCCGGTCCCCCGCCGCCGGCACGGCGATCGAGAGCGGGCTGGTGGCCACGGCCGCGCCGCGGACGCCGGGATAGCTCATGTTCGGCATGCCCGCGACGAAGGCGATGCCGACGAGGCCCCGTGCGGCGATCCGGGACGTGTAGTAGCCGATCGCGCCGGTGTGCACCGTGCGCCGCACGCCGACCGCGCCGATGCCGTTGGCGCCGGCCAGCGTCACCGCCCGGTCCGCCGCGGCGGTCAGCGCGACCGGGCCGGGCGCCCGGTCGGCGTCGAGCACCGCCACCGCCGCGGCCGCGGACGAGAACGCCATCGCGGGCGCCGGGTTCGCCTCGCCGGACGCGAGCAACTCGAGGTAGCGCGGCACCCGGGCGACGCCGTGCGAGTCGACGCCGCGCAGGGCGGCCCAGACCAGCACCTCGCTGATGGTCCGCGCGTGCGCGGGGTCCTTGACCGCGGCGGCGAGCAGCGCGGTGGTGAACGACCGCAGCTCCTCGGCGGGGACGACGACCTTGGGGGGCATGTGTCTCTCCCAGACTCAGCGCGAGACGCGCACGTTGACGATCGCGGTGGTGCCGCCGCGGACGGCCTTGAGCGCCCGGTCGAGGGCCGGCGCCAGCTCGTCGCGGGCCGAGACGTGCTCGCCGTGCATCCCGAACGGCTCGGCGAACGCGGACAGCTCGGGCTGCGCGCTCAGGTCGTTGCCGAGGAACTCCCCGGTCTCGACCGCCGCTCCCTTCGGATAGAACCGCAGGTGGTTGAGCTTCATCGACAGGTACTCGCGGTTGTTGAAGACCACGATCAGCAGCGGCAGGTTGTAGACCTTGGCCGCGTCCAGCGACGGGATCACCGGGTTGTAGAGAGACGAGCCGTCGCCGACGGTCAGCACGACGGTCTTGTCCGGCCCGGCGAGCTTCACGCCGAGCGCGACCGCGATCCCCTGCCCGAGTCCGCCCTGGACGTAGAAGTACGAGTCCGGCGCCGACCGCTGGAGGTGGCGCTGCACGACGCGGCTGTGCGTGATGGTCTCGTCCACCACGACCGAGTCGTCCCCCGCGATCAGCTCGCGCAGGGTGGCCGCGACCAGCACCGGGTCGATGCCCTCCGCGGCGACCGCCTTCTTTTCGGCCGCCCGCACCGCGGCCTGCTCGGCGTCGTGCGCCGCGACCGCCGCCGGGCGGGCCGAGGCGGGCGCCGGCCGGGCCAGCGCGAGCAGCGTCGCCGCCGTGCCGCCCTCCAGGTACTGATCGGCGTTGAGCACCTGATAGGCGATGTGCGGCCGCTGCGGCACCTCGTCGATCACCAGGATCCTGGCCTTGGCGGGCGTGCGCGACGGCGGGTAGAACGGCGCCCGGCAGTTGACCAGGATGATCAGGTCGGCGGTGTCCACCCAGGGCTCCAGGTCGCCGCCGGCGTGCAGGGGGTGGGCGCGGGGGAAGTTCGCGCAGACCGCCGAGGGCGGCTCGACGACCGGGATCCGCAGCTTCTCGGCGAAGGCGACCAGCGCCGCCATGCCGTCCGGCTCGCGGCCCACGGTCTCGGTCACGATCACCGGGTTCTCGGCCGCCGCGATGAGCTCCAGCGCCGCCAGCAGCTCGGGCTCCGGGCTGACCGTCGTTCCCCGTACGGCCACCGGCTTGAGCGCACGCGGCTCCCACGGCTCCAGCAGGACCTCGAGCGGCACGTTGAGATAGACCGGCCCGGCCGGTGCCCGGGAGGCGATCTCGGCGGCGCGGGTGACCATGGCCGGCAGCGTGTGGACGCTGGCCGCCTGGTTCGACCACTTGGTCCACGGCGCCGCGAACGTGTGCGGGCCGCCGACGACGGAGAGGTTGCGATACCACTGGCCGCCCGGGTCGGGGCCCGGGCCGTCGCCGTACGTGGTCGACTCCGAGGAGGCGACGACCATCGGCACCCCGGCGAGCAGGGCGCCGTGCACCGCGTTGGCGCCCTGGAGCAGGCCCGGCCCGGCGTGCAGCAGCACACCCTGGGCCCGGCGGGTGACCAGGCCGTAGCCGGTGGCCATGCCGACCGCGACGGTCTCGTGCGTCAGGTCCAGATAGGCCGGGCACGGCTCGCCGTCGCGGTGCCGGCGCGCGATCGACTCCCAGACCGGCGCCCACTCCGAGCCCGGCGACGAGAAGACGTAGTCGGCACCGGCGGCGAGGAAGGCCGCGAGGACCGCGTCGCCCCCGTCGGTCACGAGGCCACCTTGTCGTTGACGGGCCAGTCCAGCACCTCGCAGATGCCCCTGCCCATGATCCACTCCAGCTCCTCCGGCGTGAAGTCGAAGTGCTTGGTGAACTGCTCGATCGTCTCCACGTAGCTGAGGCCGTGACCCAGCAGGCGGGTGATGTCCGTGCCCCAGAAGCAGCGCTCCGGTCCCATCTTGTCGACCATCTCACGCACGTACTTCTCGATGTTGAGGTTCGGGAAGGGCTGCGTGGAGTAGCCCGGGATGGCCGACACCTTCACGTAGATGTTGGGGTGCTTGTGCAGGTCGGCGGTCTCGGCGACCCAGTAGCCGATCGCGTCGTCCACGCAGCGCGCCATGATGCCCATGTGATCGATGATGATCTTCAGCTGGGGGTGCCGGGCGGCGATCGCGCCGAGCTCGGCCTTCCAGATCGGGGCGTGCACCATGGTCGGGATGCCGAGCTCCTCGGCGATCGGCCAGTACCAGTCGTTGGTGCCGTCGATCATCCAGTTGCGGTCGATCGGCCGGTGGAAGGTCAGGCGCGTGCCCTTGATGTACGGGTTCTGCGCGAAGTCCTTCAGCATGGCCTTGCCCTCGTCGGGCCGGTTCTGCGGGATCCGCGCCATGATGCCGAACCGCTCCGGGTACGCCTCGCACGCCTCCAGCGCGTAGTCGATGCGGTCGCCCTCCCACGACGGCGGCAGGATCAGGGCCCGGTTGACGCCGGCCTCGTCCATCAGCGCGAGGCACTCCTCGTAGCTGAACGGGTCTTCCCGGTGCCCGTTGAGGCGGATCCGCTCGCGCGCGCCCGGAACCCACGGGCGGTCGGGCGTCTCTTCCTTCCAGATGTGCACCTGGGAGTCGACGACGAACATAGGGTGTTCCTCTCAGCCGAAGGTGATGGCTACGGTCTTGACGCGGGTGTAGAAGCGCAGGGCCTCGGCGCCCTGCTCCTTGAAGGCGGATCCGGAGCTGCGGAAGCCGCCGAACGGCTGGTGGACGTCCCAGCCGGAGGTGGTCGTGTTGACGGCGATCTGCCCGCACTCGACCTCGCCGGCGAAGCGGTGCGCGGCGTTCAGGCTCGTCGTGAAGACGGCGGCGGCCAGGCCGTAGCGGGAGTCGTTCACCTCGGCGATGGCCTGGTCGAGCCCGTCCACCACGCGCACCGCCACGACCGGCCCGAAGACCTCCTCGCGCCAGACGTCCATGTCCGGGCTCACGTCGGTGAGGATCGTCGGGTTGACGTAGCAGCCGTGCGCCAGCGCGCCCGCCGGGGCGTCGCCGCCCAGCTCGACCCGGGCGCCCTGCTTCACCGCGGTGGCGATGTCGTCGAGCACGCTGTCCCGGTGGCCGCGGCTGACCAGCGGCCCCACCGAGGTGCCCTCCTCCCGGCCGGGCCCGAGCCGCAGCGCGGCCACCCGCTCACGCAGCCGCGCGAGGAAGTCACCGGCGACGGCCCGCTCGACCAGCACCCGGCTGGTGGCGGTGCACCGCTGCCCCGCCTGGCCGAACGCGGCGGCGACCACTCCCGCGACGGCCTTGTCGAGCTGGGCGTCGGCGAGCACCACCGTGGCGTTCTTGCCGCCCAGCTCCCCCTGGAACCGCACGCCGCGCGCGGCGAGCCGGGCGCGGAGGTCGTCGCCGACCTCGTTGCTGCCGGTGAAGGTGACAGCGGCGAGGCGCGGATCGTCCAGCAGCGCGCCGGAGATCTCCGACGTGCGCCCGGTGACCACGTTGAGCACCCCCGCCGGCAGCCCGGCGTCGTGCAGCGCCCGAGCCAGACAGAGCGTCGACGCGGGCGTCTCGCCGGCCGGCTTGATCACCACGGCGTTGCCCGCGGCGAGCGCCGGCGCCAGCTTGCGCGAGGGCGTGATCAGCGGGTCGTTCCACGGCGTGATCGCCAGGACCACCCCGATCGGCTCCCGCTGGTAGGAGGTCCGCGTGTCCGGCCGGGCATCGTTGAGGAGCGCGCCGTACGGCTCCCGGCCGGCGCCCGCGTAGTACTCGAAGAAGTCGGCGCTCTTCTCCACCTCACCGCGCGCCTCGCCGAGGGTCTTGCCGTTCTCGGTGACCACGGCGAGAGCGATCTCGGCGGCTCGCACCCGCAGCAGCGAGGCGGCCTTCGCGAGGATCTTCGAGCGTTCCAGAGCGGGCGTACGCCGCCAGACCGCGAACCCGTCCGCCGCCGCCTCGTAGATCGCCGTCACGGCCGAGGCGGACAGCGCCGGCACCCGCACCACGGGCTCACGCACATCGACCGGGTCGAACACGTCCACCCACGCCCCGGCGCCGATCCACCGGCCCCCGGCCAGCGTCTCCATCGTTCGCACAGACATCACCGCTCCTCGGAATCTGAAAAAGACCCTAGGAACGGTTCCGGCCGCTAACCATCCGTCGCGAGGCATCCAATGCTTGCGCCCCGCGCACGACGCGGAGTGCTGAAATCCCTCCATGCCCTACGCCGTGATAGCGCACTACCGCTGCACACCACCGGACGTCGACCTGATCCGCGAGGCCCTTCTGGAGATGCGCTCCCACACCCGAGCCGAGCCCGCCAACCTGCTGTACGAGCTGCACACCGACGCGGACGACCCGGCAGCCTTCGTCATCTACGAGCAATACCGGGACCGCGCCGGATTCGAGGCACACGCGGCTTCCCCGCACTTCGCCGAATACATTCTCGGCGTCGTGCGCCCCCGTTTGACAGAACGCCACGTCCTCTTCGGCGACGTCCTGCCCTGACCACCACAACACGAAGGCGGAGACCGAAGCGGCCTCCGCCTTGCGTCTTGTCTCGCGCCCGGCGCCATCACTCGGGGCCTTCACACGGCCGGCGCCGTCAGCCGGCCCCGCCCCGCGATCAGAGCTCATTCCCCCAGCACATCCGAGCCACAGTCTCGACATGGATCAGCTTGCGCCTCTGGTCCTCGACGCCGATCGCCGACCCGCCGGCCACGTCCGAGAAGCCCGCACTGGGACTGACCGCGACGTCCTCCAGGTCCCGCACCTCGAAGGCCAGATCCATCCGCCTCATCACCGCGTCGATGTCCTCGAGCGCCGCCACGAACGGGTCGACGATTCCCAGGCACACGTCCTTCGACGCCGGCACTGCCTTCAGCAGGGCGAGCTCCGCCTCCGTGTGCTTGTCGTACGGCAGGATCCACCGGTCGACCGGCACCGAGCCGAAGAGCTGCTCCGCAGCCGCCTGTGACACCGACTCCGGCGCCACCACGGCGGGGCACAGCCCGATGCGGACGTCCGCCGGTTTGTCCTTGATCTCCACCGCGAGCGTGTCGACTGCGATGTGGTCGGCCAGCGACATGGCCGACCCGGTGGAGCCGCCCAGCGCGTTCGTGTAGGCCCACCCGTCGAGCTGGAGGTACCGGATTCCCTTGGCGATCAGCGCTTCGATCTCGTCGCGGATGATGGCGGCGATCGCCTCGCCGAGCTCGCGCGGGCTGCCGTACGGACCGGCGGGGTCGAACGTCTGGACCGCCAGCGTCGCCGCCGAGGGCAGGGTCGCTTTCGCCGGGATCTGCCGGGTGAGCGCGTCGACGGCGGCCGTGTCGTCCGCGACGAGCGAGCGCACCGCTTTGAGCGGGCCGCCGGCGACCCACCTGCTCTCCGTTCGGGTGAAGCCCTCGACCGCTGTCAGCACGGCGTCGGCCGATGACGAGCGCCGGAACTGCCCGTCCGTCACGACCGAGAGGCTGAGCTTGCGCTGGTCGCGGACGACCGCCGCGATCGCCTCGTCCTCGGCCGCGCGCAGCTGCGCGTCGGTGAGCGAACCCGACGCGTGGCGGCGGCGGGCTTCCAGCAGCTCCGGCGGGCGGACCAGGCTGCCGTGGTGGTCGATCCGGAATTTGTAGGTGTCGGCCATTACTTGCGCACTCCCGCCCACGCCGGGAACTCGAGCTGGTAGCCGAGCGCGCCGAGCACCTCGTCGCAGATCTGCTGGTCCTCGTCGCCGGTGCCGCCGGAGATGCCGAGGCCGCCGAGGATCTCGTCGTCGCGTTTGACGGTGACGCCGCCCTCGGTCGCCACGATGGGCTGGGCCGCGTGAGCCGACAGCGAGGCGAAGAAGCCGGGGTTGCTCTCGGCCCACGGCTTGAGCATCTTGGTGGGCCGTTCCATCACCGCGGCGCTGTAGGCCTTGGAGATGGCGATGTTCGGGGTGAGCGGCCGCGCGCCGTCGGCCCGGGTGACCACGAGCAGGAAGCCGCCCGCGTCGACCACGGCGACGCTGAGGGCCTTGCCCAGGGACGAGCCCGCCCTCAGGGCGGCGTCGACGATGGCGGAGGCGTCGGAGAGGGTCAGTTTCATGCGATGGCCTCGCGAATCGACGTGACGGCGGCGTTGAACAGGTCCGGCCGCTCCCAGTACATCGAGTGCGGCGCGCCGGGGACGAGCACGAGACGGGAGCCCTTGACGAGCTCGTGGGCCTTGCGGACGGTGGCGGCGCTGAGCACCGCGTCGTTCTCGCCGCCGAGGAACGTGATGTCGAGGCCGGAGGCGACGACCTCCTCGATCGTCGGCCCGCCGGTCGACAGGTTGCGCAGGTCGGCCATCTTGGCGACGTTGAACGTGCCCATCTGCTGGAAGAGGAACGTCTTCGCCGGCTCGTTCCGCTGGAACGCCTTGCTCAGCAGCCGGTCCAGCACGGGCAGCTTGACCGCCTCGGCCCGGTCGGCGGCGACCAGGTCGGCGAGGACCGGGTCGGCGATGCCGCCGAGCGAGTGGGCCAGGGCTACGCCGCTGACCCGGTCGGGGCGCGACAGGCCGGCGCGCAGGGCGGCGACGGCGCCGATCGACTGGCCGACGAGCAGCGCGCCGGTGATGTCCTCCTGGTCGAGCACGGCGAGGATGTCGCCCGGGAAGTCCTGGCCGTCGAACTCCGGCATGGACGAGTCGGACTTGCCGAAGCCGCGCAGGTCGACCGTGATGACGGTGTGCCGCGAGCGCAGCGCGGCCACCTGCTGCCACCAGGCCGCGTGGTGCCCGCCCGAGCCGTGGACGAGGACGATGGCCGGGCCCGCGCCGTGCCGCTCGTAGTAGATGGAGACGCCGTCGGAGGAGGCGATGCTCATCGGGGTGCACCTCCGCCGTTGGCGATGTTGGCGTGGTAGACCAGCTCGATCATCGTGTGGTCGGGGTCGTGGATGTAGCAGAACTTCGAGTTGTTCTCGGGCCGCTCGATCGGCCGGGTGTGCCGGATGCCGAGCTCGGCGAGGTGGGCCAGGAAGCCGTCCCAGTCCTCGACCTCGATGGCGAAGTGGTAGGGCGCCATCCGGTCCATCTCCTCGACCGGCGTGAAGTGCAGGTCGAAGTTGCCGCGGGTCATGAGCACCACCTTGGTGTTGCTCTTCGGCGTGATGGCCTTGAGCCCGAAGACCTTGGAGTACCACTGCTTGGTCCGCTCGGGGTCGGTGGTCGGGAAGTTCACGTGGTGGATGAAGCGCGGTCTTGTGGACACCGAAAGCTCCTCACAGATCAAGAACTACAGGGTTGGACAGCACGCCGATGCCGCTGATCTCGATGTCGACGACATTGCCGGGTTCCAGCTGGACGGTGGAGTCGGCGCCCATCCAGAGGACGTCGCCGGGGTGCAGGGTGATGTACTTCGTGGTCTCGACGATGTAGTCGTACGGGTCGAAGATCATCGCGCCGGTGTCGAAGCTGGCGCGGACCTCGCCGTCGACGCGGACGGTGGTGGTCTGGGCGAGCGGGTCGACGTCGGTCTCGATCCAGGGGCCCATCGGTTTGAACGTGTCGCTGTTCTTGCCCCGCCAGAAGGTGCGGTCGGCGTTCTGCCATTCGCGGGCGCTGACGTCGTTGCCGATCGTCCAGCCGAAGACCGCCTCCTGGGCCTCCGCGCGGGAGGCGCGGCGCAGCGTGCGCCCGATGACGGCCACGACCTCCCCCTCGGCCTCGAAGCGGCCCGAGACGTCGGCCGGGCGCACGATCGGCGACCCGTGCCCGGTGAGCGCGTTGTTGGCGCGGTAGCCGATCTCGGGCCGCGCCGGCAGGGCGGCGGCCGGGTAGCCCATCCGCTCGGCGTGCTCGATGTGGCCGCGGTAGTTGAGCCCGACGGCGTAGAAGACGAGCGGGATCACCGGGGGCAGGAAGACCGCCTCACCGACCGGGACGACGGCGCCCGCCGGTCTGGCCCCGGACAGCGGCGAGCCGTCGAGGACGTGCACCACCTCGTCGTCCACCCGAGCCCAGTGAGGGCGGCCGCCGAGCTCGATCCGCGCGTACCTCATCAGTCCACCAGCAGGTGGCTGACGCGCTTGGTGACGAGGTAGCCCTCCAGCCCTTCCGGACCGCCCTCGCGGCCGAAGCCGCTGGATTTCACGCCACCCGACGGGGCCTCGTGCACCGACCCTCCACAGTGGTTGAGGGAGAGGATGCCCGCCTCGAAGCCCGCGATCAGTCTCTCGGCCGTCTTCGACGAGCGGGTGAATCCATAGGCGGCGAGGCCGTACGGCAGGGAGTTCGCGATCGCCAGAGCGTCGGCCAGGTCGGTGAAGCGCACGATCGGCGCGACGGGCCCGAACGGCTCCTCGTTCATGACAAGGGCATCGAGCGGTACGCCGGTGAGCACGGTCGGCGCGAAGAAGAAGCCCGGCCGGTCGATCCGCTCGCCGCCCCGCACGAGCGACGCCCCGCGGCTCACCGCGTCGGTCACCAGCTCCTCCATGGCCTTGAGCCGCCGTGGATTCGCCAGCGGCCCCATGGTGACGCCCTCGTCGAGCCCGTTGCCCACGACGAGCGCGTCGGTGGCCGCCACGAAGGAGGCGAGGAAGGCGTCGTAGACGCTGTCGTGCACCAGGAACCGGCTCGGCGACGTGCAGACCTGCCCGGCGTTCGCGAACTTGGCGGCGACCGCCTTGCGGGCGGCCTGCGCCGGGTCGGCGTCGGCGCAGACGATGACCGGCGCGTGCCCGCCCAGCTCCATCAGGCTGGGCTTCATCTCGGCGCCGGCCTTGCCGGCCAGCAGCTTGCCGACCGGGATCGAGCCGGTGAAGGCGATCAGCCGGATCGCGGGCGAGGCGATGAGGTGCTCCGAGACCTCGGCGGGATCCCCGAAGACCAGATTCAGGACGCCTTTCGGCACGCCCGCCTCGTCGAACGTCCGCACCAGCTCGCACGCGGTGCCCGGGGTCTCCTCGGACGCCTTGACGACGATCGAGCAGCCCGCCGACAGGGCCGCCGCGATCTTGCGCATGGGCGAGCCGCCCGGGAAGTTCCATGGCGTGAACGCGGCGACCGGGCCGATCGGCTCCTTCCGTACGGACAGCACCGTGTCGCCGGCGGAGGGGATGATCCGGCCGTACGCGCGGCGGGCGTCGTCGGCGTCCCAGCGCAACGTCCCGGCGATGCGGACGATCTCGCCGCGCGCCTCCGCGAAGGGCTTGCCCTGTTCCAGCGTCATGATGCGGGCGATGCGGTCGGCCTTGGCGGCGAGCCGGTCCGCGGCGTCGTGCAGGATCGCGGCCCGGCGGGCGATCGGCGTGGCCCGCCAGACGGCGAACCCGGCGACGGCGGCCTCGACGGCGCGGTCCAGGTCGGCGATCGTGGCGAGCGGAAGCTCCGCGAGGACCTTCTCGGTGGCGGGGTCGATCACGGGCACGGTCCGCCCGCCGGAGCCCCGCGTCCACTCGCCGTCGATGAACAGGCCGACGTGCGCGTACTGCTCGGTCAAGGCTTCTCTCCTTCGGTGCGCGAGCTGCGCAGGGTCCAGATGTGGTGCGGCGGCGCCGTCTCGTGCACCCGCGTGCCGTACGAGTCGTCGACGCGGTCCATGTCCGCGGCGAGCTCGACCCGGCCGCCGCACGGCGCGTGCACGAAGCGGAACACGTTCGAGCCGACGGTGTGCCGGCCGAGCTTGCGGGCCTCCTGCCAGCCCTGGCTGATCATGTAGTTGCCGCCCTCGATCACGTGGTCGAAGCCCGGCACCTCGAACGAGACGTGGTTGACGCTCGCCCGGTCCGGCCGGTGGCAGAGCAGGAAGTTGTGCTGGTCGGCGTCGCCCTCGACGCGCATGAAGACGCCCATCGGCTCGACCACGTCGGTGGGGATGAAGCCGAGCCGCTCGACGTAGAACGCGACCGCCTCCCGGCGGCCGGCCTTGGGGATGTTCAGCGCGACGTGGCACATGCGCAGCGGGCGGACCCGGCCGACGCTGCTGAGGCCCTGGTTCCAGCGGCTGACCCGGCCCATCGTGTTGGCCGCGCGCGGCGCCGGCGGCTCGTAGGCGGAGGGCGGGGCGACGACGAGCCCGACGCCGTAGCCGGTGAGGTCGCGCGCGTGCCAGACGCCGCGCGCGTCCCGGGTGACCTCCCGGTCCGCGCGGAGCCGGTCGAGCATGCCGGCCAGCTCCTGCTCGGTGTCGACCGCCCAGACCACCTCGCGCAGGGTGTTGCCCGGCTCCACCGCGGGCGGCAGACTCGGGTCGTCCGGCGCGCGCAGCTGGAGCGTCTGCCCGACCGGTGTCTCGAAGACGGCGTGGGTGTCGTCCCGCTCGGCCAGGGCGAGTCCCAGGTCGTCGAAGAAACGCACGCACGTCTCGAGGTCGTCCACGCCGTAGGCGACCGATTCGATGCGCTGGACTCCCATGCCGACACCTCTCTGTCAGAGCCTTTCTCGGCCCGCATTGAGCCTAGAAGTGGTCGTTCGCGGTGGGCAGGGCCGTTTCCGCAAGCCTTTGTTGCGCGATTCAGCGGCTGCGCCGCGCTCAGGCCACGGCGCGCTCGAAGACCGGGATCGGATTGTGCGCGAACCACTGCGTGAGGAAGCTCAGGAACACCTCCACCTTGCGCGGCACCTGCTGAGCCGGTCCGTAGATCGCGTATAGCGAGCGGCTGGGCACCGGCAGCTCCGGCAGCAGCTCCACGAGCGTGCCGTTCGTCAGGTCGTCGTACGCGGGCCGGCTGGGCAGCAGCGCGATGCCCCGCCCGTGCACCGCGGCCTTCTGGAGCGCGATGTACGAGTTCGACGAGAACGCGATGTTGCGGATCTTGTGCAGCGTGCTGTCGTGCCCGCGGCCGATGCGCCACACCGGGTCGTTCGAGTGCACCAGACAGTCGTGGTGCGCGAGATGGTTCGGGTCCTCCAGCAGGCCCTGCCGCTCGATGTAGCCCTTGCTGGCACAGAGCACGAACGGCAGGGACGCGATCTTCTTGAGGCGGACGCTGGAGTCGCGCAGGTCCCGGGTGTGGAACGCGATGTCGAAACCGCTGTCGAGGAAGTCGTACGTGCGATCGGACATGCCACCCAGCTCGAACCGCACCGCGATCTTGGGGTGGGCGACCGAGAAGGCGGCGATCGCGTCGCCGAGGTCGAGCATGCCGATCCACTTGGGGCAGATGATCGACAGCGGGCCCTCGGCGCGGTCGTGCAGCTCGGCGATGCGCGCGTCCTCGTCCTCGATCTCGTCGAGGATCCGGTTGGCGAACTCGCTGTACCGCAGGCCGGGCTCGGTGAGGCTGACCGAGCGGGCGGTCCGGTTGACCAGCCGCACCCCGAGCTGTTTCTCGAGGTCGGCCACGTGCCGCGAGATGAGCGAGCCGGAGGTGCCGAGCTGCTTGGCGGCGCCGCTGAAGCTGCCCACCTTGGCCACCGTCACGAAGCTGCGCATGACGAGGATGCGGTCCATCGGGCCTCCCTGCGGTAACCGAATTGAAACGATCTTGACATCTTCACCCCGCCGCGGGAAGACCCCCGGTCATGCCCGTCTGCGCTGCAAGGTATTGGCGATCGCGGCGATGAGCAGGACGGCGCCGACCGAGATGGTCTGGTAGTAGCTGGAGATCTGGAGCAGGTTGAGCACGTTCGCCACCAGCCCCAGCAGCAGGACGCCGAGCACGGTGCCGAAGACGGTGCCCTTGCCGCCGGCGAGCGAGGTGCCGCCGATGACCACGGCCGCGACGGCGGTCAGCTGGAGCTGAAGGCCGCCGGTGCCGGGGCTGGAGGCGCCGAGACGCGAGAGCAGCATGATGCCGGCCAGGCCCGCGAGCGCGCCCGCGAAGCCGTACAGGATGAGCTTGTCCCGGGCGACGTTGATGCCGCTGAGCCGGGCCACGTCCTCGTTGCCGCCGATCGCGAAGGCGTCCCGGCCGAACGTCGTGTACCGCATGATCAGCGCGATCACGAGCAGCACCAGGGCGGCCACGAACACCAGATTGGGCAGGCCGAGCGTCTTGCCGTTGCCGAGACCGGCGAGCTGGTCGTCGATCGAGACGCTGAGCCCGTTGATGATCAGCAGGGCGACGCCGTCGAGCAGGGTGGCGGTGGCGAGCGTGGCGACGAAGGGCGCCACCTTGGTGAACGTGACCACCACGCCGTTGACCAGGCCGATCGTGGTGGCGAGCGCGATCGAGGCGAGCAGGGTCAGCCAGGTGGACTGCCCGTGGGCGAACATCTGCGCGGCGACCGCTGTGGTCACGGCGACGTTGCCGCCGAGCGAGAAGTCCATGCCGCCGGCGGTCATCAGCAGGGTCAGCCCGGCCGCGATGACCGCGACCACGCTGACCTGCCGCAGCACGTTCAGCAGGTTGTTGGTGGAGAGGAAGGCGTCGGTCCGCACCGAGGCGAAGACGACGATCAGCACCAGCACCGCGAGAAGCCCGGCGTGGGCGATCGTCCGGCGGCGCTTCGTCACCGCGGTGACCGGTGCCGGGCCCACAACTGTTGTCGTCACGACAGTGCTCCTCCCAAGGCGACGGCGACGAGCTCGTCGTGCGTGATGCTGGCGATGTCGTACTCGGCGATCATGCGGCCGTCGCGGACGCAGACGACCCGGTCGGCCAGCCGCATCACCTCCTTGGCGTCCGAGGAGGCGAGCAGCACGGCCACCCCGTCGGCGGCGAGGCCGTCCACGAGCGCGTGGATGTCCGCCATGGCGGCGATGTCCACGCCGTTGGTCGGGTCCTCCAGCAGGCAGGCGACCGGCGCGGTGCCCAGCCACTTGGCGAGCAGCACCTTCTGCTGGTTGCCGCCGGAGAGCAGGCCGACCGGCGGGTTCGGGGCGAGCGTGACCACGCGGTAGTCGTGGCGCAGCGGCGCGGCCCGCCGGGACAGCAGGTCCCAGCGGTGCAGCTTCCTGCGGTCGAGGCGGTCCCGGGCGAGCAGCAGGTTCTCGTCGACCGTCAGCTCGGGGATCAGGCCGAGGCGGCGGCGGTCGCCGGTGACGCAGCGCAGCCCGCTGCCGAGCGAGCGCGAGACCCGGCCGAACGGCACCCGCCGCCCGTCGACCTCGAGCTCCCCCCGCTCCGGGCGGCGGCGGCCGCTCAGCAGGTCGAACAGGCGCGACTGGGCGTCGCCGGCCGGGCCCAGCACGGCCACCACCTCGCCCTTGCGGACCTCGACGGTGAAGTCCTCGACGAAGCGGCCCTCGGTCACGCCGGCGATCCTGAGGCCCGTGCCGCCCCTCCTGACCGGCTTGTCCGGCCGGGTGGAGACGACATCGCGGCCCACCATGGCCCGGACCAGGCCGGGCTCGTCGGTCTCCTTGGCCAGGCCGGCCCAGACCACGGCGCCGTCGCGCAGCACGGTGACCCGGTCGGCCAGCGCGAGCACCTCGCCGATGTGGTGCGAGATGAACACGACGGCGACGCCGCTGTCCCGCAGGTTCTTGACGAGCGTGTGGATCTGCGCGGCGGCCTCCGCGCCCAGGCAGGCGGTGGGCTCGTCGAGGATCAGCACCCGGCTGCCGCGGCGCACCTCGCGGGCCACCTCCACCATCGTCTGCTCGGCGACGGTCAGCGCGCCCGCCTCGACGTCCACGTCGATGTCGATGCCCAGCTCGCGCAGGGCCTGCCGGGCCGTCTCCCGCGCCGAGCGCCACCGCACGAGGCTGCCGCGCGCGGGCAGGTCGCCGAGCATGATGTTCTCGGCGACGGTCAGCGTCATGACGAGCTCGCGCCGCTGCGGCACGGTGGCGATGCCGAGCCTGCGGGCCCGCCGGGCGGTGAGCTGGCCCTGCACGCCACCGCCGATCTCCAGGTGCCCGGCGCCGGGGTTCTGCGCCCCCGAGAGGATCTTGACGAGCGTCGACTTGCCGGCGCCGTTCATGCCCATCAGGGCGTGGATCTCGCCCGGGTAGAGCTCGAGGCTCACGTCCCGCAGCGCCACCGCGCCGCCGAAGCTCTTGCCGATGCCGGCGACCCGGACGACCGGCTCCTCGTCACTCATGGCTCACCCGGGCATAGCCCCGGATGTCCGGAAAGGGCGGGGTGCGGTCCTTCTGGAGGTCGACCTCGAACGTGTTGAGCAGCATCCCGAGCATGGTGAAGTTGCCGAGCGCCCCGACCGCGTCGACCAGCCCCTGCGCGCCGAAGAAGCCCTTGGCCCGGTCGAACGTCTCCTGGCTGACGAAGTGGTTCTCCAGGATCTCCACGGCGAACCGGTGGAAGGCGGCGTCCTCGTCGCTCTCCCACTTCGGCTCGCGCCGCTCGGCGATGGCGGCGACCGCCTCGGCCGGGATGCCCGACTCGATGGCCTTGTCCACGTGGGCGTTCCAGGAATATTGGGCGTCCATGTGCCGGGCGGCGAGCAGCAGGGAGAGCTCCCGCAGCCGCAGCGGAAGGCTCGACTCGAACCGGCAGAAGGCGCCGAGCGCCTCCACCTTCTCGCACAGTTCCGGGCTGTTCAGCCACACCTGAAAAGGCCCTCGAACGGCGCCGCGCCGCCCGGCGATCCGGGCGGCGATCTCGCGCTGCCGTTCGGTCATCTCGTCGGCGTCTACGACGGGAAGTCTCATCCGCGACTAACCCCTTGCCTTGTGATCCCGCGCACTCGGGATGCGTGTTTCGCAAGAACGTAACAACGGACTGGTACGCCCTCACACGGCGCGCGATGCAACGTAAGGGTGCATCCGGCGACACGCCGGCCGGCCCTACCCTCGACCCATGACCGTGATCATCAAGTCGGCCGGCGTCAAGGTCCTCGACCGGGGCGGCGCCGTCGTCACCACGCCCCTGATCACCACCGCGTCGGCGGGCGGCGAGAACCGGATCACCAGCGGCATCAGCGTCTACCCGGTGGGCACGGGCGCCCCGATGCACTCGCACAATTGCGACGAGCACGTGACGGTGCTGGACGGCGAGGCCGAGGTGCTGGTGGACGGCACGGCGACCCGCCTGAGCCGGTACGACACCACGTACATCCCCTCGCCGATCCCCCACCTGTTCCGCAACGTGGGATCCGAACCGCTGCGAATCCTGTGGGTCTACACGGCGGGCGTCGTCACCCGCACGTTCACCGAAACGGGCATCACGGTGGAGCACCTGTCGCCACAGGACCGGATGGTCCGCGACTGAGCGGAGCCCGCGGCCGTACGCTCGTCGGCATGATTGCGCCTTCCCACCCCGACCTGAGCCTGGGCACCTGGCGGCGCGATCCGGGCACGGTGATCCGCCGGGCCGTGCCGGCGCCCGCGGGCGACCCGGCGCCGCTCGCCATCGTGGCCGAGTCGGAGACACCGGGGGTGGCGACGGAGTGGTCGCCGCACGCACATCCGCTGCACGAGCTGGTGTGGGTGCGCGGCGGGATCCTCACCTCCCGCATCGGCAGCCAGATCTTCACCGTGCCGGCCGGGTACGGCCTGTGGCTGCCCGCCGGCGTGGTCCACGGAGGGCGGCTGACGGCGGGCGCCGAGTTGCACGACGCCTTCTTCGCGCCGGAGCGCACACCGGTCGAGTTCGCCGCGGCGACGTCGATCGTGATGACTCCCCTGCTGGAGTCGTTGTTGCTGCGCCTCGCGCGCAAGGATCTCGACGACGGCGCCCGGGCGCGCACCGAGGCCGTGGTGTTCGACGTGCTCGAGCCGTCGGACCGGCAGTTCGCGCTGGAGCTGCCCGGCGATCCCCGGATCGACCCGATCGCCCGGGCGCTGCTCGCCGACCCCTCCGACGACCGGGGCCTGCGGGAGTGGGCCGGCGTCCTGCGGGTGAGCGAGCGGACGATCACCCGGGCGTTCCGCGAGGCGACCGGGCTGTCGTTCGCGCAGTGGCGGCAGGCGCTGCGCGCGCACGAGGCGCTGGCGCTGCTGGCCGAGGGCGCCGAGGTTCGTGAGGTGTCCGAGCGGCTCGGCTACTCGCAGCCCAGCACGTTCATCGCCGCCTTCCGCCGGGTCATGAGGGTGACGCCCGGTCAGATGTCCGGAATCCCGTATCGCGTGTCCTGAGTGCGGGATTGCTGACAATTTGATCATCACCTAGCCTCCGTAAGGCAAGGCAACCCTTACTAGAGACCCGGGCCCCGCACATGATCCTCTTGAACCGCCTCGCGGCCGCCGCGACGCTCGCCGCCGTCGCCGTGACGGCCGCCGCCTGCGGCACCACGAAGGTCGACGAGCCCGCCGCCGGCTCGTCCGCCCCGGCGTCGCAGACCTGCGCCGACGACACGACGAAGACCTCGACCGGCCCGGTGTCGATGACCGACGGCGTCGGCCGCAAGGTGGAGCTGGCCAAGCCCGCGCAGCGGGTCGCGGTGCTGGAATGGCAGCAGACCGAGGACCTGCTCACGCTCTGCCTCACCCCGGTCGCGGTCGCCGACCCCAAGGGATACGGCACGTACGTGAAGGCGGAGACGCTGCCCGCGGGCGTCGTCGACGCCGGACAGCGCGGCGAGCCGGACCTCGACGCGCTGTACGCGACGAAGCCCGATCTCATCGTCGTGGAGGCGTTCAAGGCCAACGACGAGATCATCACCAAGCTCGAGAAGCGCGGCGTCCCCGTGCTGGCCACGGTCGGCGCCGACGCCGCCGGCCAGATCGACAACATGAAGAAGGTCTTCTCGATGATCGGTACGGCCACCGGCCGCACCGAGCGCGCCGACCTGGTGCTCAAGCAGTTCGACGAGCACCTCGCCGCCGCCAAGCAGAAGGTCGCGGCCGCCGGTGTGAAGGCGACGGACTTCCTGTTCTTCGACGGCTGGATCGAGGGCAGCAACGTCGTCATCCGCCCGTACGGCAAGGGCGCCCTCTTCACCGAGCTCGGCGAGCAGCTCGGCATGACACCGGCCTGGACCGACAAGATCAACGCGGCGTACGGCAGCGGGGGCGTCGACCCCGCGTACGGCCTCGCCCAGACCGACATCGAGGGACTCACCGCCGTCGGCGGAGCGACCCTGTTCTACTCCGACGACGAGACCCCGGACAGCTACGTCAAGGAGCTGCGCAAGAGCCCGATCTGGACCGCCCTGCCGGCCGTCAAGGAGGGACGCGCGTACGCCTTCCCCGCGGGCGTGTGGGGAGCCGGCGGGCCGCTGTCGAACGAGCAGGCGATCGACGCGTACGTCAAGATCCTGACGAAGGAGTGAGGCGCCGCGCCGCGAGCGGGTCGGTGGTCCTGGCCGTCCTGCTCGTCGCCGTCGTGGTCGTGGGGCTGTGGCACATCACCCAGGGCACCTCGGGGGTCGGGTTCGCCGGCCTGGTGCGCTCCCTCCTCGGTGCGCGCGCGGACGTCGGCGGCGTCCCGGTCACCGACGTGCTCACCGGCTCGCGCCTGCCGCGCGTGCTCGCCGGCATCGCGGTCGGCGTGGCGCTCGGCTCGGCCGGGGCGCTGCTCCAGTCGGTCACCCGCAACCCGCTCGCCGCCCCCGACACCCTCGCCGTCACCGCCGGGTCGTACTTCGCGCTGTGCGTGGTCGCCGCGTTCGGTCTCGCGGTGCCGCTGTGGGCGTCGAGCGCCGTGGCGTTCGGCGGCGGCCTGCTCGCCGCGGCGGTGGTGCTCGGCCTGGTCGGCAGCGCGTCCGGCCTCGGATCCACCCGGCTCGTCCTGGCCGGCTCGGCGGTCGCGATGGCGCTCGACGCGGCGACCGCGACGCTGCTGATCCTCTTCCAGGAGAGCACCACCGGCCTGTACGCCTGGGGCAGCGGCTCCCTCGCCCAGCTCAACCTCGACGCCGCCGAACGGGCCGCACCGGTCATCGTCGCCGGGTTCGCCGCCGCCCTGCTGCTGTCGCACCGGCTCGACGTGCTCGGCCTCGGCGACGACGCGGCCACCTCGCTGGGCGTGCCCGTGCGCTCGACCCGGGTCGTCGCGGTGCTCTGCGCCGTGCTGCTGACCAGCATCGCGGTGACGCTGTCCGGCCCGCTCGCCTTCGTCGGCCTCGCCGCGCCGGTCGCCGTGCGGCTGGCCGCCGGCCGGTTCCGCGCGCTGAGCCGGCACGCCTTCCTGATCCCGGCCTGCGGGCTGGCCGGGGCGCTCCTCGTGCTGCTGGCGGACGCCGTGCTCCGGGCCGTCCTCGGCGCCCAGGCGGCGGCCTCGATCCCCACCGGCATCCCGACCTCGCTGCTCGGCGCGGTGGTCATCGTCGCCCTCGCGCTTCGGCTGCGCGACGCGGGCCCCACGCGCGAGGCGCCGCGGGCGCACGTCGCCCTCCGCTCCCGCCGGCGCTTCGTGACGGTCGTGGTGGCCGCCGCGGTGCTGCTGGCCGCCGCGGCGCTGACCGGCCTGCTCGCCGGCAGCCTGTGGCTGCGCACCGGCGACCTCGTGCTCTGGCTCCGGGGCGACGCTCCCGGCCTGATCGGCCTCGCGCTCGACGACCGGGCGCCCCGCGTCGCCGCGGCCGTCGTCGCCGGCGCCGCCCTCGCCCTGGCCGGATCCGTCGTGCAGGGCACCGTGCGCAACCCGCTGGCCGAGCCCGGCGTGCTCGGCATCACCGCGGGCGCCGGCCTCGGCGCGGTCATCGTGGTCACCTCGACCGCGGGCGGCCGCACGGCGCTCGTCGTCACGGCCGTCGCGGTGGGCCTCGCCACCTTCGCGCTCATCGCCGTGCTGGCCTGGCGCGGCGGCCTGCGGCCCGGCCGTTTCCTGCTCGTCGGCATCGGCTGCGGCTACGCGCTGAGCGACGTCAGCACCTTCCTGCTGCTGCGCGCCGACCCGTGGGACACGCCGCGCATCCTCACCTGGCTCTCCGGCACCACCTACGGCCGCTCCTTCGCCGACGTGCTGCCGGTCGCGCTGGTCCTGCTCCTGGCCACGCCCGCGGTGCTGAGCATGCGCCGCGAGCTCGACCTGCTGGCGATCGACGACGACACCCCGCGCATCCTCGGCGTCCGCCGCGAGGGCACAAGACTGCTCCTGCTGACCATCGCCGCGATCACCGCGGCGACGAGCGTGATCGCGATCGGCGTGGTCGGCTTCGTCGGCCTGGTGGCCCCCCACCTCGCCCGCACCCTGGCCGGCGCCCGGCACGGCCGCGTCATCCCGGTCGCCATGCTGCTCGGCGCCCTGCTCGTCTCGATCGCCGACACCCTCGGCCGCACGCTCATCGCCCCGTCCCAGATCCCGGCCGGCCTGATGATGGCCCTCGTCGGCGCCCCGTACTTCGTCTGGCTGCTCCGCCGCTCCCGCACCTGACGGGCAACGCGGCGTTCCGATGCGAGACAGCGCGGTCACCCGATCCGGTGTCGACGCCCCCATGGCCGCATCGAGAAGGGCTCCGACGCGTAGAGAGGTGCGCATTCACCGTCCGCAACAAGGTTGAGGAGCAGACGACCACAATGAAGCTCGTCGAAGGCCCCGGTACGGATCCGGAGGATGCTCCGCACCTGTTCCTTTACTCCTTCGAACAGCACGTGTTTCCGCCGCGGCCGACGTCTTTCCGTGACGAGATGCGCTGGACGACGTCGTCTTGATCGGGCTGGCACCAACTGGCAGAACGCGGAATTGACGACCTCACCGCCATCACCTGCATGGCGGGCAGTGATGACACGCTCGCCCGGCGATGGGCCGCCGTCCAGCTGCGAGGTCACCGGTAGCTGTATCGGGACTCCGTCAGGACGTTATCCGGGTGGCGGCCAGCGCCTCGTGGAGCTTGTGCAGGAGGTCGTCGGCGGTGAAGGGCTTCTCGACGAACGGGATGCCCGGGTCGAGCACGCGCGTCGAGCCGAGCAGGCCGTTGCTGTAGCCGGACATGTAGACGACGGGCAGGTCGGGGCGCTGCTCGTGGAGCAGCTCGGCCAGCTGCGGACCGGACATCTCGGGCATGATGACGTCGGTCAGCAGGGCGTCGCACGGGTGCTCGGCGAAGAGCTCGAGGGCGTGCGGGGCGCTCTCCGTCGCCACGACGTGGTATCCGGCCTTGGCCAGGATGCGGGTGACCACGCGGGCCAGGTCGGCCTCGTCCTCGACGACCAGGATGGTGCGGCCGTCGCCGTCGGGTGGGGCGGCCGGGCGCGCCGGGACCGGGGCGGCGCCGGCCACCTCGGCCAGGGGCAGGTAGATGCGGAAGGTGGTGCCCACGCCCGGCTCGGAGTAGACGTTCACCGCGCCGCCGGCCTCGGCGATGATGCCGTAGACCGTCGAGAGGCCCAGGCCGGTGCCGCGGCCCCGGGGCTTGGTGGTGAAGAACGGCTCGAAGATGCGCTTCGCCACGGACGGCGGCATGCCCTCGCCGGTGTCGCTGACCTGGAGGCGGGCGTACGCGCCAGCGGGCAGCGGTGGTTGCAGGCTCACCTCGTCGCCGTCCAGGTGGACGGTGCCGGCCTCGAGGACCAGGGAGCCGCCGTCCGGCATCGCGTCGCGGGCGTTGATCGCCAGGTTGAGCAGCACCTGCTGGAGCTGGCCGGGGTCGGCATGGACGATGAGCGGGGCCGGCGCGGGCCGGGCGACCAGCGCGATGTGCTCGCCGATCGTGCGTTCCAGCATGGCGCGCACCTCGGCGATCGCGGCGTTCAGGTCGACGTCCTGCGGCTGCACCGTGTCACCGCGGGTGAAGGTGAGCAGTTGCCTCGTGAGGCTCATGGCCCGGTCGGCGGCCGTGCGCACGTGGGTGAGGTCGTCGCGGACGCCGGGGTTGCTCGCGCTCTCCTCGATGGCGAAGTCGGTGTAGTTCACGATGATCGCCAGGATGTTGTTGAAGTCGTGCGCGATGCCGCCGGCGAGCTTGCCGAGGCTTTCCATGCGCTGCGCCTGGTGGGTGCGTTCGGTGAGCGCGCGTTCGCGTTCGGCCGCCGCCCGGGCGCCGCTGATGTCGCGGGCCACCACCGAGACGCCGGTGATGGTGCCGACCGCGTCGCGGATCGCGGCGACGTTGAGCGAGACCTCCAGCGTGGAGCCGTCCTTGTGGCGGCGCTTGGCCTCGTAGTAGACGCCGCGTTCGCCGTCGCGGATGCGCTGGAGGATGTCGCGTTGCTGCCCGGCGCCGGTCTCGTCGGCGAACATCGCGGCGTTCTTGCCGAGCACCTCGTCGGCGGTGTAGCCGAAGAGGCGTTCGGCACCGCCGTTCCAGGCGGTGACCCGGCCGTCGAGGGTGACGCCGATGATCGCGTCGTCGGTGTGCTCGACGACCGCGGCGAGGGTGGCCCGGGCGGCGTCGGCCTCGGCCTGCCGGTGGCGATCGCCCGGCGACATGTAGATGGCGCCGCGGCCGAGCAGCACCCGGTAGCCGCGGCGCAGGGTCCAGTAGTAGACGCCGACCCCGGCGGTGAACGTGTCCCACAGGGCGAGCGTCCACGCCCAGCCGTCCGCGTCCAGGTGGCCCGCGTGGTCGACGACCGCCCGGTACGACGTCCACGCGTGCAGCCCGTGCCCGATCGCGCAGCTGAAGAAGATGAGGGCCGTCGCCAGCGCGAGCTGGTTGGTGCGCAGCTGCCCCTCGCGTACCAGGGGCACCACGATGGCCACCATGATCGCCGCGTAAGCGACCATGATGACCAGGTTCGCCAGCAGGTACAGCTGCTCCGGCACGTCCGTCCTATCGGCTGCCCCCTGCCGAAGTTGAGCCGATCATCGCGAGGTCCCGGGGGCCGGGCGGCGGCACCGGGCGGCGGTCGGCGAGGCCCGCGGCGATGGCGTCGACGATCTCGCCGGAGCGGACGGCCACGGCGGAGAGCAGGGTGGCCGTGATGCCGTGTGCGTGCTCGGTGCCGCCCTGGAGGTAGAGGCCGGCGCGCATCTGCGGGTCGGTGACCAGCCGGTAGTCGCGGGCGGCGCGCAGCAGGTTCTCCTCGTCGCGCAGGCAGTGCTTGCCGGCGGTGCCGAGCAGGCGGGTGACGTCCACGGGCCGGTATCCGGTCGCGTACACGATGGCGTCGGCGTTCAGCGTGGTGCGCTCGCCGGTGGGCAGGTCCTCGATCTCGGCGACCACGCCGTCGGCTGCCGGGGTCAGGCCGGCGATGCGGGAGGCGCGCATCATCCGCAGCCGGGGACGGCCCAGCACCTTCTCCCGGTACGAGCGGCGGTAGAGCTCCTCGATGAGCTCGCCGTCGACCACCGAGTAGTTCGTGTTGCGGTGGTAGTCGAACAGCATGCGTTTCACGTCGGCCGGGGCGTCGTAGTAGAGGTCCACGGCCTCGGGGTCGAAGATCTGGTTGGCGAAGTTGCTGTCGTCGGCGGGGCTGTAGCCGTACCGGAAGAAGACCGAGCAGACCTCGGCGGCCGGATAGCGGGAGTGCAGGAACGCAACCGACTCGGCGGCGCTCTGGCCGGCGCCGACGACGATGAAGCGGCTCGGCTCCGGCACGTCGAACGAGGCGACGCGGTGCAGCAGGTCGAGGTTGTGCCACACGCGCGGGCCGGGGGTGACGCCGGCCGGCAGGCTCGACTCGAGGCCGACGGCCACGGCGACGTTGCGCGCGCGGAAGGTGCCGGAGGTGCTGACGACGTCGACCGCCCACACCTCGTCGTTCTCGTCGTGGACGGGGACGACGTCGGTGACCGTGTGCCCGTACCGCACGAGGTGGCTCATCCGGCGGGCGGCCCACACGAAGTAGTCGTGGAACTCGACGCGCAGGGGGTACATCGACTTGAAGTTGATGAACTCGGCGAGGCGGCCGTGCGCGTGCAGGTAGGACACGAAGCTGAAGTCGCTCGCCGGGTTGCGCATGGTGACGAGGTCCTTGAGGAACGACACCTGCATGGTGGCGTCCTCGAACAGCATCCCGCGGTGCCAGCCGAAGTCGTCCTGCTTCTCCAGGAACAGCGCCGAGAGGCCGGCGTCGCTCTCCTCGACGGCGATGGCCAGCGCCAGGTTCGACGGCCCGAAGCCGATGCCGATCAGGTCGTATACCGGCTCTTCGGATACAGACATGGGCTGCCTTTCTACAGGTGAGATGCGATCTCGGACGCCGTGCCGACGACGCCGCAGCGGTCGGCCACGTGCCGCAGCGCGTCGCGGTGGTGGGCGGGGCTGAAGTCGGCGACCGCGTCGGCGACGACGAAGGGCTGGATGTCCCGCATGAACGCGTCGAGGGTGGTGGCGAGCACGCCGATGTGCGCGTACACCCCGGTGACGATGAGCTGGTCGCGTCCCTCGAGCAGCGACGCCAGCGGCGTGCCCACGAAGGCGCTGTAGCGGCGCTTGGTGATCTGGAGGTCGCCGGGGCCGGGGGTGAGCGCGTCGGTGATGGCGAGCGCGCTCGCCGAGGGCGGCGGCCCGTCGCCCCAGAAGTCCTGGAGCAGGCCGCGCTCGGCGAGGCTCTGCCCGCCCGGCTGGGCCGAGAAGACGACCGGCATGCCCGCCTCGTGGGCGTGCTTGCGCAGCGCTGCGATGTTGTCGACGACGCGGGCCATGAGGGCGTGGTCGGCCGTGCCGAACGGTGCCAGGAAGTAGTTCTGCATGTCGTGCACGAGCAGCGCCGCGCGGCGCGGGTCGGGCCGCCACGGCACGCGGGCCGAGGCCATCGAGAAACCGGTCGGGAGGGGGTACGGGGTGATCCGGGGCAGCATGATCAGCCTTCCTGTACGGCGCGCAGGGCGGCGCGCAGCTCACGCCGGCTGATCTTGCCGACGCCGGTCACCGGGAACGCGTCCACCACGTTCAGCCGGTCGGGGATCTTGTACGCGGCCAGGCCGCGCTCGCGCAGGTAGGCACGCAGCTGGGGCAGCGTGACGGCCGATCCGGCGCGCGGCACGACGAAGGCGCAGGTCCGCTCGCCCAGGTAGGCGTCGGGGACGGCGACCACCGCGACGTCGTGCACGGCCGGGTGGGTGAGCAGGTGGTTCTCCACCTCCTCGGCCGCGATCTTCTCGCCGCCGCGGTTGATCTGGTCCTTGGCCCGTCCCTCGACGACCAGGTAGCCGTCGGGCCGGTGCCGCACCAGGTCGCCCGTGCGATAGAAGCCGTCCGGCGTGAACGCGACCCGGTTGTGCTCGTCGGCGTTCCAATAGCCCCTGATCGTGTACGGTCCCCGCGTCAGCAGATGGCCGACCTCGCCCCGGGCCACCGGCTGGTCCGCGTCGTCCACCACGAGGATCTCGTCGTCGGCGGAGATGGGCCGCCCCTGGGTGTTGAGCACGACCTCGTCCGGGTCGTCCAGGCGCGTGTAGTTGACGAGCCCCTCGGCCATGCCGAAGACCTGCTGGAGCCGGCAGCCGAGCACCGGCTCCACCCGGGCGGCGACCGTGCTGCCGAGCTTCGCCCCGCCGACCTGGAGCAGCCGGAGGCTGGACAGGTCGGGCCGCTTCTCCATCGACTCCACCGCGTCGAGCCAGAGCAGCGCGAGCGGCGGCACGACGGCCGTGACGGTCACCCGTTCCACGGCGATGAGCGGCAGCACCGTCGCCGGGTCGGGACGGCGGGCCAGCACGACCCGGCCGCCGGCGTGCAGCACGCCGAGCACGCCGGGCGACGACATCGTGAAGTTGTGCGCCACCGGCAGCACCGCCAGGTAGACGCTGTCCGGCGTGAGGCCGCAGATCTCGGCGCTGGCCCGCACGCTGTAGAGGTAGTCGTCGTGCGTACGCGGGATCAGCTTGGGCAGGCCGGTGCTGCCCCCGGAGAGCTGGAGGAAGGCCAGCTCGCCCGCGGACGGCCCGCCGGGCAGGCCGGACGGGTCGGCGTAGAGGGAGGCGAGGGCGGTGTGCTCGCCCGGGTCGCCGGCGACGATCGTCCGGGCGGCACCCGCGGCGGTGGCGAGCGTGCGGTGGTCGAAGCCCTCGTGCACGTCGGTCGTCACGAACGCCACGGCCGAGGTGTGCGAGCAGAAGTAGCCGATCTCGGCCGCCCGGTGCGCCGGCAGCGCGAAGACGGGCAGCGCGCCGATCCGGAACAGCGCGAAGATGACGTCGAAGTACTCGGCGGTGTTGGGCAGCTGCACCACGACCCGGTCGCCGCGGCGCACCCCGAGCTGGTGAAAGCCCGCCGCCAGGCGCAACGCGCGGTCGCGCAGCGCGGCGTAGCTCACCTCGCGCCCGCCGTCGACCACGGCGATGCGGTCGCCGTACTTCTCCGCCGACGTGCGCAGCAGGTCGTCGAACGTCTGCCCGGTCCAATAGCCGCGTTCGCGGTAGCGGGCGGCGAGCTCCTCAGGCCACATCGGACTCCTCCAGTCCGAGAGCGGCGAGCATGGTGCCGAGCTTGGCGGTGGTCTCGGCGAGCTCGGCCCGCGGATCGGAGCCGGCCACGACGCCGGCGCCCGCGAAGAGGTCGAGCCCGTCGTCGTCGGCGGTGGCGCAGCGGATGGTGACCGCCCACTCGCCGTCGCCGGAGGCGTCCACCCAGCCGACCATGCCGGTGTAGAAGCCGCGGTCGAACGGCTCCAGCTCGCTGATGGCCGCGCGGGCCGCGGCGGTCGGCGTGCCGCAGACGGCCGGCGTCGGATGCAGCGCGGTCGCCAGGCGCAGCGCGGAGACCGCCGGATCGGCGACCACACCGGTGACCAGCGTGGACAGGTGCCACATCGTCGCCGTCCGGACGAGCGACGGCTCGGCGGGCACGGTCAGCTTCGAGCAGTACGGCCGCAGCGCGTCAGCGACCGCCGAGGCGACCACCGCATGCTCGTGCCGGTCCTTCTCCGAGCGCAGCAGCGCCGCGGCGCGGCGCTCGTCCTCGGCCGGGTCGTCGCTGCGCGCCGCGGAACCGGCCAGCGGGTTCGCCGTGACCCGCGTTCCGCGCCGGGCGACGAGCAGCTCGGGGCTGGCGCCGAAGAGGGTGCGGCCGCCGCCGAGGTCGACGCCGAACGTGTAGCCGTTCGGCTCGCGCCCGGCCAGCGCGCGCACCACCGGCGCCGGGTCGAAGCCCGGCGCCTCGGCCCGCAGCGACCGGGCGAGGACCACCTTGGTGTAGCGGCCGGCGCGGATCTGCCGGACCGCCTCGGCGACCGCCGCCGCGTAGCGCTCCGGCTCCGGCACGGGCCGGATCTCCTTGACCAGGCCGCCGGTCGGCTCGGCGAAGGCGGCGGGCGGGCCGCCGCGGCGCAGCCGCATCGGCACCACGAGGTGCGCGGCCGCGTCCGGGGCGAAGGGCACCGCCCCGACGACCGTGCGGACCTCGTGACCGGCCGCCTCGGCGACGCCGAGCACGGCGTCGACCCGGTGGGCCAGGTCGGCCAGGCCGTCCCGGCGGCCGGACGGCGGAACCGCGAAGTAGGTGCCCTCGGCGAGCAGGGTGCCGCTCGGTGAGGCGAACAGCGACGAGTTGCCCGGGCGGTAGCCCGCCAGCAGCTCGGCCGCGGTGGTCGCGGCGGAGACGGTAGTCACTGGATGGTTCTCCTTGTTGCTCAGGCCCGCAGGGTGGCGCCGCCGTCTACGTAGAGGTCGTGCATGGTGATGTGGCGGGCGCGCTCCGACGCGAGGAACAGCACCGCGTCGGCGACGTCCGAGGGCTCCGCGAGGCGGCCCAGCGGGATCCCGGTGCGGAAGGACGCCGGGTCCCCGGCGATGACCGCGGCCGGGCCGTCCTCGGCCCAGAGCGACCGCTGCATCGGGGTGTCGGTCGAGCCGGGCGCCACCACGTTGCAGCGGATCCCGTACGGCGCCAGCTCGAGCCCCAGGCTCTTGGTGAAGGCGGTCGAGGCGGCCTTCGAGGCGGCGTACGCGGCCATGCCGGCCCGCGGGATGCCGGCGGCGTTGGACGAGACCGTGACGATGACACCGGCCCGGCGCCGCGTCATCCGGCGCGCGACCGCCCGGCTGGTGCGGAAGACCCCGCCCGCGTTGACGTCGAACAGGGCCGCCCAGTCCGCGTCGGAGAAGTCCACGACCGCTCCGGTGCGCAGCACGCCGGCCACGTTGGCGAGCGCCGCGATCGGCCCGAGACCGAGCTCCACGGCCTCGACGACGCCCTCCACTTCGGACGAGACCGAGACGTCCGCGACGTACGCGGTGATGCCGTCGTGCTCCTCGGCGAGCCGCTCGACGCCCTTGGGCTCCCGGTCGACCGCGGCCACCCGGGTGCCCGCCTCGGCGAAGGCCAGCGCGACGGCCCGGCCGATGCCCTGGCCGGCGCCGGTGACGAACGCGATTCCCTCCATAGTCATCCTCCGTGTCCGGCGAAAGCGAGCGCGCGCTTCTCCTCGCGCTCGGTGATCCGCACCTTCGACATCGACCAGCGCAGGATCGGCGGTCCCATCACCGACGTGATGACGGCGATGAGCACGACGACCGTGTACGTCGCGACGGAGAGCACGCCCAGCCGCAGGCCGGTCGCGGCCACGACGACCTCGACCACCCCGCGCGAGTTCATGCCGGCGCCGAGCGCGATGCCCTCCCAGTGCGACAGCCGGCTCGCCCGCGCGCCGAGGTAGGCGCCGGCGAACTTGCCGGCGACCGCCACCAGCAACAGCGCGATGCCGGCGAGCAGCACCTCGGGGTCGGCCAGCGCGGTCAGATCCATCCGCAGGCCCGCGGTGGCCAGGAAGACCGGCGCCAGCACCGAGAGCACGATGGTGCGCAACGGCGTCAGGTCCCGCCAGATCGAGCGCCCGGGGCGGGGGTTGGGCCGCTCGGCGGCGCGCGCCTGCCCGATGAGGATGCCCGCGACGAAGGCGCCGAGGAGCGCCTCCAGGCCCATCGCGTGGGTGGCCGCGGCGCCGAGCAGGATCAGCACCACCGAGGCGGTGATCCGGGGGCCGCCGTCGCCCGCGCGCCCGGCCAGGTCGAGCACCCGGCGCACGAGCGGGCGGCCGACGGCGAAGGCGGCGGCCACGAAGCCGATCAGGTACACCACCGACAGCGTCACGGCGCCCGCGCGCACCCCCGTGGTGGCCGCGGCCGAGACCACCGACAGCAGCAACCAGCCCACGGCGTCGTCCACCATGCCGGCGGCCAGCGTCAGCTGGCCGATGTCGCGGTGCAGCAGGCCCATGTCGGCCAGCGTCTTGGCGATGACCGGGATCGCGGTCACGCACATCGCGACGCCGAGGAAGAGCGCGAAGGTGCCGCGGTCGGCCGTCTCGGTCAGCAGGGCGGCCGGCACCAGGAAGCCGGCCGCGATGCCGAGCGCCAGCGGCAGGAGCAGGCCCGCGAGGCTGACCTTCGCCCCGGTGACCCCGCGCCGGCGCAGCATCGCGACATCCAGCTGTACGCCGGTGACGCCGACCAGCAGCAGCACGCCGACCTGCCCGAGCGCGTCCACCAGGTGCAGCTGCCCCGCGTCCGCGGGAAGCACCCAGGCGAGGGCGCCGGGCGCGAGCGCGCCGAGCAGCGACGGCCCCAGCACGACGCCGGTGAGCAGCTCGCCGACGAGCGCCGGCAGGCCGAGCCGCACCGCGAGCCGGCCCAGGGCCAGCGCGACGAGCAGGAGCAGCGACACCTGGAGGAGGAACACCAGCAGGCTGTGCGGCGCCAGGCTCGGCAGTGGGCTACTCATCGTCGTCCTCGTGGTGGTCCAGGTTCACCACGCCGCGCTTCCAGTAGCCGTCGATCTCCATCCACTTGCGGTTGAGGCCGCGGCCGCGCAGCTCGCGCCGGATCGGCTTGAGCCCGGTGGCCTCGCCGGCGATCCAGACGTAGCCGTCGCCGTCCGGCAGGACCTCCTTCTGGACGGCGGCCGCCAAGGACTCGCCGCGGTCGCGGAAGAGCCACGTGACCGCCCGATGCAGGGGCTGGCGCTCGCTTTCGGCGGCCACCTCGGCGAAGGCGATGACGGTGGCGTCCGCCGGCAGCTGCTCGAGCCAGGCGGCGAGCGCGGGCAGGGCCGTCTCGTCGGCGCCGAGCAGATACCAGTCGAAGGTGTAGGGGACCACGTTGGAACCGCGCGGCCCGAGGATCCCGACGCGCTGTCCGGGCTTCGCCCGCGCGGCCCAGGAGCCGCCGGGGCCGTGCTCGTGCAGCACGAAGTCGATGTCCAGCTCGCGCGCCTCCGGCCGCAGGTGGCGGATCGTGTAGTCGCGGTAGACGGGCAGCGGCGATCCGGGCGGCGGCGGCTCCAGGCCGTCCTCGCCGAGGGTCGGCATCACCGGCAGCTCGGCGCCCGGCTCCGGGAAGAAGACCTTCACGTGGTCGTCGGGCGCGCCGTACCGGAAGCCGTCGAGCTCCGCGCCGCCGAGGGTGATGCGGGCCATGCCCGGGGTGAGCCGCTCGACTCGGCGCACCTCCAGCAGCCGCGGGGTGAGGTCATGCCAGACGAGTTCGACCTCGCGGGCGGTGGTCATGCGGACTCCTCTGCGAAGAAGGCGAGCAGCTCGGCGTTGAGCCGCTCGGGTTGTTCCAGGTAGCCGTAGTGGCCGGCGTCGGCGATCTCGGCGTACCGCGCACCGGGAATGGCGTCCGCGACCTCGCGGGCTCCCGCCGCGGGCGCGATGAGGTCGTCGGCGAAACCGACGACCAGACAGGGCTTCTCGATCTGGCCGTACGCCTTCAGCCGGTCCTCCTCGGCGCCCGCCTCCTGCCGGCTCGGCGTGCCGGCGGGCGCGGACAGCGGGATCTGGAAGACGTCGAGCCAGTCCTGCGCGTTCCGGTCGTCGGCGAGCGTGCGCGGCGACAGGTTGAACGCCGCCCGGACGACCGCCAGATACTCGTCCGGCAGATCGGCGCCGGCCTCCTTCAGACGCCGCTCCCCCGCGGTCATCGCGGCCTGGAAGACGCCGCGCCGGCCGAACGTGGCCATCAGCACCGCCCGGTCGACCAGCTCGGGCCGTTCGAGGCACAGCTCGGCGGCGACCCGCGCGCCCATCGACGACCCGGCGACCCGGCACGGGCCCAGCCCCAGCCGCTCGATGAGGCCCGCCGCGTCGGCGACCAGGTCCGGCATGGTGACCACCTCGGGGGTGTCGCTGGGCGGCAGGCCGCGGGCGTCGTACGTGACGACCCGGTAGCCGGCGGCCACCAGCGCGGGCACCTGGTGCAGGTGCCAGGTGCGCCCGCGCGCGCCGTTGCCGGCGAGCAGCAGGACCCCGGGCCCGCTGCCGGACTCCTGGTAGTGCAGCCGGGCACCCCCGGCGTCGATGACTGGCAACTCTCAGCCCTCCGGGGACGTGAGCCGCCCGGCGTGCAGGCGCACGACGCGGGGAAGACGGTCGATGGTGGACGGGCGGTGGGCGATGACCAGGACGGTGCGGTTGCGCCGCAGCCGGGCCAGGGCCTCCTCGATGCGGTGCGCGGTGGCCGGGTCGAGGTCGGCGGTGGCCTCGTCGAGGATCAGCACCTCGGGCTCGGTCATCGCGGCCCGCAGCAGGCCGACGAGCTGCCGCTCCCCGGCCGAGAACCGCTCACCGCGCCGGCCCAGCTCCGCGTCGAAGCCGCCCGGCAGCCCGGCGACCCAGCCGGTGAGCCCCAGCCGCTCGGCGGCCCGCGCGAACTCCTGCGGCCCGGGCCGCCCCGGCGTGAGCGCGAGGTTGTCGGCGAACGTCCCGGCGATCATGTGCACCTGCTGCGGGATGAGCACGAGCCGCCGCCGCACCTCGGCCGCGCCCAGCCCGGACAGGTCGGCCCCACCGAGCCGCACCGCGCCCGCATCGGGCAGGTAGAGCCCACAGAGCAGCTTGGCGAGCGTGGTCTTGCCGGACCCGGTCTCACCGACGATCCCGGCGTGCTCCCCGGCCGCGAAGTGCACGCTGACCCCGTGCAGAACGGGCTCACCGGGGCGGTAGCTGTAGGTCACGGCATCGGCGGACAGGCCGGTACCCGCGGTACCTCCACTCGTGCCCGATTTTTCGGGATTTTGCGGGGCGTGGGGTGACGATGTCGCGTCGAGCAGGTCGAGCAGGCGGGCCAGGCCCACGCGTGACTCCAGCATCTCGCCCGCGACCAGCGTGAAGTCGTCGATCGAGCTGAACAGGTCGCGGCTCGCCAGGACGAACGTGACCACCACGCCGACCGTGACCACGCCCTCGTTCGCCAGGATGCCGCCGGCGACCAGCAGCGCCGCGCTCGTGAGGCCCTGCACGATCCACGTCGCGTCGATCCACGTGGCACCGCGCTGCGCCGCGCGCGCCGTCCGGAGGTAGCCGTCGGCGTCCTGCCGCAGGCGGTCGAGCCAGGTGCTGGTCGCGCCGTCGATCTGAAGCTGCTCGCGGGCCAGCAGGCTTTCCGAGAACGTCGCGGCGAGCGTCGCCTGCGCGGCGGCCTCGGCCGGATAGGCGGCCTGCGCGGCCCGCCGGAAGCGCCGGCTGATCCACCACATCGGCGGGCCGAAGACGAGCACCAGCAACCCGAACAGCTGCCACGACGACGCGAGCAGCACGATCACGCTGAACAGCAGGTAGCCGCCGAGCGAGATCAGGTCGGGCAGCTGACTCCGGACGAAGGTGGCCAGCTCCGCGATCTCGACAGTGGCCCGCTGGAGCAGGTCGCCGCCGCGATGGGCCTCGAGGAAGCGCAGCGAGGTGGTGCCGAGCCGCTCCACCACGAGGTCGCGCAGGCTGTGCACCACCTTCTCGCCGACCCGGGTGAGCAGCAGCTCCGACCAGCGCAGCAGCACCGTGCGCACGACGACCAGCCCGAGCACGACCCCGGCCGTGACGAGCAGGCCGGTGCGGTCGCCGTCCAGCAGCTCGTCGACCGCCCGGCCGATCATCACCGGTACGAGGGTGAGCGACAGCGTGGAGAGCAGGTTGACGGCGATGGCGGCGACCATCGCGCGCCGGTGCTCCCGCAGGTGCGGCCAGGCCCGGCGGAGCACGTGCCGCTGGTCGGGCTCCTCGGTCAGCAGGCGGACGTCAGCCATGGGACACCAGCTCTCCGTCGTGCACGCCGAGGTCGATGACCCGGTCGGCGAGGTCCTTCACGGCCGTACGCGAGGTGGCGAAGACGATGGTCACGCCGAGCTCGCGGAGGCCGTCGAGGATGCGCCGCTCGGTGCGCGCGTCGACGGCCGAGGTGACGTCGTCGAGCAGCAGCACCTTCGCGCCCCGCAGCAGGCCCCGCGCGAGGGCGAGGCGCTGGAGCTGGCCGCCCGAGACGGTGCTGCCGCGCTCGCCGACCACGGTCGCGAAGCCCTCCGGCAGCGACTCGATGTGCTCGAGGATCCCGGCGACACGGCAGGCTTCGCGCAGCTGCTCGTCGGTGAGGTGGGCGCGGCCGAGGCGCAGGTTCTCGGCGATGGTGCCGGACAGCAGCAGCGGGCGCTGGCCGACGATCGTGATGGCGTCGCGCACGTCGCCGATCGCCGCGTCGCGCAGATCCGTTCCGCCGTACCGGATGACGCCCGTCGCCGGATCGGCGAGCCGGGCCAGCAGGCGCAACAGCGTCGTCTTGCCGGTGCCGACCGGCCCGACCACGGCGACGAACTCGCCTTCGCGCACGGCCAGATCGGGCAGCCGCAACGGCTCCCGCCCGTCGAGCGCGACGGTGACGCCCTCAGCGGTCAGCAAACCACCGGCCGCCAGGCTGTCTGCTCCGCGTTCCGGCATCTCCGGTGTGGCCGTCAGGACCGTTTCGATGCGGCCGGCGGCGGTCCACGCGTCGCCGAGCTGGCCGAAGCGGAACGTCAGCATCATCACCTGGCGGCCGAGCAGCGTCATCCAGCTGGCGAAGGAGACCAGGCCGCCGACCGAGAAGCTGCCGTCCAGCACCGCCAGGCCGCCGAAGGCCACGCCGATCGCGGTCGCCAGCCACGGCACGAACGGCGCGTTCGCAGCCCAGCCTGCGGCGATCCGAGCCAGCGCCAGGGTGCGGTCGCGGACCGTCGCACTGACCTCGTGGTGGCGCTCGATGAGCACCTGTTCGCCGCCGAGGCCGCGCACCGCCGTACTGGCCGAGAGAAGGTCCTCCACGGCGTCCGCGCGTGCGCCGTGCGCCGCCGAGAGAGCCGCGTTGGCGCCCTCGTAGCGCTTGGGATACCACAGGTTCACCGCGATCAGCAGCGGCACCGTGCTGAGGCCGACGATCGCCAGCATCGGGTCGAGGGTGGCCACCACGACGAGCACCGCGAGGAAGCCCAGCATGCCGCTCGCGAGCGAGGGCACCGTGGACAGCCAGATGGTGATCTGCTCGACGTCACGGGTGCCCCGGGTGACGAGGTCGCCGGCCGAGAACCTGTGCGCGGTCACGGCGTCCCAGCCGAGCACCCGTTCCGCCAGCCGCAGCAGCAGCCGGTTGCCTGTCCGTACCCCCGCGAGCGTTGCCCACCACCGCATCGCGAACTCAGCGCCGGTCAGCGCCACCGAGACGAGCAGGGTGGCCGCGGCCCAGTAAAGCAGCGGCGAGCGGTCGCCCGGCGTGATGCCCTGGTCGAGGGCGCGGCCGAGGCACCAGGGCAGCAGGATCAGCCCGGCCTGGTAGCCGAGGCCGCCGATCCACGAGGCGGTCAGCCCCTTGGCGGAGTCGCGGACGGCCCAGCGCAGCAGCACGGCGGGGCTCATGCGGCCACCTCCGCGAGGGCGGCGACCGTCTTGAGCGCCACCAGATCGGACAGGCGCAGCGGTACGCCGTGCGCGCGGGCGAGGCTGGTGAGCCGCATCGCCGCGATGCTGTCGCCGCCCAGGTCGAAGAAGCTGTCCTCCGCGCCGACGGGCACCCCGAGCACCTCGGTGAAGAGCGCGGCCAGCCGTTCCTCCTGCTCGCCCTGTGGCTCACGGGTCGCGGACACGTACTCCACCCGCGGCAGCGCGGCCCGGTCGAGCTTGCCGTTGACCGTCAGCGGCAACGCGTCCAGCTCGACGACGGCCGCCGGCACGAGGTAGGCGGGAAGCCGTTCCGACGCCCACGCCCTCAGGTCGGCGGAGCCACCGACGACGTACGCGATGAGCCTGCCCGCGTCGGCGACCACGACAGCCTGCGTCACCGACGGATGCTGCGACAGCACCGTGGCGACCTCGCCCAGCTCGATCCGGTAGCCGCGAATCTTCACCTGGTCGTCGGAGCGGCCCAGGTAGTCGATGCGCCCGTCGGCGGTCCAGCGCACCACGTCGCCCGTGCGGTACATGCGGCTGCCCGGCGCCGCGGCGAACGGATCGGCCACGAAGCGCGCCGAGCTGAGGCCCGGCTGGTGCAGGTAGCCGAGCGCGAGCTGCGCCCCGCCGATGTAGAGCTCACCCGCGACGCCCGGCGGCACCGGCCGCAACCGGCCGTCGAGCACGTACAGCGTGGTGTTGGCGACCGGCCGCCCGATGAGCGCGCGCGGCACCTCCTTGACCCGCTGCACGATGGTGTCCACTGTGCACTCCGTCGGGCCGTAGAAGTTGTAGGACTCGGTCTGCGGCAGCGCGGCCATCGCGGTCCAGAGCTGATCCGGCACGGCCTCGCCGCCGACGCCGAGCACGGCCAGCCCACCGGCGTCGAACCCGGCCGCGAGCAGCTGGTCCAGGTGCGACGGCGCCACCTCGATCATGTCGATCCCGTTGTCCCGCAACAGTTCCGCGAGCAGTTGCGGGTCGCGGCGCGGCTCGTCGGTGACCAGGTGCAGCTCGTTGCCGCCGAGCAGCGCGAGCAGCGGCTGCCAGGAGGCGTCGAACGCGAACGACCAGTTGTGCGCCACCCGCAGCGCCCGGCCACGCTGGGCGGCGGCCGGCCCGAGGATCCGCGCCGTGTGGCTCGCCAGCAGGTTCGCCACGGTCCGGTGCGGCACCAGCACGCCCTTGGGCCGCCCGGTCGACCCGGAGGTGTAGATGACGTACGCGGGGTGGTCCGGTGTGATCTCCTGCGGCGTACCGGTTCCTTGCTCGTACGGTCCGTCCAGCACCAGCCGCGGCGCGCCGCCGGGTAGCAGCCCGCTCGTGGACCGTACCGCCAGCGTGGTCACGGGCCGGGCGTCGTCGAGCATCGCCGCGATCCGGGCGGGCGGATACTCCGGGTCGATCGGCAGGTAGGCGGCTCCCGACGCCATGGCCCCGAAAATCGCCGGAACGATGTGCTCTCCGCGAGGCAGCAGCAGCGCCACGATCCGGCCGGGTCCCGCACCCGCGTCGACCAGCGTGGCGGCCAGACTGTCCACATCGGCCATCAGCGAGGCGTACGTCCAGCGCCGCTCGCCGACCACGAGAGCCGTCGCGTCCGGGGTCTTTCGAGCCCAGTCTCGCACGAGTCCCGGAAGCGTCCGCGGCGTCACGGGCAGGGCCGCGCCGTTCCACTCGGTCAGCACCCGCCGCCGCTCCTCGGCGGTCAGCGCGTCGGCTCGGTCCACCGCCTGGCCCGGGTTCGCGACGGCCTCCGCCGCGAGCGCCACCAGCCGGTCGAGCAGCAGCCGCGCCGTCTGCGCGTCGAACACGTCCGGCCGGTACTCGAGGGCCAGGTGCAGCCCTTCGCCCTCATCCACAGCGGCGGCCAGCGTCAGCGGGTAGTGCGTCGCGTCCCGCCCGATCACCCCGGCCAGCTTCAGGCCCGCGTCCCGCTGGCTTTCGTCGAGCCGGTCGTCGTCCACCGGGTAGCTCTCGAACACCACCAGCGTGTCGAAGAGCTCCCCCACACCCGCCAGCTGCTGGATCGGCGCGAGCCCGAGGTGCTGGTGGGCCAGCAGCCCCGCCTGCTCCTGCTGGAGCCTGCCGAGGAACGCCTGCCAGCTCTCCCCCGGAAGCAGGCGCGCCCGCACCGGAACGGTGTTGATGAAGAGCCCGATCGTCTCGTCGGCTCCGGCGAGCTCCGGTGGCCGCCCCGAGACGGTGGCCCCGAAGACGACGTCGTCGCGCCCGGTCAGCCGCCCGAGCAGCACGGCCCACAGCGCCTGCACGAGCGTGTTGGGCGTGACGCCCTGCTCCCGCGCGAAGTCGACGAAGCTCGACGGCAGCTGCCCGATCACCTCACCCGGCAGCCGCGCCGACCGCCCCACCGTCCCCGGTGCCACCAGGGTCGGCTCGGTGACACCGGCCAGCGCCGCACGCCAGGCTTCCCGCGCCGCTTCCGCGTCGGCCTGCTGAAGCCACGCAAGGAAGTCCCGATAGGCCCGCCCCACCGCCGGCACGCGCCCCGAGTAGGCCGAGAGCAGTTCCCGCGCGATAAGCGGCCCCGACCACCCATCCACGATGACGTGATGCTGGGTGATGACAAGCCGATGCCGCCCGTCCCCCACCCGGATCAACAGGAACTTGACAAGCGGCGCCGTCCCAAGGTCAAAGACCCCGACCCGCCCGTCCCCGTCAACCACGAACGGAGCATTCCGTTCTGCATCGGCTAGGTGGTCGGCTTCGGATGGGATTGCGGCTGCGGTTTCTCGCCAGGGCACCTCCACATGGGCGGGGATGACCTGGACCGGGGCGCCGTTGGCGGTGGTGGTGAAAGCGGCTCGCAAGTTCGGGTGGCGGTCCAGCAGCGACTGGGCGGCTCGGTGCAGGCGTGCGGCGTCCAGCGGGCCGTCGAGGTCGAGCTGCTGCTGCACGGTGTAGACGTCGCCGGCGCCGTCGAGGGCGTGCAGGTAGAACAAACCCTCCTGCAGAGGCGTCAACGGCAGCACGTCGGTCAGGCCGGGACAGCGCGTGGCGAGCTCGTCCAGCGCCTCCTGGTCGACCCGGGCCAGCACGTCGGACGGCGTGAGCCCGCCGTCGCCGGGCGCCTCGTTCAGCGACGCCAGGGCGGTGCTCCAGGCGGTGAGCAAGGCGCGCACCGACTTCTCCGGCATGGCGCGGCGCGGGAAGGCCACCGAAAGCACAATCTCGTCGCCCTCGACGGTGGCCTCGACGCTGAGCACGTGGCGGGCGGGCAGGTGGTCGCTCGCGTCGCCGCGCAAACCTTCCACCGGCTGCCAGGGCGACGGCTCCGTGTTGCTCTGCTCGGCCCGGCCCAAGTAGTTGAACAGGATCGGCGGTCTCGGGTCGGTGCGGCGCTGGAGGCCGTAGCCGAGGCCGCGGTCGGGGGCGGCACGCAGCTGCTCCTTGACGCGCTTCAGAGCCGCTGCCGGCTCGGAGTCGGGCGCGCTCAGGCGTACCGGATGGGCCGTGGTGAACCAGCCGACCGTGCGGGACAGATCGGCCCCCGGGAGTAGGCGCTCCTCGCGGCCGTGGCCCTCCAGCTCGACCAGCACGTCGCGGCCGGCGGCCGTGGTGAGGGTGGCCAGGAGGACGTCCTGCACGTCGGCTCGGTAGGCGGCCGGGATCGCGGTGGTCAGGCGGCCCGCGGGGACTCGGGCGGTGACCTGGTCGAGCGTGCCCAGCGTGTCGGTGGCGGGGTCCAGCTCGACGTCGGTCAGGTAGGCGGGCGGCCCGGTGAAGACCGACTCCCAGTGGGCGCGCTCCTCGTCGCGGGTCGCCGCTTCCAGGGCCAGCGCCCAGGAGCGGAACGACGTGCCCACCGGCGGCAGCGGGCCTTCGCTCGCCAGGTCGGCGAGCAGGATCGGCCACGAGACGGCGTCCACCGCCAGGTGGTGGACGGTGATTCGGAGCCGGTCGCCGTCCGGCATCGAGGCGCTGACCATGCGGCCCTCGGCGGGCGCCAGGCCCTGGTCCAGGGCGAAGGCGACGGTGCCGGGCGGCGGGACGTGCAGCGCGGTGCCGGTCCAGCGGGCGCGCAGCATGTCGTGGTGGTCGATCAGCTTCTGGAGCCGTTCGGTCAGGGCCGCCGGGGTCAGGCCGGCCGGCACGCGGACCACCATCGACTGGGTGAGGCGCGGGTCGGCGGGGTCGTCCAGCCCTCGCATGAACGGGGTCGGCGGGACGTCGCCGAAGGCGTCCGCCGGATTGGCGGCCGACAATTCGAGGGGTGCTGCGACCGACGCCATGCCTTCGACGGTGGGGCGGGCGAAGACGTCTCGGGCCGCCAGGCGCCAGCCGGCGGCTCGGGCCCGGGCGGTCAGTTGCAGCGCGAGGATGCTGTCGCCGCCGAGGGTGAAGAAGCTGTCGCGGACGCCCACGCGGTCGAGGCCGAGCACTCCGGCGACCAGGGCGGCGAAGACCTCCTCCGTGGGCGTACGGGGCTCGTCGCCGCCCGTGTGGGAGGCGAAGTCGGGGGCCGGGAGGCGGCGCCGGTCGAGCTTGCCGTTGGGGCTGAGGGGCAGTTCCGGCAGGCGCACGAAGGCAGCCGGCACCAGGTGCTCGGGCAGCGTGGCGGCCAGGGCGGCGGGCAGGTCCGCGGGGGGCTCGCCGACGACGTACGCGACCAGGCGCCGCGCGGGGCCGTCGTCGCGGGCGACCACGGCGGCGGCGGTGACGCCGGGAAGCGCCGTCAGGGCGGCCTCGATCTCGCCGGGCTCGACGCGCAGGCCACGGATCTTCACCTGGTCGTCGGTGCGGCCGGCGTAGTCGAGGTCGCCCGACTCGGTGAAGCGGGCGAGGTCGCCGGTGCGGTACAGCCGCGATCCGGGGTCGCCGAACGGGTTCGCGACGAAGCGCTGGGCGGTCAGGGCGGGGCGGCCGAGGTAGCCGCGGGCCAGCTGGACGCCGCCGAGGTAGAGCTCGCCGGTCACGCCCGGCGGCACGGGGCGCATCCACGGGTCGAGCACGTGGATCTCGGTGTTCCAGACGGGCCGGCCGATCGGCACGGGACCGTCCGCCGACGTGTCGACCGGGTGGTGGGTGACGTCGACGGCCGCTTCCGTGGGGCCGTACAAGTTGTGCAGCTCGACGCCGGGCAGCACCTGGCCGAAGCGGCGGGCGAGGTCGCCGGGCAGGGCCTCGCCGCTGCAGACGACCCGGCGCAGCGACGGCACCCGCGGGGAGTCGGCGAGGAAGGCGCGAAGCATCGACGGTACGAAGTGGACCGTCGTGACCTCGTTGCGGGCCATCACGTCGGCGAGGTAGGCGGGGTCGCGGTGCCCGTCCGGCCGGGCCACGACGAGGGTGGCGCCGGTGAGCAGGGGCCAGAAGAACTCCCAGACCGACACGTCGAAGCCGGCAGGGGTCTTCTGGAGCACGCGCTCGCCCGGCCGCAGCCGGTAGCGGTCTCGCATCCAGAGGAGCCGGTTGACGATCGACCGGTGCGAGATCGTGGCGCCCTTGGGCCGGCCGGTTGAGCCGGAGGTGTAGATGACGTACGCGGCGCAAGCGCCGTGCAGGGCAGGCGTTTCCCGCACCGGCTCGCCGGTCTCCGTGACGTTCTCGGGCGTCAGCAGGAGGGTCGCGCCGGAGTCGGCGAGCAGGAGCTCGTTACGCTCGCGGGGATGCGTGGGGTCGATCGGCAGGTACGCCGCGCCGGCGCGGTGCACGGCGTGCAAGGCCACGACCAGGTCGAGCGACCGGGGCAGCGCGAGGGCCACGACGGTCTCCGGGCCGGCGCCGCGCTCGCGCAGACGGCCGGCCAGCGCGGCCACGCGGGCGTCGAGCTCGGCGTAGGTGAGCTGGTCGCCCTCGAAGACGACCGCGACCTCGTCCGGCGTGGCGCGGACGGCGTCGGCGAACAGCCGCGGCAGCGTCGTGTCCGGTACGGCCACGGGCTCGACGGCCGCGCGCTCGGGCAGGGCGCGGCCGACCGGCTTTCCGGGTTCGGCGGCCAGGTCCGCGAGCAGCGCGCCGTACCGGTCGAGGATCTCGGAGGCGGCGGCGTCGGTGAACACGTCCGAGCGGTAGGCGAGGCCCAGCCGGAGCCGCTCCCCCGGCGCGACGGCGAGGGTGAGCGGGTAGTGCGGCGCGTCGTCGCCCGTCACGTCGGTCATGCGCAGGCCGGCCGAGCCGGTGGCGTCGTGCAGCCCGTCGGTGTCGAGCGGGTAGCTCTCGAAGATGGTGAGCGTGTCGAACAGCTCGCCGAGGCCGGCGAGGCGCTGCACGTCGGTCAGCGGAAGGTGTTGGTGCTCCAGCAATGCGGACTGTCCGCTTTGGAGCCGGTCGAGCAGGGCGGCCCAGCTTTCCCGGGGATCGAGCGGCACCCGTACGGGCAGGGTGTTGATGAAGAAGCCGATCATCTCGTCGACGCCGGCCACCTGCGCCGGGCGGCCCGAGACGGTCGTGCCGAACACCACGTCGGTGCGGCCGGTCAGCTGCACCAGAAGCACGGCCCAGGCGGCCTGCACGACGGTGTTGAGGGTGACCTGCCGCTGCCGGGCGAGGGCGGTCAGCCGGTCGGTAACTTCGCGCGGCAGGTCGCGTTCGAGCTTGCCGGGCCGCGCGCCGAGGACCGCGCCCGCACCGGGCGCGACGAGCGTGGGCTGGTCGAGGCCGTCCAGCGAGGCACGCCAGGCGGTCTCGGCGGCGGCCCGGTCGGTTGCCGTGAGCCAACGCAGATAATCGCGGTACGGGCGCGGCGCGGGGAGCGTACGACCGGCGTACAGGTCGAAGAGCTCCCGGACCGCGAGCGGCGTGGACCAGCCGTCGAGCAGCACGTGGTGGTTGGTGAGCACCAGGCGGTGGCGGCCGTCCTCCAGCCGTACCAGTGTCAATCGCAGCAACGGCGCCTGCGCCAGGTCGAACGGGCGCGCCCGGTCCTCGGCCGCGAAGTCCTCGAACTCCCGCTCGCTCAGCGCCAGCTCGGCCCACGGCAGCTCGGCACGGGCGGCGACGACCTGACGGAGCTGCCCGTCCGGCCCGGCGGCGAAGGACGCGCGCAGGGCGGGATGACGGTCGAGCAGCGCCTGCCCCGCGGCCCGCATCCGGCCCGGATCAAGCGGTCCCGACAGGTCGAGAACCTGTTGCACCACATAGGGATCCACCGTGTCGGCGAGCGCGGCGAGGAAGACGAGTCCTTCCTGCAGCGGCGACAGCGGCCAGATGTCCTCCAGCCCCTCGGGGCGCCGCTCCAGGGCGTCGATCTCCTCCTGCTGTACGCCGGGGAGCAGCAGATCGGACGCGGTACGACCGCCCCGCGCGCCCGCGAGCGAGACGAGCGCGCCGAACCACGCATCGCCCAGGCGCCGTACCTCGTCTTCCGTGAGCACGCCGTCCGGGTACGTCAGCGCCGCGGTGAGCCGGCCGTCCACGATGGACGCGTTGATCTCCAGCGCCCGGCGCAGCGGCATCTCCGGGTCGGCGTCGCCGTCCAGCCCGCCGAGCGGCGCCCAGTCCTCGTCGCCGGACCCGCCGCCGGCGGTGAACCGGCCGAGGTAGTTGACGAGGATCTGCGGCTCGGGCAGCCCGGTCAGCCGGGGGCGCAGCAGGCCGTACCCGGCGCCGTTGCCGGGCACGGCCCGCAGCTGCTCCTTGACACGTTTGAGCGCGGCCGCCGGATCGGTGCCGCCCGGGCTCAGACGCACCGGGAATTCGGTGGTGAACCAGCCGACCGTGCGGGACAGGTCGGCCTCGGTGGTGTCGCGGCCGTGCCCCTCCAGCTCGACCAGCACGTCCCGCCCGCCCATCGCGACGGCGAGCCCGGCGAGCAGCACCTCGGTGACGCCGGTGTGGAAGGCCGCCGGGATCGGCTCGATGAGCGAGGCGTCCAGCTCGACGGTGACGGTGCGCGCGGT
Organism: Paractinoplanes deccanensis; assembly: GCF_016862115.1. Lineage (GTDB taxonomy): Bacteria > Actinomycetota > Actinomycetes > Mycobacteriales > Micromonosporaceae > Actinoplanes > Actinoplanes deccanensis. The sequence continues at coordinate 123,253 of NZ_BOMI01000063.1, forward strand.
GGCGACAGTGTCCCGGGCCGGGTCCACGGGGCGTGCCCCGAGCACGGGCTCCGAGACATCCAGCACCGAACGCCAGTAGGGCAGCTCGGCGTCGTCCGGCGCCAGGCCGCGGGCCCACTCGCGGAACGAGGTGCCGACCGGCGGCAGCGCGATCGGCCGCCCGGCGAGCACGTCGGCCCACGCGCCGGCGATGTCGGCCAGCAGGATCCGCCACGAGACACCGTCGACGACCGTGTGGTGCACGACGATCTCGACCTGGCCCGGCGTCCACGTCACGCGCAACGGCACACCCTCCTCGGGCCGCAGCCGGTCCGCGCCGATGACGGTGGCGGCGGCGAGCGAGCCGGGCGGCGGCACGGTCAGGCCGGTCGCCTGGTTCCAACGGGCCCGCAACAGGTCGTGCCGGTCGAGCAGGGCCTGCACGACGGCCTCCAGTCGCGCGGCGGTCAGCCCCGCGGGCGCCCGCAGCACCATGGACTGGCTGTACCGCGTGGCCGGCCCGTTGTCGCGCAGCCAGGCGAGCATCGGCGTGAGCGGCACCTCGCCGAGCGCGGCTTCGGCTGCCACGGCGCGCGGCGCCTCGGCGGGCGCCGCGACGGCGGCGAGCGCGGCAACCGTACGCAGCTCGAAGATCTGCCGTGGCGTGATGCGCAGCCCGGCCGTGCGGGCACGGGCGACGAGCTGGAGCGAGACGATGCTGTCGCCGCCGAGCGTGAAGAAGCTGTCCTCGACACCGACCGCCGGCAGCCCGAGCACCTCGGCGAAGAGCTTGGCAAGCGTCTCCTCGGCCGGGGTGCGCGGCGCTTCCCCACCGGCGAGCACCCCGAAGTCCGGCGCGGGCAGCGCACGCTTGTCCACCTTGCCGGCCACCGTGACCGGAAGCCGGTCAAGCCCCACGAACGCCGCGGGCAGCAGGTGGCCGGGCAGCCGCCCGGCCGCCCACTCCCGCAGCCCTTCGGGGACCTGGCCCGGCGACTCCCCCGCCGAGCCCACGATGTAGGCGACCAGGCGGCCGTCGCGGGGCACGACCACGGCCTGGGCGACCGCGGGGTGCTCGGCGAGCACGGCGGCGACCTCGCCCGGCTCCACGCGGAAGCCACGGATCTTGACCTGGTCGTCGGCGCGGCCCACGAACTCCAGCCGGTCGTCCCCGGTCCAGCGGACCACGTCGCCGGTGCGGTACATCCGCTCCCCCGGCGCCCACGGGTCGGCCACGAACCGGGTGGCCGTCAGTCCCGCGCGGTCCTTGTAGCCGCGCCCGAGCTGAGCGCCCGCCAGATAGAGCTCACCCGCCACACCCGGCGCGACCGGACGCAACCAGCCGTCCAGCACGTACGCCCGAGTGTTGCCGATCGGGCGCCCCACCAGAGGCGCCGCGCTGTCCGGCACGTGCGCCATGAGCGTGTCCACGGTGCATTCGGTCGGCCCGTAGAGGTTGACGCCGATCGTGCGAGGCGCCTCCCGCAGGGCGCTCCACAGCGCCGGACCGGCCGCCTCACCGCCGAGCATCACCAGCGCGGGCGCGTGCTCCCCGCTCAGCAGGCCCGCGTGGACCAGCTCCTGCCCGAGCGAGGGCGCCACATCGAGCGCGTCGATCCGGTGCCGGCGCACGTAGTCGACGAACAGGTCGGCGTCACGCCGGGTCTCGTCATCGAGCAGGTGCAGCTCATGCCCGGCGACGAGCCAGAGCAGCCCCTCCCACGAGGTGTCGAAGACCAATGCAGCGCTCAGCGCGGCACGAATAGGCTTATTCATCGGCTCGATCAGCCGCAGGCGATGGTGGTGGAACAGGTTCGCCAGGCTGGCGTGCTCCACGACGACGCCCTTCGGGCGCCCGGTCGAGCCCGACGTGTAGATGAGGTAGGCACCGTTCTGCGGGGTGATGACCGGCAGGCTCGCCACGGCGACGCCGGCCGGGTTCGTGTCGGCATTCGGGTGAGTAGTCGCCTCGGCGAGCACCTGTGGCGTCACGATCACCGCAGGGGCGGCGTCCGCGAGCAGGTAGTCGATGCGCTCGCGCGGATAGTCCACGTCGATCGGCAGATAGATGCCACCTGACCGCAGGGCGGCCAGCCACGCCACCACCGCGTCCTCGGTGCGGGGCACCAGGACCGCCACCACCTTCTCCGGGCCGGCACCACGAGCCACCAGCAGCCGGGCCAGGCGGTCCACCCGAGCGTGCAACTCCGCGTAGGACAGCGCCGCGCCGCCGAAGCGCAGAGCGACGGCGTCGGGGGTCTTCCGCACCTGCGCGTCGAATACGTCGAGCAACAGGGCCGGCGGCACCTGCATAGAAGTATTCATCGTGACGAGCTCGCCGGCGGGCTTGATGGCGGCGAGGCGACCGTCCGGTTCCGCGGCGAAGGCGGCCAGCAAGTCGGCGAGGCGGTCGAGCACGCGCTCGGCCGCGGAGCGGGAGACGACGTCCGGGCGATACTCGGCGCCGAGGGCGATCTCCTTGGGGCCCGGCACCACGGTCAGCGTCAGCGGGTAGTGCGTGGCGTCGGTGCCCGTGACGGCGGCGAGGCGCAGGCCGGCCGCGTCCTGGAGCGTCCGCAGCCCCTCTTCGTCGAGCGGGTAGCTCTCGAAGACGAGCAGGGTGTCGAAGAGCGCCCCGACGCCCGTCTGCCGCTGGATGGTGGCGAGCCCGATGTGCTGGTGGTCGAGCAACGCCGCCTGCTCCGCCTGCACGCGCGCGAGGTATCCGGCCCAGGTGTCGGCCGGGCGCGGGCGAATGCGAACGGGCACGGTGTTGATGAACAGGCCGACCATGTTCTCCACACCGGCGAGCCCGCCCGGGCGGCCGCTGACGGTCGCCCCGAAGACAAGGTCGTCGCGACCGGTGAATTCGGCCAGCACGAGGGCGTAGGCGCCCTGCATAACCGTATTCAGGGTGAGCCCACGCTCGCGCGCCACCTCGGCGACGCGGACGACGTCCACCTGTCGCTCGATCGCCTCGGGCTCGGCGGCGGCCCGCTCGGCGCCGGGCGCGATCAGCGTCGCCTCCTCGACTCCGGACAGGGCGCTCCGCCACGCGCGCTCGGCGGCGTCCCGGTCCTGCCGCGCCACCCAGGCGAGATAGTCCTTGTACGGGCGGGCGGCGGGCGGCTCGGCACCCGCGTAGATGGTCAGCAGGTCACGCACGAGCAGCGGCGCGGACCAGCCGTCGAGCAGAATGTGGTGCGCGGTCAGCACGAGCCGGTGCCGCTCGTCGCCGAGCCGGATCAGCGTCCAGCGCAGCAGCGGCGGCCGCGCCAGGTCGAACGGCCGCCGCCGCTCCGCCTCGGTCACCTCATCGACGTCCGGAACGCGCCCGCCGAGGCCGGCATCCGCAACACGGCCACCCAGGCTGGCATCCGCAACCGGGGCGCTGGGGTCGGTGCGGGCGTCGCCCGCGGGCCGGTCGCTCAGGTCGACGACGGTGAAGTCGACCGGCAGGGCCGCCGGGATCAGCTGCACCGGCTGGCCGGCCTTGCGGGGCCGGAAGGCGGCGCGCAGGTTGGCGTGCCGGTCCTGGACGGCCTGGGCGGCGGCGCGGAGCCGGGCCGTGTCCAGTGCGCCGTCCAGGGTGAGCACCTGCTGGACGACGTAGACGTCCGGTCCGTCGGCCGCGTAGGTGGACAGGAAGTAGAGGCCCTCCTGCAGCGGCGACAGCGGCAGGATGTCCTGCAGTCCGCCCGGGGTCGTCACAGAAGCCTCCACTCGTCCTCGAATTCGTCGATCTCGTCCTGGCTGAGGGAGACCAGGAGGTCGGATGGGGTGTGCCCGCCGCCGGTCCGGGCGGCGGCGCGCAGGCTCTCCAGGGCGGCCAGCCAGAGCTCGCCGAGGGCGGTCACGTCCGCCTCGGTGAGGATTCCGTCCACATAGGAGAGCCGGATGGACAGCTCGGGGCCGGTGGGCAGGTCGGCCGTGGCTGCGTTGATCTCCAGGGCTTGCCCGGCCGGGAACGAGGGGTCGAGCCCGTCGCCGAGCGCGTCGTTCTCGGCCGCCGCGACCCAGTCGTGCGCGCCGTCCAAGGCCGCCACACCACCGGCCGCGCCGTCGAAGGTCTCAGCGGCGGACGGCGACGAAGAGGTGGCGGCGGAGGACGCGAGGCGGCCCAGGTAGTTGAACAGGATCTCGGGCGCCGGGCGATCGAGCCGCGCCGCGGTGTCCGCGTTGAGGTAGCGCAGCAGGCCGTATCCCGCACCGCTGTCCGGCACCGCCCGCAGCTGCTCCTTCACCCGCTTCAGGGCCGCCGCCGCATCGGAACCGCCCGGGTCGAGGCGCACCGGGAACTCCGTGGTGAACCAGCCCACCGTGCGCGTCAGGTCGCTGCCCGGCACCAGTTGCTCCTCGCGCCCGTGCCCTTCCAGGCGCAGCAGCACACCGTGCTGGGCCGTCCCCGGCCGCCATTGCCGCACGGCGAGCGCCAGCCCGGTCAGCAGCACGTCCTGCACGCCCGCGTGGTAGGCCTCGGGCACGGCGGTCAGCAACGGCGAGGTCTCCGCGGCGCTCAGCCGCAGGCTGTGGTGCCGCAGCGAGCCCACGGTGTCGCCCGGGCCGACCGGCCGGGTGCCGATGGCCGCCGTCGGCGCGTCCACCACGCCGAGCCAGTAGGACAGCTCGGGTGCCCGGTCGCGCGCCGCGGCCGCCAGTCCGCGGGCCCAGCCGCGCACCGACGTACCGGATCGGGTCAGGGTCTCGCCGTCGGCGGCGGTCGCCAGGTCCTCGACCAGGATTCGCCACGACACGCCGTCCACGACGAGGTGGTGCGCGACCAGCAGCAGGCGCGCCTCGGCGGGGAACCAGACCGCCTCGACCATCCGCCCCTCGGCGGGCCGGAGTCGCCGGATCGCCGCTTCGTGCTCCTCGCGCAGGCCGCGTTCGGCGACGCGTACCTCGGCTGTCACCGAGCCGGGCGGAGGCACCACCAGGCCGTCGCCGGTCCACCGGGCGCGCAGCGCGTCGTGCCGGTCGAGCACCGCCTGGAGCGCCGCCGACAGCGCCGGTCCGCTCAGCGCGGCCGGGACCCGCAGCAGCAGCGACTGGCTGAACGTGTCGAGGGGCGCGTCCTGCGACCGCAGCCACGCCATGATCGGGGTGAGCGGCACCTCGCCGACCGCCACCGCGGCCGGCTCGCGGGCGCCCTCGAAGGAGCCCGCCACCTCGGCCAGCGCGGCAACGCTCTGGTGCTCGAAGACCTGCCGGGCGGAGAGCTCGAGCCCGGCGGCCCGGGCGCGGGCCACCAGTTGCAGGGCCACGATGCTGTCGCCGCCGAGCGCGAAGAAGCCCTCGTCGACACCGGCCTCGTCCAGGCCGAGCACCTCGGCGAAGAGCGAGGCGAGCAGTTCCTGGATCACGGTGACGGGGCGTTCGGCGCTGCGCTCGAGGACCGGCTCGGGCAGGCGCGTGCGGTCGATCTTCCCGGCGGCCGTCCGCGGCAGGCTGTCGAGCACGACGATCGCGGCCGGCACCAGGTAGTCGGGCAGCCGCCGCGCGAGCCAGGCCCGCAGGTCCTCGGCGACCGGCGAGGCGTCACCCTCCACGTAGCCGAGGAGCCGGCCCTCGCGGGCGACCACGACGGCGTACCGCACGCAAGGATGCTCGACCAGGACCGAGGCGACCTCGCCGGGCTCGATGCGGAAGCCGCGGATCTTCACCTGGTCGTCGGCGCGGCCGAGGAACTCGAGCTGCCCGTCGCGGGCCCGGCGGACCAGGTCGCCCGTGCGGTACATGGCGGCGCCGGGCGCGCCGAACGGGTCGGCCACGAAGCGGGACGCGGTCAGCGCGGGCCGGCCGAGGTAGCCGCGGGCCAGGCCGGCACCGGCCAGGTAGAGCTCGCCGGGAACGCCCGGCGGCACGGGCTTCAGGGCCGCGTCGAGCACGTACGCGCTCTTGTTGCGGTCCGGGCGCCCGATCAGCACCGGCCCGTCCGGGGCGCACTCCCAGTAGGTGGAGTTCACGGTCGCCTCGGTCGGCCCGTACGCGTTGAGCATGCGATGGGTGGCCGTCCAGCGCCGCACCAGCTCGGGCGGGCAGCGGTCGGCGCCGGTGACCACGGTCAGCCCGGCCGGCAACGAGCCCTCGGGCAGGGCACCGAGCGCGGCCGGCGGCAGCGCGAAGTTGGTGATGCGCTCGCGGTGGCAGAACTCGGCGAACGGCGCGCCGAGCCGGTCCTCCTCGGGCGTGATGACGAGGGTCGCGCCGCGCAGCAGCGACACGGCGAGCTCGGCCACGGTGACGTCGAAGCTCGGCGAGGCGAACTGGGCGATGCGGCTGCCCTCGTCCACCCGCCACAGCTCGGCGAAGGTCTCGCTGAGGTCGGCGAGGCCGGCGTGCGGCACGACGACACCCTTGGGCCTGCCGGTCGAGCCGGAGGTGTAGATGACGTACGCCGCGTGGGCGGGCCGCAGGTCGGCGCGGGTCACCTCAGTGTCGTCGGCGGCCAGGTCGCCCGGGTGCACGACGGGCACGCCGGGCGGCACGGTCGTGGTGCCCGGGGCGGCGATGACCAGCACCGGCGTGGCGTCCTCGGCGAGCGCCGCGACGCGCTCGGCCGGATAGGACGGGTCGACCGGCAGGTAGGCGCCGCCCGCCTTGGACACCGCCAGCTCGGCGGCGAACAGGTCGGCCGAGCGGGGCAGCAGCACCATGACGATCCGGTCCGGGCCGGCGCCGCGCTCGGCGAGCCGCCGCGCCAGCCGGTTGGTGCGCCGGTCGAGCTCGGCGTACGTCAGGCGGATCGGGCCGTCCTCGATGGCGACCCGGTCCGGGTGGCGCCGCGCCTGAACGGCGAACAGCTCCGGCAGCGTCGCCTCCGGGGTGGGGACCCGCGCGCCCTGCCAGCCCGTCTCGAGGGCCTCGCGCTCGCCGGGGGTGAGGATGTCCAGGTCGGACACCCGGCGCTGCGGCGCGGCGACCGCGTCGGCGAGCAGCCGGGCCAGCCGCGCGGCGAGGGTGGCCGCGGTGTCCCGGTCGAAGAGGTCGGCGCTGTATTCGACGATGCCCTGGAGGCCGTCCACGCCGTGCCGCTCGGTGACCACGACGCCGAGGTCGAACTGGGCGACGCCGGTGTCCACCGGCAGGGGTGTGGTGGTCAGCCCCGGCAGGCCGGGCGCCTCCGCGGGCACGTGCTGGAAGGCGACCATCACCTGGAAGAGCGGGTTGCGGCCCAGCGACCGCTCCGGGTTGACGGCCTCGACGACCCGCTCGAACGGCACGTCGGCGTTGCCGAAGGCGGCCAGGTCGGCGGCGCGCACCCGGTGCAGCAGCTCGGCGAAGGCCGGGTCGCCGCTCACGTCGGCGCGCAGCACCAGCGTGTTGACGAAGAACCCGGCGAGCTCGTCGAGGCGCTGGTCGGCGCGGCCGGCGACCGGGCTGCCGAGCGGGATGTCGGCGCCCGCGCCGAGGCGGCTGAGCAGCGCGGCGAGCCCGGCCTGCACCACCATGAACGGCGTCGCGCCGGCGCGGCGGGCCAGCTCGCGCAGGCGGCGGTGCGCCTCCGCGGGGATCTCGAACTCGACGATGCCGCCGCGGTGGGAGGCGACCGCGGGGCGCGGCCGGTCGGCGGGCAGCTCCAGCTCGGCCGGGATGCCCGCGAGCGCGTCGCGCCAGAAGGCTAGCTGGCGGTCCTGCACCAGGCCCAGGAGCTCGTGCTGCCAGAGCGCGTAGTCGGCGTACTGCACCGGCAGGGGTGACCAGGTGGGCGCGGCGCCGCGGGTGCGGGCCGCGTAGGCGGTGCCGAGGTCGGCGACGAGACGTCCCTCGGACCACTCGTCGGTGACGATGTGGTGCAGCAGGAGCATCAGCACGTGCCGGTCCGGGCCGAGGACGAACAGGTGCGGGCGTACGAGGAGCTCGGCGCCCAGGTCGAAGCCGTGCCCCGCCGCCTCCGCGAGCCGCGCGGGCAGCTCGTCCTCGGCGCACTCGGCCTGCTCCCAGCCGGGCCGGGCCGAGGGCAGGACGCGCTGCACGGGCCGGCCCTCGACGGCGGGGAAGACCGTGCGCAGGCTCTCGTGGCGGGCGAGCACGTCGTCCAGGGCGGCGCGCAGTGCGGGCGCGTCGAGCCGCCCGTCCAGCCGCATGGTGAACGCCACGTTGTAGGTGGGGCTCGGCCCGTTGAGCTGATGGTGCAGCCAGAGCCGGTGCTGCGCGGGCGAGACCGGCAGCGGGTCGGGCCGCTCGGCGACCGCGAGCTCCGGCGTCTCGGGCTGCGCGGCGCCCCGTTCCAGGTGCGCGGCGAGCGCGGCCACGGTGGGCGCGTCGAAGACCGTGCGCACCGCGAGCGGCACGCCGAAGACCGCGCGGACGCGGGCGGCGAGCGCGGTGACCGTCAGCGAATGCCCGCCGAGCGCGAAGAAGTCGTCGTGCACGCCGACGCTCGCGAGGCCGAGCACCTCGGCGAAGAGGCCGCAGAGGATCTCCTCGGCCGGGGTGCGCGGGGTGTCCGAGCCGGCCAGCGCGCCGAAGTCCGGCACCGGCAGCGCGCGCTTGTCCACCTTGCCGGCCACCGTCACGGGCAGGGCGTCCAGCTCGACGACGGCCGCCGGGACCAGGTGGTCGGGCATGCGCTCGGCGGCCCACTCCCGCACGCCGCCGGCGTCGCCCACGACGTACGCGACGAGGCGGCCCTCGATCGCGACCGCCGCCGCCTGGGACACCGAGGGGTGTTCGGCCAGCAGCGCGGCGACCTCGCCCGGCTCGACCCGGAAGCCACGGATCTTGACCTGGTCGTCGGCGCGGCCCACGTAGTCGAGCCGCCCGTCCGGGGTCCACCGGACGACGTCGCCGGTGCGGTACATCCGCTCCCCCGGCGCCCACGGGTCGGCGACGAAGCGGGTGGCCGTGAGGCCCGGCCGGTCCAGGTAGCCGCGGCCGAGCTGGGCTCCGGACAGGTAGAGCTCGCCGGTCTCGGCGGGCCGCAGCCAGTCGTCGAGGACGTACGCCCGGGTGTTGCCGATCGGACGGCCGACCGACGGCGCCGCGCTCTCCGCCACGTCCGCCATCAGGGTGTCCACAGTGCACTCGGTGGGGCCGTAGAGGTTGATGCCGGCGGTGCCGGGCGCCTCCCGCAGGGCGGCCCAGATGCGCGGGTCGGCGGCCTCGCCTCCGAGCGCGACCATCGCGGGGTGGTGGCGGCCCTCGGCGAGCAGGCCGGCGGCGACCAGCGGACCGGCGAGCGAGGGTGTCACGTCGAGGAAGTCGATGCCGTGCGCGTCGACGTAGCGGGCGAACAGCTCGGGGTCGCGGCGGGTCTCGTCGTCGAGCAGGTGCAGCTCGTGCCCGGCGACGAGCCAGAGCAGCCCCTCCCACGAGGTGTCGAAGACCAATGCGGCGCTCAGCGCGGCACGAACGGGCCTGTTCATCGGCTCGATCAGCCGCGCACGGTGGTGGTGGAACAGGTTCGCCAGGCTGCCGTGCTCCACCACGACGCCCTTGGGACGCCCGGTCGAGCCGGAGGTGTAGATCAGGTAGGCGGCAGTCCGCGGGGTGATGGTGGGCAGGTCCGCCACGGCAACGCCGCCGGGGATCGCGTCGGCGCTCGGGTGAGCCGCCGCCTCGGCCAGCAACTCGGGCGTCACGATCACCGCGGGAGCGGCGTCCGCCAGCAGGTAGTCGATGCGCTCGCGCGGATAGTCCACGTCGATCGGCAGGTAGATGCCACCCGCCATGAGTGCGGCCAGCCACGCCACGATCGCGTCCTCGGTGCGCGGCAGCAACACCGCCACTACCCTCTCCGGACCGGCACCACGTGCGATCAGCACCCGGGCCAAACGCTCCACGCGCGCCTGCAACTGCGCGTAGGACAAGGCGACATCGCCGAAACGCAGAGCGACGGCTCCCGGCATCTCCCGCACCCGCGCGCCGAGCTCGTCGAGCAGCAGGGTCGGCGGGACGTCGAGGGTCGTCTCGGCCCGCCGGCCGGGCACGGGCAGCGCCGCCATCGTCGTCGCGGGCGCCGTCACGAACGCGTCCAGCAGCTCGCGGAACCGGCTCAGCAGGCCGTGGGCGGCCTCGGCGCCGTAGAGGTCGGGCCGGTGCTCCAAGCGCAGCCGCAAACGGCTCTGCGGCACGACGATTAGGCTCAGCGGGTAGTGCGTGGCGTCGACCGGGATGCCGCCACCGATGCGCAGATCCCCGGCGTCCGGCACCGCCGTGCCCGTGGGGTAGCTCTCGAAGACGGTCAGCGTGTCGAAGAGGTCGCCCATCCCCGCCCGGCGCTGGATCTCGGCGAGGCTCGCGTGCTGGTGGTCCAGCAGGGCGGCCTGCTCGGCCTGGAGCCGGCCCAGCAGCTGCGGCCAGGTCTCCGACGGCCGCAGCCGCACGCGCACCGGCACGGTGTTGATGAACAGGCCGACCATGTCCTCGACGCCCGCCAGCTCGGCGGGCCGCCCCGAGACGGTGGCGCCGAAGACCACGTCGGTGTGCCCGGTGACCTCGGCGAGCAGCAGCGCCCACGCGCCCTGCACGACGGTGTTGAGCGTCAGCCCGTGGGTGCGCGCGGCCGCGGTGAGGCGGGCGGTCTCCCCCTCGTCCAGCACGATCTCGGCGACCTCGGGCAGCGCCGTGACCGACGGCGCGCCCGGCGCCACCAGGGTCGGCTCCGCGAGGCCCCGCAGCGCGTCCTGCCAGGCCGCCTCGGTGGCGGCGGTGTCCCGCCGCGCCAGCCATGCGAGATAGTCGCGGTACGGCCGCGGCGCGGGCCCGGCGGTGCCCGCGTAGAAGGCGAACAGGTCGCGCATCGCGAGCGGGCCCGACCAGCCGTCCATGAGCAGGTGATGCTGGGTGAGGACGAGCCGGTGGTCGTTCTCACCGGCACGGGCGAGCACGAAGCGCAGCAGCGGCGGGGTGGCCAGATCGAAGCGCCGGGCCCGCTCGGTCTCCAGCAGCGCGGCCAGGTCGCCGGTCTCGACGACCTCGAACGGCACCTCGGCCGCGCCGGGGACGACCTGCACCGGCCGGCCGTTCTCGGTGCGGTCGAAGGCCCCGCGCAGGTTGGGGTAGCGGTCGAGCAGCCGCGCCGCCGCGTCGCGCAGCCGGTCGGCGTCGACCGGCCCGGTCAGCTCGAAGACCTGCTGGACGGTGTAGACGTCGGTCTCGTCGTCGAGCCCGGCGAGGAAGTACAGGCCCTCCTGCAGGGGCGAGAGCGGCAGCACGTCGACCGCGTCCGGCCAGCGCTCGAGGTCGTGGGCGGTGACACCGGCCAGGGGTACGTCGGCAGGGGTGAGCGCACCGGCACCGGGCTCGTTGGCGGCCGCGCGGACGGCGACGAGAGCGGCCAGCCAGTCGTCGGCGATCCGCCGTACGTCCTCCTCGCCGATCGCCCCGGCCGGGAAGCCGAACGAGGCGCGCAGAACCGGGCCGTCCACGGTGTCCTCGGCGAGCACGTTGACCGCGAGTCGGTGCCGGACCGGCATGGCCGCCTCGGCGACGGCGTGCGCGGCGGGCAGCTCGGGCGCGGGTGCCCAGTCGGCCGACTCCGCGCTCCCGAACCGGCCGAGGTAGTTGAAGAGCACCTCGGGCTCGGCCGGTGGGAGGAACGCGCCGAGGTAGCGGAGCAGCCCGTAGCCGACGCCACCGTCCGGGATCGCGCGCAGGCGTTCCTTGACGCCGCGCACCACGGCCGCCGGCCCGCCGGTGGCGGCGGGCAGCCGCACCGGATATTCGCTCGTGAACCAGCCGACCGTGCGGACGAGGTCGGCGCCGGGGACGATCTGCTCCTCGCGGCCGTGGCCCTCCAGCCCGATCAGCGGCTCGGCGCCCGTGCCGGTGCGCCGGGAAAGCGCGAGCGCCAGGCCGGCCAGCAGCACGTCCTGCACGCCGGCGCGGAAGGTCTCGGCAACCGTGGTGAGCAGCGGCGCCGTGATGGACGCGTCCACGGTGACGGTGATCTCGCGCAGCGTCCCGGCGGTGTCGCGGGTGGGGTCCAGCGGGCGGCCGCCGAGTCGGGTCACCGGGCCGTCCAGCATGGCGCGCCACAGCGAGTCGTCCTGCCCGGCGACGGCGTCCTGCAGGCCGAGCGCCCAGGCCCGGAACGAAGTGCCGGCGGCGACGGGGTGCTCACCGCGGGCCGCGGCGGCCAGGTCCTCGCCGAGGATGCGCCACGAGACGCCGTCCGCCACGAGGTGGTGCGCGACGAGCAGCAGCCGCCCGGGCTCCTCACCCCGGTCGAGCCAGACGGCCTGCACCATCACGCCGCCGGCCGGGTCGAGCCGGTCGGCGGCGGCCTCGCGCTCGGCGGCGACGAGCGCGGTCAGGTCTCGGCCACGGGCGTCGACGACGCGGACGGCCAGGTCGAGCGGGCTCTCGGGAACCGAGAACGCCCAGCGCTCACCGGCAGTGACGAGGCGGGCGCGCAGCAGGTCGTGCGGGGCCAGAGCCGCGCGAACGACGGCGGGGACGTCCGCGCCGGCCGGGGTGCGCACGAGCAGCGCCTGCGAGTAGCGGTCCACGGGCGCGTCCAGCTCGCGCAGCCAGGCGACGATCGGCGTCTCGGGAACACGGCCGGTCCCGGGCTGGGCCGTGGGCCCGGTCTCGACGGCCTCGGCGACCCGCGCGAGCTCGGCGACGCTCTGGTGCTCGAACACCTGCCGCGGCGCGATTCTCAGGCCCGCCGCGCGGGCCCGGGACACGAGCTGGATGGAGAGGATGCTGTCGCCGCCGAGCGCGAAGAACCCGTCGTGCCGGCCGATCGTCGCCGGCTCCAGGCCGAGGAGCCCGGCGACGATGCCGGCCAGCGTCGTCTCGACCGGACCGGCGGGCGGCTCCGAGGTGGTCTCCGCAGCGACCGAGGGCAGCGCCTGCTTGTCCACCTTGCCGCTCGCGGTGAGCGGCAGCGCGCCGAGCACCACGACGGCGGGCACCAGCGGCCCGGGGAGCACCGCGGCGGCGTGGTCGCGCAGCTCGTCGGCGGTGGCGCGCGCGACGGCGTACGCGACGAGACGGCCCTCGCGCGCGACCACGGCCACCTGCGCGACACCCGGATGGGCGGCGAGGACCGCCTCGATCTCGGCGGGCTCCACCCGGAAGCCACGGATCTGGACCTGGTCGTCGGTGCGGCCGAGGAACTCCAGCGCTCCGTCGCCGGTGCGGCGCACGAGGTCGCCCGTGCGGTAGAGGCGGCTTCCCGGAGCGCCGTACGGGTCGGCGACGAACCGTTCGGCGGTCAGCGCCGGGCGGCCGAGATAGCCGCGGGCGAGGCCGTCGCCGCCGAGGTAGAGCTCGCCGGGGACGCCGGGCAGAACCGGGCGCAGGCGCGCGTCGAGCACGTGGGCGGTGCGGTTGAGGTCGGGGTGTCCGATGAGGACCGGCCCGTCGTCCGCCACCCAGGTGGTCGCGGTGACGGTGGCCTCGGTGGGCCCGTACGCGTTGATGAGGGTGCGGCCCGCGCGCCAGCGGCGCACCTCGTCGGCGGAGATGGCCTCGCCGCCGACGGTGACGGTGACACCGGCCGGGATCGCGCTGGTGGGCAGGGCCGCGAGCAGCGCCGGCGGCAGATCCACATGGGTGAGGCGCCGGGCCGCGATGAAGTCGCCGAGGCCGGCGCCGAGGCGGGCGTCCTCGGGCACCACGACGAGCGTGCCGCCGGAGAGCACCGAGGCGGCCAGCTCGCTGAGGGCCACGTCCACGGCCGGGGACACGAACTGGGCGGCCCGCGTGCCGGGGCCGGCGCCGAAGACCTCGCGCACCGAGGCCACCAGCCCGGCGAGGCCGGTGTGCGGGACGACGACGCCCTTGGGGCGGCCGGTCGAGCCCGAGGTGTAGATGACGTACGCCGCGTGGTCCGGGTCGAGGGACACGCCCGGATCGGCGTCGTCGCCGGTGAGGCCGGCGAGGTCGTCCGGTCCGACCACGTGGACCGGGGCCGCGTCGGCGAGCTGGTGGGCGATCCGGTCGGCCGGGTGGTGCACGTCCAGCGGCAGATACGCGGCGCCGGTCTTGGCCACGGCGAGCAGGGCCACGATCAGGTCGGCGGAGCGCGGCAGGCGCACGGCGACGACCCGCTCGGGGCGCGCGCCGGCGGCGAGCAGGCGGTGGGCCAGTCCGTTGGCGAGCGCGTTCAGCTCGCGGTAGGTCAGGGCGCGGTCGCCGTCCTCGACCGCCACGGCGTCCGGCCGCTCGGCGACCTGGTCGGCGAACAGCCGCGCCAGGGTGCGCGGGGCGACCTCACGGCGTACCCCCTGCCAGCGGGACGTGGCCGCCTCGCGCTCGCCGTCGGTGAGCAGGTCGAGGTCGCCGATGGGGCGGTCCGGCTCCGCCGTGACGGCGGTGAGCAGCCGGGTGAAGCGGCCGGCGAGCGCCGAGGCAGTGGCCGGGTCGAACAGGTCGCTGCGGTATTCGAGGGTGCCGGTCAGCCCGCCGGGACGCTCGGCGACGTCGAAGGTGAGGTCGAACTTGGCCGTGCCGGTGTCGACCAGGCGCGGCGACACGGTCAGGCAGGGGAAGCCGGCGACCTCGGGCAGCGCCGCCTGGTAGGAGACCATCACCTGGAACAGCGGGTGGTGGGCGAGCGACCGCGCCGGGTTGAGCTCCTCCACCAGGCGCTCGAAGGGCAGATCCTGATGGGCCAGCGCGGCCAGGTCGGCCTCCCGGACCCGCTGGAGCAGATCGGCGAAGGAGGGGTTGCCGCTCACGTCCGTGCGCAGGACGACGGTGTTGACGAAGAAGCCGACGAGCCGTTCGAGCGCGTCGTCGCCGCGGCCCGCCACCGGGGTGCCGAGCGGGATGTCGTCGCCCGCCCCGAGGCGGCTGAGCAGCGCGGCCACGGCGGCCTGGAGCGTCATGAAGAGCGTGACGCCGTGCCGGCGGGCCAGGTCGCGCACGGCCGGGTCGACGGAGAAGGTCACGGTCGCGCCGGCCTCGCTCGCGCGGGCGGGGCGGGGCCGGTCGGTGGGCAGGCGCAGGCTTTCCGGCGCGCCTTCGAGGGCGGTGCGCCAGTACGCCAGGTGCCCGCTCAGGTCGAGTCCGTTGTGCCAGGCGGCGTAGTCGGCGTAGCGCACCGGCAGCGGCGCCCAGCCCGGCGCCTCGCCGTTCACCCGCGCCGCGTAGGCGGTGGCCAGGTCGTCGAGCATCGGCGTGAGCGACCACTCGTCCCCGGCGATGTGGTGCACGACGAGCAGCAGCACGTGCTTGTCGGTGCCCTCGGCGAGGAGGTGGGCCCGGATCGGGATCTCGGTGGCGATGTCGAACGGTTCCCGCACGGCCTCGGCGATCGAGCCGCCCGTCCGCAGCTCCAGCTCCGCGTCGCGCACCACCGGATGCGGGTCGCCCGCCCGGTCGGCGAAGACGGTGCGCAGCGGCTCGTGCCGGGCCACCAGGTCGTTGAGGGCGGCGCGCAGCGCGCCGGCGTCGAGCGGGCCGGCCAGATCGAGGGCCAGGGGCAGGTTGTACGTCGCGTTCGGGCCGTCGAGGCGGGACAGGAACCACAGGCGCCGCTGGGCGGCCGACATCTCGGTGCCCTCGCCGCGGGCGATGGCCGTCGCCGGGCGGGCCGTGTCGATCCGCGCGGCCAGGGCGGCCACGGTCGGGGCGTCGAAGACGTCGCGCAGCGCCAGGTCGGCGCCGAAGAGGGTCCGTGCCCGGGCCGCGACGCGAGCCGCGAGCAGCGAGTGGCCGCCGAGGGCGAAGAAGTCGTCGCGGCGGCCGACCGCGGGCACGCCGAGCACCGACGCGAAGACCCCGGCGAGCATCTCCTCCTGCGGCGTGCGCAGGGCGTCGTCCGGGCCGGCGCCGGAGAACGAGGGCTCCGGCAGCGCGGTGCGGTCGAGCTTGCCGTTCGGGGTGGTCGGCACCGCGTCCAGCGGCACGATGGCCGACGGGACCATGTAGTCGGGCAGCGCCTCGGCGGCGAGGCGGCGCAGGTCGTCCGGCGAGGCGGAGCCGACGACGTACGCGACGAGGCGCCGGTCCCCGGGCCGGTCCTCGCGGATGACCGCGACGGCCCGCCGCACGCCGTCGGCGGCGGCCAGCACGGCCTCGATCTCGCCGAGCTCGATGCGGAAGCCGCGCAGCTTCACCTGGTGGTCGACGCGGCCGAGCACGTCGAAGTCGCCGCTCGGCAGCCGCCGGGCCAGGTCGCCCGTGCGGTACATGCGCTCCCCCGGCGCGAACGGGTCCGCCACGAAGCGCGACGCGGTCAGCGACGGCCGGTTGAGGTAGCCGAGCGCCACGCCCTCGCCGGCGAGGTAGAGCTCGCCCGGGAACCCGTCCGGCACCGGCCGCAGCGCGGCGTCGAGCACGTAGGCTCGGGTGTTCCACACCGGACGGCCGACGGTGACGTCGTCCTTGTCCAGCAGCGCGGCGGTCGACCAGATCGTGGTCTCCGTGGGCCCGTACAGGTTCGTCACCGAGGCGGCGGTGGCACGCAGCGCGACGGCCAGGTCCGGCGGCAGGGCCTCGCCGCCGGCGAGCACCCGCAGGCCGGTCACCGCGCCGGTTCCGCCCGGCACGTCGGTCAGCGCGCGCCACAGCGTCGGCGTCGCCTGCACGACGGTGGCGCCGGTCGAGGCGACCAGCCCGGCGAGCACCTCGGGATCCTGCACCGCCTCCTTGGCCGCGACGACGACCGCGGCGCCGCTGAGCAGCGGCAGGTAGAGCTCCAGCGCGGAGATGTCGAAGCTGACCGTGGTGACCGCCAGCAGCCGGTCCTCGGCCGACAGCGGCACGGTCTCCCGCATCGCGAGCAGGAAGTTGACGAGGTTGCGCCGGGTCACCACGACGCCCTTGGGCCGGCCGGTCGAGCCGGAGGTGTAGAGCACGTACGCCGCGTTCTCGCTCACCGAGGCAGCGTTGTCGAGAGTGGACACGCCGTCCTCGGTGACGAGCAGCGCCGGGGCGCTGTCGGCCAGCATCCAGGCCAGCCGGTCGGCCGGGAAGGACGGGTCGAGCGGCAGGTAGGCGGCCCCGGTCCGCTGCACGGCGAGCAGCGCCACGAGCAGGTCCGCGGTGCGTGGCAGGCGGACCGCGACGATCCGGCCCGGTGCGGCGCCGCGCGCGGCGAGGTCCGCGGCCAATGCCTCGACGGCCGCGTCCAGCTCGGTGTAGGTCAGTGGCGTCCCGTCCGGCGTGGTCACGGCCACCCGCGACGGCGTACGGGCGGCCTGGGCCCGCCACAGCGCGTCGAAGCTCTCCTCGGGCAACGGGCGGACGGTGTCCTCGACGACAGGCGCGGCGGCCAGCCCGAGGCGGCCCGTGGGAGTCTCCGCGCCGGCCTCGGCGAAGGCGCCCAGCAGCGCCGTGAACCGCGCCGCGTGCGCCGCCAGGTCCTCGGCCGAGTAACGGGCCGGGTTCCCGTCGAGGACCACCTCGAGGACGTCGCCGCCCCGGTCGTCCACGGTGATGGACAGGTCGTCGACCGGCCCCGCGGCGATGTAGCGCGGCGTGCCGCGCAGGCCCGCGAAGCTCAGCGACGCCCCGAACGGCTTGATGTTCACCCACGGCCCGACGAGCCGCCGCTCGCCGCCGACCAGGCCGAGGTCGCGGCGGATGTCCTCGCCGCGGTAGCGCTGGTGCGGCCGGATCGCCTTGATCTCGGCGGCCACCCGGCGGATCAGGTCGCCGACGCTCTGCCCGGCGCTCACCGGCAGGCGCAGCGGAAGCACGTTGACGGCCGTGACCGGCACGCGCGCGGCGACCGAGCCGAGCCGCCCCATCATCGGCAGCCCCAGCACCACCTCGTCGCTGCCGGTCAGCCGGTGCACGTAGAGCGCGGTCGCCGCGAGGATCGCCTCGACCCGGGTCGCCCCGAGCTCGTTGAGCGCCCGCCCGACGGCGGCCGGCAGCGTGACGCGCCGCCGCAGGAACGCCGGACTCGGCCGAGCCGGCCCCTCGGCCAGGCCGGGCACCTCGGCCCCGTCGAGCCGGTCGCGCCAGAACGCCCGGTCGGCCGCCCATTTCCCGGAGGAGCGGTAGGCGACGTCCTCGGCGACCACGTCGGCCAGCGAGCCGAACGGGCTCGGCGACGGCTCGTTCCCGAGAGCCAAATCGGTGTAGACGGCGGCCAGGCGCTGAGCCACGAGCGCCGAGGTGTACGCGTCCATCACGATGTGGTGGCAGCGCTGGTACCACGTCCAGCGGCCGGGACCGCGGCGGATCAGCGCCTCCGCGAAGACCGGGCCGGTGGCCAGGTCGATCGGCTCGGCCAGCTGGGCGTGCATCCACTCGTCGGCGGCCTCGTCGCCGAGGTCGAGCACGTCGAGCGTCCACTCCGGCTCGGCGACGATCTCCTGCCGCGGCTCGTCCGCCGTGCCGGTGAACCGGGCGCGCAGCGCCTCGGCCTCGCCGAGCACCCGGCGCAGCGCCCGCTCGAACAGCGCGGGGTCGACGTCGCCGTCGATGTCGACGGCGGCGGCCGTGGTGAAGGCGGGACCCGGGTCGAGGTGCTGTGCGAACCAGACACCCGCCTGGGCTGCGGAGAGTTCGAGACGATCGGGCACGGGAGTGGCTCCTTGTGGTGCTGAGCGCAGGGCGGAGCCCGCCGCGCCGGTTCACGGTGGCGCGGCGGTCCCCTTGTCGTGGAGTCGGTCAGGCGTCCATGCGGTCGACGAGGCTCTTCGGGCGCAGATCGGTCCAGTTCTTCTCGACGTAGTCGAGGCAGGCGGCCCGGCTGTCCTCGCCGAAGACGACACGCCAGCCGGCCGGCACCTCGGCGAAGACCGGCCACAGCGAATGCTGGTTCTCGTCGTTGACCAGCACGAGGTAGCGGCCGTCCTCGTCCTCGAACGGGTTCGTCGTCACTTGACCTCCTCCGTCCACGCCAGACCGTCGGGGCTGGGCACGAGGCCGCCCTCCAGCAGCGGGGCCTCGAACGCGTCCTCGCCGCGCACACCCCGTACCTGAATGTTGTTCATCTCGGTCATCACCTCGCGCACCACCGGGGTGCCGAAGAGGTGGTGCATGCGCTCGCCCGACTCGGTCTGCATGCTGCCGGTGCGCTCGACCGCGTCGGCCAGCCCGGCCGACGACTTCTGGAACTCCTCGACGAGCGCGTCGGCGTTGGTGAACGCCTGCTCGCCCGAGTGCACGCCGCCGACGAGCGACACGAAGGCCTCGAGGTCGGTCGCGCCGAAGTTGGTGACCTTGCGAGCCTTCCAGAAGTACGAGTCCTCGTTGCTCTGCATGTCGTAGAACGCCGACAGGAACTCGTAGAAGACCCGGAACTCGCGCCGGTAGCGGCCCTCGAACTCGGCGAAGGCACGGTCCTCGCCGAGGTCGCCGGCGAGGACGCTGTTGATGGACCGGGCGGCGAGCAGTCCGGCGTACGTCGAGAGGTGCACCCCGGTCGAGAAGACCGGGTCGATGAAGCACGCGGCGTCGCCGACCAGCACCATGCCGGGCCGGTGGAACGAGCTGTTGGTGTACGAGTAGTCCTTGCGGGTGCGGATCTCGCCGTACGTCCCCTCGGTGACGCGGGTGGCGTCCGAGAGGAAGCCCTTGACGATCTCGCAGCGGTCGATGAAGCCGCGCAGCGCCCTCTCCTGGTCGCCCTGGAGCTTGGCGGCGTGCTCGCGCGAGATGACCGCGCCGACGCTGGTGAGCGTGTCGGAGAGCGGGATGTACCAGATCCAGCCCTCGTCGAACGCGGCGCAGAGGATGTTGCCCGAGTCGGGGGCGGGCAGCCGCTTGCCGCCCTCGAAGTAGCCGAAGATGGCGATGTTCTTGAAGAAGTCCGAGTAGATCCGCTCGCCGCGCACGTTCTGGTGGATGCGGCTGCGGTTGCCGGAGGCGTCCACCACGAAGGTCGCGCGGACCTCGCGCGGGGTGCCGTCCGGGCCGGTGTAGCGCACCCCGCGCACCCGCTCGTCGTCGCCGATGACCTCGGTGACCGCGCTCTCCTCGCGCACGTCGACGCCCTTGGCGGCGGCGTTGCGCAGCAGGATCTCGTCGAACTTCATCCGCTCGACCTGGTACGCGTACGAGGTGGGGCCGGTGAGCTCCGGCGCGACGGCGAACAGGAAGTTCCACGGCACGGGGTTGGTGCCCCAGCGGAAGCTGCCGCCGCGCTTGACGGTGAAGGCGGCCTTCTCGAGCTCCTCGGTGACGCCGAGCAGCCGGCCGATGCCGTGCACCGTGGACGGCAGCAGCGACTCGCCGATCTGGTAGCGCGGGAACTTCTCCTTCTCGAGCAGCACGACGCTGTGGCCGCGCATGGCGAGCAGGGTCGAGACTGTGGACCCACCGGGCCCGCCGCCGACCACGACGACGTCGACGTTCTCCACAACCGGGCTCATCGCTGCGCCTCCACGAGGGTGTACCAGGCCTTGACGGTCGGCTCCTGTGCCAAATCGAGATATCCGGCGGAGAAGCCGGCCTCACGCCACCGGGTCGCGAGGCTCATGAGACGGATCGAGTCGAGGCCGCGGTCGATGAGGTTGTCGTCGTCGGCGAAACTGCCGGGCTCCTCGTCGAGCACCTCGGCGACGTCGCTACGCAGACGTTCCAGGCTCAGGGATGCGGTCATCTGTGCGCTTCCTTCGGTCGGCTTGGTCGGCCGGTCGGCTTTGTTAGGTAAGGCTTACCTGATCATTTCAGGTGAGTAAAGGACTCATCCGGCGCTATTTGCTGATAAGTCGTAAACGTGCAGCGCAGCGCGCTTGTGTCCAAGATCTCGAATCCCCAGCAACTGAAAATCCGCCCCCAGGAACATGCGGCGCGCCATCTCGTGCCGCTCGTCGGGATCGGCGAGCACCCGCCGGCAGCGCGGGTCGGCGAGCGCCAGCCCCTCGGCGAGCGCCCGCACCATGGCCCGGCCGAGCCCGCGCCCGGTCCGCGACTTGTCCCCGATGGCCAGATGGATCCCGAGGTCGTACGCGTCCGCGTCGTACTGTTGCCCGACCACGTCACGCGGTGTCCGGTAGACCTCGACGTACGCGAGCGGCTCCCCCTCGTACGAGATGAGGTAGGGCCTGGAGAAGTCGCCCTTGAGCTGCTCGGCGATGGCGTCGGCCCACCGCTGAGGCGGCCACGCCTGCTCCCAGAACCGCTCGACGTGCGGCTCGTTCATCCAGGCGCTGACCAGCTCGGGATCCGGGCCGTCGGGCGCGAGCGGGCGCGCGGACCAGGGCGGCGCCAGCACGGGCGCCGGGGGCGGTCCCGCCGCGACCACGGCCGCGGCGAGACCGGCCGTCACCTCACGGGCGGACACTCAGGAAGCCGCCTTGGCCGCGGTGGAGATCGACGGCAGGACGTTCGCGATGATGTACTGCACCGACAGCGGCGTCGGCGTGCGCAGCGAGCTGAACTGCGGTGCGGTCAGCGCCACGTACGACTTGCGCTTGACCGACGCCAGGTTCTTGAAGAGCGAATTGCCCTCCAGGGTCGGCTGGAGCGAGGGCTCGGCGTAGTAGATCAGCGTGGTGTCGGCGTCGAGGATGCCGACCTTCTCCAAGCTCAGCTGCACGGCGAAGTCCTCGCCCTTGAGCGCGGCGACGGCGGGCGCGAGCTTCATGCCGAAGTCGTTGAGCATCTTGACGCCGGCGTCCTTGTCGGAGCGCAGCACGCCGATCGAGCCCGCCTCCCACATCTGGCTGAGCGTGAACTCCTTGCCGGCCAGCTCCGGGTGATCGGTCTTCGCCTTGGCGACCTTGCCCTCGACGTCGGCGATGATCTGCTCGGCCTTGGCATCCTGGCCGATGGCCTTGGCGACCTGCTTGAGCGTGGTCTGCCACGGGTCCTCGAAGGCGCCGGTGGTCTCGTACGCGGTGGTGGGCGCGAGCTTGCTGAGCTTGGCGTACTCGTCGTCGATGTAGTAGTCGCCACCCGCGAGGATCAGGTCGGGCGCGAGCGCGGCGATCTTCTCGACGTCGAAGCCGGTGTCGCCCGCGGTCAGCACGGTGGGCTTCGAGGTGAGCAGGGGCTTCGCCCACTCGGTGATGCCGTCGGGCCCGGACGACTCGGCCACGCCGACGGGCTGCACGCCGAGCATGAGCAGGGCGTCGAGGTCGGCGTCGGAGAGCGCGACGATCCGCTGCGGAGCCGCCTTGATCTCGGCGGTGCCCAGCTTGTGAGTCAGCGAGACCGGATAGCTCGCGGCCGCCGCGGCGGACCCGGCAGGCGCCGCCGCATCGTCGCTGTCGCCGCCGCCGCACCCGCCGAGCAGGGAAAGCCCGGCAATGGCCGCCACGCCGGCAGCGAGGGCACGTCTAGTCAAGGGCATTTCGGACCTCACGTTCGCAGGTTAGGTGAGCCTAAGCTAAGCGACGTCCGCGAGCGGGGGCAAGGCCGGGTGCCAATTTTGGTAAGGCTAACCTTCCATCGACGGATTGCACGAGACTGTGTGCGGATTGTTGGCACGGATGCCGGTTGTGCTGTGTGGACGAGGCGATGGGGGGCGCGGGTGGCGGTCGACGTGCGGCTTGCCGGTCCACCCCGGAAGGTCGTGGTGCTGGTCTCGCTCGTGGCGGCGGTGCTCGTCGCGGTGGTGCTGAGCCTCGCGGTGGGCGCGCAGTGGCTCAGCCCCGGCGCGGTCTGGCAGGCGGTGACCGACCCGGACCCGTCCGCACCGGCGACGGCGATCGTCCGGGAGTTGCGCCTCCCCCGCACGACGCTGGGCCTGCTGGTGGGCTTGGCGCTGGGCGCCGCCGGCGCGCTGATCCAGGGCCACACCCGCAACCCGCTGGCCGACCCGGGCCTGCTGGGCATCTCGGCCGGCGCCTCGTTCGCCGTGGTGATCGGCATCCAGTGGGGCACGGCCGAGCTGACCGGCTACATCTGGTTCGCGTTCGCCGGCGCGCTGGCGGCAAGCATCGCGGTCTTCGGCATAGCGTCGAGCAAGCGCGGCGGCCCCACTCCCCTGACGCTGGCCCTGGCCGGCATGGCGATCAGCGCCCTGCTGGCGTCGTTCACCCAGTCGCTGCTGCTGGCGGACAACGCAAGCCTCAACGTCTTCCGCTTCTGGGTCGTCGGCTCCCTCTCCGGCCGCGACGCCGACGTGGCAGTGCAGGTCCTCCCGTTCATCCTGGCCGGCCTCCTGCTAGCACTGATCAACGCCCCCGCCCTGAACGCCCTCGGCCTGGGCGAGGACGTGGCCCGAGCCCTGGGCCAGCGAGTAACCACGGCCCGAGTCATCGGCGTGGCAGCAATCGTCCTGCTGGCCGGCGCGGCAACGGCGGCCTGTGGCCCGATCGGCTTTCTGGGCCTGATCGTTCCCCACGTGGCCCGCACCTTCACCGGCCCCGACCACCGCTGGCTGATCCCCTGCTCAGCCCTGGCCGGCGCCGCACTGCTGCTGACAGCAGACGTCCTCGGCCGCATCGTCGTCAGCCCAGGCGAGCTCCAAACCGGAATCGTCCTGGCCGCCGTCGGCGCCCCGTTCTTCATAGCCCTGGTCCGCCGCCGCCGAGGAGTGGTGAAGCTGTGAAGAACACCCACACGCCACCCGATCCCGCCGGACCGGTTCCGCCCGCCGGATCGCTTCCGCCCGCCGGACCGCTTCCACCCGCCGGACCGCTTCCACCCGCCGGACCGCTTCCACCCGCCGGACCGGTTCCGCCCGCCGGATCGCTTCCGCCCGCCGGATCGCTTGTGCCCACCGGCCCGCTCGGGCCCACCGCAGGGCCCGCGCACACCGAGCAGCTTGCGCCCGCCCGACCGCTTGCGCCCGCCGGATCGCTCTCGCCCACCGGCCCGGAGCCGCGGCATGCCCGTGGTGAGCGGCCGGATCGCCCCGTCGCGCCCGCCGGACGGCGCGTTCTTCAGCTCGGGCCGGCGTCGGGCACGGTGTCGCCACGCGCCGTGGCTGTCGGCTTCGCCGGGCTCGCGGCCACCCTCGCCGTGGCCGTTGTCAGCATCGGCCACGGCAGCTTCACCATCGCCCCCGGCGACGTGGTGCAGGTGCTGCTCGGCGGTGGCACCACCGCCCAGAAGCTGATCGTGCTCGACCTGCGCCTGCCCCGCATCCTCGTGGCCCTCCTCGTCGGCGCGGCCCTCGCGGTCTCCGGCGCGCTCACCCAGACCTTTGCCCGTAACCCGCTGGCCAGCCCCGACGTCCTGGGCGTGACCCACGGCGCCTCCCTCGGCGCGGTTGCCGTCATCGTCCTCGGCTTCTCCTCCTCCGCCGTGCCCCTGGCCGCCCTGGCCGGAGCGCTGGTCACCACCGTCCTCGTCTACGCCCTGGCGTGGCGCCGCGGCATCGACGGCTTCCGCCTGGTGCTGGTCGGCATCGGCGTCGGCGAGGTCCTCACCGCGGGCATCTCCTGGTTCCTCGTCCGCGCCGAGATCGTCGACGCCACCCGCGCCACCATCTGGCTCAACGGCTCGGTGGCCGGCGCCGAGTGGTCCCAGGTCCGCCCCCTCGCGGTGGCCCTGGTTGTCCTCCTCCCTCTCGCTGTCGCCACCGCCTTCACCCTCCAGGCGATGCAGTTCGACGACGACGTCTCCCAGGCCTTGGGCGTGCGCCTCCAACTGGCCCGCCTAGCCGTAGTCCTCACCGCGGTGGCCCTCGCCGCCGCAGCCGTGGCCGCCGCCGGCCCGATCGAGTTCGTCGCGTTCTTCGTCCCCCAGATCGCCCTGCGCCTGTGCGGCGGCTCCCGCCCGCCCCTGCTCGTCTCGGCCATCCTCGGCGCCCTGCTGGTGGTAGCGGCAGACCTGGCCGCCCGAACAGTCCTGCCCGACCGCGAACTGCCCGTGGGCCTGGTCACCGCCATCATCGGCGCCCCCTATCTGCTGTGGTTGCTGGTACGCGTCAACCGAAGGGTTTCCGCATGACTGTCCCGCCGACCGGAGAGCCCACCCGATGACCGCGGCCAACGACACTCCCGCCACCCACGACCAGCCCACCCCGGCCCAGTCCACCTCGGCCCAGTCCACCTCGGCCCAGGCCACCTCGGCCCAGTCCACATCCGAGCGGGCCGCTCTCGATCAGGCCTCGTCCTGCCTGGCCGCCCCCGATGTGGCCGCTCTGCCCGCGCCCTCGCGTGCGCCTTCGCCCGCAAGCTCCCCCTCGTCCTCGTCCTCGTCCTCGTCCTCGCGTGAGCCGCGGCTGCGGGCTCGCGGGCTCCGGCTCGGCTACGGCGAGGACGTCGTCGTCGACGGCCTGGACCTGGACATCCCGGACGGCGCCATCACCGCCGTCGTCGGTCCCAACGGGTGCGGCAAGTCGACCCTGCTGCGCGCGCTGGGCCGATTGCTGCGCCCCCGCTCCGGCGAGGTGCTGCTCGACGGCCGCCGCATCGACAAGATGCCCACCCGCGAGGTTGCCCGCATCATCGGCCTCCTCCCGCAGAGCCCGGTGGCGCCCGACGGCCTGACCGTCGCCGACCTGGTGATGCGCGGCCGCCACCCCCACCAGAACTGGTTCCGCCAGTGGTCACCCACCGACCAGCGCGTCGTCACCGAGGCCCTGGAGTGGACGGACATGCGAGACCTGGCCGACCGTCCGGTGGACGCCCTCTCCGGTGGCCAGCGCCAGCGCGCCTGGATCTCCATGGCCCTGGCCCAAGGCACGGAGGTCCTGCTGCTGGACGAGCCCACCACCTACCTGGACCTCAGCCACCAGATCGACGTTCTCGACCTCGTGGCCCGTCTCCACCGCGAGCGCCACCGGACCATCGTCATGGTCCTGCACGACCTCAACCTGGCCGCGCGCTACGCCCACCACGTGGTCGCCATGAAGGACGGCCGGATCGTCGCCCAGGGCTCGGCGGAGGCGGTCTTCACGGTGGAGCTGCTCGCCGACGTGTTCGGCCTGGCCGCGCTCGTGGTCCCCGATCCGGCCACGGGCACACCCCTGGTGGTGCCCCTCCCTCGGCCTTGATGCCCTTCGTCTCCACGTCGCTCCCCGTTCTGCCCCGATCGCTGCTGCCTGCCGCGCTGATGGGCAAAACTCTGGCACGCCGGCCCGCGCCTGTCGTCAGCCCTGGGTCTGACCCACGAGGTAAGACCGTGGTCTGACGACATCCCCGGCCGTTCTCCATACGGTCGTGGCCATGCGAGCACTCGTCCACCACATCACCGCGGAGACACCGCCCAGCCGCGACCGGGGCATCGACGGGTTGCGGGCCTTCGCCGTGCTCGGTGTGGTCCTCGGGCACTGGCTTGTCACAGCGCTTGTCCTCCGCGACGGCACGCTCCACGGAGCGAGTCCACTCCACTATCAGCACGGTCTCGCGCCGGTGAGCTGGCTGTTCCAAACGTTGGCGGTCTTCTTCCTTGTCGGCGGCTTCGTCGCGAGGCCGCCGGCGCGCTACGGCCCATGGATCAGAGTCCGCCTTCTGCGACTGTTCCGCCCTGTGGCCGGCGTCCTCGCGGTGTGGGCCGGGGTGGTGCTCCTCGTGCCTTCGGCGCCCGTGCGCCTCGTGCTGACCCCGTTGTGGTTCCTGCTGGTGTTCGCCGCGCTGACGGCCGCGGCGCCGCTGCTCCGTCGAGTGCATCCGGCCTGGCTGGTCGCCACCGTCGCCGCTGTCGACCTCGTCCGGCTCGCCGGCGACGGCCCCTCCGACCTGGGCTGGATCAACGTGGCCGCGGGGTGGGCGGTGCCGTTCACGCTCGGCATGGGCTGGGCCCGCGGCCGGTTCCGGGACCGCGGCACCCTGTGGGCCTTGCTGCTGGGCGGAGCCCTGGCGACCGTCGCCCTGGTGCGGTGGTGCGGCTATCCCGCGTCGATGGTCGGTGTGCCCGGCGACGGATTCTCCAACCTCGATCCGCCGAGCCTGGCGGCGGTGACGTTCGCCCTGGCACAGTGCGGTGCCGCCGGCCTGCTGCTCGATCCGTTGCGCCGCTTGCTCTCGCGGCCGCTCGCCTGGGCGCCGGTCGCGCTGACCAACCTGAACGCCATGACGATCTTCCTCTGGCACCAGACCGCGATGATCGCCGTGACGGCGGTGGCGCTGACGGCTGGTCGCCCGTTGTCCGGCCTGCACACCACTCCGGATGGACCAGCCTGGATCGTCGCCCGGCTGGTGTGGCTGCCCGCCTTCGCGGCCGTGCTCGCCGTCCTGTGCCTCGCCTTCCGCCGCCTGGAACGCCTGCCACGTCAGCTGTCCGCCGGCGATCCGGCACCCTCAGGGCCGCGAAGAGACCTGACGGCTGGCGAGTCACCGTCCCAGCCGTCGACTGCGCAGCCACCCGCCCGCGACCCGGAGTGCAGCCGGGAGCGCGGCCGGGAGCGCGGCCGGGAGTGCGGCCGGGAGTGCGGCCGGGAGTGCAGCCGGGAGCGCAGCCGGGAGCGCAGCCGGGAGTGCAGCCCGGAGTGCAGCCGGGAGCGCAGCCGGGAGTGCGGCCGGGAAAGGTCTTCGCCGCGACCCGCCGGCGCAGCCTGTCAGGCGTGCTGATCCCGCTGTCGTCGGGCATGTGCTCGGCTTCGCCGTTGCCGGCCATGACGCTGATCATAGTCCCGTTGTGTTAGTCGGACTAACGATGTACGTTCGTTCTCGTCATAAACGTTAGGGCGATAAACGTTCTAACTCTGAATGACCTTGGAGGTCATCGTGACGACCACGACCCATGCCTTCGGCACCGCGCTCATCGGTCAGACGGAGAAGGCGCTCAACGCGATTTTGGACCGGCAGCTCGCCGGGACCGGCATCACCGAACCCCAGTGGGTCACCCTCACCCTGACGGTGGTCAGCGGCGGGAGCATCGACCGGGCCGAACTGATCCGCCGGGTCGCCGGTGCCACACAGTTCGGCCCGGCATCGGTGGCCGAGCGCATCGCCGAGCTGACCGCCGCGGGGTTCTTACGCGATGGCAGCGACGGGCGGGTCCAGGTCACCGACGAAGGGCAGGCCCGCTGGACGCAGGTCCGCACGGCGATCGGCCCGATCACCCAGGGCCTGTGGGGCGACCTGCCGGCTGAGGACCTGGCCACCACGGGCCGCGTCCTGGGCATCGTCCTGGACCGGGCGAACGCGGTGCTGGCCGGCCACTGAGCCGTTGTTCCCCAACACCATCGAGCCAGAAGGAAACCAGAAGGAGAGAGGGACGCCATGTCCACCAACACGCTGATCGCCGACCGCATGGAGATCACCGACCTGTTCAGCCGCTTCCAGCTGCTGCTCGACGAGAAGCGGTGGGAGGACGCCGACACCGTCTTCACCGACGACGTGGCGGTGCACTCGCCGCGCGGAGGCGAACTCCGCGGCATCGACAAGGTCGTCGCCTTCATGCGTGAGGGCGACGTCGAGGGGCAGCACGCCCAGCACATGACCACCGACCTGCTGGTGGACATCGACGGCGACCAGGCGGCCGTCTCGGCGAACTCGCTGGTGCACTACTACCGCGACGGCCAGGCGCCGCACTTCACGGGCGGCCTGCGACTGGCGGGCGCCGCGGTGCGGACACCGGTGGGCTGGCGGTTCCGCGAACACCGGATCACACCCGCCTGGACCCGCGCGAACTGACCCTGGCCGGGTGGGCGATGCCGCCCGGGCGCGTCACGAAGGTCCCAGCCGGCCGTCCCCGACACCGCGCCGAGAAGGAACGCGACACCGGCGGCCCCGCGCTCCCTCACACGCTTGTAGAAGCCGTTGCGGAGGCCGGTGTGCCGCTACGGTGCGGGACACCCCGGCCTTCCGCGCCCGAGCTTTCGGACGGCAGCCCCACAGGGAAGTTCTGGTTGAAGACGCCGTCGGGATCGACGGTGCGCTTGATGTCGCGCAGGCGGTTGAGGGTCGCGGGCGGGAAGGCGGCCTCGAGCAGGCTGGGCGAGAAGCTCGTCTCGAAGCTGAGGTAAAGGCCGTCCATCGACGGGCGGACCCGGTCCCAGGCTTCGTCGAAGGGGGGACCGCCCGCGCCGGAGATGGCGGTGACCGAGAAGTTCTGGTGACGGTGGGCGTAGGCAGTGGCGTCCTCCGGCACGTCGTTGACGGCTCCGCCGGTCGAGCGGATCTGGAGCATGTCGGTGGTGCCGGTCGCGGCGAGGTCGGCGAGGCCTGCCGTTACCGGTCCGTCGAGGTGGACGGCTAGTCCGGTGTGGGTGCTCGCGCCCTGCTGTCCCCGGTGCGGCGCGTGGGTGGCCGCCACGACTCCGGCGTACGGCACCAACTGAGCTCGCTGACCGAGGACGGGCGCGACGGCGGTGAACGGGCCGAACGCTCGGCCGGCCAGTTCCGCGTCGTCGCCCGCGTAGACCACGGTGGCGAGGGCGAACTCCGTGCCCATCAGATAGAGGAAGGCGGAGACCGATCGCGGCGCCGACTCGACGGTCTCGCCCCAGTCGCGCAGGAAGCGGGGCAGGTCGTCGACCCGGTACTGGAGCGTGGCGTGCCCGACCACCGGCACCGGATCGGCGCGGAACTCGAACGACGTGGCGATGCCGATGTTGGCGCCGGCGCCGCGTACCGCCCAGAACAGCTCTGGGTCGTGGTCCGCGTCGATGCGCCGGACCATGCCGTCGGCGGTGACGAGCTCGGCCGCTACCAAGTGGTCGATGGTGAGGCCGTGCGCCCGGCCCATGAGGCCGATGCCGCCGGTGGTGGCGAGGCCGCCGACGCCCACATCGCCCGAGTCGCCGGAGCTGATGGCGAGACCCCAGGGGTGCAGGGCCGCCGCGACGTCGCCCCATCGTGCTCCCGGGCCGACCCGCACCATGTTCCCGTCGAGGCGCTCGACGGCGTTCAGGCGGCTCAGGTCGACGACGGTGCCGCCGGCGTTGGTCGCGATGCTGCTGATGCCGTGACCGCCGCTGCGGACCGACAGCGGGCCGCCGGCCTCGCGGGCGAGACGCAACGCCTCGACCACCTCGGCGGTCGACGACGGCCGGGCCACGGCGGCCGGCCTTCCGGTGGCCGTGTAGACATCCCGGACCGCCGCGTAGTGGCGGTCTCCGGGCCGGACGATCTCGAGCATCGTCAAGCTCCTTCGACAGAGCCGGCGCCGGACGGGCGGGGGCCTTCGACCAGGTCCACGAAGTAGTGCAGGTCGTCGCCCACGAGCGGGCTGGTGCCGGCGACCAGGTCGGCGATGTGCGCGCCGACGTGAGCTGCGGGAATCCAGCGCTCGTCGTCGACGCCGGCGAGCTGACGCGCGCGGGTGCGGATGACGCCGAGGATCACCTCGTAGACGCGGGGACCGCGCCGGCCGAGCTCGGCGGCGATGGTTCTGGTCATCGACTTCGTGGCGGCCGCGGTCAAGGCGACGCCGCCGGCGCCGGGGAACGGCAGGTCGGCGCTGAGCCCGTTCAGCTGCGCGATCATGCCGTGCGGCGTCAGCGTCGGAAGGAACGCGCGGTAGGCGCGGAAGATCGTGGTCTGGTTCTGGACGATCAGCTCGTCCCACTCGGCGTCGGTGAGGGTGAGCAGCGGCTTGCGTCCCTGCCGTCCCCAGTCGGCGACGCTCACCACCACGCCGTCGAACGGGCCGTAGGTGTCGTTCAGCTCGGCCGCCCGCTGGGCGAGCGCCGGATCGAGCAGGTCAAGGGTCTCGCCGTGCAGGCGCGGGTCGCCCACTCGGGCGGCGAAGTCGTCCAGCGTGCCCGGCCGCCGTGAGGTGACGACCACGGTCGCGCCGCGGTCGAGCAGGGCGCGGGTGACTCCCTCGCCGACGCCTCCGGCGCCGCCGATGACGAGGACCGTCTTGCCGGTGAGGTCGGTGTCGGAGGCGGCCCAGGCGGGCGTCTCCACGGTGGTTGTGCTCATGCGTTGCGCTCCGCTTTCTGGTGTACGTGGTCGAGCAAGGTCTGCAGGAGGGTGTCGAGATGGTCGAGCTGGCCGGGGTCGAGGCCGTCGAGGAACCAGCTCTTCGCCGAGCGCATGTGCGGCCCGAGCGCCTTGCGGTAGGCGGTGCGGCCCTCGTCGGTCAGGGCCACGACGGCGGCGCGGCCGTCGCCGGCCTCGCCGCGGCCGCGGCGCACCAGGCCGCGCTCCTCCATGCGGCGCAGCTGGTGCGAGAAGCGACCGGTGTCCCAGCCGAGCGCCCGCGCGCACCCGGTGGACCGCATCGTCCCGTCGGGGGCCGCGGCGAGCTGGGCCAGCACGGTGAAGTCGGCGTCCGAGAGCTGCGCGTCCGCCCACAGGTCCCGGCCCACCTCCCTCCGCACGACCTCGCTCAGCACGACGAAGTTCTGCCACACGCGCCGCTCCGCGGCACTCAATCTTCCTGACACGTCAGCAAAGCTAAAACTTTGCTGACACATCAGCAAGTGATCTGCCTCGCTTGCTCCGGAGGGCGTGGAAGACAAGACAATCCCCGGTGAAGGGCTGCGGGAAAGGGAGGATCGCGAAGAATGCACCTACGGGCACGGCCCCGCGCATCGACGGCCCGGCCGGCCTCAGACGCGACGACGTCGGGCCGTCGGGCCGTCGGGCCGTCGGGCCGTCGGGCCGTCGGGCCGTCGGGCAAC